>NZ_JBFBAL010000012.1:76229-229375 GCF_040682175.1 Streptomyces sp. NPDC051320
CGAGGACCAGGCCGGCCGTGACCACCACGGCCGTGGTGACGGCGACAACGCCCGGCCGCACGGTGGTATGCACACCGGTGGTGGCGCCCTCGCCATGATCAAGGGTGACGACGGGAACTCGGACCAGGGCGCCGAGGACCAGGCCGGCCGTGACCACCACGGCCGTGGTGACGGCGACAACGCCCGGCCGCACGGTGGTATGCACACCGGTGGTGGCGCCCTCGCCATGACCATGGGTGACGACGGGAACTCGGACCAGAGCGACCAGGCGGGCAATGACGACCACGGCAAGGCCGACCACGAGAAGGGCGACCACGACAACGGCCGGCCGCACGGTGGTATGCACACCGGTGGTGGCGCCCTGGCCCTGACCACGGCCGTGACCACGGGCGACGACGGCGGCTCGGCCTCCGGTGTCGACCGCGGCGACTCCTGGAAGGGTGACCACGACAAGTCGCGCGAGGACGTCCGGCCGCACGGTGGCATGCACACCGGTGGTGGTGGCATGGCCGTCACCAACGGCAGCCTGGCCGCAGGTTCGATGCTGCTGCTGGGTGGCATGGGTGCGGGCGCGTTCGTGCTGCGCCGTCGCCGCGGCAGTGTCTCGGGCCTTTCCGCTGCCTGACCGATTCCGCACCACCGTACGTTTCAGAGCTGACGAGGCCACCGCCCACCACGGGCGGTGGCCGCGGCGGTGGTCATTGCCGCTCGCCGGCCCGCATCCTCGCTCCCCGCCCGCACGTGCCACCACCCCGTTCTCGAAAGGCAGCGCACCACCCCCATGGCCGCCGAGAAGCTCCCCCCGCCGCATCCGTCCTCCCCGCCCGCCCCGCACCCCTCGTCCTCCCCGACCCCGCCGCCTCCCCCGCAGCCGTCGTACCCGCCGCCGCGCTCACGCTCCCCGTTCCGCGCGTTCCCGAAGAGACGTGTGAGCCCGCTGTACCGCGCACTGATGTTGCCGGTCGCGGCCATGGCCGCGGGGGTGCTCCTCCTCTGCAACTCCTTCGCCACCCCGACCGACGACGCCAAGGCGCAGTCCGGTCCCGAGGTCGTCGCGTCCGCCCCCGCCCCGCGGGTGGCCGCTCCCACTCCGGCCGGCGTCGCCCCGCTGCCTCGCTCCACGCCGACGCGGATCACGATCCCGAGCATCGCCGTCAACGCGCCGTTCACCCCCCTCGACATCGGCGCCTCCGGGCAGCTCAACGCGCCACCCCCCAACAACACCAACCTGGTCGGCTGGTACCGGGGCGGTGTCACCCCCGGCGAGCGCGGTACGGCGATCGTCGCGGGACACGTCGACACCAAGACCGGGCCTGCCGTGTTCCTGCTGCTCCGCACGCTGAAGCCGGCGAGCACGGTGAACATCACGCGGCAGGACGGCACCATCGCCGTCTTCAAGGTCGACTCCGTGGAAACCTTCAGCAAGGCCAACTTCCCGAACGACCGCGTCTACGCCGACACCCCCGACCCGCAACTGCGGGTGATCACGTGTGGTGGCGCCTACGACAGGAAGGCCCAGGACTACGAGGACAACGTCGTCGTCTTCGCCCACCTCGACTCGGTGAAGCACACCTGATCCGCCGGCGCACCTCACACGGTGAACAGCCGCGCCGCGTTGTCATGGCAGACCGCACGCAGCCACGCGTCACCCAACCCGGTGCGCTCCAGCGCGCGGAGCGCGTCGATGTACGGATAGGGGAGGTTGGGGAAGTCCGTCCCCAGCAGCACCCGGTCCCGCAGGTCGGCCAGCCGGGGGAGCGCGGCGCGCGGGAACGGAGCAGCGGCCTCCGCGAACGGCGTGAACGCCATGGTGGTGTCCAGCATGACCCCCTCGTGGCGTTCCGCGAGCCCGAGGAACTCCTCGTACTCCGGCATCCCGAGGTGCGCGACGATCAGCCGCAGCCGCGGATGCCGTCCCAGCAGCTCGGCGATGGGGCCGGGCCCGGTGAAAGGGCCGGGCACCGGCCCGGACCCGCAGTGCGTCACCACGGGGGTCCCGTGGTCGGCCAGCAGCCCCCATACGCCGTCGAGCAGCGGGTCGTTCGGGTCGTAACCGCCCACCTGCAGGTGGCACTTGAAGACCCGCGCGCCCTGGTCCAGCGCCCGGCGCACGTCATCGACCGCCTCCGGCTCGGCGAAGAAGGTGGCCGTGTGCAGACACTCCGGAACCCGCGCCGCGAAGTCGGCGGCCCAGTCGTTCAGCCAGCGGGCCATCCCCGGTTTGTGCGGGTAGAGCATGCTCGTGAACGCCCGCACCCCGAAGCCCCGCAACGTCTCGACCCGGTGCTTCTCCTCCTCCCGGTACGTGATCGGCCACGGCCGCCCGATCAGCGGCCCGGCCGCGTCGAAGTAGGCCCACACCTTGGCCAGCACCCGCTCCGGCATGAAGTGCGTGTGCACATCGATCAGCGCCTCCAGCCCCACCGCCCGCCGGAACGCGGCAACCTCGGCCTGCTCGGTCTCGCCACCGGGCGGTATCGGCTTCTCCGGCATGGGGCCGCTCCCTCGTCGTGTACCAGCACTGTTCGGCAGGACGGCCTCGGGCCGTCGCCGGACAGCGATCATCCTCCTGCGGACGGGTGCGCGACGTGGCCGGGGTCCGTACGCCTGCCCACCGCCCCGCCGGCCGGGTCAGAGGCCGGGCGGGCGCATCGTCCCTCCGTTCGGCCGCCCCGGGTGGCCGGTGGCCGCACCGTGGGTGAGACTCGGCGGAGTTCACCGAATGCCGGCCGCTGTCCGCCGGACGGTCCCGAGGAGTCGCTCTGATGTCAGCGGACGCCCCGGTGGGAGACGATCGGAACGCCGCCCTGCTCGAGGACCCGTTCGGCCCGCTGAGGAGCAAGAACTACCTCATGCTCCTCGTGCTGACCGGTCTGTTCGGCGTACTGATCTCAGCGGGCGCCTACGGCTTCCTCGAAGCGGTCTCCCATCTGCAGAGCGCCCTCTACACCGACCTGCCGACGGCTCTCGGCTTCCACCGGCCGCCGCCCTGGTGGCCGCTCCCGCTTCTCGCGGTTGCCGGGTTCCTGGTGGCACTGACGGTGCGGTTCCTGCCGGGCAACGGTGGGCACCAGCCGGCCGAGGGCCTCAAGACCAAGGAAACCGCCGCCGCCGCCGACCTCCCCGGTGTGCTGCTCGCAGCTGTCGCCTCGCTGGCACTCGGTGCGGTCGTCGGGCCCGAGGCGCCGCTGATCGCGCTGGGCGGGGGCTCGGCGGTGTACGCCTTCCGCTTGCTCAGACCCGACTCCGAGGCCACGTCCCGGGCAATGGTGGGGGCCGCCGGCAGTTTCGCCGCGATCAGTGCCTTGCTCGGTTCGCCGTTGCTGGGAGCGTTTCTGCTGATGGAGGCATCGGGGCTGGGTGGCCCGGCGCTCGGGATCGTACTGCTGCCCGGTCTGCTGGCCTCCGGCATCGGGTCCCTGGTCTTCACCGGCCTCGGTTCGTGGGCAGGAGTCAAAGGCGTCACGCTGGTCATCCCGCACCTCCCGCCCACCGAGCGGCCCGATGTCGCCCAGTTCGCCTGGGCGTTGGCGATCGGCGTCGCGATGGCGTTTCTCGGCACCGGCATCCGCTCCCTGGCACTGCGTCTGCAACGCCAGGTGAACCGCCGCAGGATGGCCTGGACCCCGGCTCTGGGTCTCGTCGTGGCGGCCCTGGCCATCGCCTATGCGGAGGGCACCGGCAAGGGCGCGTCCGATGTGCTGTTCTCCGGGCAGAGCGCGCTGCCCCACTTGCTGCTGCACACCGGCAGTTACTCGGCGTGGGCCCTGATCCTGCTGATCGTCTGCAAGGGACTCGCCTACTGCGCTTCGCTGTCCGCGTTCCGCGGTGGCCCGATCTTCCCCGCGATGTTCCTCGGTGCCGCGTGCGGGATCGTGGTCTCCCATCTCCCGGGGCTGCCGTACGTCACCGGCGCCGCCATGGGGATGGGCGCGATGTCGGTGGCGATGCTCAAGCTGCCGTTGACCTCCGTCCTGCTTGCCACGCTGCTGCTCGGCTCCGACGGAGTGGACGTGATGCCTCTGGTGATCGTCGCGGTGGTCGTCTGCCACGTCACCGTTTCCTGGCTCACACCGCCGTCCGGGCGGTCCCTCCACCCACGGCGAAAAAGAGAAGGCGGGAACCGGCGGGGTTTGCCAGGATGAACTCGCCCTCACCCGACCTGGAAGGCCCCGGACGACCATGGCCCACGCCGTCACCCTGATCCGCTCCGCCGCCCTGTCCGACGTCGCGGAGTACGCCTACGCGGCCACGACACCCGCCGACGCACGGCTGATTTTCCTCGCCGGGGCCTGCCCGCTGAACGAGGACGGCACGACGGCGGCGGTCGGAGACTATGCGGGTCAGGCCGCCCAGGCCGTCACGAACATGCAGACCGCACTCGCTGCCGCAGGCGCCTCCCCGCAGGACGTCATCAGCACCAGGGTGCTCGTCGCGTCCGCTCGGCGGGAAGACCTGGTGACCGCCTGGAAGGTGGTCCGGGACTCGTTCGGTGAACACGACGTGCCCAGTACGTTGATGGGCGTCACCGTGCTCGGCTACCAGGACCAGCTCGTCGAGATCGAAGCGGTTGCCGCCGTGCTCGACTCCTGACGCGGGCCACGGCCTGCCGGTGAGCGTCGCTTTCGGGGCGCCCGGGCGGCGAGGAGATCCGCAGGGCCGGGGCCGTACGCGGCGTCGAGCCCCCTGCAGTCTGCTCTCCACGTCATGGGTCCCGGTCCGGTAACCAGGGGTTCGACGGCCCGGCCGCGCGAACTGGTCCAGTTGGCGCACATGCGCCTCAGCGTCGACGTGGCGTGCGGCCGTGGCCTCCGATTCGGCTCTTGCTGCTGTGAGTCCGGCTCTTGACCCTCACGTGACGTCAGGCTGCATAGTCGGTGCCGTGGAGGATCGCTGGACCGTGGGACGCGTGGCCGAGCTGGCCGGCGTGAGCGTCCGCACGCTGCATCACTATGACGAGATCGGGCTCGTGCGTCCGTCGGCGCGGACCCCGGCCGGGTACCGCGCCTACTCGGCGGATGACGTGGAGCGACTCAGGGAAGTGCTGGCCTAGCGACGGCTGGGCTTCGGGCTGCGGGAGGTTGCGGAACTGGTTGGCGACTCGTCCACCGACGCAGTTGCGCACCTGCGCCGACTGCGCGGCCTGCTGCTGGAGCGGCGTGATCGCGCTGACGCCATGGTGACGGCCATCGATAGGGAACTTGAGGCACGGGCGAAGGGACTGAAGGTGACACCGGAGGAGCAACTGGAGATGCTCGGTGCACGGCTGTACGACGCGATCGGCGGCGCCTACACCGCGACTCGGCGTACCGAGCCGCGGATCGCCGCGCAGATCTTGGCCGCGCTCGGGGACGCACAGACGGTGGTGAACGTCGGGGCTGGCACCGGCTCCTACGAGCCTGTTGATCGCGATGTGACCGCGGTGGAGCCATCGGCGGTCATGCGGGGGCAGCGGCCTGCGGGCTCGGCGCCTTGCGTGGCCGCCGCTGCGGAGAGTCTGCCGTTCGAGGACCACTCCTTTGACGTCGCGATGGCCGTCTCCACCGTTCACCACTGGGGGACCCGATAGCGGGGTTGCGCGAAATGCGGCGTGTGGCCCGCCGGGTGGTGGTGCTCACCTTCGACACCGACGAGCCCGGATGGCAGGACCGGTTCTGGCTTACCCGCGACTACCTGCCCGAGTTCGCCGCCGTCCTCGCAGAATTTCCCTCGCTCGCCGGGATGGCCGATGCGATCGGCGCCCGCGCTGAGCCGGTGCCCATCCCGTGGGACTGCGCTGACGGCCTGTTCGAGGCGTACTGGCGCCGACCGGACGCGTATCTGGAGGATCACGTGCGCCGTGCGATGTCAGTGTGGACGAGGGTCGGGCCGGAGGCCGAGCAGCGGGCGGTACGCAGCCTCAGCGACGACCTCGACTCCGGCCGGTGGGCCGAGCGCAACAGCGACCTCGCTCACCTCGACGCGGCAGATCTCGGCCTCCGCCTGCTCATCGTCTAAAGGACACCGATCGCAGTCCTTGACCCGGCGCCCGCCAGGACAACGGTGACGCGTCCCTCCTGATAGCGGTGATGTCCCATGGCCATCCCGTTCTCAGCGCCCACCACGGTTCCGCTTGTCCCGGGAGCCGGAGAGGACCCGGTGGCGGACAGCGGCACCGCCTTACGCGGCTACCGTGAGGCCAAGTCAGGTGATCAGCCTGATGTGGCCGTGGACAGCGGCGTCGAGATTCCGGTGCCCGGATGCGGATGCAGAGGTCCGCGCGGTTGCCCCGGAGCGAGGCACGGAGCACAGCCCTGGCTCGCTCGGCGGCCGGCACATCGGCGAGTCCGTCGAGGGCCCGGAGCTCTTACGGGCTTTCCGACTCCGAGAAGACCCGGTCGGTGGCCTCACAGCGAACGTGGCACGCGCCCTCCACACGCCCTGCCAGGGTGGCAGAGGTCATGGAGACCCACGGGGAGCAGTAACCCCAGGGGCGCCGAGGGCTTGCCAGGCCGCCGATCAGAGCGTTTTGGCGGCGGAGTGCGCGATGAAGGTGGACCAGGCGCCGGGGGATACGACGAGAGGGCTGATCTCTGTGTCCTTGGAGTCACGGACATGGACTGCGTCAGGACGGTGAGCGACCTCGATGCAGTTGTCGTTCTCGCTGCCGCTGTAGCTGCTCTTGAACCAGTCCAGTTGTGTGCTGCTCATAGGGCTCCTCGCATCTGTTTCAGCAGGCTCACCGTAGCCCCGCAATCGAGGGCCTGCGAACGCAGTTTGCCATAGCGCTGGAGGAGCACACTGACGTCCTTCGGGGACGTGATGAGGTTGCTCGACCGTTGCCCCTCCGTGTAGCCGATCCACCGGTGATCCGGCGTTTCGGCCAGGTACATCTGGCCATCGACGCCTGCGTGGTCTTCCTGGCAGACCGGCATCAGCTGGATCTCAACATTGCGCCGACTTCCCACGCGTAAAAGGTGATCGATGACCTCGGAGGTGACGCGGCGGCCGCCCACGTGCCGTTCCAGGAGCGTCTGCTCGACGACGAAACTGAAGGTGGTACTCGGCCGCTGGGCGAAGAGTTGCTGGCGGTCGAGTCGAAGGCCTACCTCACGCTCGAGTTCGTCCTCCGCGATCGGAGGCACCCGCCGCTCAAAGATGGCCCGAACGTAGGGTTCCGGCTGCAACAACCCTGGAATGGCACGGCACTCGTACGCATACAGCGACACCGCCTCCTCCTCGATCCCCGCCCACTGCCGGAACCACGAGGCCAGCCCCGCCTTTCGTGTCAGGCTCTGCGCCGCCGCCTTCAGTACGCGTCCGGCCGTCGGCCCCAGTACGGCCTCCGACCGCTCGATCAGCTCCCGTGGCGGGAACCGTTTCCCCTGCTCGATCTTGGCGACGTAGTGGGCCGAGGACTGAACGCGGGGCGCGAACTCCTCCTGCGTCAGCTGGGCTTCGTCCCGTAAGACCTTCAACACCACGCCGAAGGTCCTGAGGCTTTCCGACATCTCGGGTTCGCTGTTCGTGCCGCCGCCACCATGGTCCGCCGTCATCGCCGCCCGCCTTTCGCTCCCGTACTCCGCGAACGCCCCCCACCCGTTCATCGTTACGGGGAGTTACCCACCCAGTCCAGAAGGGCGACCAGTACAGACCGCTCTGTACTGGCTCCGTCCCTGTTGGCGTGCGCTCGGCCTGGCGAGTCTGGCGAACATGTCAGCTTCCCGTGCCCAAGGGGCCGTCGCCGTCAGTTCGTTCGTTCAGCGGTTCTCCGCCACCCGGCGCGGTGCACGGCTGGCGCGCCGGCTCGCCACGCATCAACTGAACGGCTGGGGACTCGCGTACGGCAACCCCGTCTCCGACTCCGTGGCGCTGCTCGTCGCCGAACTGGCGGCCAACTCCGTGCTGCACGGCCGTGTGCCGGGGCGCGACTTCGAGCTGCGCCTGATGTACGACCGGGCTGCGGGCGTCGTGCGGATCGAGGTGTCCGACACGCATCCCGCTCAACCTGCCCGCGTAAGGCGTCCCGAGGATGCGGATGGCGGGCGCGGTTTGGTCCTCGTCGAGGCCGTCGCCGCCCGCTGGGGAGTGAGTGAACGAGTGGGCCCGGGTAAGACCGTGTTCGCGGAGTTGGAGTTCGGCACTGGTCACGACGGGCACGCTCGACACTGACGGACCGGTATGTACCACTTCTTCTGCTTTCCTGTCACGGCACGTCGACTCGCATGTCACGGGGATGTCTTGATCCAACTCCGGTCGCAACGGCTCGCCACGTCATAGGTGTCCTATGAAACAACAGCGTCCCGCTCAGCCGGAGCGAGCGGGACGACACCGCTTCCCAGGAGTACCGATGCGCGTCAAGAAGATCTCCGCCCTCGCCCTCGTCGTCGCCGCTGCGGGCCTCTCGCTGACCGCGTGCAGTGGCAGCGACGGATCGAGCGCCTCCGCCAAGACCGGCGCGTCCACCGCCGTCAGCGGCTCCACCGACTCCACGGGCTCCACCGACGGCCAGCGCTCGACATCGGGTTCCTCCGCGTCCGGCTCCTCCACCGCCTCCTCCTCGTCCGGCTCCGCCACCAGCTCATCCAACGGCTCCCATGCGGGTGGCGAGGCGAACACCGCCAAGACCCAGTCCGCGACGTCGGGCTCCATGTGCAGGACCGACGATCTCGGCTTCAGCGCCGCCTCCGCGGGGGTCAAGAACGAGATAGTCGTCAACCTGAAGAACAACGGTTCCCGCGCGTGCTCCATGCACGGCTTCCCGGGCGTCCAGCTCGTGGGCCCCGACGGCCTGGGCGACACCGGGCCCGACGCCGCCCGCACCGACGCCTCGGGGGCCACCGTCAAGATCGCGCCCGGCGAGGAGACCCGCTTCCTGCTGCACTACATCCCCGACACCAGCGGCTCCGGCAAGACCTACACCAGGCTGTCCGTGACCCCGCCCAACGAGAAGGTCTCGGAGATCGTGAATCTCAACGCCCTGGCGATCACCATCGCCGCTCCCAGCGGCCACGCTCCCGACGTCTACGTCGACCCGGTCGGCTACCACGTCGGCTCTGGCAAATGACTCGCCCCGTGACAGGGCTCCGCGTGCGCGTCAGCCGCTGTTCAACACCTCACCGCGCCGTGCGTAGTCGACCCCTGGGCTCACCGACACTGGTCGCGCCAGGGGCACCCCGTCGTAAAACGTGAGCAATTCCCGGTGAAGTGTTCACTGCCCGCTCAGTTGAGCGGCAGTGAACAGATCACGGCAAAGTGTTCACGCTTTTTGGCACCACCCCATCCCGGCGCCACCCCGGCGACCGGCACCGAAGGGGGCTCGCCGCGCTATCACGTGCGGTGGGCCTTGGCGTACTGGCCGTTGCGGCCCGCGTCCTCCAGGGCCGCGTTCACCTGGAGCAGCGCGGTGTCGTCCTTCTTCACCCTTCATCGCGAACCGTGGGTGGTATTACCCGCCGTTCAGCCCCTGCACCGCGTCGTACGTAGTCACCCCCGCCCCCACCGGCCGCCCCGCCCGTACGTCCGCTGCCGCGCTCACCGCCGCGTCGAGGGCCACCCGGAACAGCAGCGAGCCGAGGCTCACCCGGCGGACGCCGAGGGCGGCGAGTTGGGTGAGGGTGGGGCCCGAGGGGGAGTAGAGGACGTTCAGCGGGATCGCGCCGAGGAGTTCGACCAGCGCGGTGATCTCGGCGGGCTCGAAGAGGCCCGGGACGAAGGCGCCGTCGGCGCCCGCCTCGCGGTAGGCGGCGAGCCGGGGGGCCGTTTCGGACCGGCGGGTTTTCAGCCAGTGCGTGTCGGTGCGGGCGTTGACGAAGAGGTCCGGTACGGCGGTCTTCACCGCGGCGATCTTCGCCGCGTGCAGGTCCGTGGGGGTGAGCGTGCCGTCGCCCCGGCCGTCCTCCAGGTTGACGCCCACCGCCCCGGCGGCGGCCAGTCGGCGTGCCAGCTCGGCGACCTCCGCCGGGTCGTCGCTGAAGCCGCCCTCGGCGTCGACGGAGAGCAGGAACGGGCGCTGGCCCAGCCGTTGGGCCAGCAGCAGCGTTTCGTCCCTGGTCGCCGCCCGGCCGTCGGGCAGGCCGGCCGCCGCTGCCACGCCGAGGCTGGTCGTACCGATCGCCGGGAAGCCCTGGGCGGCGAGGGCCGCCGCCGATGCGTGGTCCCAGGCGTTGGGCAGCAGGAGGGGCGTCTCGGTGTGGTGGAGGTTGGTGAAGGCGGTCATGGCGTCCCCGGGTCGGTATCGGTGGCGGTCAGGTTGCCGATGGCATCGGCGTAATAGGCCGATCCCACGAGGTGGAAGGCGAGTTGGCGGAAGGTCCAGCCGGCGCCGGGAGAGTGGTCGAGCTGCTCGGGCGTCAGGGTGTGCAGCCGGTTGGTCCAGATCCCGGCGAGTCGGGTCAGTCGGCTGCGGGCCTCGTCGAGGTCCTGCCGGGTGAACGGGGAGAGGTCCGCGCCGGTGGTGATCGCGGAGGCGTGCCAGTGGTCGGGCTGCGGCACCTCACCGGCGAGCCGGGCCTCCAACTCGGCGAGGTGGTCGACGAGGTGATCGGTGACTCGGCGAATCGCCTTGTGCGGCGTGTAGACGCGGTCGTCGGCCGGGAACGGGCGGCCGTCCCAGGCCGTCCAGGTCGACGCGAGGGCCAGGACGTGTTCCACCATGGCGGCAACGACGTCGGCCGGGTCACGGTCGTCCGTGGCAGGGGTGTCGTCGGCGGGGTCGTCGACCGGGGCCCGATCCAGGATTCCGGTGGCCAGGGCCAGCGCGTGGTCCCTGCCGGGGCAGACGCGGGGCGGGCTGCCGAAGGTGAGGGAAGGCGGGCCGGTCCGCTCGGGGTCGAAGGTTCCCGGGTCCGGGAAGACCTCCGGGTCCCGGTTGGCGGCCGCGATGTCCAGGGTGACCAGGTCGCCCTCGGCGATGTCGGTCCCGGCGATCCGGGTGTCGCGGACGGCGAGGCGGCGCATCACCCGCACCGGTGGGTCGTAACGCAGGACCTCGGTCAGCAGCGCTTCGGTCGGCAGGGCCTCGGTTGGCAGGATCTCGGTCGGCAGGGCCTCGGTCGGCAGGGCCTCGTTCGGCAGCGCCTCCGTGGAGCAGCAGTACCCGGCCCGGTCGTCGTCGGCCGCCCGCCGGACGGCCCCGGCGGCCCGGTCGATCAGGCCGCTCGTGGCGTCGCAGGCCTGCACGAGGAGGCCGATCCGGTTGGCGGCCACCTCATCGGCCCCGTCATCGGGCCCGCCGTGGGCTTCCGTACCGGCCGGGTGCACACGGGGCAGCAGCCAGGCCACCGCCGCGTCGGCGTCCGGGTCGTCCCCGCCGAAGTACGACCGTGCCACGATGCCGATCGCCTCCGCGACGGCGGTCGGGTCCGGGAGGCCGAGTTCCCGGGCGAGGGTACGGACCACCAGCAGGCGGGTGTCACCGTCGGGGCCGGACGCGGCGGCCGCCCCGAGGGCCGCCCGGTCCAGGCGGGCCAGATCGGCCTCCACCAGGGCCCGGCGGCGGGTGTGGGCGTCACCGGAGCTGAAACGGGCCACGGTCGCCCGCAGCCACGCCATGGTGCCGGGAACACCGGAACCGGCGGCCGGCAGCGGGACCAGAACCGGATCCGCCAGGGCGGCCAGGACCTCCTGGTAGTGATCGAACTCGTGCACGGGGCTGGTCATGCCGCCAAGCTAGAACCGCGACAGTTCGGCGCCGGCCGAACTGTGCGCCGGGGCACGATGGGCCCATGACACTCGCCCGAATCGCCGGACTGCTCGCGGACGAGACCCGGGCCGCGTTCTGCATGGCCCTGCTGGACGGCCGGGCCTGGACGGCCGGTGAACTGGCCCGGCAAGCCGGCGTCTCGCCGTCCACCGCGAGTGAGCACCTGTCCCGCCTGATCGCCGGCGGCCTGCTGGCCGAGGAGCGCCAGGGCCGGCACCGCTACGTCCGGCTGGCCGATCCCACGGTGGCAGCGCTGATCGAGGATCTGGCCGCATACGCCCCGTCCGCCGCCCCGGTCCCGAGGAACCTGCGCGAGTCCACCCGGATGAGCGCCGAGGCGCGGGCCCGGACCTGCTACGACCATCTGGCCGGTCACCTGGGCGTGGCCGTCACTGACGCCGTCATCGGCCGGGGCCTGGTCAGTGACGAGGCGGGGCTCGCCGTCACCGAGCCGGGCCGCCTCTGGTTCGCCGGACTTGGCATCGAGCTGTCCGCCCCCGACGGGGCCGGGCGGAAGGGCTCCCGGCCGGTGGTCCGCAGTTGCCTGGACTGGACGGAACGCCGCGTCCATCTGGCGGGCGTGCTCGGGGCTGCGCTCTGCGGACACGCCATCGAGCGGCGCTGGGTGGAGCGGATCGGCGGCGGCCGGGCGCTGAAGGTGACGCCCGGCGGCAGGCGGGCCTTGAAGGAGTTGCTCGAGGTCGAGATGTGACCGGAGGCGGTGGATGGGCGGCCTGCTGCTAAGTTGCCTGCATTGCTGCTAATCTGCATGCATGACTGCTCTCACCATTCGTGACGTCCCAGAAGAGACCATTGAGCAACTCAAGATCCGCGCCGTCGTGGCGAAGAAGTCCCTTCAGGCATATGCGCTCGACGTGTTGCAGCGCCAGCTCTGGGAAGAGCGGGCGCATGAGGACATGACTCGCCTGCGTACGGAAGATCTCTCCGGCGAACCGGACGCGTGGGGATATGACGAGGGCGGTCAACCGGTGGACCTGCGGAGTCGGAGGGATTCCCGTTGATTCGGGGGGCGGTGTATCGCGTAGACCTCGGCGATGCCAAACGGGGACACGAGCAGCGCGGACGCCGCTATGGGCTGGTGGTAAGCGTCCAGCGTGACACCTGGTCGACTGTCGTGATCGTGCCGACCTCGACCAGCGCCCAGCCTGCGGTCTTCCGCCCCCAGCTGACCATCGCGGACCGGGACACTCTTCTCCTCGTCGACCAGATCCGTACGATCGACACCCGTTACGTCGTCGGAGACCCGGTGGATTACCTGGCGAACGAGGACATGGCGCAGGTCGAGCAGACCTTGAGCCTGTACCTGGGCCTCCACGGTTGAGATGGACCGGGCGCCCGCCAGGTCCCGGCAGTCCCGGGATGTGACTCGCCCCACGTTCCGAGTGCGGCGGGCCATCCGGGGCAGGCACCAGACCGAGCGGCCGTGTGCGCCTTCCCGGTGATCACTGAGTGAGCGGGACATCTCATGATGTGATACATCGGGGGAGCCGTGCGGCCGCTCGCTAGACTGAGCCGACCGCAGTAATGACTGGATCGAGGAGCGCACGTGGGCCTTGTCGTGCAGAAGTACGGAGGCTCCTCCGTAGCCGATGCCGAGGGCATCAAGCGGGTCGCCAAGCGAATCGTCGACGCCAAGAAGAGTGGCAACCAGGTGGTTGTCGTGGTGTCAGCGATGGGCGACACAACGGACGAGTTGATCGATCTTGCCGAGCAGGTGTCGCCGATCCCTGCCGGGCGAGAGTTCGACATGCTACTGACCGCCGGAGAGCGGATCTCCATGGCACTGCTGGCCATGGCGATCAAAAACCTGGGCCACGACGCCCAGTCGTTCACCGGCAGCCAGGCCGGTGTCATCACCGACTCGGTCCACAACAAAGCGCGGATCATCGACGTCACGCCGGGCCGGATCCGCACCGCGCTCGACGAGGGCAACGTGGCGATCGTCGCCGGGTTCCAGGGCGTGTCCCAGGACAAGAAGGACATCACCACGCTCGGCAGGGGTGGCTCGGACACGACCGCGGTCGCGCTGACTGCTGCCCTTGACGCCGAGGTCTGTGAGATCTACACCGATGTGGACGGTGTCTTCACCGCCGACCCCCGGGTCGTCAGGAAGGCCCGGAAGATCGACCGGATCTCCTTCGAGGACATGCTGGAGCTCGCGAGTTCCGGCTCGAAGGTGTTGCTGCACCGATGCGTGGAGTACGCGCGCCGTTACAACATCCCGATCCATGTCAGATCCTCGTTCTCGGGACTGCAGGGCACCTGGGTCAGCAACGAAGTACGCCAAGCACACGAAGCACAAGGGGAACGCACGGTGGAGCAGGCCATCATCTCCGGTGTCGCCCACGACACCTCCGAGGCGAAGATCACGGTCGTCGGCGTCCCCGACAAGCCCGGTGAGGCGGCGGCCATCTTCCGCGCCATCGCGGACAGTCAGGTCAACATCGACATGGTGGTGCAGAACGTCTCCGCCGCGTCCACCGGTCTGACCGACATCTCCTTCACGCTCCCCAAGGACGAGGGCCGCAAGGCCGTCGACGCCCTGGAGAAGTCCAAGGCGATCGTCGGCTTCGACTCGCTGCGCTATGACGACCAGATCGCCAAGATCTCGCTGGTCGGCGCCGGCATGAAGACCAACCCCGGGGTGACGGCGACCTTCTTCGAGGCGCTCTCCGACGCCGGTGTGAACATCGAGCTGATCTCGACCTCCGAGATCCGCATCTCGGTGGTCACCCGCGCCGACGAGGTCAACGAGGCCGTGCGCGCCGTGCACACCGCCTTCGGCCTCGACAGCGACTCGGACGAGGCAGTCGTCTATGGGGGCACCGGTCGATGACCGGTGAACCGACGCTCGCGGTCGTCGGAGCGACCGGAGCCGTCGGTGCTGTTCTGCTCCAGATGCTGTCGCAGCATGCCGACGTCTGGGGCGACATCAGGCTGATCGCCTCGCCGCGCCGGACCGGCCGCAGCCGGGTCGTGCGCGGCGAGGAAGCCGAGGTGCTGCCGCTCACCGAGGAGGCCCTCGACGGCGTGCAGGTCGCGATCTTCGCCGTCCCCGACGAGGTCGCCGCGCGGTGGGCACCGATCGCCGCGGCCAAGGGCGCGGTCGTGGTGGACGGTTCGGCCGCCTTCCGGATGGACCCGGCGGTGCCGCTGGTGGTGCCCGAGGTCAATCCCCATGCCCTGCGGCTCAGGCCACGCGGCATCATCGCCTCCCCGCACTGCACCACCCTGGCCATGATCGTGGCAGTCGGTGCGCTGCACGCCGAGTTCGGGCTGCGGGAGCTGATCCTCTCGACGTACCAGGCGGTGAGTGGCGCCGGCCATGCCGGGATCGAGGCGCTGCGCGGCCAGACCAAGCTGGTCGCGGACACCGAACTGGGCACCCGCCCCGGCGATGTGCGCCGGGCCGTCGGGGACGACACCGGTCCCTTCCCCGCTCCCATCGCGCTGAACGTCGTCCCCTGGTCGGGCTCGGTCGCCGCCGACGGCTGGTCGTCGGAGGAGCTGATGCTCCGTGACGAGACCCGCAAGATCCTGGACCGGCCGAAGCTCCCGGTGGCGGCGACCTGTGTACGGGTTCCGGTCGTCACCACCCATTCGCTTTCGGTGCACGCACGCTTCGAGAACGAGCTCACCATCGCCCGCGCGCACGAGATCCTGGCGACCGCCCCCGGGGTGGTGCTCTTCGACGACCCGGACGCGGGCGATTTCCCGACGCCGGCCGACGCGGTGGGCACGGATCCGGCCTGGGTGGGACGCGTACGGCGCTCGATGGACGATCCGCAGGCGCTGGAGCTGTTCGTCTGCGCGGACAATCTCCGCAAAGGCGCCGCACTGAACGCGGCTCAGATCGCCGAGGCAGTGGCCGCGGAGCTCGTGACCTCGGAACCTTTGTAGAATCCGTGCACGCACTGTGAGGAAGACCTTGGTCTGCACCACTTGAACTGTGACGGGTGCCTGTTACACGATTCACTCCCCCGGGGCAGCTGCGGTCATCTGCAACCGCCGCTGCGCCGACAGCGTCTTGGGGTTCACCTCTTTCTGCGCGGGTGTCATGAGCGGCAGCGCACGAAAGGGACATTGGGGAGATCGGTACGCATGAGGGCAGTGCGCATGAGGGCATCACACGCGCGGGCGTTGGCCACATCGCCAAAAGCGATGCCATACGCGTACAACCCTGACGGGGGGAAGCGTGTCCAACTGGCGTGGCAGAGGTTCTCGATATCGCAGCGGTGTCCGGACGTGGCGGAGTGGTTCGCCCGCTCCGGCGCCCCCGTACGCCCGGTGGCATGCCGGTGATCGCCCCCGTGCCGGCCACCCGCCCCACCAGGATTCCCTCCCAGAGCGGCGGGGGCGCTGACGACATCATGGCCGTCGGCACCACCGTCGATCACCTCACCGAGACCTACCGCGCGCACTACCGGTCGTTGCTGGGTCTCGCCGCGCTGCTGCTGGACGACACGGCCTCCTGCGAGGATGTCGTCCAGGAAGCGTTCATCCGCGTGCACTCCGCTCGCAAACGGGTCAGAGACCCCGAGAAGACGCTCGCATACCTGCGCCAGACCGTGGTCAATCTGTCCCGGTCCGCACTGCGCCGCCGCATCCTCGGTCTGAAACTCCTCTCCAAGCCGATGCCGGACATGGCGAGCGCGGAGGAAGGCGCTTACGACCTACTGGAGCGCGACGCGCTGAAGAAGGCCATGCGCAATCTGCAGCGCCGCCAGCGCGAGGTACTGGTGCTCCGTTACTTCGCCGACATGACGGAGGCCCAGGTCGCCGAGGCGCTGGGAATATCGCTGGGCTCGGTGAAGGCATACGGCTCGCGCGGCATCGCCGCGCTGCGGGTGGCCATGGAGGCCCCGGCATGAGCGAGATCAACCGGAACAACCAGGCTGGGAACGGAATGCCGAACGAAGGGCCGGATCACTTCGCGGACGGCCTCGACGAGGACGAGCTCGCGCTGCGTCGGCTGATGCACGGCGCGGTGAAAGACCTCCGGCCGTCCGAGGAAGCGCTCGACCACCTGTACAAGGCCGTTCCGGCCAGGCGGGCCCGCCGCCGTCAGGTGCTGGTCGGCGCGGCCGCGGCCGTCCTGCTGGTCGGTACCGCGATCCCGGCTTTCATCCACGTCGCCGGGGCCGGCGGTGGGCCACCGCGCAATCCCGTAGCGGTGGGGCACCGCCACCATCCCCAGGACAGTACGGGCCCGACGGAGGGAGACGGCGGCGGCAAGAAGGCCACGGACTCACCGTCGGGCAGCAACGCGACCGGCAAGGGCGGAAAGCAGCACAAGCCGTCCGCCACCGGCAAGGACGCACACGCCGGTACGCCGACGGGCGCGGGCGACCCATCGAGCAGCTCGTCGAAGAGCCTGCCAATCTGCGACGCCCAGCAGTTGGGCGTCACCTCGGCGTCGACCGCGCCGGCCGACGCCGACGGCACGGTCTACGGCACCTTCCGGGTCTCGAACGTCTCGGGCACCCAGTGCTCGATCACCGACCCGGGCACCGTGCACTTCCAGGCCATGGGGGCCGCCGACCCGGCCAGGATCGCCGTGGTCGACCACACGGCGGGTGACCCGGCAGCCCGGCTGCCCGACCCCTCGCTGGAGACGACCGGTCTCGTACTGAAGCCGTCCAAGGCGTATGAGGTGAAGTTCGCCTGGGTGCCCTCGGACACTTGCCCCAGCGAGCAGCCGTCACCCGATCCGACACCCTCGGGCGGATCCGACAGCACGGGGAGCACGGGCCAGGACGTGGCGCCGCAGAACTCCGCCAACACCAGCCCGCAGCTGGCCTACGGCGACGGTGACACCTCCGACGGCAGTGTGGCCGTCGTGCACGAGGCGGAGCCGGGCGTACCGGCTGCCGAGGCGACCATCCCCAACGCGTGCGCGGGCACCATCTACCGCACGGGCGTGCTCGACACACCCTGACCGTCGAGGCTCTCCGCGTCGTCCGGGTCCGCCGGGCTCTGCGCGTCCTCCGGGCCGGGCGGCCCTTCCGGTACCAGCCCCAGCGCCAGGTCCCGGGCGGCCTCGGCCTCGCGCCGGATCAGCCGGAACCACATGAAGACGACGAACCCGGCGAAGACGAACCACTCCCCGGTGTAGCCGAGGTTCTGGAACGACTTCAGGTCGAGGCCGCTGTTCTGCGGTGCGGCCGCCGGCACCGCGGTCAGCCCCGCGGAAGCGTGCGGCAAGGTAATCCAGGCGTCGTACACCGGGTAGGGCACCAGGTTCACCAGCGAGGCCGCGCTGATGATCCCGAGCTGCCCCCTGGGCAGACCGCCCTGGGTGTGCGCCCCGTCGGTGCCGCTGTCCTCTGAGGCCTGCAGCGACCCGGTGACGGTGACCTCGTCCTTGGGCGGGGCCGGTGCCTTCGACCCCGCGGGCAGCCACCCGCGCACCACCGGGAGCGCCTTGCCGCCATCGGTGCGCAGCAGGGTCAGCACGTACGAGCCCCGCCTGCCGTCGACGACCCGGTCGGGCACCAGGAACTGCTCCCCGTACCGCCCGGTGGCCCTCGCCTGGCGGCCCGAGGTGTCGAGGGTCACCGGCAGCAGACTCGCCAGCGGGGCGGATGCCTGACGCGTGGGGTCGGGCCGGTGCTCGTCGGAATCGTGCGTGGCGACGCGGGCCTCGAACCTGCTCAGCTGCCAGGACCCCATGAAGATGCAGAAGGGGATGGCGAGCAGGACGAAGACGTTGATCCCCCACCAGCGGGGTGTCAGCAGGAACCGGTACACGCCTCCAAAGGTACGTGGCCGCCGACGGGACTCTCCCCCCGGACCCCGGACCGACGGGCGGCCTACCCCACGTGCCGCGCCACGAAATCCAGCTCCAGGCCCACCTGCTTGACCCGTTCGTCCACCACCAGCGAGCCGTGCCCCGCCTCGTACCGGTACACCTCGTGCACCGCCTGCCGGTCCGCGAGCCGCCGCACGTAGTTCTCGACCTGGCGGATCGGGCACCGGGGATCGTTCACTCCGGCCGAGATGAAGACCGGCGCCCGCACCGCGTCCACATAGGTCAGTGGCGACGACGCCGCGTACCGCTCCGGTACGGATTCCGGGGTGCCGCCGAGCAGCGTACGGTCCATCGCCTTGAGGGCTTCCATCTCGTCGTGGTAGGCGGTGACGTAGTCGGCGACCGGGACCGCCGCCAGGCCCGCCGCCCAGACGTCCGGCTGGGTGCCGAGGCCGAGCAGCGTCAGGTAGCCGCCCCAGGACCCGCCGGAGAGCACCATTTTCGCCGGGTCGGCGAGACCGGAGACGACGGCCCATTCGCGGACCGCCGCGATGTCCTCGAGCTCGATCAGACCGACCCGGTGCTTGAGCGCGTCGGTCCACTCCCGGCCGTATCCGGTCGACCCGCGGTAGTTGACCCGTACGACGGCATAGCCGTGGTCCACCCAGGCCGCGGGCGCGGAGGCGAACTCGTCGCTGTCGTGCCAGGTCGGTCCGCCGTGCACGTCGAAGACGGTGGGGAAAGGGCCGTCCCCCTCGGGCTGCTGCACCAGGGCGTGGATACGGCCGCCGGGCCCCTCCACCCACACGTCCCGCACCGGCACCGAGGCCGGCGCGGTCATCCCCGGCGGGTCCAGGACCACCGCTCCGGAGGTGGACCGCACGACCGGCGGCAGCGCGGCCGACGACCACAGGTACTCGACCGTGCCGTCGGGACGGGCGGTCGCCCCGGACACCGTCCCGGCCGGTGTCTCGACCCGGGCGAGCCGGTGACCGGCGAGCTCGTAGCGCCACAGCTCGCTGCGCGCCTCGAAGCCGTGCACGACCAGCAGCGCGGAGCCGTCCGGATACCACTCGGCGCTGACATCACCGGGCAGGTCGACGGCGAGCGCGGTCTCCTCGCCGGTCGCCACGTCCCACACCATCGGCTCCCAGCGGCCCCGCCGCTGGTGCCCGACGAGCAACCGGGTGTCCCCGGCGACCGGCGCGAAGCCCAGGACCTGCAGGCCCAGCTCCTGCGTACCGCCGCGGGTGTCGTCGAGCTCCGCGACGGACGAACCGTCCGGCCGCACCACGCGCAGCGCGGAGTGCATCGCATCGCCGTGCTCGGTGTGCTCGATCGCGATGAGCGTCCCGTCGTGCGACAGATCGCCGACCCCGGCCGACTCACGGTGCCGGTAGATCTCCACGGGCGCCGCGCCGGGGCGCACCAGGTGGAGGGTGGACCCGTCCTCGTCGGTCGAGCGTCCGACCACCGCCGTGCCGTCCCGCCCGATCGCAAGACCGCCGGAGTAGGCGGGCTCCAGGCCGGGGGTCGCGGGTTCGTCGGGGCCGCCGTGGAAGGGCTGGCGCATCCAGACGCCGAACTCGTCCCCGTCGGTGTCGGCGAACCACCACACCGACTCTCCGTCCGGCGGGAGCACACCGTCGGTGGTTCCGTTCGGCCGGTCGGTGACCTGGCGCTGTTTGCCGCTTGCGCGGTCCCAGGCGTACAGCTCGTACGTGCCGGTCGCGTTGGACACGAACAGCGAGCGGTCCGGTGCGTCCTCCGCCCAGTCGGGCAGCCCGACCCGCGGGGCCCTGAAGCGCTTCTCCCAGGACGGCATCTCGGGCTTACGCGGGGCCTGGCCGGGCGTCGTGTGTGCGTCAGTCATGCGCCCATTGTGTAGGCCCGCGACCGCCGAGTGGGTGGCGCATCCGGTCAGATCTGCTGGGCGGGCCAGTTCAGCAGCCGGGCCCCGATGACGGCCGTCTGCAGCGTGTAGCGGTGCGCCGGGTCTGCGGGGTCGGCGCCGGTCAGCTGCTGAATCCGCTCCAGCCGGTAGGTCAGCGCGCGCACGCTCAGCGACAGCCGACGCGCCGCCTCGGCCGCGATGCAGCCCGATTCGAAGTAGTGGTTCAGCGTGGAGACCAGCGGCTCGGCGCCGCCACGGGCCTGCCGGAGCGGGCCCAGTGCACTGCGGACCAGGTCGACCAGGGCGTCCCGGTCCCGGGTGAGCACCGGGTAGACCAGCAGATCGGCGGCGTGGAGCACCGGCCCGTCCAGATTCATCCGGGCGCCGAGTTCGAGGGCGTTAAGTGCTTCCTCGTAGCTGTGCACGACACCGCCGGCGCCCGGGTGGGGGCGGCCGACCGCGATCAGCGCGCCGTCGTCGGTCGCCGTGTACGTCTGTTTGGCGAAATAGGTGAGCACGTCGTCCTGGTCACCGGGGGCGACGCAGATCAGCCGGCCGTCCTTGGTGGTGAGCAGGATGCTGCGATTGCCGAACCGGCTGAAGAGGGCGAGCCCGACGCTGCGGGTGACGCGGTCGCTCTCGTCGTACGCGGTGCCGCTCTGCGCCACCGCGACGGCGTGCGTCTGCGAGAGGCGCAGCCCGAACCGCTCGGCGCGCTGGGCGAGACGGCCGAGGTCGCTGCCGCCGTACAGCAGATCGTGGATGAACTCCCGCCGGGCCGCCTCCTCCTGGCGTACCGCGACGCGCTGCGCCCGCTCGTACCCCTCGGCGAAGGCGTCGATCGCCAGCTCCACCGCGGTGAGCGCGCTCGCGGCGGAGCCGGTGGGTACGGCCGGCCAGCAGGCGCGGGTGGCGGCGAGGTGCTCGCCGATGAGACTGCGCAGCGTACGGCCGTCCTCGGCGGCCCGTTCGCCGCCGGCCCGGCGGGCATCGAGCTCGTCCCGGGTCGGACGCCGGCCGGTGGCCAGGACCTCGGACAGCATCAGCGCGTATCCGTCCAGGTAGGGCGCGGATGTCTCGGGTCCTGACACGTCTCTCCCGTGCTTCTCTCGTGCGTTCGTCTCGCTGGGTTCGTTTCGGTGCGGCGGTCGTGCCGGGCCCGGCCCTGGCATGCGCGGACCTCGAATATTGCCGGGTTTCGGCAATGCGTCAAGTCGGGGTGGGCGGTCATCATGGGACAGCGGAAACGGGGGAGAGCGTCCCGGTGCCGGAGTGCGGAAACGTACGTCGACGCCGGGACGTTCTGCCGGGGGGTTCGCACGGGGAACGGGGGAGAGCGGTATGGGGGAGTTCATCGACGCCGCTCTCGGTTTTCCCGCGGTGCTGTTCGGGGCCGCGCTGCTGGTCGTCATCGCGTTCTGGCTGCTGGTTCTGGCCGGCGCCGCCGACCACGACGCGTTCTCGCTGTACGGGGGACCGCACGCGGGGATGCACGGGGAAACCGCGCACACGGTGCCGGGTGCCGACGCTGCGGGGGACAGCGCGGTGCCCGTCACCGTGCCGGTGTCGCTGGCGGTGCTGATCGCCTGGTTCGTCAGCCTCACCGGCTCCGTGCTGGTGCGCCGCGCCGAGCCGGCCGGCGGCACCCGCACCCTGCTCGACTCGGCGGTGCTGGCCGCCGCCCTGCTGATCGCCTGGACCGTCACCCGCCGGCTGGTACGCCGGCTGCGCAGCCTCTTCCCGTATCAACCGCCTCCCTCCCGGCTGGACTTCGTGGGACTCACCTGCACCGTCCGCACCGGCACGGTCTCCGCCGACTTCGGCCAGGCCGAAGTCGCGGCCGCCGACGGATCGACTGCGGTCGTGCAGGTGCGGGTGCAGGGCGAGGACGCTCTGCTGGGCCTGCGATCAGGCAGTACCGCCCTGCTCTACGCCTACGACGAGCCCGGCGAGTTCTTCTGGATCACGCCCTACGACCAGGCTCTGGACCCGCGCACCGCCACCTGAAAGAACAGATCGAGGAATTCATGGACGCCATCTCTCTGGGCATCGGCGTGCTGGTTGCCGTTGTCCTGCTCATCGCGATCGCACTGCTCCTGGTGTTCGGCAGGCTGTTCCGCAAGGTGGAGCAGGGCCGGGCGCTGATCATCTCCAAGACCAAGAAGGTCGATGTCACCTTCACCGGCGCCGTGGTGCTGCCGGTGCTGCACAAGGCCGAGTTCATGGACATCTCGGTGAAGACCATCGAGATCAGGCGGACCGGCCGGGAAGGGCTGATCTGCCAGGACAACATCCGCGCCGACATCCACATCTCGTTCTTCGTACGGGTCAACAAGACGGTCGAGGACGTCGTCAAGGTCGCCCAGGCGATCGGCACCGAGCGCGCCAGTGACAAGGCGGCCATCCAGGACTTCTTCGCCGCGAAGTTCTCCGAGGCGCTGAAGACCGTGGGCAAACAGCTGGACTTCATCGACCTCTACACCAAGCGTGAGGAGTTCCGGGACCGGATCATCCGGGTCATCGGGACCGACCTCAACGGCTACCACCTCGACGACGCGGCCATCGACTTCCTCGAGCAGACGCCGATGACACAGCTCGACGGTGCGAACATCCTCGACGCCCAGGGCATCCGCAAGATCACCGAGCTGACCGCGGTGGAGCACGTCCGCACCAACGAGTTCCAGCGCACCGAGGAGAAGGAGATCACCCGGCAGAACGTCGACGCCCGGGAGACCATCCTGGAGCTGGAGCGGCGGCAGTCCGAGGCGGAGATCAAGCAGCGCCGCGAGGTCGAGATCCTGCGCGCCCGCGAGGAGGCGGCCACCGCCAAGGTCCAGGAGGAGGAACGCCTGGGTGCCCAGACCGCGTTCCTGCGGACCGAGGAACAGCTCGGGGTGCAGCGCGAGAACCAGGCGCGGGAGATCGCGGTGGCGCAGAAGAACCGCGAGCGGGTCATCGCCGTGGAGAACGAGCGCATCGAGAAGGACCGCCTCCTCGAAGTCATCGGGCGGGAACGGGAGACCCAGCTGTCGCAGATCTCCAAGGACAAGGAGGTCGAGGCGGAGCGCCGGGAGGTCGCCGACGTCATCCGCGAGCGGATCGCGGTGGACCGTACGGTCGCCGAGCAGGAGGAGTCGATCAAGAAGCTGCGGATGGTCGAGGAGGCCGAGCGCAACCGTCAGGCCGTGATCATCGGCGCGGAGGCGGCGGCCCAGGAGAAGCTGGTCAAGGACATCAAGGCGGCCGAGGCGGCGGAGGCCGCGGCCAAGCACCACGCCGCCGAGCAGCTCACGCTGGCCGAGGCGAGGCTGCAGTCCGCGGATCTGGACGCGCGCGCCAAACTCCGGCTCGCCGAGGGTGTTCAGGCCGAGGCGGCGGCCCCCGGACTCGCCGACGTCCAGGTCCGCGACAAGGAGGCCGAGGTCACCGAGAAGGCCGGCCGCGCGGAGGCCCGCGCGACGGAGGCCCGCCTGACGGCGGAGGCCACCGGCTCCCGGCTCAAGGCCCTGGCCGTCGCCGAGGGCACCTCCGCCCAGGCCACCGCGGACGCCGCGATGATCGGCGAGAAGCTGAAGGCGGAGGCGGCGGGCCTCACCGAAAAGGCGGCCGCGATGGCCGCCCTGGACGACGCCTCACGCGGCCACGAGGAGTACCGGCTGCGCCTCGCCGCCGAAAAGGAGATCCGGCTGGCCGGCCTCGAAGCCCAGCGCCAGGTCGCCGAGGCCCAGGCCACGGTCCTCGCCACCGGCCTGGAGAACGCCGACGTCAGCATCGTCGGTGGCGAGTCCGTGTTCTTCGACCGGCTGATGTCGTCGATCTCGCTGGGCAAGAGCGTGGACGGTTTCGTCCAGAACTCCGAAACGGCCCAGGCACTGGCCAAGCCGTGGCTCGACGGTTCAGCGAGCTTCCCCGACGACCTGACCCGGATGGTCGCGTCGGTCTCCACCGGGGACGTGCAGAACCTGACGGTATCCGCACTGCTGATGGGCCTGATGAAGTCCGGCGGCGGACAGGCGGGGGCGGTACGGGAGTTGCTGGAGCAGGCGGATCGGTTGGGCTTGGCCAATGCGGTGCTGGCGGGGGCGAACGGGGTGCCGGCGTGACGCGTGGCGGTTGAGGCGCGCCTCAACGATTGGCCTCGATCTCCCCCAGCGGTAGCTGGGGGAGTTTGAGGCCATCTGTAACGCCGGCCGGGCGCAGCCACAGCCACCCCTTCCAGCCCGTCCGGCGCTTGAGGACAAGGGGGGCCCGGGGCGGAGCCACCCCGCGGCGGAGCCGCAGAATGTCACAGCGGGAAAGGGGCGGGGAGGGGAAGCCCGCCGCAGGCGCCACGACCCGCACGCGCAAGGAGCCGCACACCATGACCACCCAGCCCGCCCCCCTCGACCCCGCCACCTACGGCGTACTCCGCTCGCGCCTGACCACCCAAGCCACCACCCTCGCCACCCGCGCCACCGCCCTCAACGCCCTGCGTACGGAGACCTTCGGCGACACCGAGCTCACCCTCACCCGCACCGAACACCTCCGTACCGAACACCCCTGCCACCCGCAGGACATAGCGACGGTCGGTGACGCCCTCCTCTTCGGCTACAACCCGGCCCCCGGTCACCCCACCGAGACGCCCGCCGACGTCCTCGCCCTGCACACCCGCACCCTGACCCCGCTCCTCCCCACCGCCGAAGCGCCGACCACCCTCCTCAGCGACCCCGCGTTCACCCACGAGTTCAGCGCACTCCACCGCTACTACCGGGACGCCCGCCTCCTGCGCCTCCGTACCGTGGACGGCAAACTGCTGGCCGTCTTCCGTACCGGTGAGACCGCCGACGACGCCCGTGTCCTGCGCTGGGCGCTGGGCCAGGACGGTACGGCCCGGTTCCTGGACGCCCGTGGCGACCGGGACCATGTCCTGCCACCGGTCCACGACTTCAGCTGGACGGCGACGACCCGCCAGGACCACCGCCTCGGCCGCCACCCGCACGTCGCGCTGCCGCACGGCGTGTACGTCACGACCGTCGGCGGCAGCCTCACCCTCAAGGTCGAGGACGACACCGAGACCCCCGACGGCATCCACTCCGAGCCGGTGGACGAGCCGCTGCAGTCGCTCGCCGACGCCGACATCGAGTACGCCCGCGCCGGCGTACTGCTGTTGCTGCGGGTACGCCCGTACAAGGAGACGGCCCACCGCCATCTGGTCTTCAACACGGTGACCGGCACCGTCGCACGACTCGACCGCATCGGCCAGGGCTGCCGCAGCCTCCCCGAGGACCAGGGGATCATCTTCCCCGGCGGCTACTGCCTCGCCACCGGCGAGCACAAGACCTTCGATCTCGACACCGAGGGGCTGGAGTTCGAGCGGGCACTCCGCTCCCCCAACGGCGAAGACGTGCTGTACGTGTTCCGCACCCGGGCCGGCGGCCGCACCCTGCTGCTGTCGTACAACCTGATCCGCAAGGAGATCGCCGCCCCGCTCCCCTGCCAGGGGTACGCCCTCTTCGACGACGGCACGCTCATCGTCCTGCGCGCGGACCGGCCGGAACCGGCACGCGTCCACCCCATGCAGATCTGGCGCACCCCGTACGTGTCCGACACCTACGCGGCGGCCGCCCCGGCCGGTACCGGACCGCTGGCCCGGATCGGCAACGCCGACCTGGTGCGCGCCATCTCCGACTGTCTGTCGCTGGCCGGCTCGGTCACCGGGGCGGAGCACGCACCCACCACCGCCCTGTACGAGACCCTGCGTGCCGCGTCCGTGCGCGTCCTGGACACCTACCACTGGCTGGGTGACGAGGGCACCGGCGATCTGCGGGAGCCGCTGGAGGCCCTGCGGGTCACCGCAGGTCAGGTACTGGCCGAGTTCGAGACCGTGCAGACGCTGACCCGGCAGGCGGCGGAGGCGTTCGACGAAGCCGCCGGGCAGCTCGCCGCGCTGGTCCGGCGATGCCGCGGGGAGGCGCCGGACTCGGCTGCCGAGTGGGTGAACCGGCTCACCGAACTGCGCCGCGCACACGGCCACCTGCTGACCCTCAAGGATCAGCGGTACGCCGACACCGACCGCATCGACACCCGCGCCGCCGAGGTGGCGACCGACATCGCCGGCTTCGCACAACGCGCCGTCGGGCATCTCCGGCGGGAGGACGCCTTCACCGGCTACCACGCCGAAACCGATCGGCTCACGGCCGAAGCGGAGGCCATCGAAACGGTCGCGGCGGCGGCGCCGGTCGCCGGGCGGCTCGACGAACTGGCCGAGGGGCTGCGGACCGTCACCGAGGTGGTCACCGGTCTTGACATCGGTGACGCCACGGTCCGTACCGCCGTCCTGGAGCGCATCGCCGAGGTGATCGGCGCGGTCAACCGCGCCCGTGCCACCCTCGAAGCGCGCCGCAGCGAGCTGGTGGTCCGGGAGGGGCGCGCCGAGTTCGCCGCCGAGTGCGCCCTGCTCGCGCAGTCGGTCACCGGCGCTCTGGCCGCCGCGGACACCCCCGGGGCCTGCGACGATCAGCTCGCCGGACTGCTGCTGCGGGTGGAGGACCTGGAGTCCCGGTTCGCCGCGTCCGACGACTTCCTCGCCGAGCTCGGCACCCGGCGGACCGAGGTGTACGAGGCGTTCTCGTCCCGTAAGCAGACCCTCCAGGACGCTCGCGCCCGGCGCGCCGAACGGCTGGGCGCTTCGGCGGCCCGGGTCCTGGAGACGATCGCCCGCCGCACCCGGGCGCTGGAGTCGGCCGACGCGATCAGTACGTTCTTCGCCTCCGACCCGCTGGCCGCCAAGGTGGCCCGGACCGCGGACGAGCTGCGCGAACTCGGCGACCGGGTGCGCGCGGACGAACTGCTGGGCAGGATCGGGGCGGCCCGCCAGGAAGCCGTACGCGCCCTGCGCGACCGCACCGACCTGTACGCCGACGGCGGTGCCACCATCCGGCTCGGCCGGCACCGTTTCGCGGTCAACTCCCAGCCGCTGGAACTCACCCTGGTGCCGGACGGCGCCGAGTCCCTGGCGTTCGCCCTGGCCGGCACCGATTACCGCTCGCCGGTCACCGACCCGGAGTTCGGCACCGCTCGCCCGTACTGGGGACGGACGCTGCCCTCGGAGTCGCCCGAGCTGTACCGGGCGGAGTACCTGGCGGCCCGCCTGCTGGCCGAGCACGGCGCCGAAACGCTCGCCGCCGCCGACGATCTCCCGGCGCTGGTACGGAAGGCGGCCGAGGCCGCGTACGACGAGGGGTACGAGCGCGGCGTCCACGACCACGACGCGGCACTGATCCTCGGCGCACTGCTGCGGCTGCACACCGAGGCCGGGCTGCTCCGCCACCCGCCCGAGGCGCGCGCCGCCGCCCAGGTGTTCTGGGCACACCGGACGACGCCCGGGGCGCGCGAGGCGTGGACCCGCAGGGCCGTCTCGATGGCCCGCGCCAGGGAGACCTTCGGCCTGGCGCCGGCCATCGCGGACTGGTGTGCCGAACTCGCCGGTGTGATCACCGGCCCGTGCGCCCGCGCCGCCGCCGATTACCTCTTCGACGAGCTGGTCCACGGTGCACGGACCGGCGCCCCGGGGGCCTTCGTCACTCGCTCCGCCGCCCGCACGCTGCTCGACAAGTTCCGCCGTGCGGTGGGCGGTCCGGCCTACGACGAGGACCTCGCCGGACTCGGTGACGACCTCACCGCCCGCCGCCAGCTCATCGAGAACTGGCTCACCGCGTACACCGTCTCGACGGGCCAGGACACCGGCCCCGGTGACTTCGCGGAGGCCGTCGCCATCGAACTCTGCCCGGAGCTGGCCCGCTACGATTCGGCGGCGCCACTCACCGCGACCGTGCCCGGCCTGCTCGGCTCCCACCCCCGCGTCGACCGCCGCCGGCTCACCGTCCGTATCGACGAACTCCTGGCCCGGGCCGCCGAGTTCCACCGCACGGAGGCGCCCGGCTTCCGTGCCTACCAGCGCCGGCGCACCGAACTGGTGGCGGCCGAGCGCGCCCGGCTGCGGCTGGACGACTACCGGCCGCGGGTGATGTCGTCCTTCGTACGCAACCGGCTCATCGACGAGGTCTACCTGCCGCTCATCGGCGACAACCTGGCCAAGCAACTCGGCACGGCGGAGCACCCGAGCGGAGCCGAGGGCGGCGCGGGAGACGGGACCGCGCCCTCCGGGCGCACCGACAGCAGCGGGCTGCTGCTGCTCATCTCCCCGCCCGGTTACGGCAAGACGACCCTCATGGAGTACGTCGCCGACCGCCTCGGCCTGATCCTGGTCAAGGTCGACGGCCCGGCGCTGGGCAACCGGGTCACCTCACTCGACCCGGCCGATGCACCGGACGCGACCGCCCGACGCGAGGTCGAGAAGATCAATTTCGCCCTCGCGGCAGGCAGCAACACCCTCCTTTACCTGGACGACATCCAGCACACCTCGCCCGAACTGCTGCAGAAGTTCATCTCCCTCTGCGACACCCAGCGCCGGATGCAGGGCGTCGTGGACGGTGCCGCCCGGACGTACGACCTGCGCGGCAAGCGGTTAGCGGTGTGCATGGCGGGCAATCCGTACACCGAGTCCGGGCGGCGCTTCACGATCCCCGACATGCTCGCCAACCGCGCCGACGTCTGGAACCTCGGCGATGTCCTGACCGGCAAGGAGGACGTGTTCGCGCTGAGCTTCGTCGAGAACGCCCTCACCTCCAACCCGGCGCTCGCGCCGCTGGCCGGCCGTGCCCGGGAGGACCTCGCCCTGCTGGTACGCCTGGCGGACGGGGACCCGACGGCGCGCCGGGACCGGCTGGGCCATCCGTACGCCCCCGCCGAACTGGACCGGATCGTCGCGGTGCTGCGCCATCTGCTCGCCGCCCGCGCGACGGTGCTCGCCGTCAACGCCGCGTACATCGCGTCGGCGGCCCAGTCCGACGCCGCCCGCACCGAGCCGCCGTTCCGGCTGCAGGGCTCGTACCGCGACATGAACAAGATCGCCGCAAGGATCGACCCGGTGATGAACGCGGCCGAACTGTCCGCTCTGATCGACGACCACTACGCGGCGGAGGCCCAGACCCTCACCGGTGACGCCGAGTCCAACCTGCTGAAACTGGCCGAACTGCGCTGCACCCTGACCTCGGCGCAGGCCGAGCGCTGGGCCGAGATCAGGGCTGCCCACGTCGCCGGCCGGTGATGAACGCGGCCCGACGATCAGCGCCTGGACCTTGCCTCATCCGCGGATAAACGCACATCAGTGCACCACGTGATCACTTCGGGTGAACCCCGACCGCGTAACCGATCACCTCGCACGAGCGTTCCGAAGAAGACCGCAAAAGGCCGCAACGAAGGCGACCGCTGTGTTGCGTTCCGTTGAGGACGTCTAGGAAAGGCTTGTGTCCATGTCTCGTATCGTGCGGATGACCGCCCTGTCTGCCATTGCTGCCGCCACGGTGATGGGGGCCGCCTCGGCCGCCTCCGCCGACGCCGGCGCGGAGGGCGTAGCCGCCGGCTCGCCCGGTGTGCTCTCCGGCAACCTGGTCCAGGTTCCGGTGCACGTCCCGGTGAACGTCTGCGGTAACACCGTGAGCGTCATCGGCGCCCTGAACCCGGCGTTCGGCAACGTCTGCCTCAACGGCTGACGGCTGTATCGGCTGCCCAGCTGCGCCCCGGCAGGCCAGGCCTGCCGGGGCGCAGCGCGGTGTCGCCCGGCTAAGCACTGCCTGGGCGGGTCTACTGCCTCGGAGACAGTATCTGTCGCGATAGTATCTTCAGCGACAGTATGTCTCGACCGGTCTCAGGGGGCTCCCGTATGCATCGCTTCATCGGGCGGGCGCGCGAGCTGAACACGCTGTGCGGCGCCCTCGACGAGGTCCGCGCAGCTGATGGTGCTCCCCAGCCCGGCCAGTGCCTGCTGATCCGCGGGCGCCGACGGGTCGGGAAGTCGACGCTGGTCGAGGAGTTCCTGCAGCAGGCCGAGGTGCCGCACGTTTTCTTCACCGCGGGCGGCGGTTCCGCCGAGTCGGAGCTGACCGAGCTGCTCGACGCGGTCAGCGGGTCGAGTCTGCCGGGGCGCGCACTCTTCGCGGAGGAAACGCCGAGCCAATGGAACGCGTCCTTCCGGCTCCTCGCCGAGACCCTGCCCGATGACACCCCGAGTGTGGTGGTGATCGATGAGGCGCCCTACTTGATGGAGAGCATCGATGCCTTCGAAGGGATGCTCCAGCGGGCCTGGGACCGGCTGCTCAGCCGAAAACCGGTGCTGCTGCTCCTGGTCGGCTCTGATCTCTCCATGATGAAGGCGCTCAACAGCTACGACCGTCCCTTCCATCAGCGCGGACGCGAAATGGTCGTGGGCCCGCTCAACCCGGCCGATCTCAGCGACATGCTCGGCCTGGAGCCCGCAGCCGCCTTTGATGCGGCGCTGATCACCGGTGGGTTGCCACTGATCTGCCGGCAATGGCAGCCGGGGGCGTCGATGTGGGACTTTCTGGCCGCTGCGCTCGAGAGCCCGATCTCCGCTCTACTGGTCTCGGGTGAGCGGTCCCTCGCTGCGGAGTTCCCGCCGCACGCCATGGGCGGCGAGGTGCTGCGAGCGATTGGCGCGGGCGAACGGACGTTCACCAACATCGCGCGTGCCGCAGGAGGGATCTCCCACTCCACGCTCACCCGCGCGCTGGGCCTGCTGACCGGGAAAGCCGTGGTGGCAGGCGAACTTCCGCTCTCCCTGAGTCCGTCGAAGGAGCGCCGTTACCGGGTGTCCGATCCGTATCTGCGCTTCTGGCTGGCGTTCCTCGAACCGCACATGGCAGAGATCGAGCGTATGCGCGGAGACATCACCCTGGCGCGGGTGAAGGAGCAGTGGACCAGCTGGCGGGGGCGCGCCGTCGAGCCACTGATCCGCGAGGCACTGGCGCGGTTGCTTCCCGACGCGGACCTGCCGGCCGCACCGGCCGTCGGTGCGTACTGGACCCGCAGCAACGACGTCGAGATCGACCTCGTCGGCGCGGACCGCGAGCCTGTTGCCAAGCGGCTGTTGTTTCTGGGCTCGGTCAAGTGGCTGGAGACCTCCGCATTCGACGCCCACGATCTCGCGGCGCTGTGCAAGCACAGGTCCGCTCTGACCGACGAACCGGTGCCGCTCGTCGCCGTTTCGCGCAACGGAGTCAACTGCACCGGCCTGCAGGCAGGTTATGGTCCGGAGGACCTCATCGAAGCCTGGCGGTCGCACTGATCCGTACGGGGTCGGCATCGGCGAGATCCCCATCTCGGCGGCGACGTGCGCGAGGGGACGCCCGGATGCGACACGTGCGACCAGCAGACGCCTCCCGGAGACCATCGGCCGGGCATTACGGTGGGACACGAAGACCGACCCGACGGAGGCCGGCGGCGTGGAGGCGATGCCGGAGAACGTCACAACTGCCGCCGCACCCCCGCCTCGCGTTCGATGTCGTTCACCTGGTGGGCGAGGCCCTCCTCCAGCGACTGCCGGGCCCGCCCGCGCCGGGCCAGCGGGAGAATCGTGCGCTGCGCGCCGTCCTCGAGCAGCAGCGCCAGGCCGCCGTACAGCGCGAAGACGCCGAGTGCCACGCCGACCCACCCAGCCGCGGTCTGCAGTCCCGAGGGGGCGCCCGCCTCGTAGACGCCGATCAGTACGAAACGGCCGGCGCCGATCAGCAGCAGGACCCCGAACAGCGGCTTGCCGCGCAGTGACGCCACGAACAGCGCGAGGATCAGCGGGGCCGCGGTGAGCAGGAATACCGCCAGGACCGGACTGCGCTGTCCGGCTGGACCCGTGATCATGGTGAGCGCGCTGCCGGCCCAGACGCAGCCGAGCACGGACAACGCACAGGCTGCTCCGCTGTCCCTGGCCAGAAAGGCGAAGATCCCCGCGAGCAGCTCGAGCGGAACGGCGAAGACGAGGATCACCAGCATCAGCGGCCGTGTCTGCGCCACCGGAATCCAGTGCAGCTCCAGCGTGGTCAGCAGCACGCTCGCCGTGCCGAAGGCGAAGAACCCCAGGGGCAGACTGCTCGCCACCGGCCGCAGAACGATCCGGGTCAGCTCGCCGGGGGGCGAAACGGGGTTCTGTGCGACCTGGTCGCTCCGGTAGCCGGGCACTGTGTGTTCCGTTCGCTTCGTACGCTTCGCTGTCCTTGGCCGGCCGCGCCCCGGCAGCACATCAGATGCCCGCCGGACATGCCTCCGGGGAGTCCCGTGAGTCGGCCGGTATCGCTCGAAATGATGCACGACGGCTGGCAAATGGGTGACGGAGCATCGGCTCCGTGACTGAGGCGAGGGAACGCGCGTTACCCACCGGGAGGGGACGGCGAACGGGCCTGCGGCCCGCCGTCGGGAAAGCTCCCCACCAGGAGAGGCGATGAGATGCGTCGTCGGAATCGGGGGACGTTGGAGCGCTGCGCAACGGGTGCCGTCGTGTTCCTGCGGGACGCTTTCGCCGCCGTTGGCGCGCGGTGTGCAGGGCGCGGAGCCCGGGATTGCCTCTGTGTGTGCACTCAAGACAGCAATACGTAGTCAGATTTCCATACAGAAAATGAAGAGCCGAGGGTTTCATGCGCAAGTTTCAACAGATCGCGCTCATCGTCGCGGCGGCAGGCGGTCTGACCGCCGTCGGCGCCGGCACGAGCTTCGCCGACGCTCCCGTCGGGTACAACGGTGCCGCCCCGGAGGCGCTCGCCCCGGCTCCTGCTCCGGCTCCGCAGCAGTATGCTCCGGCTCCGCAGCAGGCCGCCCCGCAGCAGTATGCTCCGGCCCCGCAGCAGGCCCCGCAGCAGTACGCTCCGGCCCCGCAGCAGGCCCCGCAGCAGCAGTACGCGCCGGCTCCGCAGCAGCAGCAGTACGCCCCGGCTCCGCAGCAGCAGTACGCGCCGGCCCAGCAGCAGCAGTACGCCCCGCCTCCCGCCCCGCAGCAGTACGCCCCGGCTCCGCAGCAGCAGTACGCTCCCGCCCCGCAGCAGTACGCTCCGGCGCCGGCCCCGCAGCCGCAGTCCCGTTGGGCCGTCCCGCAGGTGGCTCCGCAGGCGGCTCCGCAGGTGGCCCCGCTGGTCGCGCCGCAGTTCGCCGCCCCGGGGGTCATCTCCCCGCAGTCCGGGCCGCAGGTGAACCCGCAGGTGAACCCGCAGGTCAACCCCCTGGTCAGCCCGCTGATCGCCCCGGGAGTCCCGCAGGTCTCCCCGTTCGGGCTCGGGCGACTCGCGGCTGCTCCGGTGGGACAGCTGGACATGCCCGGAATGGGATGACCGTTCAAGGAGGGTCCGGTGCGCCGGCCCCTGCTCAGCACGTCTGCCGATCAACGGAGAAAACAATGCGCATGCTTCACAAGGCTGCCGTGGTGGCCGCCGCCCTCGGAAGTGTCGCCGGATTCGGCGCCGGCACCGCCTACGCCCACGACGAGCCGGACCAGGGCATCGACGTCGAACAGAGCGTCGAGTGCAGGTCGCACGACATGAACGTCGACGTGCTCGGGGCGGTCGGGGCCCTTAACGGGGTGCTGGGCAACGCGCTCGGTGGCGAGGGCGGCCCCGGCGCGCAGCCCATGCACCTGGGCTCGGGCATGCGCTGCGACAACAGCGCGTTCTGAGCAACAGGTAGACGCACAGAAGTCGCGGCCCCAGGAGATGGCCGGACCGGAATGATTCCGGCCCGGCCATCAACCGTCTGTGCGAAAGGGCGGCCGACGTCGATGCGCGCCGACCGCCCGAAAACCCGGTGCCCTCTCAGAGACCGAACGTGTCCGGGTCGCCCGCCAGTGCCCGGAAGCGCTCCTGTGGGTCGCTGATCAGCTTGCGCAGGGTGAGGTCGAGCAGTCCGCCGACCGCGGTGAGCTCCGCCGCGACCGTGCCGTCGGCCTTCCGGATCGTCTGCTCGATCCGGAACGTCTTGCCCTCGCCCCAGACGAACGCACAGCTCACATCGACCTCGTCGCCCGCCACCAGCTCCCGCTTGTAGCGAATGGTCGTCTCCAGCGCCACCGGACCGACGCCCTGCTCCAGCAGATCGCTCTGGTTGATGCCCCCGGCGCGAAGCAGCGACCAGCGTGCGTGCTCCGCGTACTGCAAGTACACGCTCTGGTTGAGATGGCCCTGCGTGTCGGTCTCGTACCCGCGGACCTCGACACGTACGGAAAACGGATCTGCCACGACGTACCTCTCGACCCTCTCGACGGCGAGTCGCGCCGACGGTGCCGGCGCCTCGGCTGAGCGCTTGCTCAACCCGATCCAACCGCATCGTCTCCGCAGGGCATTCCACGGCCCTCGGGAACGCGCCGTTCCCGCCGGCCTCAGGCCCCCGAGGCCGTCAGTTCCCGCTCCTGCGCCCAGTCCTGCTCCAGTTGTGGCCGCTCCAGTGGTGGCCGCTCCGGCGCACCGGCGGCGAAGGGGCACTGCCAGTCGGCGGGCTTGGGGCGGCCGGAGTAACGGCGGGCTTCGGAGAGCTGCTCGTACTCGTGCAGGTTGGGGTTGATGTCACCCTGCAGTTTGATGTCCTGCTTGCGTATCTTGTCGGCCAGCCGGTCCCACATCCCGGCGCCCTTGATCCGGTCGAACTGCTCGTGCGAGTTGAAGGCCAGCATCGGGAACGGCGGCCGCCGGCCCCACCTGCGGTGGGTCTCGTGCAGCCCGATCACGAAGAAGGGGTGGCCGGCCACGCTGTACGCGAACTCCCCGGAGCCGGCATCCGAGGCATAGCCGTCGGCCCAGCGATGGGATTGCGCGTCCTGCTCGTGCAACAGCTGCAGCTGCTGCCAGAGGAGTTCCTCGAACCGCAGCTCATCCACCCCACGAGGCTGCTCGAAGGTCGCGATGAAACTGGTGAACGTCCGGGCGCTCCAGTCCGCGGATCCCACGAACTCCGCAAGATCGAACGCCATCAGCCGAGCCGACTCCTCGCTCCCGAGGAGGTCGTAGTGCCGATGCGCGATACCGCCCCGGCGCCAGGCGGAGCGCCCCGCCAGACAGGAGAACCGATCCCCCAGGATGAACTCCTCGACTTCGCCGCGCGCATCCACCGTCATGGCCAGTCTTCCTTCCAACTACGTGCCTCCTCAGCAGGGAGATCGTCACTTCATGCCACCGATGGCGCCCACCCCACATCGGCGGCGCCCGGCCCCACGGACAGCCGCGACCGTCGTGGCCGCACGCGGGCAGGACCGAGCCCGCGAAGAGACGGGGGAGGTCGCTCAGCGATTGTGACTGGCGGAAGCCGCACAGCAAAAACCCGGGTCCGGTTCCGTCGCTTCCGTCACCGAGGGGTACGTACGCGGGTGGATCGGGTGATCGGGTCGGCGTGGTGTCATGGCCGAAAACCGGTCTTTACGGAAACTCGGAGCGACTGCTCCGATCACTCACCGTAAGGATGTCCGCTCATGATCCGTCGTCTCACGGTGGTCGCCGCGACCGCCCTGGTGGCCGCCTTCCTCGCCGCCGGCGCCGCGTCCGCCGAGCCCGCCGGCCACCCGCAGCAGCTCACCCCGAAGGAGAAGGCCGGTCTGCGCGTTACCGAAGACGTGCTGGGATCGCTCTTCGGCGGCGCCTCTTCCGGCCTCGGCTTCTGAACGACTACCGCGCGGCGACGGAGCTGCCGGTGGCGTTGTACGGCTTGCACACCGTGCCGTCCGTCCGCGTCCGAGTAGTGACAGACCAGGTTGCCCTGCGCGTCGATGACTCGGACTCCACCACGGTGCCGACCTGGTGGAAATACCCTGCCGCTGTCCCCGCTCTCGTAAACGGTGCCGAGCCCGTTGCTGCCGTCGAGGGTGACGACCGAGGCGAAGATGCGGCCGTGCACCGCGCCGCTGCGCTCGGGGCGTACGGCACGGGGACAGAGGCCGGTGCCGTCCCGCAGCGGAGTCCTCGTCGCGGCGGCAGCAGGCGGGACCTGCAGGCCGAACGGCCCTGCGATCAGCCGGAACAGCCAGGCTTCTTGCGTGCGCCCCCGCGTTGCGGGGGATGGTGCGGGGGGCGGGGGCTGCACATAGCGACACCCCGCCGGCACCTGACCCAGCACCGAGCGCGCGGAGCCGCCCATGAGCGTCGTCATCTGGATCACCGAGGGCACCTGGCCCGCCTGCGTGGAGGCCGCACTCACCCGCGCCGCCCCCGATGAGGAGATCGTGCTGCTGTACGTCATGGACGACACCGTGGTCGAGACGGCGCACGGCGCGTTCGCCGGCCTCCTCGGCCGGGGCCACCCCGAACGTGATCCCGGGCACCGGATCGAGGAGCTCTCCGAAGCCGCCGCGCAGGAACTGCTCACCGCAGCGGAGCAGTCGTTGGACCGACCGGTCCGCCGGGTGCTGGCGCACGGCCGGGTGGAACGGGAAGTGGTCCATGCCACCACCGGCGCGGACCTCCTCGTCTGCGCACGCGACGGCGACCTCGCCCGCCTCGGCCCTCGCAGCCTTGGTCACGCCACCCGGTTCGTCGTCGACCACGCCCCCTGCCCCGTCCTGCTGGTCTGGCCCGGCAACACCCCCCGCACCGACCTGCCTCCCCCGCCACCACCCCACGGGCCCCCGCCTCCGCCTCCACCGCCCGGGTCCGGCCACCGCCCCTGAACCAGCCTCCCCGGGCTCAACCGTTGAGGTGCTTGCCCACCTCGATGAACGCCTCGATCAGCGGGACCTGGGGAACGGCCGGGGACATGACCTGGGAGGCGAAGTGCACGACGACGAGGTCGAGGCCGGGGGAGATGAACAGGCGCTGGCCGTGGATGCCGCTGGCCATGAAGGAGCCGTACGGGTCGTTCGGGATCCACCACAGGTCGTGATACGAGAGGGTGGCCGGCGTGCTCGCGGGGGCGGCGGGGAAGCGGACCCGCCGGGCGTAGCCCTCCGGCGTCGCGGTGCCGATGGTGGAGGCGACGGATTCCGCCACGATCTGCTGGCCGCCGACCGCGCCGCCGCAGCGGAGCATCTCGCCGAGCCTCGCGATGTCACGGGCGGTCGCGCTGAAGCCGCCGCAGGCGCACTCGGCGCCTGCGGAGTCGAGGAGGTAGTACGCGTCCTCCTCCGCTCCGATGCGGGACCAGAGGAGTTCGCCGAGGAGCGCGGCAGTGGTGGTCCCGGTGACCCGGCGAAGGACCTCGGCCAGCGCCTCCACGTTGCCGTTCTCGTAGCGGAACTCGGTGCCGGGGGCAGCCGTTTTCCGCGCCGTGGCGAGATGCTCGCGGATGGTCGTCGGGCCCGTGTAGCCGTACGGGCGAAGTTGAGGCGCGAGAATGGCGGCGTACCGCTGGGCCTCGAGCGCCTTGTCGTAAGGGCGGCCCGCATAGCTCATCTGCGTGCCCATGTGGAGCAGGTGGTCGACCTGAGCCCTCGCCGAAGGCGGTCCCGGCCAGTTCGGGGACGTAGGTGGAGACCAGTGTGCTCCGGTCGAGGAGCCCTTCGTGCTCGAGCATCGCCGCCAGCAGGCCCATGTATGACTTCGCGGCCGAGGCGTTGAAGTGCGGAGTGTGGGGCTCGTACCCGCGTCTCCAGCCGGGTGCTGCTGTTCGCCATGACGCTGCTGTGGGCGGTGGCCCAGGTCCCGTGCTCGTCGTGGCCGCGCTTCCCACGCTCATCGCCGGCCGGGTCCTGCTCGGCGCAGCCGAGGGCCCCGCTGCTTCCATGTCCATGCACGCCCTGTACAAGTGGTTCCCACCCGAGCGGCGCGGGCTGCCCTCGGCGCTGCAGATCGGCGGAGCGGCGCTGGGAACCCTCATCGCCGCGCCGGTGGTCACCTGGCTCATCAGCTCCTTCGGCTGGCGTTCGGCCTTCGCCGCGCTCGCCGTGACGAGCGCGGTGTGGAGTGCGGTGTGGTGGAGAGTCGGACATGACGGCCCGTACGCCCCCGAACGCGAACTCCGAGCGGACGTCAAGGACGTCCCGTCCGTTGCTCGGCTACCGCTGCGTAGCCTCCTGCTGACCGGCACGGTGCTCGGCAGCATAGCCAGCGCCTTCGGGGCCTCCTGGGCGCTCTCGCTCAGTCACGCATGGTTGCCCGCCTACCTCAGGACGCAGCTCGGCATGTCGGCGGGGTCCGCTGCGACCACCATCAGCGCGATCTCCGCATTCAGTCTGGTGCTGCTGCTGACCGTCTCGCCGTTCGTCGACGCACTCAAGAGACGGCGGGTGTCCAGCCGTTGGTCGAGTGGTCTCCTGCAAGGTGCCGCAGTATGTGTGGCGGGCACGGCCATGGCGGCCTTTCCCTTCGTCGGCGCGACCGCTCTCCGCGTCCTGCTGATCGCGCTGGCCTTCGGCGGTACGGCCGTGGCCGTACCCCTGCACTACATGACGACGGCCGAGGTCGTTCCCACCGCCCAACGAGGGGTCGTCTTCGGCATCGTGGCCGCTACCGGCACGCTGCCCGGCCTCGTCGCGCCCGCCCTCACCGGCCACTTCATCGACGCACTGGACAACCCGGCCGCGGGGTACACCACGGCCTTCCTCGTCACCGCCGCCGTCATGCTCTGCGCCGGAGTGTTCGCCATCGCGGCCATCCGTCCGGAACGCGACGTCCGGCGACTCCGTCTCACTGCCGAGGGGCCCGGAGCTCGCCCCCGTACGGACACGGCTTCAGCGTCTGCCCGAAAGCCGGCTACGAAGCCGCCGACGTAGCTCCGCGCAGCCGCCCGGTCGGCCGCCGGCCATTATAGGCCGGCTCCCTCTTCGGTGACGGCGGCCGTGGACGTGCGGGCTTCGGCTCCCAGGGCCCGGATCTCGGCCACCAGCCCGGCGTTGGTGGTGCCCTTGACGAGATATCTCGCGACACCGACCGCGGCCATCTCGGTGCGTGTGCCCTGGTCGCCGTAGGCGGAGAACGCCATGATGCGGACGCCTGGGACGACGCGGATGATGTTCTGGGCGGTGTACGGGCCCCCGCCGGGAAAGCGCACGTCGAGCACCACGACGTGCGGCTGTTGGACGGTGGCGAGCCGGATGGCCTCGTCGGCGTCGGCCGCGCTGCCGACCAGGGTGAGGTCGGGCTGGGCCTTGACGACCTCGGCCAGCGCCGCGCGCAGCATGTCGTTGTCGTCGCAGATCAGCACCCGCACGGTGCCCGTGGGCGTGGCGGGCCGGGTCATGACGGCCCCTGGGGGTCAGGCCGGGAGTCGAAGTTCCTGACGGGGGCGCCGGGCAGCGGTTCGTCCAGCAGGCTGCTCGGCAGGTCGGGCACCCAGAATTCCACGGTGGTGCCGGTGCCGGGCTCGCTGCGCAGCGTCCACCAGCCGCCTGCGGTCTCGGCCCGCTCGCGCATCTCCATCAGCCCGAAGTGTTCGTGCAACCGCTGTGTGGCCGCCGGGTGCCCGGTGCCGTCGTCGGCCACCCGGACCAGCAGGCCCCGGTCCTCGGTGTTGACGCTGACCCGTACGGTGCGCGCTCGGGCGTGCTTGCGCACGTTCAGCAGCGCCTCCTGCACGATACGGAAGATGGTGATCGCCGTCTCGGAAGCCGGTTCCTTCTCCAGGGCGTGGTCCAGGGAGAACTCAAGTCCCCAGCCCCCGACCTCGTCGGTGAGGTGCTGGGACAGCGACTCGATCAAGCCGTGCCGGTCGATGCCGGGCGGCTGGAGCCGGAAGGTGAGGTTGCGCAGGCGTCCCACCGCTTCACGTACCGACGTGTCGAGCTGGGCGATTTCACTCTCGTAGGGCTCGCCGACCCGGTCGGCGAGGAGCTGAAGTCGCATACCGACGGCGACCATGGCCTGGATGGAGTCGTCGTGCACGTCCCAGGCGATGCGGCGGCGTTCCAGCTCCTGCGCCTGCACCAGGTGGGTGAACAGGCGGCGGCGCTCAGTGAGCGCCTGCTCGGCGGCGCGGCGCTCGGTCATGTCCCGGGTGACCTTGCCGAAGCCGCGCAGTTCGCCGGTCTCGTCGAAGAGGGCGGTGATCACCACGTTGGCCCAGAAGCGGGAGCCGTCCTTGCGGATGCGCCAGCCCTCGTCCTCCAGCCGGCCGTCGGCGACGGCCACCTTCAGCTCCAGTTGGGGTTTGCGGACGGCGATGTCCTCGGGCGGGTAGAAGACCGAGAAGTGCTTGCCGATGATGTCCTGGGCGCGGTAGCCCTTGATCCGCTCGGCACCCGCGTTCCACGTGGACACGTAGCCCCCGGGGTCGAGCATGAAGATCCCGTAGTCGAGGACGCTCGATACCAGCAGAGTGAACGCCGTCTCGGATGGGGCGGGGACGAAGCTCCGTTCGTCGGGGCTGGTCCCGGTCACCGGAGAAGGCCTTCCCGGCGGGCCACGGCGACCGCCTCCAGTTGGGAGCGGGCGCCGAGCTTCTCCAGGACCCGCTGGACGTGGTTCCTGGCGGTGTTGAGGGCGACGCCGAGCCGCTGGCTGATCTCGGCGCTACCGAGGCCATCGCCGAGCAGCCCGAGGGTCTCGCGCTCGCGCGGGGTGAGGGTCGTACCCAGCTGGGCGGTCCGGCCGGTCAGCCGGTCCAGAACTCCGCTGAGCAGGCCCTTGCTGAAGGCCACTTCCCCCGCAGCCACCAGGCGTACGCCGTCCTGGAGCTCGCCCAGGTTGCCGGCCTTGAGGAGGAGTCCCGAGCCACCGGCCTCGGCGACGCGGGCGGCCACCGCCGGGGTCGCCTCGCCGGTCAGCACCAGTACCCGGGTGCCGGGCGCGGCGGCCTTGAGCTGGGTGATGGCGGCGATGCCGTCACCGTCGGGCAGTCGCCGGTCCAGCACCACCACGGCGGGGCGCAGCCGGGCGGCGTCGGCCAGCGCGTCCTTCACGGACAGACTGCGGCCGACCACCTGCAGGTCGTCGGTGCGGTCCAGGGCGAGCCGGATCGCCTCAGCCACCATGTCGTGGTCCTCGACGAGCAGGATGGTGATGCGCTCACCGGCGATGCGCGGCATCGGTCCCGGCGCGGTCTGCGATGTCGAAGGCATCAGACGGTCCTCGGTGGTAGACGGGGCACGCTGTCGGCGAATAGTTCGTCGGCGCCTGTGAGGGCGAACAGCCGGGCCACCTGCGCGCAGGCTCCCTCCACGCACAGCTCGGTGCCGATTCTATCCGCCGTGGCCTTGGCCTCCAGCAGCACGTTGCAGCCCGAGCAGTCGCAGAAGCGCAGGCCCCACAGGTCGAGCACGACACGGGCGGACCGCCGCGCGAAGCAGTCGGCGAGGGCGGCACGCAACTGCGCGGTACCGTCCAGGTCGAGTTCGCCGATGAGCCGGAGGCTGGGCACGTCGTCATCGATCGCGGCGCTGACTTGGAACAACGGGCCTTCCACCGTTGTGTCTTCTCGCACGTAGCAACCCCCTGCCTGGTTGATGAGCACCAGCTCAGAGTAGTGAATCTGCACTAGAAGGCAATCCGTTCCCGAACGGATCACCCACCGCGTGGGCAGATCAGCGCCAAAGCACGAGCGCAGGGAACGCGAATCCGTGAACGTCGGCTGGGTACCCTGCGGTATAGAAGAAGGTCACAGGTGCCCCGGCAGCGCGACGGGGTCACAGGCAGCGGTGAGGCACTCGGGCTGTGAGGCACTCAGTGGAAGGGGAGTTGGGATGGAACTCCCGCCGGCCACTCCGCACGACGCCCGTCCTCCGGAGGTGTGCGTGGACTTCGACGGTGCACCCGGCTGCATCGCCGAAGCACGGGAAGCCGCCGGCGCCTTCCTCCGCCACCACGCCCCGCACGTGTGCCACACCTTTCACGTCGACGTCCTGCTGGTCGTCTCCGAGCTGGTGACCAATGCCGTCCGCCACGCTCCCGGCCCCCTCATCCTGGAGCTCGGACTGCTTCCTGGCGGGATCGGGATCACCGTGCGGGACACCAGCTCCAGCCTCCCTCGCACCCGGACCCCTGACCGGACCGGCGGACGCGGGTGGCCCATCGTCCAGAGCCTCGCCCGCCGGGTGCGCGTCGTCCCCCGCCGCAACGGCAAGGCGGTCCACGCGGAGCTGGCCTGGTAGTCCCACGCGTGCGACGGACCGGACCACCTTCGACTGCGCGTTGCCTGCCCACCAGGCCCCACCGGCAGCGGCACCCGGAAACCACTCAGGGGCCTGATCCGCTAAGCGGATCAGGCCCCTGACCTGGTATTTCAGCTGTCGGGGTGGCGGGATTTGAACCCACGACCTCTTCGTCCCGAACGAAGCGCGCTGCCAAGCTGCGCTACACCCCGATTGTCGCTCGCGTGGCGGCGACATCGTTTACTTTAGCGGACCCCGGGCCTGAGACGAAATCCGGTTTCGTTGGCGGGCGCGGTACGGCCGGGGGAGGGGTGGCCGGGGGCGGAGCGCCCCTCCCGTGTCGCCATAACGGCCGTGATCGCGACACGGGAGGGGACTCTGCGGTGGTTCGCGGGTCCGGGCTGCGTCAGTGGCGGGCCGTGAGGGTCAGGAGTGAGGCCTCGGGGGCGCAGGCGAAGCGGACCGGGGTGTAGCGGTTGGTGCCGCAGCCGGCGGATACGTGCAGGTAGGAGCGATTGCCGTGGGACTCGTGGGCGGAGAGGCCCTTGACCCGGTCGGTGTCCAGGTCGCAGTTGGTGACCAGAGCGCCGTAGAAGGGGATGCAGAGCTGGCCGCCGTGGGTGTGGCCGGCGAGGATCAGTGGGTAGCCGTCGGCGGTGAAGGCGTCGAGGGCACGGAGGTAGGGGGCGTGGACGACGGCCACGGAGAGGTCGGTCCCCTCCTCGGGGCCGCCTGCGACCTGGGCGTAGCGGTCCCGCTTGATGTGCGGGTCGTCCAGGCCGGTGAAGGCGATCTCCATGCCGTCGATCTTGAGGCGGCCGCGGGTGTTACTGAGGTTCACCCAGCCTGCGGCGTCGAAGCCGTCGCGGATGTCCTCCCACGGGTTGTGGACGACGTTGGTCGCCGGGGCCTTGCCGTTCAGACCGTGCTTGCCCTGGGCCTTCTCGAGGAGGTAGCGGGCCGGGTTACGGAACGAGGGGCCGTAGTAGTCGTTCGAGCCGAAGACGTAGACCCCGGGGAACTCCAGCAGCGGGCCGAGGGCGTCCAGGACGTCCGGGACGGCCTCCGGGTCGGAGAGGTTGTCCCCCGTGTTGACCACGAAGTCGGGGCGCAGGCCTGCGAGGGACTGCAGCCAGCGCTGCTTCTTGCGCTGGCCGCGGACCATGTGGATGTCGGAGACCTGCAGGACGCGCAGCGGTCGGGCGCCGGGTGGGAGCACCGGCACGGTGACCCGCCTCAGGCGGAACGAGCGGGCCTCGAAGCCGGCGGCATAGGCGATGCCGGCCGCGCCAACGGCCGTGATTCCTGCGGTGACTTTGAGGGGGATCCCGTAGCGTGCGCGCATGTCTCCATCGTCGCAGAAGACGGGGGAGCGCGAAATCCGCGGGCGGGGCGGGCGCGGTACCTGCGACACTTGGGCACATGACCACGCTCAAGTCCAAGCTGCACGCAGAACTCACCGAGGCCATCAGGGCGCGCGACGAGCTGCGCTCCTCGACGCTCCGGCTGACCCTCTCCGCGATCACCAACGAAGAGGTCTCGGGGAAGTCGGCGCGCGAGCTCTCCGACGACGAGGTGATCAAGGTGATCGCCAAGGAGGCGAAGAAGCGCCGTGAGGCGGCCGAGGCGTTCGAGCAGGGTGGCCGCCCGGAGAGTGCCGCGCGGGAGAAGGCGGAGGGTGAGCTGCTCGCCACGTATCTGCCGAAGCAACTGAGCGACGAGGAACTGGGCGCGATCGTCGCGCAGGCCGTCGACGAGGCGAAGGCGGCGGGCGCGGAGGGGCCGCGGGCCATGGGCGCCGTGATGAAGATCGTGAACCCGAAGGTGGCGGGCCTGGCGGAGGGTGGCCGGGTGGCCGCCGAGGTGAAGAAGCGGCTCGCGGGCTGAGGCGGCGGCCGGCGGGAGACCAGCCGGCCCGAGCATACGAGAGGGGCGCCCCGATGGGACCGGGGCGCCCCTCTCGCGTACCGCCGCTCAGGTGCGGGGGAAGCGCCGGTTACCTGCCCGGCTTGCCGTTGTTCCCGCCGAAGAAGCCGGGCGGGAAGGAGATGCCCCCGGCGCCTCCGTTGCCGCCACCCCCGGTGTTGCCGCCGTTGTTGCCGCCTCCGTTGTTGCCACCGTCGGTGTTACCGGCGCCGCCGCCGGTGGTGGTGCCACCGGTGTTGTTGCCGTTGTGGCCGCCGTGGCCCTTGCCGCCCTTCACCTTGCCGCGCGGTACGTCGACGTGGGTGAAGGCAGGGTGGTCCGTACCCAGTGCGCCACTCATCGCGGTCTTCCAGATGGGGCCCGGCAGACAGCCACCGCAGACCTTGTCGTAGTACTGGCCGCCGATGGTGATGTTGGACATCGGGATCTGGGGGCTGCCGTCGCTGCCCACCCAGACAGCGGTCGAGAGGTCCGGGGTGTAGCCGACGAACCAGGCGTTCCTGCGCTCATCGGTGGTACCGGTCTTGCCCGCGTTGTCCCGGTCGGTGAGGCCGGCCGCCTTACCGGTGCCGTCCTCGACGACACCCTTGAGCATCTGGCTGATGGTGTCCGCGGTGTGCTCGCTCATCGCCTGGCTACAGGTCGACTTCGGCACGTCGAGGGCCTTGCCGCCCGGTGACGTCACCGACTCGATGGCGATCGGGGAGCAGTACGTACCGCGGTTGGCGAAGGTCGCGTAGACCGAGGCCATCGCCAGCGGGGTCGACTCCTGGCCGCCGAGGGTGGTGGATGCGGTGTTCAGCAGCGGCTTGTCGTCGCCGCGCTGGTAGCCGACCTTCTTCGCCATGGTGAGGGTCTCGCAGAGGCCCGTCTTCCGCTCCAGCGAAGCGAAATAGGTGTTGATCGACTTGCCCAGCGCGCTGGTCATGTCGAAGGTGCCCTTCTCCGACTCCAGTTCGTTCTGCACGGACCAGGGCTTGTCGTCGGTGACCTGGCCGGAGCAGGAACGGAAACCGTCGGCCGGCAGCTTGATCGTCCGGGGCGTGTTGAAGGTCTGCGCCGGGCTGATGCCCTTCTCCAGTGCGGCCGCCGCGGTGATGGGCTTGAACGTGGAGCCCACCTGGAAGCCGTAGTTGCTGCCGCCCATCTTGTGGTCGACGGAGAGGTTCAGCACCGTCTGGTGCTTGGTCATGTCCAGGCCGTACGGACGGGACTGGGCCATCGCCAGGATCTTGCCGGTGCCGGGCTGGACCTGCACCACCGCGTCCGCGATCTTGTCGTCCTTGTTGACCTTGGAGGTGGCGGCCTTGTTGGAGGACGCCTGCGACTTCGGGTCGAGAGTGGTCCTTATGGTGAGTCCACCGACCGCCCAGAGCTTCTGCCGCTCCTTCTCGGTCTTGCCGAAGGCCGGGTCGGAGAGGAAGACCTTGCGCACGTAGTCGCAGAAGAACCCGGCGCCCTGCACCGCCGTGATGCAGCCGCTCCTCGGCTGGGTGACCTTCAGCTTGATCGGGTCGGCCATCGCCTTGTCGGCCTCCGCCTGCGACACGTCGTGGAGGTCGGCCATCCGCCGCAGCACCGTGTTGCGGCGCTTGGTGGCCTCCTGCATGTCGTTCACCGGGTCGTAGCGGCTCGGCGACTGGACCATGCCGGCTAGCAGGGCGGACTCGCTGAGCGTCAGGTCCTTCGCGGGCTTGGAGAAGTATCGGTGGGCCGCGGCCTCGATGCCGTACGCCTGCTCGCCGAAGAAGGTGATGTTGAGGTAGTTCTCGAGGATCTTCTTCTTGCCGAGGCTCTCCTCGACCTGGATCGCGTACTTGAGCTCGCGGACCTTGCGGCCGAGGCTCTTCTGCTGCGCCTCGGCGACCTTGGTGGCGTCGTCGCCGGCCTCCTCGACGAAGACGTTCTTCACGTACTGCTGGGTGAGGGTCGACGCGCCCTGGGCGGCACCGCCCTCCTGGGCGTTGCGGTTCAGCGCGCGCAGTACGCCCTTGAGGTCGACCGCACCGTGCTCGTAGAAGCGTGCGTCCTCGATGTCGACGATCGCCTTCTGCATGTACGGCGAGACGTCCTTGAGCTTCACGACCGTGCGGTCACGCTCGTAGACAGTGGCGATCTGGCCGCCCTTGTTGTCGAGGATCGTGGTGCGCTGGCTCAGCGGCGGCGTCTTGAGGCTGGCGGGGATGTCGTCGAACCCCTGGACCGTGCCTTTGGCCGCGAGCCCGAACACCCCGGCTGCCGGCAGCGCGAGGCCCGCCAGTACAGCTCCGGAGAGCGCGGCGACACCGAGGAATTTGGCGGCCTGCTGGGTCGTGGAGAGACCCCCGCCGGAGCGCTTCTTTGGCATGGAGGCAGCCTACGTCGTCGAGAAGGAGCAGCCTCATTCGCCGGACACGCGTATATGTCTTGGCCTAAGCTGCACCTCACTGTCACAGCAGTGCGGTTCTGTATCAAGCCCCCCGGCATGACTTCGCCCTCCCCGAATGGGGCGGATCCGTGCCCGAATATGCCCCGATGTGATGCCTGGCGCACCTTGTGGCATCGACGAATCATCCCGTATTGCCTGGATTGTTCGTTATGTCCTGCGCTCACTCCGTTGGGTGATCTGCCGCGTACGCATAGTCCGTTCGGGCCATTCAAGATTGGGCCCACCGGGGGTGTTGCGCTGTGCCTGCCTTCCGTAACGTCCTCAACTGGCAGCGGTGAATATGCCGCTACCGCCGTGGGGGAGCCTCGATTTCGGGAGAGGACGGCGCCGGCATGGGCTGGGTAACTGACTGGAGTGCGCAGGCGGCCTGCCGCACTACGGATCCGGACGAACTGTTCGTACAAGGGGCGGCGCAGAACAGGGCCAAGGCGGTGTGCACCGGATGTCCGGTACGCACCGAATGCCTGGCTGACGCGCTGGATCATCGCGTCGAGTTCGGCGTGTGGGGTGGCATGACGGAGCGGGAGCGGCGCGCACTGTTGCGCAGACGGCCCACCGTCACCTCGTGGCGCCTACTGCTGGAGACGGCGCGCACCGAGTACGAGCGGAGCACGGGCATGCTGCCCGCGATCGTCGCGGACGACGAAGCGTTCGAGGAGACGTACGCCGCGGTGGGATAGACCGCGCGACGGGCCGTAGCGACCGGTGTCACGACCGGCCGTGACAAACGGCCCGTAACGGCGGACCGTACGGGACTCAGGCCGAAGAACCACCGGTCGCGAGGCGATCACCGATGGTCCGGAGCCCTGCGAGGTCGTGCACGTCACCGGGAAGGGCGGCCACTTCGGCCACCGCTACCTCGGGGTGGAGAGCGGCGAAACGGTCGCGGGTGCGCTGCTCACGCGCGAGCACCCGCATCCGTTCGGCATGCAGGCGCAGCAGACCGGCGGTGAGGGCGTCGACGGTGGGTGCTGCGCTGACGGGACCTACGGTGCTGTCCGGATCTGCGGCGCTGTCGGGATCTGCGGTGGGTTCGGGAGAGGCGACCGTGGAGTCACGAACTGCTTCATTCCCGGCCTCCTGATCCACAATGCGATCGTCCTCAAGATTTTCTGCGGCGGCCAACGCCCGCTCGGCCGACAGCCGGGCGGCCCCGCTGTGGTGCACCCGGTTGAGCACCAGACCGGCCAGCGGCATCTCCTCGGCGGCCAGGCGTTCCACGAAGTACGCGGCTTCGCGCAGCGCGTCCCGCTCCGGCGCGGCGACCACCAGGAACGCCGTCCCGGGTGCCTGGAGCAGCCGGTAGGTGGCGTCCGCCCGGGTGCGGAAGCCACCGAACATGGTGTCCATCGCGGTCACGAAGGTCTGCACGTCCTGCAGGAACTGCCCGCCGAGCACCTTTCCGAGTGTGCCGGTCATCATCGACATGCCGACGTTGAGGAACTTCATCCCGGCCCGGCCGCCGACCTTCGCCGGAGCCATCAGCAGCCGGATGAACTTGCCGTCCAGGAACGACCCCAGCCGCTTCGGCGCGTCCAGGAAATCCAGTGCGGAGCGCGACGGCGGGGTGTCCACGATGATCAGGTCCCACTCGTCGCGGGCCCGGAGCTGGCCGAGTTTCTCCATCGCCATGTACTCCTGGGTTCCGGCGAAGCCGGCGGAGAGCGACTGGTAGAACGGGTTGCTCAGGATCGCGCGGGCCCGCTCGGCGTCCGCGTGCGCCTCGACGATCTCGTCGAAGGTGCGCTTCATGTCCAGCATCATGGCGTGCAGTTCACCGTCGCCGGTGGCCTTGATGCCCTCCACCCGGCGCGGGATGTTGTCCAGCGAGTCGATGCCCATCGACTGGGCGAGCCTGCGCGCCGGATCGATGGTGAGGACCACCGCCCGGCGGCCGCGCTCGGCCGCCCGCACGCCCAGCGCGGCCGCCGTGGTGGTCTTGCCCACGCCCCCGGAGCCGCAGCACACGATGATGCGGGTCGCCGGGTCGTCGATCAGTGGGTCGATGTCGAGCAGTGGCGCGGTGTCCAGGGTCATCGGCTGTCCAGGGTCATCGGCTGTTCAGGATCATCGGCTGTCCGGAGTCATCGGCGGTTCAGGGTCATGCGCTCGTGTACTTCCGCAGTTGCGTGGCCAGCCGGTAGAGCCCGGCCAGGTCCATACCCTCCACCAGCAGCGGGAGTTCGTAGGTGGGCAGCTCCAGCTCGGCCAGGACCGCCCGTTGCTCGCGCTCCAGTTCCACCCGCTCGGCGTGGTCCGCGGCCTCCGCGAGCAGCGGCGCGACCAGCTTCGCCGAGCCGCTCACACCGACCCGGGTGAGCGCCTTGGCGACGTCCTTGCGGCGGTCGCCCGACACCGTACGCACGGCCTCTTCGTCCAGCAACGCGGGGCGGACCATGTTCACGATGATGTTTCCCACCGGGAGGTCCGCGGCGCGCAGTTCGGCGATGCCGTCGGCGGTCTCCTGCACCGGCATCTCCTCCAGCAGGGTCACCAAGTGGACGGCCGTTTCGGGGGACTTGAGCACGCGCATGACGGCCTGCGCCTGGTTGTGTATGGGTCCGATCTTGGCCAGGCCCGCCACCTCGTCGTTCACGTTGAGGAAGCGGGTGATGCGACCGGTGGGCGGCGCGTCCATCACCACGTGGTCGTACACGTAACGCCCCTGCTTGTCCTTGCGGCGGACCGCTTCGCAGGCCTTGCCGGTGAGCAGCACGTCCCTGACGCCGGGTGCGATCGTGGTGGCGAAGTCGATCGCGCCGAGCTTCTTCAGGGCGCGGCCGGCGCTGCCCAGTTTGTAGAACATCTGCAGGTAGTCCAGCAGGGCGCGCTCGGCGTCGATCGCCAAGGCGTGCACCTCGCCGCCGCCCGGTGCCACGGCGATCTTCCGCTCCTCGTACGGAAACGCCTCCGTCTCGAAGAGCTGGGCGATGCCCTGTCTGCCCTCGACCTCGACGAGGAGCGTGCGCTTGCCCTCCGTTGCGAGGGCGAGCGCGAGTGCGGCGGCGACCGTGGTCTTTCCGGTCCCGCCCTTGCCGCTCACGACCTGAAGCCTGCTCACGTATGCGAGCCTAACCAGTCGGGCGGGGTCCTACGCCGGAGACTGCCAGTGACAGCGACTACAGTCGCCGTATGGCCAAATGGGAATACGCGACTGTGCCGCTTCTGGTGCACGCGACCAAGCAGATTCTGGACACCTGGGGCGAGGACGGCTGGGAGCTCGTCCAGGTGGTGCCCGGACCGAACAACCCCGAGCAGCTCGTGGCGTACCTCAAGCGGGAGAAGGCCGCATGAGCGGGGCCGTCGACGCCCGGCTCGCTGACCTGGGGCTGACGCTGCCCGAGGTGGTGCCACCGCTGGCCGCGTACCAGCCGGCCGTCCGGTCGGGGGTGTACGTGTACACCGCCGGCCAGCTGCCCATGGTGGACGGCAAGCTGGCCGTGGTCGGGAAGGTCGGCGCGGAGGTCACGGCCGACGAGGCCAAGGAGCTGGCCCGCACCTGCGCGCTGAACGCGCTGGCCGCGGTGAAATCGGTCGCCGGTGACCTGGATCGCGTCGAGCGGGTCGTGAAGGTCGTGGGCTTCGTGGCCTCGGCACCGGACTTCACCGGTCAGCCGGCGGTGGTCAACGGGGCGAGCGAGCTGCTGGGTGCGGTGTTCGGCGACCGTGGTGTGCATGCGCGCAGTGCGGTCGGGGTGGCGGTGCTGCCGCTGGACGCGCCGGTCGAGGTGGAGATCCAGGTCGAGCTGCGGGACTGAGCGGCTGCCGGCGGCCGCCTACGGGGGAGCCGCGGGGATCAACGGGGGATTGCGGGAGCGTGGGCCTCGGCGAAGCCGGTCGCGCCGCTGCTCGCCACCCGCCGACCTCGATACCCGCTGACCTCGAACATCGGCGCGATACCGGTTAGCCTCGCGCGCATGCCCAACGGTCAGTGGTACCCCCCGGAATGGCCCGCCCGCATCCGCGCCCTGGCATCCGGCGACCTCACCCCCGCCCAGCCCCGACGCGCAGCCACCGTCATGCTGCTGAGAGACCCGCCGCAGGCGGCCGCCGGCCCCACTGTCCACATGCTGCGCAGACGCACCTCCATGGCCTTCGCCGGCGGCGCGTACGCCTATCCGGGCGGTGGCGTGGACCCCCGTGACGACGACCGGCTCGTCGGCTGGGCCGGGCCGAGCCGTACTGCGTGGGGCGAGCGGCTCGGGGTCGACGCGGCATCCGCTCAGGCCATCGTGTGCGCGGCCGTGCGGGAGACGTACGAGGAGGCCGGCGTGCTGCTGGCCGGCCCGACCGCCGACACGGTGGTCGGCGACCTGTCCGGCGACGACTGGGAGGCCGACCGGGCGGCGCTCGTCGCCCGTGACCTCTCCTTCGCGGAGTTCCTGGACCGCCGCGGTCTGGTGCTGCGCTCCGATCTGCTGGCCGCCTGGGCCCGCTGGATCACCCCGGAGTTCGAGCCGAAGCGCTATGACACGTGGTTCTTCGTGGCCGCGCTGCCGAGGGGGCAGCGCACCCGCAACGCATCGACGGAGGCCGACCGCACCGTGTGGATCCGGCCGTCAGACGCGGCCGAGGGGTACGACAAGGGGGAGTTGCTGATGATGCCCCCGACGATCTCGACGCTGCGCTCGCTGAAGCCGTACGCGACCGTGGCCGAGGCGCTGGCGGGCGCGGCCGGGCAGGATCTCACTCCGGTACTGGCGAAGGCGCGGCTGCAGGCGGGCGAGCTGGTGCTGAGCTGGCCGGGCCACGAGGAATTCACCCGGCGACTGCCGGCCGCGGAGCAGGAGACCATGGATGAGTGACGCAGCCGCCCTCCCCGGGCAGCCCCGGGACACGGTCCTCTCCGGGCCGGCTACCGCGCGGGCGGTCAACGTCCTCGCACCGAACGCTTCCGCGATGACGCTCGACGGCACCAACACCTGGCTCGTTTCCGAGCCGGACTCGGAGTCGGCGGTCGTCATCGACCCCGGCCCGCTGCACGAAGGCCACCTCAGGGCCGTGATCGACGCCGCGGAACACGCCGGCAAACGGATCGCGCTGATCCTGCTCACGCACGGCCATCCGGACCACGCGGAGGGCGCGGCACGGTTCGCGGAGCTGACGCGTACCGACGTGCGGGCGCTGGATCCGGCGCTGCGACTCGGCGAGGAGGGGCTCGCGGCGGGGGACGTGGTCACCACCGGCGGCCTGGAGCTGCGCGTCGTACCGACCCCCGGGCACACCGCGGACTCGCTCTGCTTCCACCTGCCTGCCGATCGCGCGGTCCTGACGGGCGACACGGTGCTGGGGCGGGGCACGACCATGGTCGCCCACCCGGACGGGCGGCTCGGCGACTACCTGGACTCGTTGCGCCTGCTGCGCTCGCTGACCGTGGACGACGGCGTGCATACGGTGCTGCCGGGGCACGGCCCGGTGCTCGACGACGCTCAGGGAGCGATCGACTTCTACCTGGCCCACCGTGCCCACCGGCTGGCCCAGGTGGAGACCGCAGCCGAGCGGGGTCTCACTACCGCGTCGGCGATCGTGGCCGAGGTGTACGCGGACGTCGACCGGTCGCTGTGGCCGGCGGCGGAGCTTTCGGTGCGGGCACAGCTGGAGTACCTGCGCGGGCACGGCCTGATCTGAGCCCCCGTGCGAGCGCACGTGACACGTGAGGGGCGCCCCGCCTACCGGCGCGGCGCCCCTCACGTACGGACAGGCAGATGCCGGCGGCTAGCGGGACCGCTTGGCGAGGCGCTCGACGTCCAGCAGGATCACCGCGCGGGCCTCCAGACGAAGCCAGCCGCGGCCCGCGAAGTCGGCCAGGGCCTTGTTGACCGTCTCGCGGGACGCACCGACCAGCTGGGCCAGCTCTTCCTGGGTGAGGTCGTGCACCACGTGGATGCCCTCCTCCGACTGCACGCCGAAGCGGCGCGACAGATCCAGGAGCGCGCGTGCGACCCGGCCCGGGACGTCCGAGAAGACCAGGTCGGACATCTGGTCGTTGGTCTTGCGCAGGCGGCGGGCGACCGCACGCAGCAGCGCCGTGGCCACCTCGGGGCGCACATTGAGCCAGGGCTGGAGGTCACCGTGGCCCAGGCCCAGGAGCTTGACCTCGGTCAGGGCGGACGCGGTGGCGGTACGCGGGCCCGGGTCGAAGAGGGACAGCTCTCCGATCAGCTCGCCGGGGCCCAGGACCGCCAGCATGTTCTCCCGGCCGTCGGGGGAAGTGCGGTGCAGCTTCACCTTGCCCTCGGTGACCACATAGAGGCGGTCGCCGGGGTCGCCCTCGTGGAAGAGGGCGTCACCACGGGCGAGCGTCACCTCACTCATCGAGGCGCGCAGCTCAGCGGCCTGCTCATCATCGAGCGCCGCGAAGAGCGGGGCGCGCCGCAGAACGTCGTCCACGAGTTCTCTCCTTGTCGACCTGCTCAGGGGACCGGCTGGACCCCATCATGCCGGACGGGTCAATCAGTGTGATCAGTCACAAGTTTGACGCACCGGTGTTGCGCCTTGTGCGGGAGGGGGCCGATTGGGTTGGTGATTGGCTGTGACCGGCGCGGATGTCGGTGGCTGGCTCTAGGCTGGCCGAGTGTCCAAAACGCCGGTGAGAGCACGGGGCAAGGGGGCCGAACGGGTGTCGGCGAACCAAAAATTCCGCTGTGGGCGAACGGTCGCCCGGCCGGGCGATGGAAGCGGCAAAAGCGACCAAACCGTTCAAGAGGGTCGAGGGAGTCACGGTGACTGAGGTGTCCGAGCCATCGGGGAGAACGAAGCGCGCGGGGGGCGCTGAGCCGTCCGAGGGAGCCGGGTCGGCGGCGGAGCCGGCCGGGCGACCCGCGCGGGGGGCGGCTGCGCCCCGTAAGGCGGCACAGGCGACGGTCAAGGCTGCCAGGGCGGCACAGGCGGCGGACCCGCCGAAGGCGGCCAAGGCTGCACAGGCGACGGTCAAGGCGGCGCCGGCGAAAGCCGCGAAGAAGTCGCCCGACAAGGCCAAGGCCACCAAGGCGGCGCAAGCCGGGCAGGGTGCGGGCCCGTCGGTGAAGGCCGTCAAAATCCCCGCGTCCGAGTCCCGTACCGCCCTGGTGCGCCGGGCGCGCCGGATCAACCGGGAGCTCGCCGAGGTCTATCCGTACGCCCACACCGAGCTCGACTTCGAGAATCCCTTCGAGCTGCTGATCGCCACCGTGCTCTCCGCCCAGACCACCGACCTCAGGGTCAACCAGACGACGCCGGCGCTCTTCGCGAAGTATCCGACGCCGGAGGACATGGCGGCCGCCGACCCCGAAGAGCTGGAGCAGATCCTGCGGCCCACCGGCTTCTTCCGGGCCAAGGCACGGTCCGTACTCGGCCTCTCCGCCGCCCTGCGGGACGATTTCGGCGGTGAGGTGCCGGGCCGTCTGGAGGATCTGGTGACGCTGCCGGGTGTCGGCCGCAAGACGGCCAACGTGGTGCTGGGCAACGCCTTCGGCGTACCCGGGATCACCGTCGACACCCACTTCGGCCGTCTGGTGCGCCGCTGGAAGCTGACCGCTCAGCAGGAGCCGGAGAAGGTCGAGGCGGAGATCTGCGCACTGTTCCCGAAGAGCGAGTGGACGATGCTGTCGCACCGGGTGGTCTTCCACGGCCGCCGGATCTGCCACGCCCGCAAGCCTGCCTGTGGTGCCTGCCCGATCGCCCCGCTCTGCCCGGCGTACGGCGAGGGCGAGACGGACCCGGAGAAGGCGCGGAAGCTCCTCAAGTACGAGAAGGGCGGCTACCCGGGCCAGCGGCTGAAGCCCCCGGCCGACTATCCGGGGCAGCCCGCTCCCCCGTTGGGGGCCGGATGACAGCAGCGCGGAACGATCGGGCCGGCCGTGGGCGTTGGGAAGAGCAGGCGGGAGAGAGCGGGGGTGTCGATGACGCACACCGGAGAGACAGAGACCGACCGGGCCCATGAGGGCCCGGTGGCCGTGACCGGCCGAGGGCTGCCCGGATGGCTGGCACCGGTGGCGCAGGCGGCCGACACCGTGCGGCCCGAGCAGCTCAGCCGGTTTCTGCCGCCGACGAGCGGCGACGGGCGGCAGTCCGCCGTGCTCATCCTTTTCGGCGAGGGCGCGTCCGGGCCGGAGCTGCTGCTGATGGAGCGGGCCGGCACTCTCCGCTCCCACCCGGGGCAGCCCTCCTTCCCCGGCGGCTCCCTCGACCCGGCGGACGGTGACCCGCTCACCACCGGACCGCTACGGGCGGCGCTGCGCGAAGCCCAGGAGGAGACCGGGCTCGATCCGGCAGGTGTGCAGATCTTCGGCGTGCTGCCCCGGCTCTACATCCCGGTCAGCGGGTTCGTCGTGACACCGGTGCTCGGCTGGTGGCGGGAGCCCACACCGGTCCGGGCCGTGGACAGCGCGGAGACCGCCCGGGTCTTCACCGTCTCCGTGGCGGATCTCACGGATCCCGCCAACCGCGTGACGGCCATCCACCCGAGCGGCCACCGAGGTCCGGCATTTCTGGTCGAATCGGCCCTCGTCTGGGGGTTCACCGCCGGAGTGATCGACAGAATCCTGCATTTCTCCGGCTGGGAGCAGCCATGGGACCGCACCAAGCAGGTCCCGCTCGACTGGCGCACATGACAGGCTGGCCGACGTACTGCGCCACCCGGGGAACGCCGCGATCCACTGCGGCCCGCCCGGGGGCCGCGCCACAGGCCGGATGATCGTGACCGGCGGAGAAAAGCGAGGCTCACGACGGTGAACGTGCTGGACATCCTGCTGCTGTTGGCCGCCGTGTGGTTCGCCGTGATCGGTTACCGCCAGGGTTTCGTCGTCGGCATCCTCTCGGTGATCGGCTTCCTCGGCGGCGGACTCGTCGCCGTGTATCTGCTGCCGATCATCTGGGACCAGCTGACGGAGAAGGCCGAGGTCTCCACGGCCGCCACCGTCGTCGCCGTGGTCGTCGTGATCGTGTGCGCCTCGGTCGGCCAGGCCTTCACCACCCACCTGGGCAACAGACTCCGCCGTTTCATCACGTGGTCGCCGGCCCGCGCCCTGGACGCCACCGGTGGTGCGCTGGTCAATGTGCTGGCCATGCTGACGGTCGCCTGGCTGATCGGGTCGGCGCTGGCCGGCACCACCCTGCCCACCCTGGGCAAGGAGGTCCGCTCCTCCAAGGTGCTGCTCGGGGTCTCCCGGGTCGTGCCGCCGGAGGCCAACGGCTGGTTCGCCGACTTCTCCTCCGTACTCGCGCAGAACGGCTTCCCCGAGGTCTTCAGCCCGTTCGCCAACGAGCCGATCACCGAGGTCCGGCCGCCCGACCCGGCGCTGGCCAACAGTCCTGTCGCGCAGACCGCTAAGAAGTCCGTGGTCAAGGTCGTCGGCACCGCGCAGAGCTGCAGCAAGGTCCTGGAGGGCTCCGGCTTCGTCTTCGCCGACCACCGGGTGATCACCAATGCCCATGTGGTCGGCGGCGTCGACGAGCCCACCGTCCAGGTCGGCGGCGAGGGCAGGCTGTACGACGCGAAGGTGGTGCTCTACGACTGGGCGCGCGACATCGCGGTCCTGGACGTGCCGGCCCTCGACGCGCCCTCGCTGAAATTCACCGACACCCAACACGACGCGCACAGCGGCGACAGCGCGATCGTCGCGGGCTTCCCGGAGAACGGCTCGTACGACGTCCGCGCCGCCCGGGTCCGCGGCCGTATCAACGCCAGCGGACCGGACATCTACCACCGCGGTACGGTCACCCGCGACGTCTACTCGCTCTTCACCACCGTCCGCCAGGGCAACTCCGGCGGCCCGCTGCTGACCCCCACCGGCAAGGTCTACGGCGTCGTCTTCGCCAAGTCGCTCGACGACACGCACACCGGATACGCCCTGTCGGCCGACGAGATCCGCGCGGACATCGCCCAGGGCCGCACCGCGGGCCAGCAGGTCGACACCCAGGGATGCGCGCTGTGAGGCTCACCGTCCTCGGCGGAGGCGGCTTCCGCGTTCCCCTGGTGTACGGCGCGCTGCTGCGCGACCACGCGGCCGGCCGGGTCACCCGGATCACCCTGCACGACGTGGACCGGGCCCGACTGACCGCGGTCGCGCGGGTGCTCGCCGATCAGGCGGCGGGTGTGCCGGACGCGCCGGAGGTCCGCAGCACCACCGACCTCGACGACGCCCTGCGCGGCGCCGACTTCGTCTTCTCGGCGATCCGGGTCGGCGGCCTGGCCGGACGTGCCGCCGACGAGCGCGTCGCCCTGGACCAGGGCGTGCTCGGCCAGGAGACTGTCGGCGCAGGCGGAATCGCGTACGGACTGCGGACGGTGCCGGTCGCCGTCGACATCGCCCGGCGCGTCGCCCGGATCGCCCCCGACGCCTGGGTCATCAACTTCACCAACCCGGCGGGCCTGGTCACCGAGGCGATGGCCGCGCATCTCGGCGGCCGGGTCATCGGCATCTGCGACTCGCCGGTCGGACTGGGCCGCCGGGTCGCCCGTACGCTGGGCGCCGACCCCGACCGGGCACGGCTCGACTACGTAGGCCTGAACCACCTGGGGTGGCTGCGCGGGCTGTACGTCACCGACGAGCGGGCGCCGGGCGGCGAGCGGGATGTGCTGCCCGCCCTGTTCGACGACGAGGGGCTGCTGACCTCGTTCGAGGAGGGCAAACTCTTCGGCGCTGAGTGGCTGCGCACCATCCGCTCGGTGCCCAACGAATATCTGCACTACTACTACTTCAACCGCGAGACGGTCGCCGCCTACCGGCAGGCCGGGCAGACCCGTGGCGCCTTCCTGCACGAGCAGCAGGCACGGTTCTACGACGAGATGGCGCGCCCCGCCACGCCCGCCTGGCAGGCCTGGGACCGTACGCGCGCCGAGCGCGAAGCGACGTACATGGCCGAGAACCGGGAGACCGCGGGCGCCGGGGAACGAGCCCCCGACGACCTCGAGTCGGGCGGCTACGAGCAGGTGGCACTGGCTCTGATGCGCGCGATCGCCGGGGGCTCCGCGGCCGCGGGCGAAGAGGGCGGCGCGGGCGCGACGCGGCGCGGCGAAGGCACCACGCTGATCCTCAACGTCCCGAACGGCTCGACGCTCGACGTGCTCGACCCGGAGGCGGTCATCGAGGTCCCGTGCCGGGTCGACGGGAACGGCCCGCGCCCGCTGCCGGTAAGCCGGCTGACGGGCCATGAGGCCGGTCTGGTCACCGCGGTCAAGGCCGTGGAGCGCTGTGTACTGGAGGCGGCGGAGAGCGGATCGGCGCGGGCGGCAGTGCAGGCGTTCGCACTGCACCCGCTGGTCGATTCCGTGAACGTGGCGAGGCGGCTGCTCGACGGATACCGGGAGGCGCATCCGGGCCTCGGCTACCTCAGGCGCTGAGCCCCGGGCCGCCGACAGCTAGGTCGCCGTCCGCCGTCTCGCTGCGCTGAGCCTCGGGGCGGCCGTCACGGCCTGGGATGCCGGAGCCACGCCGAGACCCAGCGGGCACGGCGGCGGAGTATGCGCGGAATGCCGAGGTGAGGGTCGAGCCCCCGGACGTGCGGGCCGCCCCTCTCGTGGGTGCTCAGACCTGTGGTCGAGCGATGGTTGGGTACTGCGTCACCGTAGTCGTGCGTCCAGCCCATACCCCGACGTTTGCCCGTGCCACAAGGTCGGTAATCGCTCCTCGCGGGGCCAATTGGCCTATGCGCCAGGCAATTGGCCGTTCGTAGGACAAGCGTTCTCCGGGCTGGTGGGTTCGCCGTTCAGCGGTCCGGCTCAGGGTCCCTCAGCCAGTTGATCAGCTCCGCCGAGAACGCCGCCGGGTCCTCCTCCTGGGGGAAGTGCCCCAGGCCGTCGAACAACCGCCACCGGTAGGGCGCTTCGACGTACTGCCCGGAGCCTGCCGCACTGCGTGTGCGCATCACCGGGTCCAGGGAACCGTGCAGATGCAGCGTCGGCACCCGGACGGGGCGCTTCATCCGTCGGTTGAACTGAATCCCGTCGGGGCGCGCCAGCGACCGCACCATCCAGCGGTACGGCTCGATCGAGCAGTGCGCGGTCGACGGGATCGACATCGCTCGCCGGTACATCTCCACCGCGTTGTCGTCGGGTCGTGCGGGACCCGACCAGTCACTGACGAGCCGGCCCACCAACGCGGCGTCGTCGGCGACGAGTTGACGCTCCGGCACCCACGGCCGTTGGAACCCCCAGACGTACGAGCCGGACCTGCTCTGCGCGAAGTCGGACAGCATCGCCGAACGCCAGCGTCGTGGATGAGGCATCGAGGACACCGCGAGCCTGCGCACCAGCTTGGGTCGCATCACGGCGGCCGTCCAGGCCAGGTACCCGCCCAGGTCGTGGCCGACCAGTGCGGCGTCCGGCTCGCCGAGGGAACGGATCACACCGGTGATGTCGAGGGCCAGGTTGGCAGGGTCGTACCCCCTGGGTGTGCGGTCGCTGCCGCCCACACCCCGAAGGTCCATCGCCACGGCCCGGAAACCGGCGTCGGCGAGCGCGGTCAGCTGATGCCGCCAGGTCCACCAGAACTGCGGGAAACCGTGCAGCAACAGCACCAGCGGCCCGTCGCCGGCCTCCGTGATGTGGAAGCGGGCGCCATTGGCCGCGACATCGCGATGGTTCCAGGGCCCGTCGATCCGTACGACGGAGCCCGATTCAGCAGAAGCGGTCATGCAGAGGAGCGTGCCACAGCATCGGCCTTCTCGATGACCGCCGGATTGACATTGGCGTTACCGTTCGGAGTACTGCTCGCAGCCTTGTCCAGTGCCGGGCCGGACGACCCGCCGGATGCCTCGATGGACTCCTCGTCGGAGGACGGCCGCGGATGCGGCTTGACGCCCTGGATCACGGAGGCCGACTTCTTGACGGATGCGGCGACCTTCTGCGGCGACTTCCCCCGCTTGGCCTTCTTGGCGAAGACCATGCCGATCAGTGCGAGGAAGCCGGCCACCAGCACGTTCGCGGCGAAGGACAGCACGAAGCAGATCGCCAGGTTCCAGTGGCTCCAGGTGCGGATGCCGTAGGCGAGAGCGAAGCTCAGCATCGGCAGGGAGAAGAGCAGCACCGTACCGGCCGCCGCGAACGCCCCGCCGCCGATCGCCCCGCGCTTGACGTCCTGGCGCAGTTCGGCCTTGGCCAGGGCGATTTCGTCGTGCACCAGTGCGGACATCTCGGCGGTCGCCGAGGCGACCAGCTGACCGAGACTGCGGTCGGCGGTGCCAGCAGGCTTGCTCGGGTGGCTCATCGCTGAATCCCTCTTCTCTTCCGCTCTTCTTCCGCGGCGTGTTGCGGGGGCGTTGTGAGTTGTCGTGGTGCTGCTTGCTGATACTTCGTCTTCTCGGCCGTTGTGGTCCGTATGCGTGCCACACGCGCTCGTTCCGAGGACCGTTCCTGCGAAGGCCTGATTTTCCTGTTCCGGAGTCAGATCATGCCCGACTGTCCTCGTCCCCGCCTGCTGCACCCGTCCGTTCGGAGCGGCCGGTCTCCGCCGCCGGCTCGTCGTCCGCCTCCTCGGCGAGGCAGATCGCCTGGTACTTGCGGTTCCGCAACCTGAGCAGGACCGAGGAGATCACGGCCGCGATCACCGAGCCGACGAGTACCGAAGCCTTGATCTCGCCGGTCAGAGCGGTGTCGCCGGTGAAGGCGAGTTCGCCGATGAGCAGTGAGACGGTGAATCCGATCCCGGCGAGTACCGCCACCGCGAACACATCGGCCCACGCCAGGTCCTTGTTGATCTCGGCCCGGGTGAAGCGGGCGGTCAGCCAGGTACCGCCGAAGATGCCGACCGCCTTGCCGACGACCAGACCCAGCACCACGCCGAGCGTCTCCGGCCTGCTGAACACATCGCCGAGCGCGCTTCCGGAGACGGAGACCCCGGCGGCGAACAGCGCGAACAGCGGTACGGCGACTCCGGCCGAGAACGGACGGACCAGGTGTTCGATGTGCTCGCCCGGGGAGCGCGACTCGCCTTCACGGCGGGTGCAACGGAGCATCAGGCCCATGGCGACGCCGGCGATGGTGGCGTGCACACCGCTGTGGTACATCAGGCCCCAGTTGATCAGGGCAAGCGGGACGTAGATGTACCAGCCTCGTACATTCATCCGCAGGAGTAGCCAGAAGAGGGCCAGCCCGAGCGCGGCGCCACCGAGCGCGGCGAAATGGACCTTTCCGGCGAAGAACACCGCGATGATCAGGATCGCGAACAGGTCGTCCACGACCGCCAGGGTGAGCAGGAAGGCGCGCAGCGCGGACGGCAGTGAGGTGCCGATGACGGCGAGGACCGCGAGTGCGAAGGCGATATCGGTGGCAGTCGGCACCGCCCAGCCGTCCATCGACCCACCGCTGACGGTGTTGACCAGCGCGTATACCAGCGCCGGTGCGGCCATCCCGCACAGCGCCGCGACGACGGGCAGCACGGCGGCCCGGGGGTTTCGCAGTTCGCCCGCGACGAGCTCGCGCTTGAGCTCGATCCCTGCGACGAAGAAGAAGACGGCGATCAGCCCGTCGGCCGCCCAGTGCTCGACGGACAGGTGCAGTCCGAGTGCGCCGGGACCGAGATGGAAGTCGCTGACGGATTCGTAACTGTGACTCAGTGGGGTGTTCGCCCAGGCCAGCGCGGTGATCGCGGCGATCAGAAGGAGCATTCCGCCGACGGTCTCGGTGCGCAGAGTGTCCGCGAGGTAGGCCCGCTCGGTGCGCGGCAGCCGACCGAGAAAGGTCAGACCGGCGCGGGGGCGGGAGCGGGGCTTCGGGTCGGGCGCGGCCACGAGGGGACCTCCGGTTGGTTGGACAGCACAGCACACATGCCGACCAGACTTCCCGGCGCACCCTTGATTTCCTGGAACAGCCTACCCGGGTTGCAGCAACGGCCCATCCGGTGATCATCACCCTACGTACGAAGCGCCATCCGGGCACCTTTCGCCGGGCCCGTTCCACCGGGCCCTTCCGCCCGGGCCCTTCCACCGGGCCCGTTCCGCGACGACTGCCGAGGGGGCCGGGAGCGGGGGGTCCGGGGCGTCGGCGCCCCGGACCCCGGCCGGCCCGGGCTCAGTCCTCGCTGGAAGCGCTGGGCAGCTTCGTCTGGATCAGATCCATCACCGTGGAGTCCGTGAGTGTCGTGACATCGCCGAGTTCCCGGTTCTCCGCGACATCCCGCAGCAGCCGGCGCATGATCTTCCCCGACCGGGTCTTCGGCAGCTCGGCAACCGGAAGCACCCGCTTCGGCTTGGCGATCGGCCCGAGCACCGCCCCGACATGGTTACGGAGCTCCGCGGAGAGGTCCGCCGACTCCGCCGCCGTACCCCGCAGGATCACGAAGGCCACGATGGCCTGGCCGGTGGTCTCGTCCGCCGCACCGACCACCGCCGCCTCGGCGACCGCGGGATGCGAGACGAGCGCCGACTCGACCTCGGTCGTCGAGATGTTGTGCCCCGACACCAGCATCACGTCGTCCACCCGGCCCAGCAGCCAGACGTCGCCGTCGTCGTCCTTCTTCGCCCCGTCGCCCGCGAAGTACTTCCCCTCGAACCGTGACCAGTAGGTGTCGAGAAAACGCTGGTCGTCGCCCCAGATGGTGCGGAGCATCGAGGGCCACGGCTCGGTCAGCACCAGGTAGCCGCCACCGCCGTCCGGCACCTCGTGCGCCTCGTCGTCGACGACGGTCGCCGAGATGCCCGGCAGCGCACGCTGTGCGGATCCGGGCTTGGTGGCCGTCACACCGGGCAGCGGCGAAATCATCATCGCGCCCGTCTCGGTCTGCCACCAGGTGTCCACGACCGGGCACTTGTCGGCGCCGATGTGCTTGCGATACCACATCCACGCTTCGGGGTTGATCGGCTCACCGACCGAACCCAGCACCCGCAGCGACGAAAGGTCGAACTTGGCGGGGATGTCGTCTCCCCACTTCATGAACGTACGGATCGCGGTCGGCGCGGTGTAGAGGATCGAGACGCCGTACTTCTGGATGATTTCCCAGAACCGGCCCTGGTGCGGGGTGTCCGGCGTGCCCTCGTAGATGACCTGGGTGGCGCCGTTGGCCAGCGGCCCGTACACGATGTACGAGTGGCCGGTCACCCAGCCGATGTCGGCCGTGCACCAGTAGACGTCCGTCTCGGGCTTCAGGTCGAAGACGGCGTGATGGGTGTACGCGGTCTGGGTGAGGTAGCCGCCCGAGGTGTGCAGGATGCCCTTCGGCCGACCCGTCGTGCCCGAGGTGTAGAGGATGAAGAGCGGGTGCTCCGCCTCGAACGGCTCGGGGGTGTGCTCGACGGACTGCCGGCCGGTGATCTCGTGCCACCACACGTCCCGGCCCTCGGTCCATGCGGTGTCCTGACCGGTGCGGCGGACCACCAGTACGTGCTCGACCTGCGGGCACTTGGCGACGGCCTCGTCGATCGCCGGCTTGAGTGCGGAGGGCTTGCCACGCCGGTAGCCGCCGTCGGAGGTGATGACCAGCTTGGCGTCGGCGTCCTGGATGCGGGAGGCGACGGCATCGGCGGAGAAACCGCCGAACACCACGGAGTGCGCGGCTCCGATCCGGGCGCAGGCGAGCATCGCCACCACCGCTTCGGGGATCATCGGCAGATAGACCGCGACCCGGTCCCCCTTGACCACACCCAGCTCGGCGAGCGCGTTCGCCGCCTGCGACACCTCGTCCTTGAGCTGTGCGTAGGTGATCGCCCGGCCGTCGCCCGGCTCGCCCTCGAAGTGGATGGCGACGCGGTCGCCGTGGCCGGCTTCGACGTGCCGGTCCACGCAGTTGTACGCGACATTGAGCTCACCGTCGGCGAACCACTTCGCGAACGGCGGGTTCGACCAGTCGAGCGTCTCGGTGGGCTCGGTGGCCCAGGTCAGCCGCCGAGCCTGTTCGGCCCAGAAGCCCAGCCGATCCGCCGCTGCCTGTTCGTACGCCGCCGCGGTGACGTTGGCGTTCGCGGCCAGCTCGGTGGGCGGCGTGAAACTCCGCTCCTCCTTGAGCAGGTTGGCCAAGCTTTCATTGCTCACGAGATCGCCCTTTCGACAAAGCCTTGTGTCCCGGCTCTTAGCTCATCAGCCCGTAAGCCACTCTGACAAGGGGCCACCGCAAGAAATTGGTTTAGACCTATAGCTCGAGGCTATGAAAGCCGCTTCGGTGCCCGCCGGTCGCCGACGCACTGCCTTCGGGACGGACGGGAGCCACCCGGTCGAAGACATCGTCGAACTCGTGAGCCTCGGCGAGCAGATAGGCCTGAGCCTCGCCGACGTGGAAGTACATGCCGTGCAGCTCCAGCTTGCCTTCGGCGATGCGGCGTGCCACCACTTCGTGCGCTCGCAGATGCTCCAACTGCTGGATGACATTGGTCAGACAGAGCTGCTCGACCTCGTCGGTCGGCATCCGCCCGGAGATACGCACCCAGGAATGATGTCGGCTCAGCATCCGGCCGAGGCTGGGCAGTCCGTGCCGCAGCCATCGCTGCAGCGGGGACCGGGAGCCTTCCGGTGCCCCGTCCAGCAGAGCCTGCATCGCGCCGCAGCCGGAGTGCCCGCACACGGTGATGGACTTCACGCCCAGGATGTCCACGGCGTACTCGATCGCGGCCCCCACCGAATCGTCCGATGCCTCCTCGCCGGGCAGTGGAACGAAATTGCCCACATTTCGTACGGTGAACAGATCGCCGGGGCCGCTCGATGTGATCATGCTGGTGACCAGCCGCGAGTCGGAGCAGGTGAGGAACAACTGCGAGGGCCGCTGCCCCTCGCGAGCGAGCCGGGCGAGTTCCTGCCGGACCAGCGGAGCCGTGTTCCGCTGGAAGAAACTGAGCCCGCTGGTCAGCTGGAGACTTCCCGGCCGTTTCGACGCGGCTGCGTCGGGCCCGCTGTCCGGCGTGGGCAGGTGCTGTGCGGCGTGGTCGTCGCAGTGGTGGTTACGCCAAGGGGCCCAGGGCCGGCAGCAGGCGTGCGGGGCGGACGGGGGCTCGGCGATCCTGGTCCCCGCCCTGCCCGTGACCTCGACCCGGCCGCCCTGCGACAGATGCGTTTCCTGCCAGTGCTGTAGGGCCTCGTACGCAGCGTGGTCCATGAAGGAACCGTCCAGTTCCACCACCACAGGAGCCCCGTGCGGCACCTGACTGAACGCACGGGTCAGCCTCGGCACGGCAAGGAAGGTCAACTGGCCCCGGGCGCACACCCGGTGCAGCCCGCCTCTCTCCTCCAGGGTGATCCGGGTTCTGGCCAGCCGATGCAGGGCCAGCCCCACCGCGACCGCGATGCCGACCAGCACACCTTGCAGGACGCCGAGGACGAGTACGCCGCCGACCGTGGCCACGTACACGAGGAACTCGCGGTGCTTATGGACATTGCGGATGTGTGCGTAGTTCACCATCTGGATACCGACGACCATCACGAGGCCGGCGAGAGCGGCAAGCGGCATCCGTTCCAGGGCGGAGACCAGAAATCCCGCGGCAAGCAGCATCCACAGACCGTGCAGCACGGTGGAGCCGCGGCCCGTCGCACCGGCCCGCACATTCGCCGTGCCACGCACCGCCCCACCGGACACCGCCAGCCCGCCGAGCAGTCCGGACACCGCATTGGCGATACCCTGCCCGCGCAACTCCCGGTCCAGGTCGGCGCGTTCGACGGGCGAGCCGGGCCGGTCGGCGGTCAGTTTGTCCACAGCCACCGCGGAGAGCAGTGATTCCAGACTCGCCACCAGCATCACCGTGAACACCGCGGTGGCCAGCCCGAGCACCGGGCCCTGCGGCGGCCCGGGCAGCGCATGTGCGGACCAGGAGGGCAGGTCCACGCGGGCGATGCCGGGGGCGGCGACTGCCGCTACCGCGGTGGCGGCGGCCACCGCCGCGAGTGCGGCGGGAATCCGGCGCAGTGCCCGGCCCGAGCGGCCGGGAATCCGCGGCCACAGGATCAGCACGGTCACGGTGAACCCGCCGATCAGCGGCGCCGCCGGATCGACGCGCCCCCATTGGTCGGGCAGCGCCATGACGTTGGCAATGGCGGAGCTCTGAGGCGTGCCGCCGAGCACGATATGGAGTTGAGCCAGAGCGATGGCGACCCCGATGCCGGCGAGGGTGCCGTGCACGACGGCCGGGGAGACGGCGAGCGCTCCGCGCGCCATGCGCAGCGACCCCAGGAGCAGTTGGAGCAGACCCGCGCCGACGGTGATCGCGCAGGTGGTGCGCCAGCCGTAGGTCTGGATGAGCCCCGCGGTCACTACGGTCAAGCCGGCGGACGGTCCGCTGACCAGGAGCGCGGAGCCGCCGAGCAGACCCGCGACGATCCCGCCGACGGCCGCGGCGAGCAGGCCTGCTTCAAGTGGGGCGCCCATGGCGACGGCGAGCCCCAGGGACATCGGGACGGCGAGCAGGAAGACCGTGATCGAAGCGGAGACATCGGCTCCCGTGACCCGGAAGCGGCGTCGGTGGTCGGTGGGTTGCGCGGTGCAGGCAGACATGGATTTCCCGTCTTCTCCGGGGCGGGACTACCAACTCTTGGTAAACGGATCGTAATGCAGAGTAAAGAAGCAGGTCGGGCATTGCGGACAAATAGCCGAACGGTTCATTCGATCCGGTGATGGTGCTCCCGGCTCCGGGCAGGGCAACGCGAAGGGCCGGACGTCGGCTCGCCGACTGTCCGGCCCTTCGCGGCGGCCACGGAGGGGCGCCGAACGCTTCATCAGGATGCGTCAGACCCGTTGAAGCGGGCCGTCATGAGGCGCGGGCGACCTCGGCGTAGCGCTCACCGAGCACATAGGAGGGATCGACCTGGGCGGCCAGGTCGGCGCCCGTCTTCTCGTTTCCCCAACTCTCCGCGTTCTTCAGATGGAAGTGCACCATCTGGCGCGTGTAGCGCTCCCAGTCGCGGTCCAGGTAGCTGTCCTCGGCCGCGTCCTGCAACGACTGCAGCGCCAGCCGGTTCTCGGCTTCGAGCAGCTCGAACCGGGGCGGACGTCCCTTCTCCATCGCGCGGACCCAGTTCGAGTGGCCGACGGTGACCAGCAGGTCATCACCGATCTCGGAGCGCAGAAACGCCAGGTCGTCCGCGTCCCGCACCTTGTTGCCGACGACTTTCAGCGCGACGCCGAAGTCCCGGGCGTACTCCTGGTACTGGCGGTATACGGAGACGCCCTTCCGGGTGGGTTCCGCCACCAGGAAGGTCAGGTCGAACCGGGTGAACATGCCCGAAGCGAAGGAATCAGAACCCGCCGTCATGTCGACGACGACGAATTCCTCGGGACCGTCGACGAGGTGGTTGAGGCAGAGCTCCACCGCACCGACCTTGGAGTGGTAGCAGGCCACGCCCAGATCCGACTCGGTGAAGCGCCCCGTCACCATCAGTCTGACCTCGCCGTCGTCCAGAGTGACCCGACGCGCACAGGCGGCGTACACCGGATTGTCCTCGTCGATCCGGAGCAGGCGGGATCCCCTGCCCGGCGGTGTGGTCTTGATCATCGTCTCGGTCGAGGAGATACGAGGGTTGCTGCCGCGCAGATAGTCCTTGATCAACGGGAGATGCGCACCCATCGCCGGTAGTGCGGCGGATGCCTCGTCGTCGAGACCGAGTGCGGCACTCAGATGCTGATTGATGTCCGCGTCCACGGCGAGGACAGGAGCCTCGTTGGCGGTCAGGTGGCGGATGAAGAGAGAGGACAGCGTCGTCTTGCCGCTGCCGCCCTTCCCTACGAAAGCGATCTTCATGTTCACGAAGCGTAGTCGGCCGAACGCGTTGCGTGCGTCCGGTAAGTGAAGAAGACCACTCCAACGTGGAAGGAGTGCTATGGACGCGTAGCCTCGCTTCCTATGACTGCGTTCTCCCGGAGGTCGTCCGCCGGATCCCCGGCGACCCCCCCTGATCCCTCAGATCCCCTTGCGGCACTGGGCCGGCTGTCCGGCGTCGACAGCGCCGTGGATGCCGTACGCAAAGCAGTGGACCGGGTCTACGGGCACCGTGTCATGCGCCGGCGTGGAAACGAGGTGACGGCGGAGGCGGCGCTGCGTGGTGCGCGCGGCTCGGCTGCGCTGTCCGGGGCGGACTGGGATCTGGAGGAGGTGCGCAGGCGTACCGACTTCAGCGGCGATCCCGAGGCCCGCACGGTCGGCGCCGCTCTGCGACTGTCCGCGGAGGCCGGACAATTGCTGTCCGTCTGGCGGCAGTCGCCGCTGCGGGTGTTGGCGCGGCTGCATCTGGTGGCCGCTGCCGACTCGACGGATTCGGTGGGCCGCCCGCGGTTGGCGGGTGAAAAGGCCGACGAGCCGCTGATCGAGCTTCCGCTGCCCGATGCCGATGAGGTGGCAGTGCGGCTGGAAGGCCTTTCGCAGCTTGTTGTTGCGGGGAGCTCTGCTCCGGCGCTGGTGACTGCGGCGGTGGTGCACGGTGAGTTGCTGGCCCTTCGCCCCTTCGGTTCATGCAACGGGTTGGTCGCCCGGGCGGCCGAGCGCATCGTGCTGGTCGGCAGCGGACTGGACCCCAAGTCGATCTGTCCCGCTGAGGTCGGCCACGCCGAGCTGGGGCGTGCGGCGTACGTGGCGGCGCTGGACGGCTACGTATCCGGGACCCCGGAGGGGATGGCTTCCTGGATCATGCACTGCGGCCGTGCGGTCGAACTAGGCGTCCGGGAATCCACGGCGGTGTGCGAGGCCCTCCAGCGCGGCGCGGCCTGAGCACCGGGCCCCTGTCGGCACAGAGTGGCGGCGATACCGGTTGAGCGGTACCGCCGCCGACATGGCCACTGAGTTACCAAGCGTCCTCGAATATTGCCCATCAGGTCGGGACTTGGCCCGTGCCCTGGTGCGGCTGGCCCGTAATCGACGGGTCGACGTCGCGTGGGTGCCCAGTTTTCATGCTCGGCCCGTGGGGCCTTCATGCGGTTTCAGGTGATCCTCTCGGATGTCCTTGGTCTCGCGGGCCGTTAAAACCTTTGTACTCCTGTCGCGGGGCAAGGGGAACCCCTCGCCCCGGTTCATCGCTTATCGGCTCAAATAGGGACAAAAGCCTCGCGCCTGCGGCTTACTCGGCCACCCCTGTTCACATACCAAACCAGGCCGGCGGTAGCGGCCGCAGCTCCGAAAGCGGCGGCGGCGACCAGTGCCGGCCGAGGCGGCATGCGCAGTGCCGGCAATCGTTGCTTCAGCCTCACCGGCCGGTTGAAGACGAGAATCGGCCAATCTCGTGCGACCGCCTCCCGCCGCAGCGCTCGGTCGGGATTGACCGCGTGGGGATGACCCACCGATTCCAGCATCGGCACGTCGGTCACCGAATCGCTGTATGCGTAGGAGCGCTCGAGGTCGTACCCCTCGGACGCGGCGAGCTGCTTGACGGCCTCCGCCTTGGTCTGCCCGTAGGCGTAGTAACCCACCTCCCCCGTGAAACAGCCGTCCGATCCGACCACCATCCGGGTGGCAACGACGCGGTCCGCGCCGAGCAACTCCCCGATCGGCTCGACCACCTCCGCGCCGGACGTGGAGACAATCACCACATCGCGGCCGGCGGTGTGGTGCTCCTCGATGAGGGAGGCGGCTTCGTCGTAAATGATCGGGTCGATCAGGTCATGCAGTGTCTCCGCGACGATCTCCTTGACCTGCTGGACGTTCCAGCCCTTGCAGAGCGCCGACAGGTACGCGCGCATCCGCTCCATCTGATCGTGGTCCGCGCCGCCCGCCAGAAATACGAACTGGGCGTAGGCGGTGCGCAGGACGGCGCGGCGGTTGATCAGGCCGCCCTGATAGAACGACTTGCTGAAGGTCAGCGTCGACGACTTGGCGATGACCGTCTTGTCGAGGTCAAAGAAGGCGGCTGTACGAGGCGACGGGTGGTTTTCCACAACGCCGAGCATAGGTGCCCGCCATTCGGCTTACGCTGCGGCGCGTGGGTTTGCCTGAGAAGGCCTTCGGGTACACCATGGAAGTCACGGATCGTTCGCGACCGTGCTATCCCCGTCCGGCTCCTCCCCCCCCCGAGTCGGACGTGGGGACGACCCCAGCTCTCCCCCCCGGCTGGGGTCGTCGCATGTCCGGGCCCGTTTTCGGCCGTGACTTCCGCCCTTCGGCCCCTTCGATGGTCATGGGCTGTTCTCCCCTCCGGTCTACGGTGACCCGCTCCTCACCTTGATACCGGTCACGGAGCGTGATGGGTGGACTGCTCTCCGGAAGTCACCGATAAGAGTGGCCGACATATTCACAACCCTTGAGTTGTCCACAGTTTTCGAGCAAGATCCACTCAATTTCCCGGATCCCTGCACGGTGATTCCGCTCGCAAAGTCCGCAGCTCGTTCGTGGCGGCTTCGCGACACGACGCGAATCACTGTGAGAGGGACGGAAGATCATGCCTGGATCTGTCACACCTGACCGGACCCCGGCCGTCGACGGACGGCCGGGCGGGCCGCTGATCCTCACCGAGGACGCGGCGCTCCTGGACGATCTGCTGCGGTTGTGTGCCGCGGCCGGCGTCGAACCTGAGGTCCATCACGGCGCACCGGAACGCAGGGGCAGCTGGGAAAGCGCCCCACTGGTTCTCGTCGGGGACGACGCGGCCGTACGGGTCCGGGGACACACGCGCAGATCAGGCGTGTATCTCGTCGGGAAGGACCAGGACGATCCGGACGTCTGGCAGCGGGCGGTCGAGATCGGCGCCGACCATGTGCTGCGCCTCCCGGACGCCGAGAACTGGTTGGTGGAGCGGATCGCCGATGTGGTCGAAGGTCTTGGGGGCCTGGCGCTCACCGTCGGCGTGATCGGTGGGCGGGGCGGAGCCGGCGCATCCACGCTCGCGTGTGCGCTGGCGGTCACCGCGGCCAGGAGCGGACAGCGCACGGTGCTGGTTGACGGAGACCCGCTGGGCGGCGGACTGGATGTGCTGCTCGGCGGCGAGCAAACGGAAGGCAGACGCTGGCCGGATTTCGCCTACTCCAAGGGGCGTGTAGGTGGAAGCGCGCTGGAGGAGTCCCTGCCGGAGTTGCACGGACTGCGGGTTCTCAGCTGGGGCCGGACCGATGCCGTGGTGATCGCTCCCGAGGCGATGCGTGCTGTTCTGGCGGCCGCTCGCCGGGGTGGCGGTGTGGTCGTCGTGGATCTGCCCCGGCGGGTCGACGAAGGAGTCGCGGAGGCGCTGGCCCAACTGGATCTCGGGTTGCTCGTGGTGCCGGGGGAGCTCAGAGCCGTAGCGGCGGCAGCCCGGGTGGCCTCGATGGCAGGCATGGTCCTGCCGGATCTGCGGGCCGTCGTGCGGGGGCCCTACGCGTCGGGCCTGGACGAGGAATGGGTGGCACACGCCCTCGATCTCCCACTGCTCGGTGAACTGCCCGTCGAGGACGGCCTGCTCGAGGCGCAGAGCCGCGGTACACCGCCGGGTGGTCGCCCGCGCGGACCGCTGGCCAGGTTCTGTTCCGCGTTCTGGGATCAGGCGCTGGCTGAGGAAGGCGTCTCGTGAGCTCGAAGGCGATGACCGGCGGATCACCGTTCACCGATCGATCACAGCCCGCCGGTGGACTCGAGTCCACCGGCACCACACCGCCTCTGCTGGACGCTGTGCGGCAGCGTCTCGCGCAGAGCGGCGCCGAGCCCACCCCGGCCCGAGTGGCCGCGGCGCTACGGGCCCAGGGGCGGTTGCTGGGCGACGCCGAGCTCCTGGGGGCAGCCCAGGAACTGCGTTCCGAACTCGTCGGGTCCGGGCCGCTCGAAGCTCTGCTCGCCGATCCGACGGTGACCGATGTGCTGGTGGCCGCGCCGGACCGGGTCTGGGTGGACCGCGGTGGCGGGCTCGAACTGACCGATGTGACCTTCGCGGATTCGGCCGCGGTGCGCAGACTCGCGCAGCGGCTCGCCGCAGTGGCCGGGCGGAGGCTCGATGACGCCAGGCCCTGGGTGGACGCGCGGCTGCCGGACGGCACCCGGATGCATGCGGTGCTGGAACCGGTGGCTGTCGGATCGACCTGTCTCTCGCTGCGAGTGGTACGGCCGAAGGCCTTCTCGCTGGCGGAACTCGTCGCGGCGGGGACGGTCCCGCCGGGCGGTGATCGGATGCTGCGAGCCCTGATCGACGCCCGGATGTCCTTCCTGATCAGTGGCGGGACCGGATCGGGGAAGACAACGCTCCTGTCCTCCTTGCTCGGCCTGGTGGGCCCGGCCGAGCGGATTGTGCTCGCCGAGGATTCGGCGGAGCTCAAACCCGATCATCCGCATGTGGTGCGACTTGAGTCCCGGCCGCCGAACCAGGAGGGCGCAGGCCGGGTGAGCCTGCAGGATCTGGTGCGCCAGGCGCTGCGGATGCGGCCCGACCGCCTGGTGGTGGGAGAGGTGCGCGGGGCAGAGGTGACCGAACTGCTCGCCGCCCTCAACACTGGCCATGAGGGCGGTTGCGGGACTGTGCACGCCAACGCGGCCGTGGACGTACCGGCACGTCTCGAGGCCCTGGGGACGGCCGCGGGACTCGACCGAGCGGCGCTGCACAGCCAGTTGGCGGCTGCCTTGGCCGTGGTCGTCCATCTTGTACGTGACCGTGGCGGGCGCCGCAAGGTTGCCGAGGTCCATGTGCTGGAGCGGGACGCGGCCGGCCTGGTGGTGACCGTGCCGGCGCTGCGGTGGGAAGCGGACGGCTTCGTCCAGGGTCCCGGCTGGCCGCGGTTGCGATCGGTGATCGGGGACGCGCTGTGAACGCGCCGGCATCGGTGGCGGTCGTGTGTGCGGTGCTGGGTCTTTGGTCGCCGGCCCGGCGCGAGCGGGGGCTGCGCAGGGCGCGGCTGTTGTTCGCCGATGGCGTGCGATCGGCACCGTCGGTCGCTCCGGGCTGGGACCGGGTGCGCGGAAGGCTGCGGCGCGAGTGGTTGTGCCTGCCCGTGGCGGCGGTGATTGCCCTGCTGGGTGGTTCGACGCTGCCGCTGTTGGCGGGGGCGCTGGCGGTGCCGCTGCTGGGACGGCGGCTTCGGGCGGCCGACGCGGCGCGGAAACAACGGCAGCGGACGGACGCCGTGATCGCCCTTTGCGGTGCGGTCGCGGGTGAGTTGAGGGCAGGAAAGCAGCCGGGAGAGGCGCTGCTCGCGGCCGGGCGGGATTCGGGGGCGCTGGGTGCGGCAGAGGCCGCCGTGCTGGCTGCGGCGCGGTTCGGCGGTGACGTGCCCGATGCGTTGCGGCGGGCGGCGCGAGAGCCGGGAGCGGGCGGTTTGGTCGGTGTGGCCGCGTGCTGGCGCGTGTCGGTGTGCCCGATCGACCGTGTTGGTTCTCGCGTTGTTGCCGGTGGGCGGGTTGCTGCTCGGTACCGCGCTGGGCGCCGACCCGTTGTGGACGCTGCTGCACACCCCTGCCGGGCTCTGCTGCCTACTGGCAGGCGGGATGTTGGAGACAGCGGGGCTGTTCTGGGCGGGGCGGATCGTCCGAGCAGGGGAGGACGCATGAGCGGGAGCTTCATGACCGCCGATGTTGTCCACAGGCTGGGGGCAGCGCTGTGCGTGGTCACTGCGGTGTCCCGGCTGGGAATCGCCTGGGCTGGACGAAGACGCCGGACGACGCTGCGCAGACGGGTCACCGCGCTGCTGCCGGTGGAGGCGGCCCAGGCCGGCTGGAGGCCGGACCTCGGGGGCTGGGCGAGGCGCTGGGGCGCGCCGTTGGGGGCGGTTGCCGTCGGATACGTGCTGGTCGGCGGAGCGGTCGGCCTCGGCGTCGGTCTTGCCGCCGGGTATGGAGTGCGGCGCTGGCAGCTTCGGCGTACTCCGTCCGGTGCTGATGACGCGCAAGCGAAGGCCGCAGCCCGCGAACTGCCGCTCGCTGCTGAGCTGCTGGCGGCTTGTGTGGCCTCGGGAGCCGGGCCCCGGGAGGCGGCTGAAGCAGTTGGTGAATCCCTGGGCGGCCCGGTCGGCGATGCGTTGGCCCGGGCTGCGGCAGAGCTCCGGCTCGGTGGCGACCCGGCGACCGCCTGGGGGCGGTTCGGCTCGGTGCCGGGCGCTGCCCGTCTGGCCCGTTGCCTGGAGCGGTCGGCGTCGACGGGAGCGCCTGCGGCCGAGGCGGTGGCTCGGATGGCCGAGGGGTTCAGGGCAGACCGCACCAGGGCGGCCAAGGGCCGTGCCGGCAGGGCGAGCGTGCTGATCACCGGGCCGGTGGGCCTCTGCTTCCTGCCCGCCTTCCTGGCGGTCGGAGTGGTGCCGGTGGTGATCGGACTGGCGAGCCACCTGCTGAAGGCGAATTGACTGACCGGCTCCATCAATCACATGAACCACGCCACAGAGAGATCACAGGGAGATCGAGATGCAGAACACGCACCACGTATCGAAGGCACTCGACGTACGGGGCAGTCGACGCCCACGGACCGCCTGGACCACCTGGAACACACGGCGCTGGCTCCGTCACCGCATGGATGTGCTCAGGCATGGCTCCGGAGCCGGTGGGGACGCGGGTATGTCCACCTCCGAGTACGCGGTGGGCACGATCGCAGCCTGCGCTTTTGCCGCGGTCCTCTACAAAGTCGTCACCAGTGGGCCGGTCGCCGCAGCGTTGCAGGCTGTCGTCGAGAAGGCGCTCAATGCGAAGTTCTGAACCAGTGCGAGGAGCAGCGGGAGGGACAGCGGGAGGAGCCACGGGACGAGACCTGGCACACCGGACGCGACCCGCATCGCGACTCGCCCTGACGGGAGGAACGGGAGCAGCGGAGAGGGGATCGGTATCGGCTGAGGCGGCGATGGTGATCCCTGCCCTGGTGCTGTTCACGATGGCGCTGGTCTGGGCCCTGACCGCGGCCTCCGCACAGATCCAGTGCGTGGACGCGGCACGGGCCGGTGCGCGGGCGGCCGCCAGATCGGAGCCACGGGCGGCCACGATTGCCGCCGCCCGCTCGGCCGCTCCACGAGGTGCACGGATCACGCTGGGCCGGGTCGGTGACATCTGGCGGGTCCGGGTCGAGGCCCCGATGCCGGGGCCGGGCCCGCTCGCCCTGACGGTCGGCGCGGCGGCCGCGGCTTTTGCCGAGGACGAGGTGGGGGTAGCGGATCGCCCCGCGGCAGGGAGGTGGCCCGCAGCAGAGGTGCGGTCGGGCATGAGTGCAGCGGGTGCAGGCGACCGGACCCGTTCGGGGATGAGGTCGTGAGGAGCCCGTGGGAGGGCGCCGGCGACCGGGGATTCGCGACCGTGTGGGCAGTCATGGCTACCGCTTCGCTCTGTGTGGTCTTCGCAGCTCTGCTCGCGATGGGCCAGGCTGTGGCAGCACGTCACCAAGCGGGCTCCGCTGCCGACCTGGCGGCGCTCGCTGCGGCTGATCGGGCCCTGCTCGGCCGGGAAGCCGCCTGCGGGGCCGCAGCGAAGGTGGCGGGGGCACAGGGCGCCAGGGTGGTGCGCTGCGCGCTGAGCGGCGAGATTGCCGATGTCACCGCGCAGGCGGGCTTCGGCCCGTACAGGCCGGAGGTCAGGGCGCGGGCCGGTCCACCGGACTCGGTGGCTTCAGCGGGCTCGGAGGATCCGACGGCTCCACCAGGTTCACCCGTTCGGCCGCCTCGTCCCGTTCAGTCTCTTCGGCCGTTGAACCCGCAGGTACGTGCGGAAGGTCCTCGGGCGCACCCCGGAGCAGTTCGGTGAGCAGGCGCACTGCGCCTCGTTTGTGCAGTGGGTCGTTGCCGTTGCCGCATTTCGGGGACTGGATGCACGAGGGACAGCCTGCCTCGCACTCGCAGGAGGCGATGGCCGCTCGGGTCGCGGTGAGCCATGCACGGGCCGTACGGAAGGCCCGCTCGGCGAAGCCTGCACCGCCGGGATGGCCGTCGTACACGAAGACCGTGGGCAGCAGGGTGTCCGGGTGCAGCGGGATGGAGACGCCGCCGATGTCCCAGCGGTCACAGGTGGCGAAGAGCGGCAGCATCCCGATGGAGGCGTGCTCGGCGGCGTGCAGGGCGCCGGCCAATTGCTCGGGGTTGACGCGGGCGGCGTCCAGTTGGTCTTCCGTGACCGTCCACCAGACCGCTCGGGTGCGCAGCGTCCTGGGCGGCAGATCGAGCTTGGACTCGCCGAGCACCTCGCCGGTGATGAGCCTGCGGCGCAGGAAGGAGACGACTTGATTGGTGACTTCGACGGAGCCGTAGCAGAGCCGTCCGGACCCCCAGGGGATCTCGGTGTCGGTCTGCAGCACCGCGATGGCGGTGGTGTCGCGTGCGGTGGTCGAGTAGGGAGGGCTCGCTTCCTCCACGAGGGCGGCCGAGTCCTCCAGGTCCAGGTGTTTCACGACATAGGTGCGGCCCTGATGGAGGTGGACCGCCCCCTCGTGGACGGCGGTGTGGGCGGACGCCTCGTCGACCGTGCCGAGCAACCGCCCGGTCCCTGCTTCGACGATCTGGACGGGGCTGCCGCCCCCGCCCCGGATGTCGGCGAGGTCGGCGGCGCGTTCCCGCCGGGTCCAGTACCAGGACTGCCCACGGCGGCGCAGCAGCTTCGCGGATTCCAGCTGTGGCATGAGGCCTGCGGCGGCTGGGCCGAACAGGTTCATGTCCGCTTCGGTGAGCGGAAGTTCCGCGGCCGCCGCGCAGAGATGAGGGGCGAGCACGTAGGGGTTGTCGGGATCGAGCACGGTGGACTCCACCGGCTGCTGGAACAACGCCTCAGGATGGTGGACGAGATAGGTGTCCAGGGGGTCGTCACGGGCCACCAGGACGGCGAGGGCGCCCCCGCCGCTCCGGCCGGCCCGGCCCGCCTGTTGCCACAAGGACGCACGGGTACCCGGATAGCCGGCGATGACCACGGCATCGAGGCCGGACACGTCGATGCCGAGTTCCAGGGCGGTGGTGGCGGCCAGACCGAGCAGTTCACCCGAGTGGAGGGCCGCCTCGAGGGCCCGCCGTTCCTCGGGAAGGTAGCCACCCCGGTAGGCCGCGACGCGGCGGGCCAGCGAACGGTCGACCTCGGCGAGACGTTCCTGGGCGATGACGGCGATGAGTTCGGCGCCGCGCCGGGACCGCACGAAGGCGACCGAGCGGACCCCCTGCACGGCCAGATCGGTGAGGAGATCGGCGGTTTCGGCAGTGGCGGTGCGGCGAACGGGTGCGCCCTGCTCGCCGTGGAGTTCGGTGAGCGGTGGCTCCCACAGAGCGAAGACCAGCTCACCGCGCGGGGAGGCGTCGTCGGCGACCTCGTGGACCGGGAGACCGATGAGGCGCCCCGCTGCCACGGCGGGGTCGGCAGCGGTGGCAGAGGCCAGCAGAAAGACCGGGTCGGCGCCGTATCGGGCACACAGGCGGCGCAGTCTGCGCAGCACCTGGGCCACGTGCGAGCCGAAGACGCCGCGGTACGTGTGGCACTCGTCGATGACCACGAAGCGCAGCGCGCGCAGGAAGGAGGCCCAGCGTGGATGGGAGGGGAGTATCCCGCGGTGCAGCATGTCGGGGTTGGTGAGGACGTAGTTGGCGTACTGGCGCACCCATTCGCGTTCCTCGACCGGCGTGTCCCCGTCGTACACCGCGGGCCTGATGCCCTGACCGAGAGGCGCGGCGAGCTCTCCGAAGGTGCGCCGCTGGTCGGCGGCGAGGGCCTTGGTCGGGGCGAGATAGAGGGCGGTCGCCCCCCGGCCGTTGGGGGCCTCCGACCCGTCGAGGAGGGTGGAGAGCACCGGGGCCAGATAGGCGAGCGACTTACCCGAAGCGGTTCCGGTGGCGATGATCACGGACTCGCCGTCGAGCGCGTGTTCGGCAGCTGTGGCTTGATGGACCCATGGGTGTTCGATGCCGCGTGTCCGAATGGCAGCGAGCACTTCTGGCCGGATGCGGTCCGGCCAGATGGCATGACGTCCCTCACGCGGGGGCAGGTGCTCCGTATGAGTGATGCGCGAAGCCCGGCTCTGCCCTGCGCAGAGACGGTCGAGGACGTCCTGGGGACCGGGTCGCAGACCCGTGTCCTCGGTGGGTCGCCGGTAGCGGTGATTCTTGGCCATCGGCACCGAGTGTGTCACTGGCATGACGGACAATGGACCGAAGGCGTCGTGCATGGCTGCTGGTAAGTGATTGAATGCCATCGCGGCTGGCGATCCGTTCTCTGGCTCCGCCGGGGAGACCCCAGGGGGCGGCCGCTCGATAGCAAGGTGCTGGAGGATCCGTGGACCTGTCCCTGTCGACTCGCAATGTGTCCGGACCTGGTGGCGACCGTACGGTCGTCGAGGTCGGTGGCGAGATTGATGTATATACCGCGCCCAAGCTGCGCGAGCAGTTGGTCGAGTTGGTGAACGACGGCAGTTACCACCTGGTCGTCGACATGGAGGGCGTGGATTTCCTCGACTCCACCGGACTCGGCGTGCTCGTAGGCGGCCTGAAGCGCGTGCGTGCCCATGAGGGCTCGCTGCGCCTGGTCTGCAACCAGGAGCGCATTCTCAAGATCTTCCGTATCACCGGTCTGACCAAGGTGTTTCCGATCCACACCACGGTCGACGAAGCCGTCGCCGCAACGGACTGACGGCTCCGGCGGAAGAACGAAGAGGGGTACCGGGCTCCCAGCCCGGTCCCCCCGAGAAGCACGCCCGAACGTCTGAGGGGATCGCATGGCCACCGTTGAACTCCGTTTCAGCGCCCAGCCAGAACATGTCAGAACGGCCCGTCTGGTGGCAGCCGCAGTGGCCCGCAGGTCCGGGGTCGACGAGGCTGTGCTGGACGAAGTGAGACTCGCGGTCGGCGAGGCATGCTCCCGCGCGGTGGGTCTGCACCGCAGCCATGGCATCGTGGCTCCGGTCCGGGTCGTACTGACCGAGGAGGAGAAGGCCTTCTCCATTGAGGTCGGGGACGAGATGCCGAGCACGGGCGAGGCAGCTTCCGCCGTTCCCGGGGTGCGCAGCACCTCGACCGGGGAAGACGTCGAGCCGTCCGGCGACGGCGAGGACGAGATGGGTCTCGCGGTCATCAGCGGCCTCGTCGACGACGTGGAAGTCACGTCGAGCGGGGCCGGCGGAGTCATCCGGATGACCTGGCCGACGACACCGGCGACGACACCGGCGACAGTTCTGCCGTAACCGCTGATCTTTGCAGTCCGTTCTTGATCCCTCTGTCTTGATCCTCCTCCAGGCCCTGCTGAGCAGGGCCTTTTTATTTGCCCTAGATCTTTATCGCCATTCAATGCCTCTGCCCCATTACTGGCGCCGAACGGGTTTATTCGAGCGACGGTCGATTTCGTTTACCGCGCTCTTTTTTGATCAGGATCCGATCCCTACAATCCGTCCACATCTTGTGCTCTGAGCATCAAGGAGGACGAATGGCGGGGCTCTTCGACCCACAGCAGTCCGAACCCATCACTTCACTGGCCGCGGTGACACTCACCGACGGCAACCGGATCATCGTGATCGTCATCGCCGTGGTGGCGCTGGCGGCCCTGCTCGTCGCCCAGCTGCTGGTACGCCAGGTGCTGGCGGCCGGTGAGGGTACCGATTCCATGAAACAGATAGCCGCGGCCGTGCAGGAAGGCGCTAATGCCTATCTGGGAAGGCAGCTGCGCACCCTCGGCATCTTTGCCGTCGTCGTGTTCTTTCTGCTCTTCCTGCTCCCTGCCGACAACTGGTCGCAGCGAGCCGGCCGTTCTGCGTTCTTCCTGGTCGGTGCGCTTTTCTCGGCGGCCACTGGGTATATCGGCATGCGTCTCGCGGTGCGGGCGAATGTGCGCGTCGCGGCCGCCGCGCGGGAGGCGACTCCGGCAGTGGGCGAACCGGAAAAGGATCTCACGGCTGTCTCACACCGAGCCATGAAGATCGCTTTCCGTACCGGTGGCGTGGTCGGCATGTTCACGGTGGGTCTCGGCCTGCTGGGTGCCTCCTGCGTCGTACTCGTCTACGCCGCGAACGCGCCCAAGGTGCTGGAAGGCTTCGGCCTGGGCGCCGCGCTGATCGCCATGTTCATGCGGGTCGGCGGGGGCATCTTCACCAAGGCCGCCGACGTCGGCGCGGACCTGGTCGGAAAGGTCGAGCAGGGCATCCCGGAGGACGACCCGCGCAATGCGGCGACCATCGCGGACAACGTGGGCGACAACGTGGGCGACTGTGCCGGGATGGCGGCCGATCTCTTCGAGTCGTACGCCGTCACCCTCGTCGCCGCGCTGATCCTGGGCAAGGCCGCCTTCGGGGACTTCGGGCTCGCTTTCCCGCTGATCGTCCCGGCGATCGGCGTCATCACGGCGATGGTCGGGATCTTCGCTGTCGCACCGCGGCGCGCCGACCGCAGCGGCATGTCGGCCATCAACCGAGGTTTCTTCATCTCGGCGGTGATCTCACTGGTCCTGGTGGCCGTGGCGGTCTACGCGTATCTGCCATCGACGTACCCCGGGCTGGACGGCGTCACCGACACCGCGATCACCGGACGCGGCGGCGATCCGCGGGTGCTGGCGCTGGTCGCTGTGGCCATCGGCATCGTGCTCGCGGCGCTCATCCAGCAGCTGACCGGGTACTTCACCGAGACCAGCCGCCGACCGGTCAGAGACATCGGAAAGTCCTCACTGACCGGGGCCGCGACCGTGGTACTCGCCGGGGTGTCCATCGGGCTGGAATCCGCCGTCTACACCGCGTTGCTGATCGGACTCGGTGTGTACGGGGCGTTCCTGCTCGGCGGCACGTCAGTGATGCTCGCCCTGTTCGCGGTGGCGCTGGCCGGCACCGGACTGCTCACCACCGTCGGTGTCATCGTCGCGATGGACACCTTCGGCCCGGTCTCCGACAACGCTCAGGGCATCGCCGAGATGTCCGGTGACGTCGAAGGAGCGGGCGCCCAGGTCCTCACCGACCTGGACGCCGTCGGCAACACCACCAAGGCCATCACCAAGGGCATCGCCATCGCCACGGCGGTCCTCGCGGCGTCGGCGCTCTTCGGCTCGTACCGGGACGCGATCGCCACCGCCGTCGACGAGGTCCATGCCAGGGCGGGCGAACTGGGACTCAGCATGGACATATCCCAGCCCAACAATCTGGTGGGTCTGGTGTTCGGCGCCGCGGTCGTCTTCCTCTTCTCCGGGCTGGCGATCAATGCGGTGTCCCGTTCGGCGGGCGCCGTGGTCTACGAGGTGCGCAGGCAGTTCCGCGAGCATCCCGGGATCATGGGCCGCACCGAAAAACCGGAATACGGCCGGGTGGTCGACATCTGTACGAAAGATGCGCTGCGCGAACTGACCACGCCTGGCCTGCTCGCCGTCATGGCGCCGATCGCGGTCGGCTTCACCCTCGGCGTGGGCGCCCTCGGCTCATTCCTCGCGGGGGCGATCGGGACAGGCACCCTGATGGCCGTCTTCCTGGCCAACTCCGGGGGCGCGTGGGACAACGCCAAGAAGCTCGTCGAGGACGGCCGTCACGGCGGCAAGGGCAGCGACGCCCACGCCGCCACGGTCATCGGCGACACCGTGGGCGATCCGTTCAAGGACACCGCAGGACCGGCGATCAACCCGCTGCTCAAGGTGATGAACCTGGTGGCGCTGCTGATCGCACCGGCGGTGGTGAAGTTCAGCTACGGAGACGACGCAAGTGCCGGGATACGCGCGGTGGTGGCCGCCGTCGCCGTCGTGGTGATCGTTGCTGCGGTGTACGTGTCCAAACGGCGCGGCATCGCCGTCGGGGAGGACGGCGAGGACAGCGACGGCGGCGCGGGGGACCGGGTCCCGGAACAGGCCGATCCCGCGGTGGCATCGTGAGTCGGTCCCCGTAACGCCCCCTCAGTGCGGGGGCGGGCGACGTCGCCTGACGCCTCGTCCGCCCCCACTCGCGCGCCTGTGCGCCTCCCCCGTGCGCTGGTGAGCCTTGTCTCGCCGGCAGCTCCTTGGTTCAAATGGCTGCAATACGGAGTAAGCCGGACGCATGACGTGCGAGCGTCGCCCGGTTGGCGTGTATGTTCCGGGGCCGAGAGCCTTGGAAGGGACCAATCCGGTGAACAAGAAGCTTGCAGCCGCACTGTCCGGCGGCGCGGTACTGGTACTGGCGTTGTCGGGCTGCAGTGACGACAGCAGCGACAAGATGAACGACTGGGCCAAGTCGCTCTGCGGTGACATCGGGCCCCAGCTGAAAAAGATCAACAAGGCCAACCAGCAGATCACCGCCGTGGCGGCGGACGGCAAACCGGCGGACATCCAGAAGGCCGACTCGGCCGCGTTCCAGGATCTGTCCGAGGCCGACGCCGCCATCGCCGCCGATCTCAAGAAGGCGGGACCACCGCCGGGTGACGACGGCAAGAAGATTCAGCAGGACGCCATCACCGAACTGACCGCCAACTCGAAGGCGTACGCGGACCTGAAGAAGCAGGTCGACGCTCTGAACGTCAAGGATCAGCAGAAGTTCTCCGAGGGCCTCAAGAGCGTCGGCGACAATATGAAGAAGATCAACGAAACCGCCTACAAGCGGCTCTTCTCGGGTGACACCGGCAAGGCGCTGCTCAGCCAGGACGCCTGCAAGGTCGCCACTGTGAGCCCCTCGCCCACGGTCACCCCCAGCAAGACCTGACACAACGCACGCGGCCGGTGCGCGCCCACGGCTGCCCGTCCTGGGCGGCCGGCCCGGGGGCGTGCGCCCGGTCGGCGCCCCACGGATACCGGGCCGCGTTGATGCCGTTGTCAGTGCGAGCAGCCACAATGGGCGGGTGAGTACGACCAGTCTTCCCGCGCCCGATCGTTCGCCCCTGCTCCGCGACGCTCTGCTCGCCGCGGACTTCACCGTGGACGGCCTGCTCGATCTGCTCGGCGCGCCCGCCTACGCCGCGCTGGCACGCAGCGAAACCGTGCCCGCGTTGCGTGCCACTCGTGGTGGGACGCCGCTGGAGACGTTGGTGCGGCTGTTCCTGCTGCAGCGGCCGGTGCCATCGGAGCGCGCCGGCGCCGTGCTGCCGCTGGCGGACTGCCTCGCGGACGGCTGGCTGGCGTCGGACGGCGATGACGTACGGGCGACGGTGGACGTCCGGCCGTACGGCGGCCCGGAGGGTCAGGACTGGTTCATCGTCTCGGACCTGGGGTGCGCGGTCGGTGGGGCCGGCGGCATCGGCAGCCATGACGAAGGGGTGGTGCTGGGGGTCGGCGGAGCGTCCACCACGCTCGCCGGAATCACCGTTCGCACACCTGTCGCAAGGGCGCTCGACGTCGGCGCCGGGTCGGGTATCCAGGCGTTGCACGCCGCTCAGTACGCCACGGCGGTGACCGCCACTGATCTCAACCCACGGGCGCTCGCCTTCACCCGGCTCACCCTTGCGCTTTCCGGCGCCCCGGCGGCCGATCTGCGGGAGGGCTCGCTCTTCGGGCCGGTCGAGGGGGAGCGCTACGACCTGATCGTCTCGAACCCGCCGTTCGTCATCTCGCCCGGAGCGCGGCTGACCTACCGGGACGGCGGCATGGGCGGCGACGACCTCTGCCGTGCACTGGTGCAGCGGGCGGGTGAGCATCTGAATCCGGGGGGTTACGCCCAGTTCCTCGCCAACTGGCAGCAGGTGGAGGGCGAGGAGTGGCAGGACCGTCTGCGGTCCTGGGTGCCGCGTGGCTGCGATGCCTGGATCATCCAGCGCGAGGTGCAGGACGTCACGCAGTATGCCGAGTTGTGGCTCCGTGACAGCGGCGACCACCGCGCGGATCCGGACGCCTACGCCGCGCGGTACGAGGCGTGGCTGGACGAGTTCGAGTCCCGTAAGACGAAGGCCGTCGGCTTCGGCTGGATCACGCTGTACAAATCCGGCTCGGACCGTCCGTCGATCGTGGCGGAGGAGTGGCCGCACCCCGTCGAGCAGCCGCTCGGCGAGACCGTACGTGCGCATTTCGAGCGGCAGGACCATCTGCGGAGCCATGACGACGCCGCACTGCTGGCCGGCCGCTTCAAGCTTGCCGACGAAGTGGTGCAGGAGCAGGTGGGGATGCCCGGCGCCGAGGACCCCGAACATGTGATCCTCCGGCAGAACCGCGGCATGCGGCGCGCCACCAAGGTCGACACCGTGGGCGCGGGCTTCGCCGGAGCCTGCAACGGCACACTCACCGCCGGGCAGATCCTGGACGCCATCGCCCAGCTGCTCGGCGAGGATCCGGTGGTGCTCAGGGATCGCACCCCTCAGTCCATTCGCCTGCTGGTGGAGGAAGGCTTCCTGGAGCCGGTGGAACCGATCGAACCGGTGTAGCCGGTGAGCCGGTGGACGACCCGGCCACCTGACCGCTGCCCCCCGTAGCGTGATTTCGGCCGCGGTTTCCGGGAGGGCTGTGCGGGACGCCGGCCGACTCGGCGGGTGGTGTTCGTCCGGGTTTGAGGTGCGGAGTTCTTCGCAGCGGTAGATCCGGTGACCCGCGGTGCCGCAAGGGTGGGAGGGCCGGAGAAGGGGGCGGCAGGAGGGCAGTGAACCGATCCGGGCGGCAGGAATGGCGGTAGTCGGGTTACCGTTCCAGTGGCCGTTGCGGGCTTTCGTCGTTTGACACGGGGGCGGGATGTACCGTCACACTCCGCAGCGAGCATGACCACGAGTGCCGACCGGAGAGAAGAGCAACGTTGTCCCCGACCAGCGAGACCGCACACGGCGGCCGCCGACTCGTCATTGTCGAGTCGCCCGCCAAGGCGAAGACGATCAAGGGCTACCTCGGCCCGGGTTACATCGTCGAGGCGAGCGTCGGGCACATCCGCGACCTCCCGAACGGCGCCGCCGAGGTGCCGGACAAGTACACGGGCGAGGTGCGCCGTCTCGGGGTGGACGTCGAGAACGACTTCCAGCCCGTCTACGTCGTCAACTCGGACAAGAAGTCCCAGGTCAAGAAGTTGAAGGAACTCCTCGCGGAGTCCGACGAACTCTTCCTCGCCACCGATGAGGACCGCGAGGGCGAAGCCATCGCGTGGCACCTTCAGGAAGTTCTGAAGCCCAAGGTCCCGGTGCACCGGATGGTGTTCCACGAGATCACCAAGGAAGCCATCCGGGCTGCCGTCGCCAGCCCGCGCGAGCTCAACAAGCGCATGGTCGACGCCCAGGAAACCCGCCGCATCCTCGACCGTCTCTACGGCTATGAGGTATCGCCGGTCCTGTGGAAGAAGGTCATGCCGCGCCTGTCGGCAGGCCGCGTGCAGTCAGTCGCCACTCGCTTGGTCGTCGAGCGTGAGCGCGAGCGCATCGCCTTCCGCTCCGCCGAGTACTGGGACCTGACCGGCACCTTCTCCACCGGCCGCCAGGGCGACAGCTCCGACCCCTCGACCCTGCTCGCCCGGCTGAATTCGGTGGACGGACGCCGGATCGCCCAGGGCCGCGACTTCAACTCGACGGGACAGCTCAAGAGCGACGTACTGCATCTCGACGAGACGAATGCCCGGGCGCTCGCCGCCGCTCTCGCCGACACGGTCTTCGCCGTTCGTTCGGTCGAGTCGAAGCCGTACCGCCGCTCGCCGTATGCCCCGTTCCGTACGACGACGCTCCAGCAGGAGGCCAGCCGCAAGCTGGGATTCGGCGCGAAGTCGACCATGCAGGTGGCTCAGAAGCTGTACGAGAACGGCTTCATCACCTATATGCGTACGGACTCCACGACCCTCTCGGACACCGCGATCTCCGCGGCCCGCGCCCAGGTCACGCAGTTGTACGGCAGCGACTACCTGCCGGAGAAGCCCCGCACGTACGCGGCGAAGGTCAAGAACGCGCAGGAGGCGCACGAGGCGATCCGTCCCTCGGGCGACCGATTCCGCACCCCCGCGGAGACCGGGCTGTCCGGCGATCAGTTCCGGCTCTACGAGCTGATCTGGAAGCGGACCGTCGCCTCCCAGATGAAGGACGCCGTCGGCAACTCGGTCACCGTCAAGATCGCAGGCACCGCGTCGGACGGCCGGGTCGCCGAATTCTCCGCGTCCGGCAAGACCATCACCTTCCACGGCTTCATGAAGGCGTACGTCGAAGGCGCCGACGACCCGAACGCCGAGCTCGACGACCGCGAGCGCAGGCTCCCGCAGGTCACCGAGGGGGACGCGCTCTCCGCCCAGGAGATCTCCGTCGACGGTCACGCCACCAAGCCGCCGGCCCGCTACACCGAGGCTTCGCTGGTCAAGGAACTGGAGGAGCGGGAGATCGGCCGCCCTTCGACCTACGCCTCGATCATCGGCACGATCCTCGACCGCGGCTACGTCTTCAAGAAGGGCACCGCGCTGGTTCCCTCCTTCCTGTCCTTCGCCGTGGTCAATCTGCTCGAGACGCACTTCGGGCACCTCGTCGACTACGACTTCACCGCGCGGATGGAGGACGACCTCGACCGCATCGCGCGGGGCGAGGCACAGTCCGTGCCGTGGCTGAAGAGCTTCTACTTCGGTGAGGGCAACGCCGTGGGCGCGGCCGCGGAGGGCGGCGGCGACGACCACCTGGGCGGGCTCAAGGAGCTCGTCACCGACCTGGGCGCCATTGACGCCCGGGAGATCTCGTCCTTCCCGGTCGGCGAGGGCATCGTGCTGCGTGTCGGTCGCTACGGGCCGTACATCGAGCGCGGCGAGAAGGATTCCGAGAACCACCAGCGCGCCGACGTCCCCGACGACATGGCGCCCGACGAGCTGACCGTGGAGTACGCGGAAGAGCTGCTCGCCAAGCCGAGCGGCGACTTCGAGCTGGGCACCGACCCCGAGTCCGGCCACCAGATCGTGGCGAAGGACGGCAGGTACGGTCCGTACGTCACGGAGATCCTTCCGGAGGGCACCCCCAAGACCGGCAAGAACGCCGTCAAGCCGCGGACCGCCTCGCTCTTCAAGTCGATGTCCCTGGACACCGTCACGCTGGCCGACGCACTCAAGCTGATGTCGCTGCCCCGGGTGGTCGGCACGGACGCCGAGGGCGTGGAGATCACCGCGCAGAACGGCCGGTACGGCCCGTATCTGAAGAAGGGCACCGACTCGCGCTCCCTGGAGACCGAGGACCAGCTCTTCGGCATCACCCTCGACGAGGCGCTGGCGATCTACGCGCAGCCCAAGCAGCGCGGGCGAGCCGCGGCCAAGCCACCGCTCAAGGAACTGGGCACCGACCCGGTCAGTGAGCGTCCGGTGGTCGTCAAGGACGGCCGTTTCGGCGCATACGTCACCGACGGCGAGACCAACGCAACGCTGCGGACCGGCGACAGCGTCGAGGACATCACCCCCGAGCGCGGCTACGAACTGCTGGCCGAGAAGCGCGCCAAGGGCCCGGCGAAGAAGACGGCCAAGAAGGCGGCGAAGAAGGCTCCGGCCAAGAAGGCCACCACCGCGAAGAAGACCGCGGCGAAGAAGACCACCACGGCCAAGAAGGCGACCGCGGCGAAGAAGACCACCACGGCCGCGAAGAGCACAGCCGCGAAGAAGACCACGCCGACGAAGACGGCCGCCACGGCGGCCTCCGACGAGTAGTTCGGACCCGACGCCGCGCCGGGCGGCGGCGAACGGCCGGCAGAGCAGGCTCCGAGGGCCGGTGCCCAGCGCGGGAAGCGGGCGCTGCCGCACCGGCCTCTTCGCATGCTGCGGGCGCTCGACGGCCTGCAGCTGACACCCGCTCAGTGCACGTACGCAATCAGTGCGGCCAAATGTTCGGGGGGCCCAGCGGGGATTTGACCCTTCCGGATACGCTGGTCGGATGACGCGAGCCGAGCAGCCAACGGTCGTGAGCCCCACCTCCGACGAACTAGCCGCAGACTCACGCGAGCGCGCCGTCCGAGCCCTGTTGCGCATCCCTCCGCTCCGGCGGTTGTGGAGCGCGCAGCTCGTCGGCTCCATCGGCGATTCCCTCGCCCTTCTCGTGCTTCTGCTGTTGTCGTTGCAGGCGGCGGTCTCGCAGGAATCCTTCGGAGGCGGGTACCGGGGTGCCGCCTTCGCTGTAGCCGCCGTTTTCGGCGCGCGGGCCCTTGCCACCCTCCTCTTCGGTGCTGTACTGCTCGGCCCGGTGGCCGCGCTGATCGCGCCGAACGGGCCTCTGGACCGCCGCTGGACCATGATCGGTGCGGACGGCCTGCGGGTCGCGCTGCTGATCATCGCGCCGCTGTGGATCAACTGGACCCCGGCCAAGGCGCCCGCGCTGCTCCTGGTCACCGTCTTCGTGGCCGGTGTCGCCGAGCGGTTCTGGACGGTCGCCAAGGAGAGCGCGGCGCCCGCCCTGTTGCCGCCCCCGCCTGCCGAGGGCAGTGCGGTACGCCCGCTGCCCGACCACCTCGAAGCGTTGCGCAGGCTCTCGCTGCGCACCACCTTCGTGGCCATCCCGGCCGCGGCCGCTGCCCTGCTCATCGCCACGCTGATCAGCAATCTGCTGGGCTCCGGTATCGACTGGTTCTCGCTGCACCAGGCGGGTCTCGGCTCGTACGTCGCGGCCGGGCTGTTCGCCGCGTCCGTCTCCACGCTGTACTTCCTGGAACTGCCCGACGGCGTGACGCCCCGCGCCCGCTCTCCGCTGGAGGGCCTGCGCCGTCCCGCCGCTGGTGACGGACCCGACAAGGGACGTACCGGCGCCATCCCCCTGCTGGTGCTGGCCGCGGCCTCGGTGGCCGGAGCCGTCGCTGCCGTCGCTGCCGTCGCTGTGCTGCACACGAAGGACCTCGACGGCGGCCCGGCCGCGTTCGCGCTGCTGATTCTCGTACTGACCGGGGGCACCGTCCTCGGGATCCGTACCGCCGCCCAGACCCTGCCCGGCCTTTCCCGGCGCCGGCTGCTGGCGCTGGCGATCGCCCTGACGGGCGTGGCACTGCTGGTGATGGGTCTGGTCCCGGACACCGCGACGGTGCTGTTGATCGCAGTGCTGGCCGGCTGGTCGGCCGGTGTCGCCGCCAACCTCGCGCACACCCTGATCGATCAGGAGACCGAGGACGCCCGGCGTGCGCGCACCACGGACCATCTGCACGCTGTGGTCCGTGTCGCGGTGGCGCTCGGCTCCATCGCGGCCCCGCTGGTCGCGGCCGCCATCGGACCGCACCACCTCGCCAACGGCAGCTTCGTCTTCGCACATGGCGGTGCCGCCTTCACCCTGATGCTGGTCGGCGCGCTGCTGCTGCCGGTCGCCGCACTGATCCTCACCAAGGCGGACGACCGTTCGGGCGTACCGCTGCGCCGTGATCTGCGCGATGCGCTGCGCGGCGGCGCCGACCCGCTGCAGTCCCCGTCCACCACCGGTTTCTTCCTCGCCGTCGAAGGCGGCGACGGAGCCGGCAAGTCCACCCAGGTCGAGGCGCTCGCCGAATGGATCCGGGCCAAGGGCCACGAGGTCGTCGTCACCCGCGAGCCGGGTGCCACGCCGGTCGGCAAGCGACTGCGTTCGATTCTGCTCGATGTCTCGTCGGCCGGGCTCTCCAACCGTGCGGAGGCGCTGCTGTACGCCGCCGACCGTGCGGAGCACGTCGACTCGGTGGTCCGTCCCGCCCTGGAACGCGGCGCGATCGTCCTCTCCGACCGGTACATCGACTCCTCGGTGGCCTACCAGGGAGCCGGTCGTGATCTGTCGCCGACCGAAATCGCCCGTATCAATCGCTGGGCCACGGGCGGACTCGTACCGCATCTGACGGTGCTGCTCGACGTGTCGCCGGAGGCCGCCCGCGAGCGCTTCACGGAGGCACCGGACCGGCTGGAGTCCGAGCCCGCCGAATTCCACCAGCGCGTACGGAGCGGTTTCCTGACGCTGGCGGCGGCCGACCCCGGGCGTTACCTCGTGGTGGACGCGGCGCAGCAGCCGGAGGCCATCACCACGGTCGTGCGCCACCGCCTCGACCAGCTGCTGCCGCTCTCCGAGGCCGAGATCAGGGCCAGGGAAGAGGCACGGAAGGCCGCCGAGGAGGAGGCCCGGAGGAAGGCCGAGGAAGAAGCGGCCCGCAAGGCGGAGGAAGAGCGCCAGGAGAAGGCCCGCCAGGCCCAGCTCGCGAAGCTGCGCGCCGAGGAGGAGGAGCGCAAGCGCCTCGAGATCGAGGAGGCGCGGCGCCGCGAGGAGGAGCGCCAGGCGGAGGAAGCACGCCGGCAGGCCGAGGAGGCCAGGCGCCTCGCCGAGGAGGAACGGGCCCGCCGCGCGGCCGAGGAAGAGGCGCGCGAACAGGAGCAGGAACGACTGCGCCGGCAGAAGGCGGAGGAGGACCGGCTGCGCGCCGAGGCGGAGGAACGCCGCCGGGAGAAGCAGCGCAAGGCGGAAGCGGCGCTGCTGCGGGCGGAGGAGGCCCGGCGGGCCGCCGAGGCGGAGGCGGCCGCAGCGGCTGCCGCAGCGGCGGAGAGCGCACGGGCCGAGGCGGCGGAGGAAGCCCCCGAGTACCCGGACAACGAGTCGACGGTGCAGACGCCGATCGTCGGGGCGAACGAAGCGCAGCAGACGCCGGTCGACGTCGACGGTGCGAACGAGGTGACGCAGCCGGTGCCCGCGGTCCGGCCGCCGTCGCCGCGACCCGGTGCGGGCGGCGGCGACGCCGACGAGACCAAGGCCATCCCGAAGGTGGGCGACGCCGACGAGACCAAGGCCATCCCGAAGGTGAGCGACGCCGACGACACCAAGGTCATCCCGAAGGTGAGCGACCAGGAGGAGACGGCGGTACTGCCGCCGGTACGGGACGCCGCCCCCGAGGACCGGGTGCCACCGGGCTACTTCCGCGAGGAAACCGGCCCGCACTCCTCGCCCGAGAACGCGAACGAGCGCACCCGAGAGCTCCCGCAGGTCGACCCCGGCCGTCCGCGCAGGCGTCCGGACTGGGCGGAGGAGACCCCGCTCGACGACCTGCCCTCGCTGGCGGACGAGCTGCTGGGCTCGGACCGTGACGAGGACGAGGACCGTCGCGGAGGAGGCCGGCGCCGCCGCTGATCTCCGCGGCGGCAGCCGGCCGGCCCGTCGGTGGTGCCGGGATTGTCGGACCCCTGCGCCACAATGGGAACCGCACAGCGCCCGCACACCACCACAGCGTCCGCTGACCACCACAGCCGTCCGCACACCATGCGAAAGGGGGCGAGCAGATGACCGTATGGGACGACCTCGTCGGTCAGGACCGTGTCCAGGCGCAGCTCGCCGCCGCCGCCCGGGACGCCGACGCGCTGGTCACCGCCGATGCCGCGCACGCCTCCACCGACGGCATGTCGAAGTCGACGATGACGCACGCCTGGCTGTTCACCGGCCCGCCGGGCTCGGGTCGCTCCACCGCGGCCCGTGCCTTCGCCGCAGCCCTGCAGTGCGTCAGCCCGGACCGCGCGCTGGGGGGCGTGGCGGGCTGCGGATTCTGCGAGGGCTGCCACACCGCCCTGGTCGGTACGCATGCCGACGTCGAGGTCGTCCGGACGGAGGGGCTCTCCCTCGGCGTGAAGGAGACCCGGGAGCTCGTCCGGCGCGCCCAGCTCTCCCCGGCGGTCGGCCGCTGGCAGATCATCGTCATGGAAGATGCCGACCGGCTCACCGAAGGTGCGGGAAACGTCCTGCTGAAGGCAGTGGAGGAGCCGGCGCCCCGCACGGTGTGGCTGCTCTGCGCGCCTTCCCTCGAGGACGTACTGCCCACCATCCGCTCCCGCTGCCGCAGCCTCACCCTGCGCACGCCGCCCGTCGACGCCGTCGCCGACCTGCTGGTCAGGCGCGACGGCATTGATCCCGGGGCTGCGATGTCGGCGGCCCGGGCCACCCAGGGCCACATCGGCCGCGCCCGTCGTCTGGCCACCGACGAGCGCGCGCGCGCCCGGCGCGCCGCTGTGCTGAAAATGCCGCTGCGGATCGACGACATCGGTGGCTGCCTCAAGTCGGCGCAGGACCTGGTCGACGCGGCGACCGCGGACGCCAAAGAGGTGGCGGAGGGCTCCGACACCAAGGAGACCGAGGACCTCAAGGCGGCGCTCGGCGCTTCGGCGGGAGGCCGGATGCCGCGGGGCACAGCCGGCGCGATGAAGGAGCTGGCCGATCGTCAGAAGCGCCGTTCGACCCGTACCCAGCGCGACAGCCTGGATCTCGCGCTGACCGACCTGACCGGCTTCTACCGCGATGTGCTGGCCCTCCAACTGCGGTCCAGGGTGGCCATAGCCAACGAGGACGTACGGGACACGCTCGACCGGGTGGCCCTGAATTCCAGTCCGGAGCGGACCCTGCGCCGTATCGAGGCGATCAGTGCCTGCCGTGAGGCGCTGGACCGCAATGTGGCTCCGCTGCTCGCGGTCGAGGCCATGGCAGTGTCGCTGCGGGCGGGCTGACCTCGGTCGTCGGCCCGGTCCGAGTCACTCGTACGAGCGCTGAGGAAGACCTTCCCTCCGGGCCCGACTACGCTCCGAGGATGGACATCAGGCGTCTGCTCTCCACCTCCACCCTCGCGTTGGCCCTGGGCGGCCTGCTCGTTTCGGGCTGCTCGTCGGGCAAGTCGGCGTCCAGCGCCTCCGCGTCCGCCACCCAGGCGCAGGCCCCGAACGCCGCGCCGTCCCCGGATCTGGCCTCGTACTACGGCCAGAAGCTGAAGTGGCACGCCTGCGGCGCCACCGGCTTCGAGTGCTCCACGATGAAGGTGCCGCTCGACTACAAGAAGTCCACGGACGGCGACATCAAGCTCGCTGTCTCCCGCAAGAAGGCCACCGGCCCCGGCAAACGGATCGGTTCGCTCCTGGTCAACCCCGGCGGCCCAGGCGGCTCCGCGATCCAGTACCTCCAGGGGTACGCGGCGATCGGCTACCCGGCATCGGTCCGCGCGCGCTACGACATGGTGGCCGTCGACCCGCGCGGCGTCGCCCACAGCGACCCCGTCGAGTGCCTGACGGGCAAACAGATGGACGCCTACACCCAGGTCGACGAGACGCCGGACGACAACAGCGAGACCAAGAAGCTCACCACCGCCTTCAGGAACTTCGCCCAGGGCTGCGAGAATCACTCCGCCAAGATTCTCCCGCATGTCTCCACGGTCGAGGCGGCCCGTGACATGGACGTCCTGCGCGCGATCCTCGGGGACAAGAAGCTGAACTACGTCGGCGCCTCCTACGGCACCTTCCTCGGCGCTACCTACGCCGGACTCTTCCCGGCGCGGGTGGGTCGCATGGTGCTCGACGGAGCGATGGACCCCTCGTTGTCCTCGCTGGCCATGAACCGTGACCAGACCGCCGGTTTCGAGACCGCCTTCAAGTCCTTCGCCACTGACTGCGTCACCCACCAGGACTGCCCGCTCGGTACGAAATCCGCCGCTGACGCCTCCCATCGCCTGGAGGCCTTCTTCTCCCGGCTCGACGCCCATCCGGTGTCCACCGGCCAGAGCCGGAAGCTGACCGAGTCGCTGGGCACCACCGGGGTGATCTCGGCGATGTACGACGAAGCCTCCTGGCCCGAGCTGCGCACCGCCCTCTCGCACGCCATGGCCGGCAACGGTGCCGGTCTGCTCGCCCTGTCGGACTCGTACTACGAGCGCGAGAGCAACGGCAGCTACGCCAACCTGATGGCCGCCAACGCCGCGGTCAACTGTCTCGACCTCCCCCCGGCCTTCTCCAGCCCCGCCGCCGTCACCGCGGCGCTGCCCTCCTTCGAGAAGGCGTCCCCGGTCTTCGGCGAAGGCTTCGCCTGGGCCTCCCTGAACTGTGCCTACTGGCCCACCCACGCCACCGGCACCGCACACCGCATCGTGGCGAAGGGCGCGGCCCCGATCGTGGTCGTCGGCACCATCCGCGACCCCGCGACCCCGTACAAGTGGGCCAAGTCCCTCGCCGCCCAGCTCGACTCCGGCACCCTCCTCACCTACGACGGCGACGGCCATACGGCGTACGGGCGGGGCAGCGACTGCATCGACACGGCCATCAACACCTACCTGCTCGACGGCACCCCGCCCAAAGACGGCAAGACGTGCTCCTGACCCGCCCTGCACGCCTCTGACCTGCCCGGAAGCCCTCGGAGGAGGGGCGTCAGGAGCACCCTGGAAAACTGTGTAGACTTGGCGTCGCCGTTGACCGCACCATGGTCCGCACGGCATGCCGCCTTAGCTCAGTTGGCCAGAGCAACGCACTCGTAATGCGTAGGTCTCGGGTTCGAATCCCGAAGGCGGCTCAGAAAAACCCCAGGTCACATAGCCCGTGACCTGGGGTTTTCTCTTTTGGTGAGCGTGACATCGCGGTATATCCGTCACTTATGGCCTGTTCGCCTCAATGCGTAGGTCGCAGGTTCGTTTCGCTGTCGTCTGTGAGTTCCGGCAAGGCTCTGACCTGCAGTTTTGGTCAGCTGAGCCCTTCGGTGACCTAGCGGTCACTTACTCCGGTGGACAGCCGGTGGACAAGCGTGCTTGACGCTGCGTCAGGGAAGCCTGCGCCTTCCGTGGGAAGGGGATGGTTTCCGATGCCTGCGGAGGGGCGGTTCGGCCGGAGGGCTCTCTGTGCTGGTCCGACATAGGGAAGAAACCTCTTAGCAGCAGCTGCCTGTCGCTGTTCCACCAGCCTGCTGGTCGCCGTCGGCCGTCATGTCCCTCGCTGTGTGCGGGGAGTGCGGCCACCGCTTGTGCGCTGGGCCAAGTGCTTTGAGGGGGGAAGCGCCCTGTGGTGTGCCGCAGGGTTGCGGCACGTCACTTACGACCCAGCTGAGCGAGCCCGAGCGAGCGGCTGTCGTCCGACGCGGACGCGCCGTTGCCGAGCCCACCTCGAGAGCCTGCTCTCAGACGCTCGACCAAGCTTTGAGGAAGGCTTTCCGCCCTACAGGATCGTCCGACCTGCGGTCGGCGTGCAGGACATGCCAGGCGGTGAGTTCGAGATCGCGGATCCATAGTTCGCCGATGACTTGTGTCTTGAGGTCGGGGAGGTGGTCGGACTCGATGAGGGCTTGGCCGATAACCTCTCCGGCTGCGAGGCGTTGGGGCGGGGTCATCTCGTCGACGGCAGACAGAATCTGTCGGGCCAGGGTGGTTCCTTCGCCGGTCAGTGATTCGAGTACGCCGGCCTTGATAGTGGCGGGCAGTAGGTAGGCAGTGCCTGAAGACCTCCACAGGTCCGACCAGAAGCGTTCTCCTGCCTCGGTGGGGGCGGGGAGCGCGGCCAGCAGTCCGAGGAGATGGCCGATTGCCGCGTAGCCACCGGAGTGGGCTGCTGCAACGACTGCGATGCCTGCGAGGCGCTCCACGTCGAGCTGGCTGGTTCCCGAAGAGGGGCCCAGCTGATGTTCCAGCTGATCGGTCAGATGGGTGGACAGATGGGGGCGAACTTCAGGGAGCATGGGCGATCCTTGCGGGTGGGCGAGCGGAGATGCCGGTCCGGAAGCCTGATCGTTCCCCACGGCCGGTCGGTCTACTCGGCTCCGGCAGGCCGAACCGACGTCGGGGGCGCGGGGGTTCGTCTGGCGGCGTCGGTTCCGCATCGGCGGCGAGTTCTTTCTCCCGGACCTCTTGAGGGCTTTCGCGTTGGCTTTTCTAGCATGAGCGGGATGGTCCCCGCCTCGTTGATCGCGGGCATCGCGCTCATCTGGCTGGCTCGCACGCCGCAGGCGGCCTGGGCCTGCACCGTCTACGCGGTAACTGCCTGGTTGCTGTTCGGGACAAGCGCCATCTACCACCGCGGTACCTGGGGGCCACTGGCAGAGGCTCTCCTGCGACGCCTCGACCACGCCAACATTTTCCTGATCATCGCCGGTACCTGCACCCCCCTGGCCGTGCTGCTTCTGCCGCCCAACGACAGGTCTGTGCTGCTGTGGACCGTCTGGGCGGGCGCGTTGGCCGGCATCGCGTTCCGGGTCCTGTGGGTCGGAGCGCCGCGCTGGCTGTACACCCCGTGCTACCTGGCTCTGGGGTGGGCGCCGGTGTGGTACCTGGCCGACTTCCTGCACACCGGAGGAGCGGCCGTACTCACCCTGATCGTGGTCGGCGGTCTTCTCTACAGCGCGGGCGCAATGGTCTACGCACTCCAGCGCCCCGACCCCTCACCTCGGTGGTTCGGGTTCCATGAGGTGTTCCACGCGCTCACCGTGGCAGCGTTCACCGTGCACTACATCGCCATCCTCTTGGCCGCTTACTGAACAGCCGCCGCTCATGAGGGGCGATCCGCCGTTGTCGTGGACGGCCACCGTGATGTTGTCCGGGCAGGCGGATAGGTGAGCTGGCCCAAAGGGCAGGTGCCGTCGCCGAGCGGGCAGGTGAGACGTCGACGCTCATCGTGTCCACCAGGCCACCCTGGTCTCCGTCGGCCGTGCTGGAATCCTGTCTGAACGGGGCCTGTGTCCTGTCCGGCCGCGCTCCGACCGGATGTGCCCAGCTGCGGGTAACGGCCCTGGTCGGGTGCAAGGGTCTTGGCTGGGATGGCCCATCTGCGCTCCGCCGGTGGCTCAGGCAGAGGGTCTTTCTCGCTAGCGCCTGAAAATCTGTGCTGGCCGAGGTAGACATTGAGGTGCGGGGTGGTTATGGTTTCTCTCGTAAGCAAGAAGGACGGCAGGGCCTGGTAGAGATGAACTACCGGGCAGCAGTACTCAGCAGTTGCAGTGTGCAGGTCGGTGCGGTGGTGGAGTTCCGAAGCCAGGGTTCTTGCAGGATGGCGACGGGGCTGACGACCGGACCGGGTGGCCCGCAGTTTTCAGGGGCTGCCGTGAGCACAACCGCGGGAAGCAAGTGCAGTCCGCAGTACCAGTGGTCCCTCGGTAAATGGCGTCAGGCTGCGGCGCGCGTACCGGGAAGTTCGGCAGTGGGGTTCTAAGCCAGAGCAGATGCAGGACGGGCGACGGGGCTGGCTGCCGGAGTGGCGCTGTGAGAGGCCACCAGGAGTACGGAAGTGGTTTGTCCAGAGGGAAAGAACGGAGGAGTTGAGCGCCATCAGGATCGCCCGGGCGGAAGTGTTGGGCCCGGGTACCGCAGGACATCGTGAGTGAGGTGGTCTCCGGTCAAGCAACCGCGATCCCCGCAACCCCCGGATCTCTTTCCGGCAGGTATGCGGAAACGCAGAGCCGGCGTAGCCGATCAAGGCCGGCTGATGGTGTAGCAGTTCCTTCGGGGCCCGGGTGCCACATGGCACCCGGGCCCCTCCGACGCGTGTTCCACAGGAAGGTACAGATGACAGCAGACGACTCGTTCGGCCGCCTCGACGACGACGACTACCCCGCCTACACCATGGGCCGGGCAGCCGAGATGCTCAACACCACACAAGGGTTCCTCCGCGCCATCGGCGAAGCCCGCCTCATCACCCCACTGCGCTCCGCGGGCGGCCATCGCCGCTACTCCCGTTACCAGCTCCGCATTGCCGCCCGCGCCCGCGAGCTCGTCGACGGCGGTACCCCGATCGAGGCCGCCTGCCGCATCGTCATCCTTGAGGACCAACTCGAGGAAGCCCAGCGCATCAACGCCGAACACCACCGAGACACCAAGCCGCCCGGCATGCCGACCTCGGCCTGAAGCGCCGCGCGCCCGGTGGAAGACCGGCAGGTGTCGGACTCACCTGCCGGAAGTGTGCTCAAGGGTCGTCTCCCTTGCGGTCGTCATGCTCGAAAGGCTGCTCTCGTCTTCGGTGTGGGTGCTCTGTCGTGGCGCTGCTTCTTCGCGCAAGATGTCCATCGGCTGGTTGGGGCGGCGTCTGCAGGCAGCTTCGACCCAGTGAAGAGCTTTGGTCGCGGCGTCAGAGGCAGCTTCCCGGAGGCGTACCGCCCCGTTCGTGCCCTTCGGGCTACCGTGAACTCCAGCCTGTCGCCGCCGGGAAGCGGTCGGCATCCCCGCACTGTGAAGGGTGAGGACCCTTCCGGCAACGCTGTGCTCGGGGCGGGCCGATATCTATGGCCGCGGCGTGAGAGTTCAATGCGCCGCGCTGGGAGTGTTTTTACCGCAGCAAAGAGACTGAAATTTTTCACCGTACGCGGACCATTACGGCATGCTACTGTCGATCTCGGTTGCAGTTGTGGTTCCCAAAACTTCAAGCTTCTGCGTGGGTATTTCCAACCAGTGGAAGCTTCATTGTATTTCCGGTTCTCTCCGGGCGGGGCATCATCGCGGCGACGCGGAATCCGTGCATGACGGATCCCGACGTACCTGCCCCGAAGGAGATATGACATGGCGTCAGGCACTGTGAAGTGGTTCAACGCAGCCAAGGGTTTCGGCTTCATCGAGCAGGACGGTGGCGGCGCTGACGTGTTCGCCCACTTCTCGAACATAGCGGCCCAGGGCTTCCGCGAGCTGCTCGAAGGCCAGAAGGTCACCTTCGACATCGCACCGGGCCAGAAGGGCCCGACGGCCGAGAACATCGTTCCCGCCTGACGCTGACGCGCACTTCGTAGCTGGGGCCCGCATCCTTCGGGGTGTGGGCCCCAGCTCCGGGCATTCTCCCGGAGTGGTGCCACCTGCGGTGAAATCCTCGCCCGCAGAGTTTTCTCGCTGCCCACTCCTTCCGAGTCCCACCTACCGGTGGAACTGGATTCCTCGCCCCTGTGGCGTCGCCCGTTCCATGGCCTGCCTCCCCATCCGGGATCATTCGCAGGCCTTATTTGATTCCCTATTCTGCTCGGCCCGTTCTTGTGATTCCCCGCGCTGTTCTTCCGCTGCGGGAATTCCTTGATACGTGCCGTATCAAGGAAGGTTCTGAATGAACCCCACACGTACGAACAACCGCTCTTCCCGTGCCCGCAGCCGTACCGCCGACTCCGGCCGGGGCGGTAGCCGCTTCAACTCGACCGCCCCGACCCGTTCCGCTGCCCCGGCCCGTTCCGGCGGTTCGGGCCGCTCGGGTGGCCATGGGCGGCGGCCCGCCGCGGTACAGGGCGAGTTCGCCCTGCCGGTCACGGTCACTCCCGCGCTGCCCGCCGTCGAGGCGTTCGCCGACCTCGACATGCCGGCACAGCTGCTGGCGGCGCTGACCGCGCAGGGGGTGAGCGTTCCGTTCCCGATCCAGGGGGCGACCCTGCCCAACACCCTGGCGGGCCGCGACGCCCTGGGGCGAGGGCGCACCGGCTCCGGCAAGACCCTCGCCTTCGGACTGGCCCTGCTGGCCCGCACCGCCGGTCAGCGTGCCGAGCCCCGTCAGCCGCTGGCCCTGGTCCTCGTGCCGACGCGTGAGCTGGCCCAGCAGGTGACCGACGCCCTGGCTCCCTACGCCCGCTCGGTGAGGCTGCGCATGGCCACCGTCGTCGGTGGGATGTCGATCGGGAGGCAGGCCCAGGCGTTGCGCGGTGGTGCCGAGGTCGTCGTGGCGACGCCGGGCCGGCTCAAGGACCTCATCGACCGTGGTGACTGCCGACTTGACCAGGTCGCGATCACCGTGCTGGACGAGGCCGACCAGATGGCCGACATGGGCTTCATGCCCCAGGTCACCGAGCTTCTGGACCAAGTCCGCCCCGAGGGCCAGCGGATGCTGTTCTCCGCCACCCTGGACCGTAACGTCGACCGCTTGGTCCGCCGCTACCTCAGCGACCCGGTCGTCCACTCCGTCGACCCCTCCGCCGGTGCGGTCACCACGATGGAGCACCACGTGCTCCACGTGCACGGCGCGGACAAGAACCGTACGACCACCGAGATCGCTGCGCGCGACGGCCGGGTCATCATGTTCCTGGACACCAAGCGGGCTGTGGACAAGCTCACCGACCACCTGCTGGCCAGCGGTGTGAGGGCCGCGGCGCTGCACGGCGGGAAGGCGCAGTCGCAGCGCACCCGGACCCTCACCCAGTTCAAGACCGGGCACGTCACCGTGCTCGTGGCCACGAACGTCGCCGCGCGCGGCATCCACGTCGACAACCTCGACCTCGTTGTCAACGTCGACCCGCCGACCGACCACAAGGACTACCTCCACCGCGGCGGCCGAACCGCGAGGGCAGGGGAGTCCGGCAGCGTCGTCACGCTGGTCACTCCCAACCAGCGCCGCGACATGACCCGCCTCATGACCGCCGCCGGCATCGTGCCCCAGACCACCCAGATCCGCTCCGGCGAAGAGGCACTCGGCCGCATCACCGGCGCCCAGGCCCCCTCCGGCATTCCTGTGACGATCACCGCGCCGGTAGTCGCGCGGCGTGAGCGCAGCCGCAGCGCATCCTCTCGCGGCCGGCGCAGCCCCGCCTCCGCGGCCCGGCGCGTGACCGCACATCAGTCCTCCTTCGACGCCGCAGCCTGAGAACTCCGTGATCCGGAAACTCACCCACCACTGCAGGAGGCACCTTTTGACGTTCGTCCAGATGCAGCCCCGCACGACGAATGCCACTGCCGTAGGCAGGACGGTCGCCGATGCCATGGACACCGCCGGGCCGCAGGTCTGTGATGACATGACCGTCGAGGTGGCCCTGTCCGTCATGGCCAGTGCCCGCACCGGGCATCTGCTTGTCTGCGACGACAGCGGCCGGTGTACCGGGCTGGTCACCCAAACCCAGCTTGCAGCAGCTCGTGACGGTTCCGCGTACTCGGACAGGGTCCGGCTGCGGGACATCCTCGGGGACCGAGGGCCGTTCACCTCGCCCGTGACCACCATGGCCGAAGCCGGCACATGATGCGCTACAGCGACGTCGATGCCCTGCCCGTGGTCGACGAACACGGCAGCGCCCTGGGCGTCCTCGCCCTCGCCCGCTGAGCCGTCCCATCCGCGGCAGAACCACTCCCTCTTCGTTCCTCTCCCTGTGAGGCATCATGCGCTGTGTCATCGCCCGCTTCCCGTTCGACCTCACCAGGAGCGGCGTCCTGGAATCGATGAAGGGCATCAAGCCCGAGCACGCTCCCGGCGAGTCCGTGATCATCGGCCGACGGACCTACCCCGTCAAACAGGTCGGACAGGTCATCACACGCCAGGACCGCCGCGACTTCAGCGCAGGAGAAGTACTGCGGGCCATGACCCAGCTCGGCTTCACCTGCCGCGACCTGGCCCCGGCCCCCGCACCCACTCGCGTTCTCAATCCTTTGCAGCAGGCATCCGCGATGCTCGGCGCCCCTGTGGCCGCTTGAGCGACGGGCAGGCGTGAGCCGCCGGCAAGCAGTGGTGAGGGGCCGTCCGGAGCATCCGGGCGGCCCCTCACCGTGTGCTGGAGCAGTCCGGCCCGACAGCGTCTCAGTGGTCGGAGTAGCTGAAGTCGCCCATCGTCCAGGCGCTGACGTCCTCGATCGCGACCCGGTACATCCCGCCCGTCTCCGGGATCCCCACCGTGCCCTGCAGAATCCGCGCCACGTGGAAGTGCAGGTGCGTGGGCGGCCCTTCCTCGGGTGCAGCGGTGGTGAACATGGCGGAGAAGTCGCTTAGGCGGGCCGAGTCCGCAAGGACCTCCGACACCCGCTGCCTCCAGACGGCCTCGGGTGCCAGTCGGCCCGTGATGACAGCTCCACCTGCGACCACGGTCAGGGCCATCTGATTGCTGCGCCCGGATTCCACCAGGGCGGCAACGTCAACAAGCAGCGCGTCAGGCTTCGACATAGGGCCGATTATATTCGTCGAACATTGGCAGGCTCTCCCGCGCTGCCGCTGCGAGCAGGACAGCACTGAGGCCCTGTTGCCGGAGGCGCTGAACCGCCTGTCAGCGGCACCGGAGCCAACGCTCCTCCTGCCTGCGGACGCCTGCTCCGAGAAGGAGACGAGTCGGCTCACCTCTGCATCGAGTCGATCCTCGCGCTCGGCGCATGGTCCGTTACGGGCATGAGGCCGGGCACCTTCAGCTTCGAGGTCCTGCGGCCGGTGAGGGAGAGGTGTGCTGTCCTGCCGTCGGGGAAGCTTCGGAGACGTCGGCGCCGTGGTCCGCGTCGCGGCGGGTGGACATGGTGCCGTACCAGTCCAGACACATCACGGTGGCGTCGTCGTCCAGCCGCCCGTCATGGGCGTGGACGACGTACTCGATCAGGACCCGGGCGGCCTCCCGCGGGTGCAGGTCCTGGGTGCTCTCGATGAGGGCCGGCAGATCGAGAGCCGCAGCGCTGCGCTCCAGCATTCCGTCGGTGAGCATGACCAGCCGGTCGCCGGCCTGCAGGTCCAGCTCCTGGACCGTGTAGGTGTGGGGTGCTATGAAGCCGAAGGGCATGTCGACGGCCGGTGTGATCTCCTCGACCTTTCCACCGCGCAGGCGCAGGGGCCAGGGGCGGCCGGCGTTGATGAACTCGGTTCGACCGTCGCGCAGGCTGATCCGCGGACGCGATGGTCTGCTCTCGCCGCGGGTGTCGTGTTCTGGCGATGCGTCGCGAGCCGACCTCAAGGATGCGCAGCCGCTGCGGTGCGTCTGCCGACACCCTGGGCGGGGGCACCAGCGGGTGTCGGCCTTGATCCAAGGGAGGGGGCGGAGCACGGTCGTGACCGACTTTCCGGCCTGGCGGGAGTGGAGCTCATGGGACCGGAAGCGGAGGTGGCGAGGTGCCTAGCCAGCCCTGAGACACCGGTGCGGCGCGGACCACCTCGGGAGCCTTCAGTCGAACCGACCCCGCTGGGCATCCCAAGGGGCTTCTGCTTCCAGGCGGAGTCGGCGCAACGTGCCTTCCGTCTCACGCCTGAAGTGTTCGAAGGACACCAGACGCTGCCACAACGGGTCAGGACGGCAGGGGACGGCGGCTCCTTCGGATGACCATTCTTCGGCGAGCCGACTGTACAGAGGTGTACTCCCGTTCATCGCTTCGTCAGAGGCCTGCTCTCGAGCGTGAGCCGGGCTGCAGGAATGTTTGCCGCGCGCTTGCTCCGGAAGACGAGGGCCCGCTCTGCGCTTGCCCCTGCCGGCCGGTGCGCTGCGGTTCGATTCGGCCCCATGATCATTCGTCACATATGCCAGAACGATTCCTCCACCTCTCCGGATACTGCTGCCGTACTCCGCCGGCCTGCCCTGGCCCGCCCTTCGCGCAACGGCCGCCTCCGCCACAGGGCCTTGGCGGTCACGGAAGCCACCACTCAACCCGCTCCAGCGGCAACCGACTTGGCTTGCTCACACGCCGACCGCCGCATCGAATGGCTGATTGCTCGGCACGTTGCAGGGAAGGAAGAGACCGTCGTAGGAGACCAGGCCACCGTCCGCGGTCGGCCGGGATGAAGGGCTGGGTCGGTGAGCAGTATGTGGATGTACGCGCAGGACAGCGGTCACATGGATGGCCAGTCGCTGGTGGGCTTCACCGTGGAGGCCGCGGACGGGGGCATCGGCCACGTAGACCGTCAGCAGGACCAGCCCGGCATGCAGCACTTGGTCGTCGACACCGGTGTGTGGAAGTTCGGCAGAAGCGTGCTGATCCCGGCCGGTCACCGGTGGACGGCCGGTGGACAGACGCCTTTGGACGGTGCGGTACGGGGTGGCACAGGCCAAGTGGCTGCGCATGCTCTGACCAGTAAGAACGTCATGAGACAGCACAACAAGTCACCACCCGGCATGATCGCTCGCGGTCTCGTAATGCGTAGGTCTCGGGTTCGAATCCCGAAGGCGGCTCTGCCGAAGCCTCAGGACTCACTCGCCGTGACCTGGGGCTTTTGCTTTTTTGATGCGGACCGCGTTCCGGCTCTGCGTTCGGTCAGGCACTCCCTCCCGGGTCTGCTGGTTCAGGCCAGGGGAAGCCGAGTGCCTCGGCGTGCGAGCGGCTGCCTCCCCTGACCTGCGCGTAGGTTTTCGGGTCCTGCTCGGCCAGTTGCCGCAACGCCGCAGCGGCCTGATGCTCGGGAGGTGTGCCGTCGTCGGGAAGACTCCAGATGAACTGCAACCAGGGGCCGTCCTTGTCCCGCTGCCCGGCGGCAAGGCCCGGCCAGTAGGTGAAGGAGACCACGGCCGAGTCCTGATCGTGGAAGTCGGTGCCGATCCAGCCGACCCGGCTGTCCCATCGGGTGAGGAGATCCGGTTGGTCGCGTAGCTCCGCGGTTATCAAGCGGGCGGTATTCCGAGCCGGCCAGGCCCAGGACCGGTCGTTCTCGGCACGCTCGATCTCCGTGTCGTAGTCGGCTGCATCGAAGCGGTACTCGGCGAGGGGCGCCTGGGGTTGCCGCGTCGGCGGGCGACGCCAGTCACGCCACACGACCTGGTCGCCTTCCCTGCAGATGGTCACGTAGAGCGCGCCGCAGCAACCTTCGGTGCAGTAAGCCTCGGCGAGCTGCACCTCACGGGGTTCGGCTGTGGCCCGCAGGCGGCCGCTGTCGAGAAGGTACTCGGGGGAGTTGGCCGGCCCCTTGCCGAATGCTTCGGGTACCAGGGGCCGGCCGTCGATCAGCAGCCGTGCCTCGACCGTGTCCGGGCCTGCCGGGTCTCGGACGGTGGTCTCCACCCGGAACCGGGAGGCCGTCGCGCGGTGGAAGGGCTGCCGTGCCGCGCGACGTATCCAATGGACCCGGCGACTTTCGGCGGGCTCCTCGGGCTCGCTCTCGGCGACGGCTGCCCAGGACCGCGTGCTCAGGACGGCTTCCAGGGTGCGCAGAAGGGCTTCTCGCTGTCTTGGCTGCCAGTCGAGAAGCACGCTGGGGCCACTGTGCAGGTCCAGGGCGACGGACAGCAGAAGGGCGTAGTGGTCCAGCGTCGGGGGCAGTTGGGAGGCGCGTGCGACGAACGCGTCGTAAGTGGTGGTGGCTTGCCGGTAGCTGAGAATCTCGGGCTGGTAGTCGCGCAGCCCCGTCATACGGGAGAGGAGACGCCCGGCCTGGGCCACTACCCGGGCTTCGAACTGCTCCTGGCGGAGAACGTCGGCGAGTTCGACGGCCTCGGCGATTCTGCGGGCGGTTGAAGGTCCGACAGCACCTGAGTCGAAAGGGGTGTTGATCAGCCATCTGCGGGCCTCGTGGTCATCGCGCGCGGCGATCGCGACGATCAGGTGGCGCAGGGCACGGCTCTCGGCGTGGTTGGCCAGCCAGACCAGGGCTGCTGTCGGGCAGTCGAGGGTGGTGAGCGCGCCGACGACGGGACGGGCGAGAACCCTCAGCAGGCCGAGGATCTTGAGGTAAGGCACGTCCTCCGGTTCGCCGAGACGAGCCAGGAGAGCGATGCCGACGTTCACGGTCAGTGTGCTGGTGCCGGTACGTGTCAGACGGCGGCCGAGAGCACGGGCCGCCACTGTCTCTTCCAGGGGCAGATCGGCCATCGCGGCCTGGATATGACGATCCCGAACACCCAGCGTGTGCAGCCTGCGGTGGATCTCATCGGCAGCACGGACCGTGTCCGGACTGGACAGCAGAGGCGCGACAGCATTCCGCACACCTGCTTGGCCCTCGCGCCAACCTAGGGGTGCACGTAGGTGTGGCGGGTCAGGCGAGGGGTAGCCACCGTGAGGCAGTCGACCGTCGGGCTTCGACTGGTACAGGCGCAGCGCGTATGCGTACAGGGAGGGCCAAGGGGCGGGGACTTCACCGCCTGCCTGGGCGCTCATCGGGTGGGGTGAGACTCGATTCCATAGGTCATGCGGCGGATCCTGTCACCACTGGTTGGTCGACGGCCAGGGGTTTTAGTTGGTCAGCAACGGGCCTGACGGACGGTCTCGGGAACAGCCGGCCGAAGAGGTCCGCACCGGCCACCCTGGACGGGCCTTCTGGAGCGCATCCCTCACCTCCAGGGAGGCATGCATGCCCCGCACTCGACTTCTCTCCTCACGGGATGACTCCCCGCCCGGCAGGGCGGCCGGTCCGACTGCGCTGCCCGATGACCGCGCGGCCTCCGCGGAGGGCGTGAACGGGTCGGGCAGGTGCCCGCAAGGGGTTGACGGCGGCGAGGAGCGGTGCAAACAATGACCGACGTCTGACAACGTTGTCGAGTGGGTGTCGACCCCCGGCCCCCGAGGTTGGAGCCACCCGTGCAGGACAGCACACCCCCGCTGAGCCGCCGTCGATTCACCCAATTCGCCGGAATGGCGGCGGCCTTGGTCGCTGTGCCGACGACGCTCGCAACCGCCTCGCCCGCCCGGGCCGAGGAACGGGCGGGCGAGGCGCCCCGGGACATCGTTCCGTCCAGCACCCCGCCGGACCCCGTCGCCGCCGCCTACCACCAGGTCCTGCTGCGCCACACCCGGTGGACCGAAACGCAGTGGGACGCGGCCGCCGGGCACTACAGGGCCACCGACTTCGGCTTCGCCGTCGTGCTCGGGCACGCCCTGCTGCTGACCCGGGGCGGCTACGACGCCGACATCACCGGGATCGACGAGGACACGCTGCGCTCCCGCACCCTGGCCACCATCACCCATTTCGCCGCCTCCAACCGCCTGACCGGCGGTAGCGAGTGGGGCAAGACGCTGTTCTTCGACACCACGTTCCAGCTCTACTTCGTGCTCGCCGCCCGCCTGCTGTGGGACCAGTTGGACGCCGCGACGCGTGCACACGTCGACACCATCGTGCGCGAACAGGCCGCCTACACCACCTCGCTGGGCTCGGGCAACGACCCGCTGTCGGGGAGCTGGACACCAGACGGGCTGCGCGGCAACCACGTCGGCGACACCAAGCTCGAGGAGATGGGCGTCTACGCCCAGTCGCTGGCGCCCGCGCTGGCCTGGGCCGCGGACGACTCACGGTACGCGTCCTGGAGTTCCCGGTACGGGACGTGGAGCCGCAACGAGACCGGTCTGCCGGCCGCGGACCTGGCCAATGCGGCGGTCGTGGACGGCGTCCCGGTCAGCGACAACACCGCGCAGAACCTCTACGACACCTTCATCGTGGAGAACCACGGCTCGTTCGGCCCGCACTACCAGTGCGAGCTGTGGCGCACGTCCGGCCGCAACTCGGTCCATTTCCTGACCGCCGCACGGCCGCTGCCCGAGGTGCTCACCGCCCAGCCGAACGCGGACCGCCTCTGGGCCTCCACGCTGGCGGTGATGAGCGACTCCGGTGAGCCGCTGATGCCGATGGTCAACGACCGCGAGCACCTCTACGGCCGCGACGTCATTCCCGTCGCGTTCCTCGCCCAGGTGCTGGGCGACCCGGCCGCCGCCTACGCCGAGGCCGCCCTTGCCGAGCGCCTGCCGGCCTACCAGGCGTACGCGCCGGCCGACAGGATCACCAAGTTCTCCGGCGAGCCCAAGTACGAGCCCGAGGCGCGTGCCGAACTGGCCATCAGCTACCTGCTGCACGAGTGGCGGGCGGCACAGCGCGAACACGTCACCGCGCTCACCGCGGAGGAGCTCTTCCGCCGAGCCGCCGGTGTCACCGACTTCGGCACCGGGCCGGGACTGGTCGCCCACCAGACACCACGGGCGTGGGCGGGCGCGGTCACCAAGCCGGGCTTCGTAAAGTTCTGCTGGCAACCGGCGCACGACGACTGGCTGTTCTCGCTCAGCGGCAGTACCCCGATGTTTCTGCCTGCTACGTCGGGCAACGTCGCCGGCCGTGCCGTCGCCACGTACACCGAGCTGCGGGACGGTCTCGACGCCAGCGCGGTGCTGCTCACCCTGGACAACGGGTACGCGGGCTTCACGACGCTGCCCGGCGGCGAGGTCGTCTACGCCACGACCGGCACCGCGGTCGGCGAGGGCCGGATCGAAATCTTCAACCTGACCATGCCGGGCGTCGCCGGGCTCGACGGCAGCCGCACCTATACCGCCGCGGAAGGTTCGGCCACCGTCGCGGCCGCCGACAGCGGCAACGCCGGGCACCCGACGGCCGGTCCGCGCACCGACAACCTGACCTTCCCCCGTGGCACTTACCGGTACCTGCGCATGCTGGGCCGGCGCGGCCACCCCAAGTACGGCTACTCGCTCTACGCGTTCGAGGTGCGCGACGGCGCCGCGGGCGCCGACCTGGCCCGGGGCGGCACCGCGTCCGCGTCTTCCGCGGACACCGGGAAGGGCGCGGCGCTGGTCGTGGACGGCGACCCGGCCTCCCGCTGGGCGGTCTCGGTCGGCGAGCGCACCCGCGCCGACAGCTGGTGGGAGGTGGACCTGGCCGCGCCCGTCGCGGTGGACCGGGTCTCGCTGAGCTGGGAGACCGCGGCCGGCGAGGCGTACGCCGTGCAGGGCTCCACCGACGGTTCGTCCTGGACCGATCTGGTCGCTTACCCGCCGGCCGATCTCAGCAGCGCCGGCGGGTGGATCAGTGTGGACGGCCGGGCAGGGTTCGTCGTCCGGGGCAGCACCAACCCCCTGGCCGTGTACGGCGACACGGTGATCCTCTCGGACGGGCCGGCGGCGCCGCTGCTCGTCGAGGGCGTGCCCGACGGCTCCCCGGCGGCGGTTCGCGCCGCGGCGGCGCGCCCGGCGCCCGAGGCCGGCCACGAGGCCGTGCGGGCTTCCACCGCCGGCGGCCACCTGAGCCTGTTCAACCTCTCGGGCGCGGCGGTGGTCACCGAGGTCAGGGTGGAGCAGGACACCCACGTCGTCACCCTGTACGCGGGCGGCCAGACGGTGACGGCGCAGGGCACGGCGTTCCGGGCCGCGCTCGGCCCGGCCGCCGCGGTGGTGGCTCCGGCCCGTGCGGTTCTGCGTGCCCTGGACGGCCGGCTACCGGTGGGGCTGAGCGCCGAGGTCCGCGACGCTGCGACCGTCGTGCTGCGTGGCCCGTCCTGCCGGGTCGAGGTCGCCGCGCCCGGCGGTCGCGCGGTCCGGGTCACACTGCGTTCGGGGCACGCCCGCACGGTCACGCTCCCGGGTAGGGCGCCCTTTCCGCTGGACGACCTGGCGCTGGGGCGGGTCACCTTCCCGACGTCTCCGTTGCCGGCCGGCATGTCGGACCCCGCCGCCGCGGTGGACGGCGACCCGCACACCGCGTGGACGCCGGGGCCGGGCGGCCGGATGGTCGTCGATCTGGGTGCGGCCGTGCCGCTCGGCACGGTCACCGCGCGCTGGACCGGCGGCCGGAAGCCTGCCGCCCGGATCGAGACGAGCACCGACGGGCTGACGTACCAGCACGCCGGGACGCTCTCCGGCCGCAGCACGACCGCTTCGCTGCGGCTGTCCGGGCAGGCCCGGTACGTCGCCCTCGCGGTCGCGGATGGTGCCCCGCACGGTGCGCGGCTGGTGTCCCTGGCCGTGACGGGACCGCGGTGAGTGGAGGCCGGGCGGGTCGGCGGGGGGTCCACCTGGGATTTCTGCGTTTCGTTGACGTGGTGATGCGGGCCGATCGGACGCTGAGGGTCCATGCATCGCAATGCGTAGGTCCGAAGTGGCCGGCGCCCCGGGCAGCGTCGCGGTTTCCGCAGGAGAGCCGCCACCGGCCTCGCCACCGTCCTGCTGCTGAGGGACGGAGGCAGACGGGCCCGTCGGGAGATGTGGCTGACCGAAATCCGCATCGTCCGGGCCAGGGCTCCGGTCGGCTTAGACGCGTCCGCGGGGCCGACGGCGCAGAGGGGACTCCCTCCGAAGAAAAGATCTCGAGGTTCGCGCGATGAGTTCCGAAAGGCACGCCGGTATGTACTGACGGGCCACTTCGGGCCCGACCGAGTGCAGTGACAGGAGAGAACGATGTCCGACAACCGCGCGAGCGATATGGCCGCGATCACCGCCGTCCTCGAGGGCGTCTACAAGGCATGGGATGCCGGCGACGCCGATGCCTTCGTCGCCGACTACACCCAGGACGCCACCGCGATCCTGCCCGGCTCCCACCGCCTCTCCCGCGAGGAGATCCGGCAGAGCATGGCGGCCGGGTTCGCCACCTTCCTGAAGGGCACCACGACGACCAACCGGCAGCTGGGGACCCGGTTCCTGGGCCGTGACGGCGCGATCGTCGTGAGTGAGACCGGCATTCTCTTCCCCGGCGAGTCCGAGGTGCCCGCCGACCGGGTCACGTACGCGACGTGGGTCTTGGAGAAGCGCGACGGCGACTGGCTGGTCGCCGGCTACCACAACAGCCCGGCCAACGCCGCTGGTTGATCCTTGGTCGGTGACCCCGGGTCCGTCCGCCCCTGTCGGGCGGACCCGTGCCGGCGGCGGGCGGATCAGCCGTCGAGCTTCGGCGCCAAGGTGAAGGCGGCGTACACGTCGGCGTCCTGGAAGACCGAGACGCGGCTGATGCCGCCACCCGTGACCGTGAACACCTGCAGGGTGTGCAGCTCGTACACGCCGCCGTCCCCGCGCCGATAGGCGGCGAAGCCGGCCTGCCCGTTGGCCCGCACCGGCAGCAACCGCCAGTCGGTGCCGGCCTTGTCGAACACCCAGCCCATGAACCCCGCGTAGTTCTCCCGGCCGGTGAACCAGTTGACCATGGGCGGCATCTCCATGAGGACGTCCTCGGTCACCACGTGCAGCAGCCCTGGGATGTCCGCCCGGACGAAGGCCGCCATGTACCGGTCCACCCACGACCGCTGTTCTGCGTCGGAAGGTTCAGTGACCTGCTCCTGCGGTACACCCGCGGTCCGGATCCGGGCGCGAGCCCGCTGCAGCGAGCTGTTCACGGACGCGACGGAGGTCTCCAGGATGTCCGCTGCTGCCGCCGCCGGGTAGTCGAGCACGTCGCGCAGGATCAGGACGGCCCGCTCTCTCGGTGACAGCAGTTGCAGCGCTGCGACGAAGGCCAGCCGCAGACTGCCCCGGTCGATCACCGCGGTGGCCGGGTCGCCCGGGCCGAGCAGGCTGTCCGGGAGCGGCTGCAGCCAGGTTGCCTCCCCGCCGTGGACGAGCGGGCGTAGCGGTTCGCTCTCGGTGACCAGGCCCGAGGGCATGGGGCGGCGGGCGAGCCCGTCCAGCGCGGTCAGACACGCATTCGTGGCGATCCGGTACAGCCAGGTCCGCAGCGAAGCGCGCGCCGGGTCGTAACGGTCCCACGCGCGCCATGCCCGCAGATACGTCTCCTGCACGAGTTCCTCGGCGTCGTGGACCGAGCCGAGCATCCGGTAGCAGTGCGCCAGCAGTTCCGGCCGGTGCCGCTGCACCAAGGACTCGAAGTCCCCTGTCGACGTCATCCCCGTGCTGCCGCCCTTCCGGTCTGCTCATCCGCCCCCACGGTAGCCGTCTCACGGCTCCGGTCGCAGCCGTTCTCCTGCCGGGCACGCGAGCTGAGTATCTACGGCCAGGGCTCTCCGGCGAGGCTCTCTCCGGTCACGGTGGCGGTCACGATGCGACGCACCAGGCGTGGCCCCGGCAAGCGCCGTGCGGTGGTCGACGTCGAGGTCCGGGTTGAGCTCGGCGAGCTTTTCGGCGGTGTGAAACAGCCGCGGGGTGTCGCTGGGCCGACTCCCCACGCGTCGCCGCGCCGCGCCCGGGTGATCCGGAGACGCCCGTAGCGCAGGAACCGGGGGAGACGCCCACCACCATGACCGTTCCGGTCCAGCGGGGGTAGACGCAGCGAACGACTTCTGTCCGGGATCCGAGACATTGACAGGTGTCTTGGATCCCAGACACTTCTCTCTCCAGGTGTATCGCCTCCGCCCGCCGACGTGCGGCTTCATGAAGGCATGACTGTTGTTATTGGCATCGGCCCGCTCTCCGCCGAAGAAGTCGTCTCCGTCGCCCGCCACGACGCCCGCGTCGAACTCTCCCCAGAAGCCCGCAAGGAGATCGCGCGCAGCCGCGAAGTGATCGAGGGCCTCGCCGACGACGTGGCGCCCCACTACGGCGTCTCCACCGGCTTCGGCGCCCTCGCCACCCGCCACATCCCGGGCGAACTCCGCACCCAGCTCCAGCGCAGCCTGGTGCGGTCGCACGCGGCCGGCTCCGGTCCGGAGGTGGAACGCGAGGTCGTCCGCGCGCTCGCGCTGCTGCGGCTGTCCACCCTCGCCACCGGCCGTACGGGCGTGCGGACCGAGACCGCCGAGGCCTACGCCGCCCTGCTCAACGCGGGGATCACGCCCGTGGTCCACGAATACGGCTCCCTCGGCTGCTCCGGTGACCTGGCGCCCCTCGCCCACTGCGCACTCGCCGTGATGGGCGAGGGCGAGGTGCGCGATGCCCAGGGCGTACGCAAGCCGTCCGCTGAGGCGCTCGCCGAGGCGGGCCTCACCCCGGTCGTCCTCCAGGAGAAGGAGGGCCTCGCCCTCATCAACGGCACCGACGGCATGCTCGGCATGCTCGTCCTGGCCGCCCACGACCTGCGGCAGCTGCTCCGCACCGCCGACATCACCGCCGCGATGAGCGTCGAGGGCCAGCTCGGCACCGACGCGGTGTTCGCCGCCGACCTGCAGGCGCTGCGCCCCCACCCGGGGCAGGCCGACAGCGCCGCCAACCTGCGTGCACTGCTGGCCGACTCGGACATCGTCGCCAGCCACCGTGGACCGGACTGCACCCTCGTCCAGGACGCGTACTCGCTGCGCTGCTCCCCTCAGGTGCACGGTGCGGCCCGCGACACCCTCGCGCACGCCGAGACGGTAGCCGCCCGCGAGCTCGCCAGCGCGGTCGACAACCCCGTCGTCACCCTCGACGGCCGGGTGGAGTCCAACGGCAACTTCCACGGCGCGCCCGTCGCCTGCGTACTCGACTTCCTCGCCATATCCGTCGCCGACGTGGCCTCCGTCTCCGAGCGCCGCACCGACCGCTTCCTCGACGTGGCCCGCAACCGCGGCCTCAACCCCTTCCTCGCCGATGACCCGGGCGTCGACTCCGGCCACATGATCGCGCAGTACACGCAGGCGGCCATCGTCTCCGAGCTGAAGCGGCTGGCGGCGCCCGCCTCCGTCGACTCCATCCCCTCCAGCGCCATGCAGGAGGACCACGTATCGATGGGCTGGTCCGCCGCACGCAAGCTGCGCCGCGCCATCGACGGGCTCACCCGGGTCCTCGCCGTCGAGCTGTACACGGCCGCCCGCGCCCTCGACCTGCGCGCCCCGCTGACGCCTGCGCCGGGCACCGCCGCCGTGCGCGACGGCCTGCGGGCGACGGTCGAGGGCCCCGGCCCCGACCGCTGGCTCGCTCCCGAGATCGAGGCGACCGTGCGCTATGTCGCCGACGGCGACGCCCTGGCCGCCGCCGAGTCGGCGGTCGGCCGGCTCAGCTGACCCGACCCGCTCGTGCGCGAGGGGCCGGACCCGGAGCTCATACGCTCCGGTCCGGCCCCTCCGCGGGACTCCGCGGAGCCTCCAGCACCCCGCCGATGCGACGGCTCAGCTCGCGGGCGGTCCGTTCCACCTGCCCGGCGATCCGCTCGCGCTGTTCCGGCCCCACCTCCGCGCCGGGGAAGGTGACCGCGACGCCCGCGATCGGGTGGGCGCTGTGGTCGAGGACGGCGGCGGCGACGGAGGAGAAGCCGCGGGTGATCTCTCCCTCCTCCGTCGCGTAGCCGCGCCTGCGCACCTCGACGAGGAGGTTGTGGAGCGCCGACAGCGAGCTCGGCCCCGGCTCGTCGCGGGAGACGAACACCGAGGGATCGGGGAACAGCGCCCGCACCTGCGCCCGGGACAACCGTGCCAGGACGGCCCGGCCGCTGGCGGTGAGATGGGCCGGCAACCGGACCCCGACGTCGCTGACGAGCGGCGCACGTCCCAGTGCTCGTTCCTCGATGACGTAGAGGACCTCGCGCCCGTGCAGCACGGCCAGGTGAGCGTTGTGCCCGGTTCCGTCGACCAGCATCGCCAGCGGCAGCCTGGCCAGCCTCTCGAACGGGGCCTGCCGGCTGTAGCCCGAAGCAAGCTCGAAGGCGCTGACGCCCAGCCCGTAACGGCGTTCCTCCGGAAGGTGCACCACGAAGTCCTCCCGGACCAGCGTGTCCAGCAGGTGGTAGGTCGTCGACCGGGGCAGTCCGACGTCACGGCTGATGGCGGCCGCCGGGACCGGGCCGACTTGATGCGAGAGGTACCGCAGGATCGCGAGGACCTGGGCGGCGGCGGGCACGGTGGACATGGCGCGAGCGTACGTGGACCCCCGTCCCTCGGACCCGGCACTCCGCCGGCACGTCTCGGGCGCAGAACGCCGCCTACCGCAGCCGGAGCACGGCGGCGCCGGGCCGCGGGATCCGGCTGATCACCGAGCCGATCAGGGTGCCGATCGAGACCCCGAACACCGCCGACACGGCAGTGATCACCGCGTGCGCCCCGTTGCCGACCTGGATCTGCGCGGTGTTGAGCAGACCGAAGGAGCCGGGCACCACGATCCAGAACGCGGGCAGGTAGGCCACCTGCCACGACGGTCCGCCGGGCAGCCAGTGCGCGACGGTGGCAGCGGCCGCCGCGGTGACCGCGCCGGCCAGACCGCCCACCGCGGCACCGTCGGCGGAGCTCACCGTGACCTGGACGGTGGCGGTCACCGCGATCACGGCGACGATCCACGGGATGGCGGGTGGTGGCGTGTTCACGTTGATCACCACTCCGGCCAGGGCGAGTGCCAGCCCCAGACAGGTCGCCCACCAACCCGAGGCCGGCACCTGGACGTTGGCCAGCGCGGAGGCCGGCGCGCCGGTGGCGAGGGCGCCGGCCGCCACCCCGGTCAGGAAGAGCGCGAGCTGCACCGATCCGGACACCAGCCTGGCCGTACCGGCACTGGCGGCACCGGCCGTGATCTCGGACAGCCCGGTGACCAGGAGGCTGCCCGGCAGCAGGATCGCCAGGGTGGCCACGATCGTGCGCAGCGGGCCCTCCAGCAGGGACGCCTGAGCGGCCAGCAGCACGAGCACGGAGACGAGGAAGCCGGCGGTGACCGGCAACAGCGGCCGCAGCAGCGGCCGGTGGCGCGCCAGCATGGTGAGCCCCGCCACGAGGAACGAGCCGATCGCGGCGACCACGACATTCGCCGCCACCGGTTGCAGGTAGAGGCAGATCCCCACGCCGACCGGGACGGCGCCGAGGTCCGCGACCCAGGCGGGCCAGCGGGCGGGCGCCCGGCGGATCCGCTCGAGGTCGGCGAGCGCCTGGTGACCGTCGAGTTCACCCGCGCGGAGCCCGTGCACCACGTCGACGACCTCGGCCGTCTGCTCGAACCGCAGCGCGGCCCCGACCGGCTGGAACGCCGTTCCCTCGTCTCCGTCCAGGGCGACGAACAGCCCGGTGGTCAGGGCGGCGACGCGCACGTCGGGTGCTCCCAGCGCATGACCCAGCCGGCGCAGTTCCTCCTCCACGTCGTGGACGGGCAGACCGCCGCCCAGCAGGGCGGCGCCCAGATCGAGCAGAAGGCGGCGGCGCGGGTCCGCGGGGGAGCGGGACGGGCCGGGGTCCGGTGGTGTGGTGCGGGGCATGGTGCGTATCGTTGCATTCCGCCCGACCGGGTTCGCGCGGTGGTACCGGGCAGGGAGGTCCGTCCGAACGTGGAGGCGCACAGCGTTCTCTGCCCGTGGCGGGCTCCGGCGCCGCCGTCATCAGGCACCACAACCCCGGCCCGGCCAGGCACCGGTGGATCCTGCGTGCGTCGGACCAAGTCGGACCAAGGGCTCCGACACCGCGCCCACGGTCGTCGGTCATCTCGCCGCGAGCCTCACCGGCGTCGGCGCCGATGTCAACGCGGCCTCACAGTTCGGTGCGGTGTCTCGTCGGACCGGTGACGGCAACTGCGACCGAGGGAGTCGGCGACACGATGAGCACCGCACCGGAGCCGGGAGACGGCCGGCTCGATCCGGGCCTGAGCACGATCATGAGCGAGCGGCGTCAGCTGATCAATGTCGCGTACCGGCTCCTCGGCTCCCTGGCCGACGCTGAGGATGTCGTGCAGGAGACGTATGCCCGCTGGTACGCCATGTCCCGACCGCGGCAGGACGCCATCGAATCCCCCGGCGCGTGGCTGACGACGGTCGCCAGTCGGATCTGCCTCGACCTGCTCGGCTCGGCGCGGGTCAGGCGGGAGAACTACGTGGGCGAGTGGATCCCGGAGCCGCTGCCCGACCGCACCGAGTGGATCAGTGGTCGGTCGGGCGGTGCCACCGCCGATCCGGTGGACCGAGTCACCCTCGACGAGTCGATCACCATGGCTTTTCTCGTCGTGCTGGAACTGATGACACCGGCCGAGCGTGTCGCATTCGTCCTGCACGATGTCTTCCGGTACTCCTTCGCCGAAGTGGCCGAGATCGTCGGCCGTACGCCGGTGGCCTGCCGCCAACTGGCCTCGTCGGCCCGCCGCCGTGTGCCCGTCTCGGCGGGCCCCGCGACGCCGGTGGCCCAACGCGCCGACCTCGTCAAGGACTTCAAGGCGGCGTGGGAAGCCAAGGACCTCGACGCTCTCATCGGCCTCCTCGACCCCCGCGCCACGGCGATCGGCGACGGTGGCGGCCTCGTCAGCGCCGTGCCTCCGGTCGAGGGCGGCGAGCAGGTCGCCCGCTCCGTCGTCGAGCTCGCTGCGCGGGCACCCGGCCTGACCTTGCTGGAGCGTACGGTCAACGGTCAGCCCGGGCTGGTGGCTCAGCAGGACGGTGTCACCGTGGCGGTGCTGGCGCTCGACGTCGTAGGCGGCCGGATCAAACACATCTGGGCGGTGCGCAACCCCGAGAAGCTCCGGCCGTGGACGACGACGGGCTGAAACGGCTGGGCGGCGCTCCGGACTTCAGGCGTTGAGGAATCCGTCCATCGCGGAGGTCGGCCTGCGGGTGGACGGGTCCCAGGCGCCCATGTTGTAGGTGTTGAAGGGCGTGTAGACCTCGGGTTCCCAGTAGAAGATGCCGAGTGCGCCGATGCTCTTGAGGTTGGTGATGTATGCCCGCAGGGCGGCCTCGGTGGCGGCGGCCCGGTCGTACCGGCCGCCGAACTCGACCTGCATGACCGGCTTTCCGTACGTCTTCCTGGCCGCGTTCATGTTGCCGACGATGCCTGCGGCGACACCGGCGCTGCCGTAGGAGGAGAACGCGGTGACGTCCCATGCACCGCCGTGGTCGCGGTAGGCGTTGAGGAAGGCGGTGATGGAGTCGTAGTTCTGCGGCTGGGCCAGGTGGATGAGGACCTGGGCGCCGGAGAAGACCTCTTTGACCATGTCGTGGGCGGCGTTGAGCAGCCCGGTCATCTGGTCGGGGTGGTGGGCCAGCGAGCCGGTGGTGCCACAGATTCCGGAGTTGATCTCGTTGCCGATCTGGACCCAGGCGGGCGAGACGCCATTGGCTTTGACCACGTTCATGGTGTGGTACACGTAGTCGTACATCGCGTCGAGCATTTGGCTGTAGGACATGTTCTGCCAGGCGGCGGGCGGCTTCTGGGTGCCGACGGAGTTCCAGGTGTCCCCGAAGTGGTAGTCGATCATCACCTGCATGCCGGCCGCCTTGGCGCGTTTGGCGAGCGCCGCGGTCTCGGCGATGCTGCAGTGGCCGTTGCCCGGGTCGTTGGAGGGGTTGACGAAGGTACGCAGCCGGACCGCGCCGAGGCCGTAGCCCTTGAGGATCGTGAACAGGTCCTGCTGGGTGCCGGACGAGTTGCGGAAGGTGTAACCGCCTGCCTCCATCTGGGGCAGCCAGCTGATGTCGGCGCCCTTGACGAACGTGGCGGCGGATGCCTGTCCTGCGGACAGCGCGGAGCCGCCCGCGAGGGCCGCGGTGGCGACCGTGGCGCTCTTGATGAGGGTGCGACGGGTGAGAGGGCTCATGGCGGTGACTTCCTCGAGTGTCGGGAACGTGGGGGCGAGCGGCGGACACGAGGTGACGTCGAAGCGCTTCGATACTCCGGGGAAGGACGGTAGGGCACGTCGGCTCGGCCCGACAAGACGCCGGACGAGAATCGTTGAAAGCGCTTGCTACGCGTCGGGCGGGGGTGTCGCCGGCCCGGGCCACGCCGACGTTCCGCTTTACCGAGGACCGCGAATGCCGACGTCCACGCGGCGGCGCGCGATTCGGCGGGCGGCCCGGGCAGAGGCCCCGGTGTTAGATACGGCTTATGTCTGGACGTTTCGGTCGATTCCTTCGGTCCGCCCTCGGCTCGCTGCGGCGTGAGTCCGCCCCGGCGCCTGCCGAGGAGCCCACGACGCCACGCCCCGCCGGGCCCCGCCCGCGTCGCACCCGGGGGATGCGAAGTGTCGCCGGTCAGGTGTTCGTCTTCCAGGCGGTGCTCGTGGTGCTGCTGGTGGTCGCCGCATCGGTGGCGCTGTTCCTCGAGGCCCGCACCGCCGGCCGACGCGACGCCGCGCACCGTTCGCTCGCTGCGGCGGAGTCGTTCGCGCACGCCCCCGGCCTCGTGGCGGCGCTGCGGTCCCCCGACCCGACGGCGGAGCTGCAGCCCCTGACCGTGCGGGCCGGCCGGGCCGCGGGGGTCGACTTCCTCGACGTCATGAACACCGACGGGGTCCGCTACACCGACCCCCTGCCGCACCTGATCGGCAAGCGTTCGTCGGGCGACATCGCGCGAGCCGCAGCGGGGGAGGCCTTCACCGAGGTGTACCAGGGAACACCCAGTGACGCGGTCCGGGCCATCGTGCCCGTCAAGGACAGCCATGGCTCTGTGGTGGGCCTGGTCAGCTCGGGCATCAACATCGCGAACGTCTCCGGCGTGGTGAACGGGCAGATGCCGGTTCTCCTCGGCGCCGCGGCCGTTGCGCTGGTGCTCGCCACCGGCGGCTCCGCCCTGGTGAGCCGACGTCTGCGCCGGCAGACGCATGGCCTCGGTCCGGCGGAGATGACACGGATGTACGACCACCACGACGCGGTGCTGCACGCCGTCAAGGAGGGCGTCCTCATCCTGGGGCCCGATCGTCGCTTGCTGCTGGCCAACGACGAGGCCCGGCGACTGCTCGGCCTTCCCCCCGAGTCCGAGCAGCGTCACGTCAGCGAGCTCGGTCTGTCCCCGCGAACCGCCGGGCTGCTGGCCTCCGGACGCGTCGCCACGGACGAGGTCCACCCTGCCGGGGAACGTCTGCTGGCCATCAACGTACGGGGCACGCGGCCGGAGGCAGGGACGGCCGGCACCGTCGCGACGCTCCGCGACACCACGGAGCTCGCGGCGCTCACCGGCAGGGCCGAGGCGGCGCGCGGGCGACTGGCGTTCCTCTATGAGGCCGGGGTGCGGATCGGCACGACCCTGGACGTGGTGCGCACGGCCGAGGAACTGGCGCAGGTGGCCACCGGCTCCTTCGCCGACTTCGTCACCGTCGACCTGGTGGATCCGGTGCTGGAGGGAGAGGAGCCGACCGACACCGGCGCCGCGCTGCGCCGGGCGGCCATCAGCGGCATGCGGGCGGACCACCCGCTCTTCCCCGCGGGTGACGTGATCCGTTTCAGTCCCGCCTCTTCCTCTGCCACGGCCTTGAGCAGGGAGGAGGCCGTTCTGGAACCGGCGCTGACCGAGTCCGCCTGGCACCAGGCCGACCCCGAGGCCATCAGGAGCATCCTGGAGTACGGGATGCACTCCCTCATCACTGTTCCCTTGCGGGCGCGGGGTGTGGTCCTGGGGCTGGCCACCTTCTGGCGAGCGGATGATCCCCGCCCTTTCGACGAAGAGGACAGTTCCTTCGCGGAGGAGTTGACGGCGCGGGCGGCGATCTCGGTGGACAACGCACGCCGCTACACCCACGAGCACGCCTTGGCCGTGACGCTGCAGCGCAGTCTGCTGCCCAGGGTGCTGCCCGAGCAGAGCGCGCTGGAGGTCGCCTACCGCTATCTGCCGGCGCGAGCGGGAGTCGGCGGCGACTGGTTCGACATCATCCCGCTGCCCGGCGCCCGGGTGGCCCTGGTGGTGGGCGATGTGGTGGGCCACGGCCTGCACGCGGCAGCCACCATGGGTCGCCTGCGCACAGCGGTCCACAACTTCTCCAGCCTCGATCTGCCCCCCGATGAACTGCTGAGTCACCTCGATGAGTTGGTGGATCGCATCGACCAGGAGGAGAGGGCGCGCGACGGTGCGGGCATCACCGGCGCCACCTGCCTGTACGCGATCTATGACCCGGTCTCCGGCAACTGCACCATGGCCAGGGCCGGGCATCCCGGCCCCGCGCTGGTTCTCCCCGACGGAAGCGTGGAGTTTCCCGATGCGCCCGCCGGCCTGCCGCTGGGCCTGTGCATCAGGCCCTTCGAATCCACCGACGTGCAGCTCCCGGAGGGCAGCCGACTGGTCCTCTTCACGGACGGGCTCATCGAGGACCGCCACCGCGACATCGACACCGGCCTGGACCTGCTGGCCCGCACGCTCGGCTCCTCCGGCGGCAGCCCGGAGGAGATCTGCGCCCGGGTCCTGGAGTCGGTGCTCCCTCCGCGCCCGGTGGACGACGTGGCCCTGCTGGTGGCGCGCACCCGCCGGCTGGCGGCGGAGCGGATCGCCGAATGGGACGTGCCCGCCGATCCGGCCGCCGTGGCCCGTGTGCGCTCCGAGGCTTCCCGGCAACTGACCACCTGGGGTCTCGAAGACCTGTCCTTCACCGCCGAACTCATCCTCAGCGAACTGATCACCAACGCCATCCGCTACGGCGCCGAGCCCATCCGCGTTCGACTCCTCTACAACAGCAGACTGATCTGCGAGGTCTCCGACGGCAGCAGCACCTCCCCCCACCTGCGCTATGCGGCCACCACCGACGAGGGCGGCCGTGGCCTCTTCCTCATCTCCCAGCTCGCCGAACGCTGGGGCACCCGCTACACCCCGCGCGGCAAGATCATCTGGACGGAACAGTCCCTCACCGCGCAACAACCAGAGGCAGTGATGCCGGTGCCGGGGCTGGAGGACCTGCTCTGACGATCGCCCGGGGCCGCGGGTCGAGGGCCGGGGCGTGCACCGTGCGTGGAGCCGGGCGGCACGGGCACGTGCGGTGAGCGCGTGCAGGGAGGCGAGGACCGCGCCGGTGATATCCGGCCATGGACGCTGTACGGCGAGGACGTGCCCCGGGGGCCGGACAAGGAACCGCTGGTGCGGGAGGTCCGGCCGGTCGGCTGGATCGGCCTCGCGGTGATCGACGACGCCGCCCGCGAGGTGATGCGGCAGCGTCGCTCGTGGGGACCGATGCGGCGCTGACCTCCGGTGTGCTCCCTGCGACGGCTTCTCGCCGCCGAATTTCCTGCGACCGGACCCCTACTGGGGGGTAGGCCCGGCGGCGCCCTTGTTATACGGTCCGTCTAACAAGCCGTGCGGGGCTGCCCGCCGGTGACGACGACGGCTGCCGCGCGCCTACGCATCAGCGAACAAGGACCCGCAGACTCGAATCGAGGGAGCCGCACCATGGCAAGCAGCACCGTTCAGCCGCAGAGCCGGGACCGCCAGGAGGACGACGTCGCGCGGCGGCTGCTCGATTCGGCCGCGACGCTGTCGTACGACCCGGCCACCGAAGTGGACTGGGAGACGCCGCTGGACAAGGGCTTCCACGGTGCGAGCCCGGAGTGGAGCACGCTGTACGGCACGGCGTACTGGAGTGAACTGACCGATGCCCAGCGCAAGGAGCTGACACGGCAGGAGGCCGCATCGGTCGCCAGCACCGGTATCTGGTTCGAAATGATCCTGCAGCAGATGGTGTTGCGCGACATATACGCCAAGGACCCGACCCGCGCGGAAGTCCAGTGGGCGCTCACGGAGATCGCCGAGGAGTGCCGGCACTCGATCATGTTCGCCCGTGGCGCCGAGAAGCTCGGCGCACCGGCCTACCGACCGCGCAGGATCGCGGTGGAACTGGGCAGGGCCTTCAAGACGGTTGCCTTCGGCGAGGCGGCGTACGCGGCGATCCTGGTCGCCGAGGAGGTCCTCGACGTCATGCAGCGCGACTGGATGCGGGACGAACGCGTCGCGCCGTTCGTCCGCACCATCAACAACATTCATGTCGTCGAGGAGTCCCGGCACATGAAGTTCGCCCGCGCCGAGACGCGCAGGCGCCTGCGGAAGGCCGGTTGGCTGCGCCGCCGGATTCATGCCCTCGTCGTCGCGATCGCGTCCTACGTCATCGTCACCAGCATGGTGAACAAGGACGTCTACGCGAACGCCGGACTCGACGCGTCACGCGCCGTCGGCGAGGCGCGGGCCAACGAGCACCACAAGTCCATGATGCGCTCCAGCTGTTCGGGGCTGATGGACTTCCTGGCCTCGGCCGGTCTGCTCACCAAGCCGGCGCTGATGTTCTACAAGCGCGCGAACCTGATCTGAGCCGACGAGATGACCTACGCCATCACGCAGACCTGTTGCAGCGATGCCACCTGCATCGCCGCCTGCCCGGTCAACTGCATCCACCCGACACCCCAGGAGCGGGCGTTCGGCAGCACGGAGATGCTGTACATCGACCCGAAGACCTGTATCGACTGCGGGGCTTGCGCGGACGCCTGCCCGGTGGATGCGATCTTCCCGGTGGACAGCCTGTCCGACACGCAGCAGGAGTACGCCGCGATCAACGCCGCGTACTTCGAGGGCATCGAGCCCGAACGGGTGGACGAGGGACCGAACTTTCATCCCTGGGGTGCGCCGACGTTCGCGCGCAGCCTGCCGTCCGACTTCGCGCCGATCCGGGTCGCGGTCGTCGGCACCGGTCCGGCCGGCATGTACGCCGCCGAGGACCTGCTGCTGCACACCAACGCCCAGCTGACCCTGATCGACCGGCTGCCGGTGGCGGGCGGCCTCGTACGGTACGGCGTGGCGCCGGACCACCCGGCGACCAGGAAGGTCGGTGACACCTTCGCCCGGTTCCACACCCATCCCCGGGTGCGCACGCATCTGGGGCTCGACGTGGGCCGGGACATCACCGCGCAGGAGCTCGCCGCGCACCATGACGCGGTCATCTACGCGGTGGGCGCGGCCGCCGACCGCCGGCTCGGGATCCCGGGCGAGGACCTGCCCGGCAGTATCGCCGCGACCACGTTCGTCTCCTGGTACAACGCCCATCCGGAGGTCGCGGCGGACACCGTCGACCTGTCCGCCGAGCGGGTGGTCGTCGTCGGCAACGGCAACGTCGCCCTCGACGTCGCCCGCATCCTGGTCTCCGACCCGGAGGCGCTGGCCGGTACCGACATCGCCGGGCACGCGCTGGCAGCACTGCGCGCGAGCAAGGTACGCGAGGTGGTGCTGCTCGGTCGCCGCGGCCCCGAGGACGCGGCGTACACCCGGTCGGAGTTGCTGGCGCTGAAGCACCTGGCCGGGGTGCGGCTGATGGTGGACGACCACGATCCGCGGACCGGTGCGTCGATCGACGCGGCCCGGCCGAACGACAGAGCAGCGGTCCTGCAGGGCGTCGCCCGCGCCCGGGTGGACTGGTCTCTCGGGCCGGCGCCGGGCCGGCGCATCGTCTTCCGCTTCCATTCCGGACCCCGGGAGATACTCGGCGGCGAAAGCGTGCGGGGCGTACGCGTTACGGGCGGTTCGACGGAGGGCGCCACCGGCGGCCCGGCGGAGACGGACATCCCCGCCGGCCTGCTCCTGCGGGCGATCGGGTATCGCGGTGTGCCGGTGGCCGGGCTGCCGTTCGACGAGGCGACCGGCACCGTGGTGCACCGGGGCGGGCGGGTGACCGGCCGGCCGGGCACGTATGTGGTGGGCTGGATCAAACGCGGCCCCTCCGGCGGCATCGGCGCCAACCGGGCCTGCGCGGCCGAGACGGTCGGCACGCTGCTGGCCGATGCGGTCTCCGGCGCACTGCCCGCGCCGACCCGCGCCCCGAGCGCGTTCCACCGGCTCGCGCGGCGCCGCAGCCGCCGGGGGGCCTCGCGCTGATTTCGGGTCCGCCAGCCGGCGAGCAGGCCACCAGCCGCGCCACGTCATCGTCCGCCTCGCTCTCCCAACTGGTCACCCCGGGGTCGGTCACCTCCCGGATCAGCGGCCGGCGGCCAGGTACTCGGTCGCCGGCGAGGTGTTCGGGTAGCTCGCCACCGCTCCGCGCCGACGCCGTGCGGATCCACGGTGGCCCTGGCGGTGGCCACCTCGTCGACGGGGCCCTCCGGCCACGCCGCGCGGTCGTCCCCGGCGCTGTCGGATCGCGTCATACCGCGCGACCGCCTTCGCCTCGGTCTCTCCACCCTGAGCCGCCGCCCGGCCAGGACCAAGCGATGGCCGAAACCGTGCGACAGACGGGTTCCGCAGCCCGAACGCGCGATAGCCCTAAACTTCTCCAGTCGGGCAGTCGGGCAGTCGGGCAGTCGGGCAGTCGGGCGCAAAGCGTCGCCCGAGTGCATCGACTACAGTTCTGTAGACCTTCACCCCGTCTGTGCACATTCCCCCGCTCCGGAGGCCTCTACCCGATGACGACCACCACCCTCGCCGGGCACGCCCTGGACGGCGCAGGCATCGACGGCAGCCTGTACGGCGACGTCACCGACTTCGCGCGGCACACCCACTGGCTGAACGGAACGGTGTCCGCATTCACCAGCTACGGCATCGCTCTCTTCGCCGTCTTCATGCTGGTGGGCTGGTGGATCGCTCGACGGCAGGGGCACGCCGTCATGACAGCGGCTCTGGCGGCACCGGTCGCCGCCGTGCTCGCCTACCTCGTCAATGACGGCATCAAGTCGGTCTTCATCGAACCCCGGCCCTGTCGTGCGCTGCCGCACGACTTCCTGATCGAGAAGTGCCCACCGGTCAACGACTACGCCTTCCCCAGCAACCACACCACCGTCGCGGCGGCCGTCGCGGCCGCGCTGTTCCTCGTCGACCGGCGGCTGAGCGCCCTGGCCGCTGTGTTCACTCTGCTGATGGCAGCGTCCCGGGTCTACGTCGGCGCCCACTACCCGCACGATGTACTGGCCGCGCTCGTGGTCGGAGGCGTCGTGGGCTTCGCCGCCACCTGGACCGCGCGTCGATTCGCCGTACCGCTGGTCGTCCGGCTGAGCGGCGGCGTACTGCGGCCGCTGCTCACCGCCCCCGTGTAACCGGTCGATCGGTGGGCCCGCCCTTCACAGGTACGGGCCGCCGTGCAGCGCGTACTGGTCGAGCAGCTTCCCGCGGGTCATCTCGAGTCGGTGCGCGAGGATCTTGGCGATGGCGCGGGTCACCACGAAACCCAGCGCCGGCTCCTCCTCGCACAGTGAGCGGACCGCGGGCCCGTCGAACTCGTGGGCCCGCACCGGGCTGAACGCCTCCGCTCCGAAGTCCCACTCGTGCGGCGGGAAGAGCCATGACCAGCCGAGCAGATCGCCGATGCTCAGCGTGCCGACCGTCATGCGGCGATGGCCGGGCACCTCCAGATCCAGTGCGACCGTGCCCGAGCGGATCACCAGGAACCGGTCCGCCGCGCCCCCTTCTTCGAAGATCCGAGTGTCTTGGGGGAAAGAGACATCGTGCGCCAGCTCCAGCAGGCGCTCCCGGTACTCGGGCGGGAGCACGGTCAGCAATCGCGTCGCCTTGGGCATCCGGGGGCCTCCTTACCGACGATCCTTACCGACGACGCGTCGAGGAGCCGACGCTGCTCCGTCGTCTTCCGTTCCTTCCATTGCACCTCCGAGCGGGCCTTCGCGGCACCTCGAGTCGCCATTCCGGCCCGACGAGAGCGCGGGCCTCCCACGCGATAAACTCTTCCGCGATGGCTGTTCTCCGATCACCATCGCGGCGGTGGGGCCCGCCGTACCCGAACCGCGGTGACAACGCCGCCAACGGTCCCTACTTGCGACGGCGTGCACTCCGCTGCACTCCCCAGTCCGGCGAGTAGGAGACCCATGTGGCAAAGCGCCCGGTGCCCATGCTGAACGGGCCTGTCGACCCCGACGTCGACCTGCCCGTCTCCACTCGGCGCAGACAGCTGCGGCGCAGACAGCTGTGGCGTGGGCAGTCACCGGTCGTGGCCGTGGTCGCGCTCGGCGGCAGTGTCGGAGCCTGCGCACGCTACGGTGCCTCGCTGCTCTGGCCCACCGGGGGTGGCACCTTCCCCTGGACGACGCTGCTGGTCAACGTCATCGGCTGTGCGGTCATCGGCGTCTTCATGGTGATCATCACCGACGTCTGGTCGGCCCACCGGCTGGTCCGTCCGTTCTTCGGCACCGGCGTCCTGGGCGGCTTCACCACCTTCTCCACCTACGCGGTCGACATCCAGCGCCTGGTCGCCGACGGACATGCCAGGACCGGCCTGGTGTACCTGGTACTCACCCTGCTCGCGGCGGTCGCAGCGGTCTGGACCGCGGTCACGCTGACCCGCCGGCTCGTCGAACGGAGGCAGCGATGAGGCTGACCGGACCGGCCGTGCGGCTCACCATTTTCATCGGCGAGTGCGATGTCTGGCACCACAAGCCACTCTTCACCGAGATCGTGCACCGGGCGCACCGGTCCGGGCTGGCCGGTGCCTCCGTCTTCCGAGGCATCGAGGGGTACGGAGCTTCCGCCCTGATCCACACCAGTCGGCTGTTGTCGTTGAGTGAGGATTTGCCGGTGGCGATCGTGATCATCGACACCGAGGAACGAATCCGCGGGTTCCTTCCGCAACTGGACGAACTGGTCCCCGAGGGGCTCGTCATCCTCGACCACTGCGAAGTCCTCCTTCCCCGGCCTCCGGCCGGGGGCGCCCCCGGCGTCGGCGGCGACACGGAGGACCGGTGAACTGGCTGCTGGTGATCGTCGGGGCGGCGATCGGCGCCCCGCTGCGCTATCTCACGGACCGCACGGTCCAGTCCCGGCACGACACGGTGTTCCCCTGGGGCACCTTCGCCGTCAATGTCGGCGGCTGCCTGGTGCTCGGCCTGCTCACCGGTGCGGTGACCGCCGGGGCGGCCTCCTCCCCGGTGCAGTTGTTCGTCGGCACCGGGCTGTGCGGGGCGCTTTCGACGTATTCGACGTTCTCCTACGAGACCATGCGCCTGGCCGAGGACGGGGCCCGCTTCTTCGCCCTGGCCAACGTGGCGGCGAGTGTCGTGGCCGGACTCGGCGCCGCCTTCGTGGGGGCGGTGCTGGCCCAGGCCTTCTGGGGCTGAGCCGCGGCCAGGTAGCGCCCCGCACCGCTTCCCGTCGGTCTTTCAGTCGCGTGCCGCTGTCGGCTGCTCGCCAGGCGGGTGGTGGCCGATCCGCATGCCCGGGCGGCGCCGGTGCACGGTGAGGTAGGACAGGCCTTCGGCGCCCGCGGTCACGGAGCGGGTGGAGCCGTGCGGCAGCCAGATCAGCCGTCCCTCGCCGAGGGGTTCGGACCCTTTCGTGGTGCCCAGCGTGCCCCGGCCGGCGACGACCAGCAGCAGGACGTCCAACTCCGGTTCGGTGTGCGTGTCGACGCGCTGCAGGGGTGGCAGATGTACGACATTGGCGTCGAGCTGGCGGCCGGATTCGGCCAACCGCCAGACGGCGCCGGACGTTTCCGGTGGCTGACCGGTCAGGGCGGTGACGTCGTAGAGAGCGCGGGGCACCGGAGCTGTGTCACTCACCGGCCGCCACCCGCCCGATGCGGACCTGCCACGGCTCCGGTCCCGCGCGCAACGCCCGGACCACCAGGCGGGTTCCGGCCGCACCGGCCGCAGCCGCCCAGAGCGTTTCGTCGGGGATGTAGATCTCGGAAGACGGCGCCATGTTGTTTCCTCTCGTCCCACCTGACGGTCCCTATTCTCACATGTACCATTCGTAGAAATTACGCCGTGGAGAATGCGCGCCGGACGGAGGACGACACAGTGCCCGACGACCAGGGTGGCTCCGCAGCAACACCGCGCCGCCGCATGGTGCTTGACCTGCTGCGTGAAGCCGAGACCCCGCTGGGGGTCGCCGAGGTGGCGGAGCGGATCGGAGTGCACCCCAACACGGTCCGCTTCCACCTGGACGCTCTGGTGTCGCAGGGTGCGGTGGAGCGGACACTGGAGAAGCTCGTCGGCCCCGGCCGTCCTCGTACGGTGTACGCACCACGGCCCGGGATGGACCGCGGGGGGCGCCGTGGGTACCACCTGCTGGCGAGGATCCTGCTCAGCCGGCTGGCATCGACCGGGCCCGACGCCGGGGCGGAGGCCACCGAGGCCGGCCGGAGTTGGGGGCGGTACCTGGTCGAGCAGCCGCCTCCGTTCCACCGGACGACCGGCGCGGAATCGATCGGGCTGCTCACTCGGCTGCTGGCCGAGCTGGGCTTCGAACCGGAGGCCGTGGACGGCGGCGACGGCGTGCCCGAGGGTCTGCGGCTGCGGCACTGCCCCTTCCTCGAGCTCGCCGAAGAGTTCGGGCCGATCGTCTGCCCGCTCCACCTGGGCCTGATGCAGGGCGCCCTGGCGGAGCTGCGGGCCCCCGTCGAGGCCACCGGGCTCGAACCGTTCGCCGAGCCCGACGCCTGCCTCGCCCACCTCGCGCCCGCCGCATGAGCGCCCGCCGCATGAGCGTCAGCCGCGTAAGGGTCAGTCATCGCAGGAGCCGCAGTCGCATGAGAAACCACTGTGCTGGGGAGAACCCGTGAACACCCCGTCAGCAGCGGCGGCCGGCGCCGTGACCTTCGTATGGCTCGGCATGGTGCTGGCGATCTCCTTCCTGGAGACACCGTTGAAATTCCGGGCCCCGGGGGTCACCGTCCCGATCGGGCTCGCGATCGGGCGCCTGGTGTTCCGGGCCCTCAACCTGGTGGAGGCGGTCCTGGCGGTCGCGGTGATCGTGCTGGTCGCGACCGGGCAGCCGACTCTGCCGGTCGCCGTGCTCACGGCGGTGGCGGCGGTCCTGCTCGCGGGCCAGCTCGCGGTGATCCGGCCCCGGCTCAACCGACGCTCCGACCGGGTGCTCGCGGGGGAGGACCTGCCCCGTTCCTCTGCCCACTTGCTCTACATCGCCGTCGAGGCGGTCAAGGTGCCGGCACTCATAGCCCTCGGCAGTTGCCTGCTCGCCCGGTGAGGCACCACGGGAGCGACCGGCGCGAGAATCTCTCGGCACTGACCTGCGCCCGCCGGGGACCGGTCAGGAGAACACTGACCAGGGAACAAGGACGGCCGGACCGACGAGCGGTCGATCCGGTGATGGGCCAGGGAAAGCAGGGTGATTCCGCGTGACGTCGAGCCGGACCGTCGGAGAGATGATGACGACGGATGTCGTGCGCGTGCAGCGGGGCACCTTCCTCAAGGAGATCGCACAGCTGCTCGCTGAGCATCACATCTCGGCCGTGCCCGTGGTGGACGACGACGAGCGCCCGGTGGGCGTGGTCTCCGAGGCCGACCTGCTCCGCAAGCTGCTCGGCCTGACCGCGGTCCTCCCGGACGGCTATGAGCAGCCGCGCGTCACCGAGCAGCGGCGGGTCCGCGATGACATGCGCAAGGCCGACGCGACCACGGCCGAAGGGCTGATGACCGGTCCCGCCGTCGTCGCCCGCCCGGGGTGGACGATTGTCGAGGCCGGCTGGGTGATGGAGGTCGGAAGAATCAAGCGCCTGCCGGTGGTCGACGACGACGGCCGACTGGTCGGAGTGATCAGCCGCAGCGATCTGCTGCAGATCTTCCTGCGCCGGGACCGGGCCATCCGGGAGGAAGTGCTCGAGGGAGTGCTCACCAGAACCCTGGGGCTGCCGCCCTCGGCGATCACGGTCGATGTCGCCGACGGCCATGTCACGCTCAGCGGTTTCGTCGAACGCAGGAGCGTGATCCTCATCGCGGTCCGCCTGTGCCGGGATGTCGACGGGGTGGTCGACGTCCTCGACCGGCTGGAGTACGGCATCGACGACGCTCAGGACACCCAGCAGTAGTGAGCGTCCCGCCTGAACTACGTGGCCGCGCGCTCCGGCCCGGTCTCCGGCGTCCGGTGAGCACGTGGCTGCGGCCGCCGCCCCGATCAGCCCGGCGTCCAGGGCGAGTTCGGACCGCACGATGCGTGCTCGCCGGGTGAAGTCGAAGGCTGCGTAACGCTCGAAGCGACGTCTCAGCGGCTCGAACAGCACGTCTCCGGCCTGCGCGACGCCGCCCCCGATCACCACCAGATCCAGCTCGACCAGGGCTGCAGTGGCGGCGATTCCCGCAGCCAGCGCCTGGCCCGCGCAGTCATAGGCGGCCTCGGCCCGAGCGTCACCCGCGCGGGCCGCCGCCGCCACGGACCGCGCCGACGCCGGCGTGCCCGGCGGGGGCGTCCAGCCCGCCTCCAGCGCGTGCCGGGTGATGGCGGCGCCGCTCGCCAGCCCCTCCACGCAGCCGCGGGAACCACAGGGGCAGGGCGCGCCGTCCAGGTCGACACTGATGTGGCATTTCCGGTGGGGCCCTGGCGCGAACGCCGTCGAGGATCAGACCGCCGCCGACACCGGTGGACACCACCATGCAGAGTGCGTGGGCGACGCCCCGGGCCGCGCCCAGCCAGTGTTCCGCCGATGCCGTCGCGACCGCGTCGCCGATCAGTACCGGGCTATCTCTCCGGGCAGTGCGGGGTGCGACCGCACCTGGTCCACCAAGCGGAAAGCCGCGCCAGGCAGCGATATTGACCGGGCTGACCGGGCCGGCCGCCGCGTCCACCGGCCCCGCGCTGCCGATCCCCAGGCAGTGGAGGACTTCCCAGTGCGGACTCCGGGCGAGCACGGCCGATACGGCGCCCATCAGCACCGCTGCGGACTCCCGGGCGGGCGTCGGCCGCTGAGCGCGTACGACGACCCGGCCCTCCCGGTCGATCAGCGCGCCGGCGATCTTCGTCCCGCCGATGCCGCCCGGCAGGCCCCCTGCCGGCACCGGCCGCGTGCCCCCGATGGGGCACTCTGCATACGGCGGACATCGTTGTCCGGACGCGTCACGAGGCGGCACGGAAATGTGAGGAGAAGTTGAGCAGCACGGGACAGCCGGCGCTACGTACTCGGCCAACGCCGGCTTTACCGGTTCAGAAAGGAAGGCCGGTGGTACCGGTTCGCGGGTGCCACCCACCGGTCGGATGCGCCGCGGCACCGAGCGGCCGACCATGGGATACAGGACCCGTCCCGAGGAGGTTGCCTTGTCCGCCGAAGCGCAGGAGGCCCTGCCGTTCGACGCGGCAGCCGTCGACATGCTGCTCGGAGACACCATGGCCGGCGTCGGAATACTCGACACCCGGCTTCGCTACCTGTACGTCAACCCGGCACTCGAACGGCTCAACGGCATCCCGGCCGCCGCCCACCTGGGCCGGACCATCTCCGACGTACTGCCCGGCATCGACGCGAAGGAGGACGTGCTGCGCGAGGTGCTCGAGGACGGGCAGCCCCGCGAGGTCACGACGAGCGGACGCACACCCGCGTCATCGGGCCCGGAGACCCGCTACTGGCACGGCGTCTACCACCGTCTTGAGCGGGACGGACGCGTATGGGGCCTGTTCGGCATCGCCCTGGAGGTCAGTGCCGACGTGCACCAGCAGGAGCGGCTCGAGCAGGCCCGGCGTCACCTGACCCTGCTGGACACCGCCTCCACCAGCATCGGCACCACCCTCGACATGGACACCACCTGCCGTGAGCTCGCGGAATTCGTGGTGCCGGACCTCGCCGACGCGGCGAGCGTCGAGATCTTCCCCCCGGAGGTCGGCCACTCCGTCCGGCCCGCCCCGATCGGGGTGGTGCGGCTGCGCAGGGCGGGGATGGCCGCCGTTCCGAGGCTGCGGGAGGCGGTGAAGCGGTTCGGACGGCCGGGGCAGTACGTGGACTACCAGGAGGGCGGGGCGATTCCCCGCTGCCTGGCGACCGGCCGACCGGTCCTGATCAATATGTACAGCGACGAGCAGATCAGCGTCTCCGCTCCCAACCCCGAGCGGGTCGCCGCCTACCGGGCGCTCGGCTTCCACTCGTCGTGCGTCGTGCCGCTCACCGCGCGGGGCCGGCCGTTGGGCTCCTTGACGCTCGTACGGGCCGACGGCTCACCCGAATTCACCGATGACGACGTGGTGGTGGCCCGGGAACTGGCGGGCCGGGCCGCGATCGATCTGGATCACGCCCGGAGGTATGCCCGCGAGCGCGGCATCGCCCTGGAACTCCAGCGTTCGCTGCTCTCCGAACCGCACGAACCCCACCCGCACGTCGAGGTCGCCACCCGCTATCTGGCGTCCGGCCCCGGTGCGATGGTCGGCGGCGACTGGTTCGATGTGCTGCCGCTCTCGGATGCCCGCCATCTGAAGGTGATGGGCGATGTGATGGGCCACGGGGTGGAAGCGGCGGTCGCCATGAGCCATTACCGCTCGATGCTGCGGGTGCTGGCCGTCGACGACCTGTCACCGCACGTCATCCTGGGACAGCTCGACCGCATGGTCGAGAGATCCGGGTTCGACCGGGCCGCCACCTGTCTGCTCGCGGTCGTCGACCGGTTCCGCGGGGTGTGCGAGGTGGCGAGCGCCGGTCATCTGCCGCCGGTGCTCATCGGGCCGGGGCCCGGCGCCCGGATCGCCGAGATACCGGTAGGGCCGCCACTCGGCACCGGGCTGGGCGGGTACGAGGTCACCACGCTGCCCTGTCCCCCCGGAGCCATCCTGTTCATGTACACCGACGGCCTGGTGGAGCGCCGCGGTGAGGACATCGACGTGTCCCTCGGGCGGCTGACCGGTCTCAGCTTGCCTGCCGGTGGCGGCCTGGAGGATCTGCTGGACGAGGTACTGGATCGATTCGGCCGGCATGCGGAGGACGACATCGCCGTCCTCGCCTCGCGGACCCGGCAGCCCGGCCGGCCCGCGCCGGCCGGCCCGCCCGGCGGCGAGGCCGGACTGAGGCCGGGCGAGGACGATCCGTTCAGGCGTGGTTCTCGGCCTGGAACATCCAGCGCTGCTTCTCGAGCTCCGCGGTCAGCCCGATCAGCAGATCCTGGCTGACCGGGTCGGGCTGGTCGGTGGCGGCGATCCGCTCCCGCATCCTGGTGATCGCGCCGCCCAGTGCGTCCACCAGGAGGGCCACCACGTCGTCGTCCGAGATCCAGCCGGGGGCAGGCTCGGGCAGCTCGGTCGTCTTGGCCAGCGCGGTGACGCGCCCGTCGGGTGCGACACCGATCGCGGAGCAGCGCTCGGCGACCGTGTCCGCGTAGTCGCGGGAAGCGGTGACCACCTCGTCGAGCTGCAGGTGGACGGAGCGGAAACGCGGCCCGACCACGTTCCAGTGGACCTGCTTGGCCAGCAGGGAGAGACCGAGCAGGTCCACCAACGCGCCCTGGAGGGCGTCCCCGGTCGTCTCCCGTGCGGCGGCGGGCAGCGTGCTCTTCACGGTGTCAGTCATCGGTGCGTGCTCCCTTGTGCTCTCACTCGGTGCGTGCCACTTCGTGGAGTGGCTGGTACGTGTCATTTCGGCTACCCGCCGATCCGGACGGCACGCATCCGGGCCGGCCCGCCCGGACGGTGGCCACCCGGCGCCGTCACTTCGCGTCGGCGTAGCACTCCGCCACCGCCGTGGTGAACGGGAACCGCACCGGGGTGTCCCCGAAGGCGATCCGGCCGGCCAGTTCACCGGCTGCCCGGATCGCCTCAGCCACCCGCCGGGTCTCCTCCTGCGGGCAGTGCACGATCACCTCGTCGTGCTGGAAGAAGACGAGTTCGGCCCGGAGGCCCGCCGTGTGCAGGGCCCGGCGCAGTGCGGCCAGCATCAGCGACGCCCAGTCGGCCGCGCTGCCCTGGACCACGAAATTCCGGGTGAAGCGGCCCCAGGCCCGCGCGTCCGAGGATGCGCGCCCCGGGCCTCCGGGTTCCTGGGCGTCCTGCGGGATACCTGCCTCTCCCTCGTCCTCGGCGCCGGCCACCCGGGGACTGGTGCGGCCCAGCCATGTGCGCACCAGCCGCCCCTCCTCGCCCGCCCGCGCCGCGTCGTCGACATAGGCGACGGCCGCGGGGAACCTGCGCCGCAGTGCGGCGAGGTTCTTCAGCCCGTCCCCCGAGGTCTGCCCGTAGATCGCGCCGAGCAGTGCGACCTTCGCATGGTCGCGGTCCCCGCTGAAGGCGCGGTCGGAGAGCGCGCTGTACAGATCCCCGTCATGTCCGGCCACCTCCATCAGGCCCCGGTCGCGGGAGATCGCGGCGAGCACCCGGGGCTCCATCTGGTCGGCGTCGGCCACCACCAGACGCCATCCGGGGTCCGCCACCACGGCCCGCCGGATCACCTTGGGGATCTGCAGCGCCCCGCCGCCGTTGGTGGTCCACCGGCCGGAGACCGTCCCGCCGGGCTGGTACTCCGGCCGGAACCGGCCGTCGCGCACCCAGTCCTGCAGCCAGCCCCAGCCGTGCGCGGTCCAGATCCGGTAGAGCTTCTTGTACTCGATCAGCGGCTCCACCGCAGGATGGCCGATCCCCTGGATCTCCCAGCGGCGCGTCGATTTCACTTTGATCCCGGCCTGGGCGAATGCCTTGATGACGTCGGCGGGCAGCTCGGGTCTGACCCGTCGTCCGAAGGCCGCCGACACCTCGTCGGCCAGCTCCGCCATCCGGCGGGGCTCACCGCCGCCCGCGTACCGCTCGCCCAGCAGCTCGTCCAGGACCGCCCGGTGCACATCCGCCCGCCACGGCAGTCCGTCGCGGTTCATCTCGGCGGCCACCAGCATCGCCGCCGACTCCGATGCGGTCAGCAGCCGCATCCGGTCCGGGTGTTCGGTGGTGTCGTGCCGCCGCAGCTGGTCCGCGTACACCTCGAGCAGCGCGTCGAACGGGACGTGCACCGGAGCAGGCTCGAAGAGTGAGGACTGCGACCCCGGTTCGGCGGACCGCGGTCGCGGATCGGGTGGCACCGGGGCGTTGCGCAGCCGCGCCCAGGCGGCCGCCGCGGAACGCGGTTCGCCGTACCGCCCCGCATGGCCGAGCAGCAGCAGCTCCGCTGCCTCGATGTCGTAACACCGTTCGACGCGCACCCCGGCGGCCAGCAGCCGCGGATAGATCCCGGAGGTGGAGCGCCATACCCAGCGGCCGGTCGCGGGCCGTGCGCGGACCGCTTCCACCAGGTCGGGCTCGCGAAGGACGCCCCCCACGGGCAGCCCGTCACGGCCGAGCCGCGCCAGATGCGCCCCGCCGCCCTCGGCCGCCGCCAGCGCCCACCGCTCGGCCAGGGGAGGCTCGGTCGTGGGGCGCTCGGTCATGAGAGGGAGTGTCGCAGCAGGCACTGACAATCCGCCGGTACCGGACGCGGCTCAGGCCACTGCGCGGAACCGGGCGGCCGCCTGGCCACGCGATCCCGGCCCCCAGCCCGGCGAGGAGGTTCGTGACGGGGAACTTCACCGTCGACTCGCTGATGTGCAGTTCGTCGGCGATGGCCCTGTCGCGCTGCACGCGGGCCGGATGACCGAGCACCTCGAGCTCGCGGCTCCCCCGTGCACCCAACGGATCGGCGTCCGGCGCATCGTCACGATCGCCGACCGGCGGGCGGCCGATGTGGGCATCCCCTTCCCGGCCGGCGGCGGCGGGCGCCCACCGGACGACCGGCGAACCTGGTGCTGACGGGGTGAGCCGGTGCGGGGCGGGCCCGTCGTCCGGGCCGCGCCCCCGCTCGTCTACCCGTCGCCGGTGGCGTACGGATTCTCCTCGCCGTCCGCCAGGACGCCCACGAAGGGGTCCCCCTCGCCAGCGAAGACGTACGCCCCGCCCTCGATCCGCCGGATGAGCCCGCGTGTCCACTCGGCACCGGTGTCCGCCGAGTGCACCCAGAGATTCATGATCTCGCCGATGTGGCCCAGCTGCTGGGGCCCCTGCTCGGGGATGTAGTGCCGGGTGACCTCGGTCCGCCACGCCTCGATGGCTCGCACCCGCTCGTTCAGCAGCCCGACGGCCTCGGCACGCTCCAGGTCGACGATGAAGCCGAGAGCCGCCGACATCACGTCCATTTTCTGGTCGTAGGTGACCAGGGCCTCGCGCAGCAGCCTGAAGTACTCCGCCCGCCCGGTGGACGTGATCTCGTACTCGGTGCGCGGCGGCCCGCCCGCGGTGCTCGGCGCGATCTCATGAGCCAGCAGGGAGCCCTGTTTCGCCAGCTGTTTCAGGGCGTGGTAGATCGACCCGGGCTTGGCGTTGGACCACTCGTGGGCGCCCCAGTACTCGAGGTCGTTGCGGACCTGATAACCGTGTGCACGCCCATGCTGGCGGACCGCTCCGAGGACGAGCAGACGGATCGCTGACATGCGGGCCAGACTAGCGATCCGCCGGGCCCGGGCCACCCGGCGGGGCGGACGCTCAGGTGTTCTCCGTACCGTTCGCGGCGGCGGTCATCACGTCGTCCAGGTCGTGCAGGGCCTGGTCGGCCGCCGCGCCGGTCTCCGTGTTGTCGGGGTCGGCGCCCACCCCCATGAACAGCTCGATGACACGGCCGATGGCCGCGTCGATGGGGGATGCTTCGGTGAGGAGTGTCTCGTCGGTCATTCCTGGCCTCGCTCTCGGGTCGGGCAGGTGCGGTGATGGGTCGTCCCGGCGCTCGCCGCTTCGCGGTTCGCCCGCCGGGTGCTGCGCCGTGGCGCGTCAAAGGGCGTTGGCCGCCCGGAAGATGTGGGCGAACCCGGTGATGCTGGCCCGCCCCTGGAAGGCGACGTATTCGGGGATCACCAGGTCGGGGCCCCACTTCTCCTTGTAGGCGAGCTGGGTGGCTGCCGGATAGATGGACTCGCCGTGTTCCCACAGGAAATGCATCAGCCAGTTGAATCCCGGACTGGCCGCCGGGCGCTCGAACTCCGGCCGCAGGGAGGTGAAGGGGGTGAACCCGAAGTGCAGCCACGGGACGCCCTCATCCCGGAAGGTCCTCATGGCGAAGTCGTTCAGGGACTCCATGATTCCCGGTGAGCCGCCGGGGCGCCGCCGGCACAGGTCGTGCATCCAGCCGGACCTGGTGCCGTACACCGGGGAGTACGAGATGTAACCGACCAGTTCGCCGTCGATCAGTCCGAGGAAGAGCCGCCGGTGCCGCTGCGCCGGGCCACCGTACTCACCGACCAGGTACTCCAGCATGCGCGCGTGCTCACCCTTGCTGGGCAGCCACACCTCGTCGATGGCCCGCATACCGCTCTCCCAGTCGGCGAGTTCGCCCTCCACGACGGTGAGGCCGTTGCGGGCCGCCTGCGAGATCTTGTTGCGCAGCTTCATGAAGCGGTGCCCGGCCAGCGTGTATGCGGCCAGATCGACCGCATACGAGGCACCCACCTGGTTGACGGTGAAACCGTGCTGCTCATAGCGGTCGGCGTCGAACGCCTGGAGCTGCACGGCGACCACCGGCCGGTCCTGCTCCGCCGCGAAGGCGGTGAACGCCGTCAGCAGCTCGGCGTACGACTCCTCCGGTGCGAAAGGGCCGCCGAACTGCACGACGTACCTGCTCGTGGTGCGGTAGGCGATGAAGCCCGGCCGCCCCGGGAGGGTGAAGTGCGAGTTCCCGGAATTCGCAGCCAGGAAGGCGCTCGGATTGTCCGCGTCCGAGTATTCCCGCAGAGAGCGGAGAATGATGTCGTCAATTTCGATTGTTTCAGTCATCATCGCCGTCCTGGATATTGCCGTCCTGGATTTCGATCCACTAGCGGTACTCCATATTTTTTACCGATGCGATCCCCCCTTGGCAAGGGGCTTCGGCGCCTCATCCAGGATTTTCGCTGCGCCGTCAGCCGGGCGTCAGAATGGCGAAGCCGCCGAGTCAGTGGCTTGTCAGCGGAATATCAGGAGCGGCCAACGATAATCGGCCTCACATGTCTTTTTCCGCCTGGCAGGAGGATTCCGATGGAACCTACGGATGCCCGCTCTTCCCTACGATGCCTGATCATTGCCAATCCGGCCGCGGGGCAGGTTTCGCAGCGGCTGGCGGAAGACGTGGCCGAGCGGTGCGCGGTTCTGGGGGTGGCGGCGCGGACGCGCTGGACCTCCGCCCGCGGAGACGCCGCCCGGATCGCGGAGGAAACGGTGCGCCGCGATCAGTCGGGGGATGCCGCCGACGAACGCTTCGTGGTGATCGTGGCCATCGGCGGTGACGGGACGGTCGCCGAGGTCGTCGCCGGTATGACCCGGGCCGCGGCCGTGGCCCTGCCGCACGCCCTGTTCGTGGTCCCCGGGGGTACCGGCAATTCCAACTACCGTGCGCACTGGGGCGACCGCCCGTGGCAGGAGGCGCTCAGCACTGCGCTGGGCGGCCCCCGGGTCCGGCCGCGCATGCTGGACCTGGCCGGCATCGCCGAGCTGGACCGCGTCGCGCTGCTGGGGGCGGGCGCCGGGCTGAGCGCACTCGTCCTGGAGGGCATCGCCGGCGTCGGGTCGGCCGGTGCCCAGCGGCTCCAGGCCGGACTGGAGCGGGTGATGGGGCAGTTCGAGCCGTACCCCGGGCGGGTGGTGGTGGACGGCTCGGTGATCCACGAGGGGCGGACGGTCTTCGCCAACGTGGGCGGTGGACGCTACCGCGCCTGGCAGTTCCGGATGATGCCGCACTCCCTCCTGGACGACGGCCTGCTCGACGTGTGCGTGGCTGACGCCGCCTACCGGCCCGCCGACCTCCAGGCCGAGCTGCGCGCGGGGTCGCACACCCGCTCTCCGCACGTGGTCTACGCCCGGGGCCGGGAGGTGGTCATCGAGCGTACCGACGGAGCCCCGCTCTGCTTCGAGCACGACGGCGAGCTGTTGCCGCAGACCGGGTCACGGGTCACCCTGCGGACGCTTCCGCAGGTGCTGCCCGTGCTGTGCGACCCGGAGACCGATGGCAGCGGGTTCACCGGGCACCCGGAGGCCGGGCGCACGGAGTCCCGGACGGGGGCCGGCCAGTGGTGACGCTGACGGAGGAGCTCTCGCAGTGGGCCTGCGCGACCCGGCTGGATGCTGTGCCGGACCGGGTGGTGGCCCTCGCCAAGAGCCAGGTTCTTTCCCAACTGGCCGCTGTCCGCGCCGGGCTGGCCCACCCCTTGGGCCGGCGTCTGGTTCGCGCCTTCGGGCCGCCGCTGCAGGCCGACGCCGCACGTGGTGCCCGCGTGCTCGCCGGACTGGGGTCCTGGCTGAACCTCGACGACACCGCCTACGCGGGCCACCTGTCGAACTCCACGGTTGCCGTCCCGCTGGCATACGCCAGGGCCCGCGGCCTGGACGGTGCCGATCTGCTCACCGCGGTCGTCACGGCCAACGAGTGCGCCGCGCGGGTGACTGCGGCTGCCACCCTCGGGCCCTTCCGTGGTCAGACCGCCGCACACACCAGCCTGGTGGGAGGAGTCGCGGGGCGGCTTCGGGCCGAGGGGGCGCCGGCCGAACGCTGGGCGGACGCCTTCGGTCTCGCGCTGTCCATGCCGCCGTGGACGCTCTTCCCCGCTTATGTCGGCAGCGACGCCCGCGCGCTCGGTGCCCTCGTCCCGGTCGGCATGGCGATGGACGCCTGCGACGCGGCGGACGCCGGCTTCGCCGGGCTGCGTGACGTCATCGAGCACGAGGACGGCTTCCTGGCGAGGTTCGCCACGGTGCCGCTGCCCGAGGTGACCACCGCGGGCCTGGGCGTCCGCTGGCACACCGACACCCTGTCCTTCAAGGTCCGGCCGGGAGGCCCGGGAATAGACGCCGCCGTCGACTGCGCGCTGCAGCTGCACCGCGAACTCGTGCCCGGTGGTGGCCTGTTGGACCAGGCAGCGGTGACCGGCGTGGTGGTGGACGCGTCCCTGTACACGGTGCGGGTGGACCGGACGAGCCGTCCGTACATGGCCGGTCCCGCCACCCCGGCGGGCGCGCTGCCGCTGTCCATGGCCTACGCGGTCGCCACGGCGCTGCTGCGGGGCGATCTGACGACCGCGGACTTCGTGGCGCCGGCCGTCCACGAGGCGGCGCGCTGGGCCCTGGCCGGGCGGATCACGGTGGTGCACGACCAGCGGATGACCGGTGAACTGTTCTCCTCCGTCGCACCGTTCGGAGAGGCCTTGCGACAGGCCGGCGAACGGGCGAAGGACTTCACCGCCCGCTTCACCGCCGACGCGGGGACCGCCACGGCGGGCGGCGCACCGGAGACCGATGGCCCCGCGATCAATGGTCCGGGGACCACCGGACCGGTCGACCCGGCGGCGTCGCTCGAAGGCTCGACGAAGCTGACGCCCGCCCGGGTCACCGTGCGGATGGCGGACGGGCGCACCGTCACCAGGGAGGGCGGCATCCCGGTCGGCGCCGCCGGCCCGGAAACCAGCCGCACCCACCCCGAGCTCGTGCGCGCCAAGTTCCTCGCGCAGGGCGGAGACCCGGGTACCGCGGACGTTCTCGCGGACCTGGAGCACGCCGACGCGGCGGACCTGGCGCATGCGCTGGAGTCAGCGCTGGCGCCCGGCGCGAGCACCGGGCGCGTCGCAGGCTGAACGGGACGGGGTCGCCGTCACCGGTTTCCGGTGCGCACCGTGGGTTCCCCGGCCGCCGGCACGGTCGGGGGGACCGCGGCGCGCACCGGTGCTTCGCCGGCGGGCCCGGGCTCCTGGCTGTCGCGGACCTCGGTCCTTGCCAGGGCGGCGTACCGCTCCGGGCGCGCGGAGCGCATCCACAGCCCGTAGGCCACACCCACCGCCGTCGCCACGACCAGCAGCCACGGCAGCGCGTGCACCACGGGATTGGTGGTGCCGGTCAGTACGGAGAAGTTCCGCACGAGCAGCACCACGGACACCGTGAGCCCGGCGAAGCCCAGCAGCGGGGCCAGCGCCGTGCGCCACCAGTGCCGGTCCGGCCGGTTGCGGAAGAAACCGACGACGGACAGCGCAGCCGCCGCCTGGAGCACCACGATGCCGAGGGTGCCGACGCCCAGCATGCTGGTCGCCAGGTTGGTGTACGGGTCGAGTCCCGCGAGGGCGAAGACACCCACCAGTACGACGGTCAGGGTCGTCTGCACCATGCTGGCCACGTGCGGCGCGTTGTGCCTGGGGTGGATCGCGTCCAGCCGACGGGGCAGTACCCGTTCGCGGCCGAGCACGTACATGTAGCGGTTGGCCGCGTTGTGCAGGGCGAGCACACCGGCGAACAGGCTGGTGCACAGCAGGATCTGCATGGCGGTGGTGGCCGCCCCGTCGAGGTAGTCGTCGCTGAGCCCGAAGAACATGTTGCCCAGTTGGGTGCCCGCGACCTTGCGCAGGCTGGACGGGCCGATCGCGCCGACCGCGATCCAGCTGGTGAATGCGTAGAAGACGGTGATGGTGATGACCGAGATGTACGTCGCCATCGGAACGCTGCGCTTCGGGTTGCGCGATTCCTCGCCGTACAGGGCGGCGGACTCGAAGCCGATGAACGACGCGAACGCGAACATCACCGTGACTCCCGCGCCGGCGCCGAAGACCGTGTGCGGTGCGAAGGAGGTCGGCGGCATGGCGCCACCGCCGTGCCGGATGAGCACCGCGATGTCCAGCAGCACCAGGATGCCGACTTCTCCGGCCAGCAGGATCTGGAGCACGCGGGCGCTGAAGTCGATCCTGCGGTAGCCGAGAACAGCCATCGAGGCGACGCTCAGCAGCGCCCACCACTCCCAGCGAACGTGCAGGCCGTGCGCCTCGCCGACCAGATTGGCGAAGTACGAGAAGGTGCCGACCATGCCGACGGTGGCGGTGTTGTAGGAGAGGGCCGCGACCAGTCCGGCGCCGACGGCGGGCGGGCGGCCCAGGCCGGTGGAGACGTAGGTGTAGAAGCCGCCGGCGTTGACGATTCTGCGGCTCATAGCGGCGTAACCCACCGAGAAGCACAGCAGAGTGACACCGGCGAACAGGAACATCGCCGGGACGCCGGGCCCGTCGCCGATGGCGAAGGCCAGCGGGACGGTACCGACCAGGGCCGCGAGCGGCGCCGCCGCGGCCACGACCATGATGACGATCTTTCGGGTGCTCAAGGTGGGACGCAGGCGCTGTTCCGGGCCCTTGTCTGTGGTCGTTGCGAGCTTTTCGGACATGGCGAAGCCCCGCTTGGATGAGGGGTGGAGTGGGTGTGGTGGTGCTCTCGGCCGGGGCCGGGAGCACGGGGGGGCGAGCACGCGCGACCGTAGGGGTCGGCGGGCCGCGCCTCGGAAGCCGGCCGGGGCCGGGCGTCAGGCGGGAGCCAGTACCAGTGCGGCGTTCTGGCCACCGAACGCCGCGGACTGGCTGACGGCCAGGGCCGGGGCACACGGACGAGCCGTGGTGGGCACGTCGAGCTTGATCCGCTCGTCCAGAACGGTGAGGTTCGCGGTGGGCGGCACGATGCCGTGTTCGATGGTGAGGACGGTCAGCGCCGCCTCCACCGCGCCCGCCGCGCCGAGCATGTGGCCGGTGACGCCCTTGGTCGACGTGACCAGTGTGTCCGGACCAAGAACCCGTTCGATCACCGCTGACTCGACCAGGTCGTTCAGCTGGGTCGATGTGCCGTGCGCGTTGACGTGCCCGATGTCACTCGGGCCCGCTCCGGCGTCCAGCAGGGCGGAGCGCAGCGACTGTTCGAGGCCACGTCCGTCGGGGGCGGGCGCGGTGACGTGGTGGGCGTCGGCGGACATCCCGAAGCCGACCACCCGGGCCCGCACCCGCGCCCCACGGGCCCGTGCGTCGGCCACTCGCTCCATGACGAGTACGGCCGAGCCCTCGCCAGCGACGAACCCGTCCCGGGCGGCGTCGAACGGGCGGGAGGCGGCCGCCGGGTCATCGTGCCGGGCGGACAGGGCCCCCATCTGCGCGAAGCCGGCGATCACCAGGGGGGTGACCATCGCTTCGGTGCCGCCGGCGACGACGATGTCGCACCGGTTGAGGTTGAGCAGGTCGCGGGCCACACCGATGGCGGTGGCGCCGGAGGCGCAGGCGGTGGCCACCACCAGACTCGGGCCGGTGGCGCCCAGTTCGATCGACACCTGGCCGGCCGCCAGGTTCGACAGGTGCATGGGCAGTACCTGCGGGGACACCTTGCGTGCGGACCGTTCCATCAGCACCCGCTGCTGCGCCTCCAGTGTGGCCGCACCGTATCCGCCGCAGCCGAGGACCACCCCGACCCGGGTGCCGTCCCAGGCCGAGGGGTCCAGGCCCGCGTCGGCCAGCGCCTCGCGGACAGCGATGATCGCGAACTGCACGAACGGGTCGAGCCGGCGCGCCACCCGCCCGCCGAGCAGCGCCACCGGGTCGAAGTCCTTGACCCGGCAGGAGATCCGGACCAGGTTGTCGGCCAGCGACGGGTCGGCCGCGGCGGTGGGCAGGCCCGAACGGACCCTTTCCCACGACGCGGTCACCCCGATGCCGGCCGGGGTGACCATGCCGAGGCCGGTCACCGCTATGTCGCGGTCCGACATCACGCCACCTTGGCGCCGCGGGCCGTGACAGCCTCGACGATCGCGCCGACCCGCCACAGCTCGACGAGCTCCTCGTCGCGCAGCTGCACGCCGAACTTCTCCTCCAGCGCGAGTGAGAGCTCGACGAGTTCGAGTGAGTCGAACTCCAGGTCTTCCAGGCTCGCTTCGGGGGCGACCCTGTCTGCGGGCACCTGGAACGAAACGATCAGCAGTTCCTTGATTTGCTCGTACACCGGTTCTCCTCGTTCGGTTCGGTCCATCGGTTCGGTTCAACGGGTGGTGGGTTGCGGGCGGATGCCCGCGGGGTTGCGGACGTGCCCTAGTCGCGGTGGGCCGCTGTCTCGGTCAGTGCGGTCACCTCGGGCCATACGAGGGTGGTCGCGGCCCAGGTGAGCCCCGAGCCGAAGGCGACCAGCAGAGCCCGCTGGCCGGGGAGCAGGTCCCCGGACACCGCGGACTCGGCGAGCAGCAGCGGGATGGAGGCGGCGCCGGTGTTGCCGACCCGGTCGATGTTGGCCAGCCGGCGTTCCGGTCCGATGCCGAGCTTGTCGGCGACCGAGTCGCAGATCCGGGCGTTGGCCTGGTGCGCGGCCAGCCGGTCGACGTCGCTGACGTCCCATCCGGCCAGGCGGAGTGCGTCGAGCGAGGCCTGCCGCATGTGCTGCACGGCGTGCCGGTACGTCTCCTTGCCGCGCATCTGCAGGTACTGGTCCGCCCGTTCGGGTACGGTCCCGGCAGAGCGCTGCCGGGAGCCGCCGGCCGGTACCTGGAGCAGCTCGGCCAGTTCTCCGTCGCTGCCCAGCACGCATCGGCCTATCGCACCGGGCTCGTCGGGCTCGCCCGCCCGCAGTACCACCGCGCCGGCCCCGTCGCCCAGGATGGCCGCGGTGTCGCGGTCCAGCGGGTCGCGGATCGTGCTCAGTGTCTCGGCGCCGATCACCAGCACCCGCCGGGCGGTGCGGGTGGCGATCAGTCCGGACGCGAGGGAAAGGCTGTAGAGGAACCCGGAGCAGGCGGCGGTGACGTCGAAGGAGCCGACGCCGGTGAGGCCGAGCCGGGAGGCGACCGCGGGCCCGGTGGCGGGGCAGCAGTTCCAGTCGGGCGTGGTCGAGGTCATCACGACCGCGTCCACCCGGTCGTAGCCGTCGGCCTTGAGGGCCAGCCGGCCTGCCTGCACGGCCAGGTCTCCGGTGGAGGTCGGTGACTCGACGTGCCGGCGCTCGCGGATCCCGATCCGTTCCCTGATCCAGGTGTCGGAGGTGTCGAGACCTTCGGAGATCTCGTCGTTGCTGACGGCCCGGGGCGGCAGGCAGGCGCCGATCCCGGTGATCACCGAGGCGGGGGCGGTCCGAGCGGTGGGCCGTCCCATCACCGCTCCGGCTGCGGGGTGCCGAGGCCCATGTATGCCATCCGTACATCGGCCATCTCGTCGGTCCACTGCTCGGCCATCGCGTAGCGCTCGTCCGGCAGACTGTCGAGCAGCAGCCGGCCCGGCCAGACCTCGTACTCCTTCAGCAGGTCGGTGTGGGCACGCATACCCTCCTGGAAGAGGTGTTCGCGCGGCATCACGATCTCCTTGTCGGGAACCTCGTTCCACAGCTGCCGGCCCTGTTCGAGGATCCGGTCGAGCCGCGGCCGGTAGCCGGGGTTCTCGATGAGCGCCTCGCGGATGATGGTGCTGCCGACGGTGAGGTGCCGGATCTCGTCGATGGCCGCGCCGTGCGCGATCTCGCCCGCCGCCGGGTCGAGCAGGTCCCATTTGCGCTCACTGAGTTCGGCGGCCGGTGCCAGCACGCCCTCCACGACGATGGTGAAGATCGCCACGGCCCCGATGAAGTCCTCGGGGTCGCTGACGATCGGCAGCGCGAACTCCTCGAGCGGATCGAGCACCCGCTTGCGGTAGTCGTCGGCCAGGTCCGCGACGTAGGTGAGCAGTTCCTTCTCCGGTATGCCCAGTTCGACCAGGTGGCGGCGGAAGACCATGGCGTGCCGGGTCTCGTCCACCAGTTGGGTGGCGAAGAACTCCATCTGCGGGATGTTCGGCGCGTTCGTCACGTAGTGGCCGAGGATCCGGGTGGCGCGTTCCTCGGAGACCGACCGCAGGCCGAGTTCGTGAATGAGCGCATCGCGCAGCGGGCCGGGCTCACGCATGTGCTCGGGGGTGGCGGCCTGCGCGCTGTGCCCGGTGTCGACCCGGCCGGCCAGCGTGCCCTGGGCCACGCCGCGCAGCCAGTAGGCCAGGTTGCAGTGCTCCGGCGTGAGGATGAGTTCCTTGGCCCCGTCGAGCAGCCCGGGGGCGGTGCTCCAGTCGGTCTCCGGGGGGATGCCGGTGGGTTTCTGGGTGGTCATGGCGGTTTCTTTCCTTTCGCCGGCCGGCCGATCTGGCCACGGCCGGGCGGGAGGGGTCAGTCCAGCGCCCTCGCGCTGGTCCGGTCCGGGTCGTGTCGGTTGCTGCGGCGTTCGTTCACCTCATGGATCTCCGCGCCGAACAGCCGCCCGTCGAAGTTCAGCAGCGGGCTGCCCGCGCCGTTGCTGCCCTCCGTCACCTCGGCGATCAGCAGTTCGTGGTCGCCCGCCGGGTGGCAGGCGGTGATCCGGCAGGAGAGTGTGGCCAGGGTGTTGCGCAGCGCCGGGGCGCCGGTGACCGGGTCCGGCTGCCAGTCGAGCAGGGCGAACTGGCCGTAGTTCGGGGTCCTCGCCGGATTGGCGAACCAGTCGGCCACCAGGGCCTGCCGGCTCGTCAGCAGCCCGGCGGTGAACGTGCCCGCTTTGCGGGCCAGTTCGGTGAAGGTGGAGCCGTTCCGCAGGCATACCGAGATCAGCAGCGGGTCGCGGGAGACGGCGCCGACGGCGCTGACCGTGGTGCCGTGGACGGCGCCCTGGTGTGCCGCGGTGAGGACGCACACTCCGGTGGCCAGCCGGCGGGCGGCGGCACGGCGGGGTACCGCCGGGCCACCACCCGTCGCTGGTGCAGGCAGCGGTCCGGCGGGGGTTACCGCCTCAGCGCTGCTGTTCATGCGTGGCTCGGATCACGAGGCACGCGCTGGTCCCGGGGGAGGGCGGCCGGCGGGGCGTCCTCCTTGTGTGTGGGCGTGAGGCTCCCGATCAGCCGCTGGAAGGCCGGATTCGGTTCGGGTTCGAAAGGCAGCCCGAACGGCTTGAGGAAATTACCGAAGATCCCCCGGTCGCCGAACAGGTGGAAGGGAATGGCCAGCAGCGCCCATTCCGGCTTGACCAGCCAGATCCACAGACCGACCACCGCGCTCTGGGTGAGCAGACTGTGCATGGTGTTGTAGGCGATGTAATAGCCCTTGTGGATACGGTGATCGGGGCTGCGGTGGTAGGCGATCGCACCGGGGATGTATCCGATGACGTCGATGTAGAAGAACAGAACGGCGGCGAGCACCCAGTCGATGTCGCCGGCGTTGGCGATGATCAGGCCGGTCGACACCAGGAAGCCGACGAGGTACTCACCGCGGTGCAGACGGAAGGTCGTCGGGGTCTCGAATTGGTTCGCGTGGTCCATGGTGGCCTCCTTCACCGGCTCCCGGAGCCGACTCCCAGGTCGGTTGCGGTCGGTTCGGTTGCTGTCAGGTCGGTGGCGGTCCGGCCGCTCTCGCCGACCACTCGCGCTCCGTCGAACATGCCGACGACCGCACGGGCGATGGTCTCCTTGATCACCTGTTCGGCGATCGGGTCGAGGATGCTCTCCATGCTGGCGATGCCGAAGTCGAAGTCGGCCCGGAAGCGCACCGTGCAGCCACCACCGGCCAGCGGCTCCAGCTGCCAGGCCCCGGACATCTCGTCGAAGTCGCCCTCGACCTGCTCGAACTCGATGCGCCCCGCGGAGCGCAGGAACTTCTCCTGCTCGGTCCAGCACAGCAGTCCACTGCGGAAGTTCAGCTCCCAGCTCGACTCTCCCGTGTCGTGCGGCAGAGTCCGGTGCACCTGGGTGGATTTCACATGCCTGGTGAGACCCGGGTACAGCTCGAACCGGACCAGCTCTGCGTAGACCGTGTCCGGTTCCACCGCGTCGATCTCGGCGTTCAGTTCAACCCTTCGCATCGTGGGTCAGCCGCCTTCCGGCATCCGGGCGCGGCGATCGACGAGATCGCGGGTCGCGCGGTCGAGGGAGTCGAGCAGGAATTCCACCTCGGCGTCGCCGAGCAGCGCGGGTGGGGTGAAGCGCACCACCGAGCTGCCGGTCATCGAGTGGTTGGCGACGACGCCGTTGTTGAACAGTTCGAGGAGCAGTTCGCCCGCCAGGCCGGCGTCTGCGAACTCCATCCCGATGAGCAGGCCCTGGCCGCGGACGTCCACGACGAGTTCCTGGCAGTTCTCCCGGACGATGCGCTCGATGTCCGGCAGCAGCCGTTCGCCCAGCACCTTCGCCCGCTGGACGAGTCCGTCCTCCTGGATGGCGGCGATCGCGCCCTGCACCCCGGCCATCAGCAGTGGGGCGCCGGAGAACGTTCCGGTGTGGATGAAAGGGTCCTTGTCGAAGGGCCGGAAGGTACGGGCGTCGGCGAGGGCCGCCGAGACCGGTACCACGCCCCCGCCCAGCGCCTTGCCGGTGAGCAGGACATGCGGCGTCACGCCGTACAGGTCCGCTCCCCACCAGGCGCCGAGGCGCCCCAGACCGGACTGGATCTCGTCCAGGATGAGGAAACCCTCGTACCTGCGCACGAGGCGTTCGACGGCCGGCAGGTAGCCGGTCGGCGGCAGGATGACACCGCCCTCGCCCTGCACGGGCTCGACGATGACGCAGACCTCGCCCGGGTACGCGGCCAACTCCTTCTCCAGAGCCTCCAGGTCGCCGAACGGAACGTGTGAGACGTTCGGCAGCAACGGCCGGAAGGGCGCCTGGTACACCTCCTTGGCGGTCGCCGACAGCGCCCCGAGGGTCTTGCCGTGGTAGCCCTGGCTCATCGACACCAGGCGGCGCCTGCCGTTGGCGCGGGCCAGTTTCAGGGCGGTCTCGACCGCCTCGGCGCCCGACAGGGAGAAGTGCACCCGGTCCAGGCCGGCCGGTGCCACCGCGAGCAGTGCCTCGGCGGCGCGGGCGACGGCCGGCTCCAGCAGGATGCGGGTGGCGACCGGGTGGGTGTCCAGCTGCCGCTGGACCTCCCGGAGTACGCGCGGATGGCGAGCGCCCATGATGAGGACCCCGTAGCCGCCGCAGTTCAGCAGCCGTTCGCCGTCACTGGTGTGCACCCAGGAGCCCTCGGACGCGATCTCCATATGGCCGCCGAAGAGGTCGGCGACGGTCGCCCGGCCCTTGCTGAGGTGCTTGCGGTAGAGATCGAGGATCTCTGCTTCGCCGTCGTCCGAGCGCGTGGCGCTCTCCGCTTGAGCGGTCATGACCTCTTTCCCTGCCGTGAGTGACGTGAGTGACGTGAGTGACGTGAGTGCCGTCCGGGAGCCGGTCGCGCGGGCCGGCCGGTCATGCCATGACCAGCGGTCCGCCGGCGATGAAGTCCACCAGCGCCTCCGCCGTGCTGCTGCGGGACGGCGGGTGGAAGGCGAGGGGGCGCACGGCCGAGGCCAGGTACGCGGTCTCCGGCGAGCCGATGAACGCCATGCCGCCGAGCAGCTCGACGGCCAGTGCGGCTGACTGGACGAGCAGTTCCTGGACCGCGAAGCGGGTCACCAGGGTGCCGGCCACGGTGGCCTCACTGATCTCGCCCTCCCGGATGGTCCTGGCCATGCCCTCGGTCAGCTCGATCGCGGCCTCGGTGCGCAGGGCGAGCGTGGAGCGGTCGGTCACCGAGCCGCGGCCGCGCTCCAGCACCCGGGCGGTCAGCGCGGAGGCGACACCGGTGTACGCGGCGGTGATGAGAAGTTCGAACCAGATGAAACCGGCGGTCTGGAGATCGTCGAAGCGGTCCGGGTCGTCGGCGGTGGCGCGGACGAACAGGCCCTCATCGACGAAGACGTCCTTCAGCCGTACCTCGTCGCTCTCGGCGCCGCCCATGATCTCGCTGGACCAGAACGGGTGCCGGGTGATGCCGGGCGAGTCGGCCGGCAGCAGGGCCATGGCCAGCTCCGGTACGCCGTCCTGCCCGGGCAGGGCCACTCCGATGGTGAGCAGGTCCATCGACTGCGACAGGCTGCACGGTTTCTTCGAGCCGTTGACCAGGAAACCGCCCTCGACCGGGGTCGCGGTCATGGACGGGTTGAGGATGTTCTGCTCGGTTCGGCCCTCCGCCCAGCCGGAGGCCATCAGCAGCCGCTCGGGTGCCACACGGCGCATCAGAGCGGCCTGCCCGTCGGTGAGCCGGGTCAGTTCGGGGTCCAGGGCGAGCAGGGTGGCCACCGTGAAGTGGTGCATGGTCGCGGCGGCGCCGAGCGACGGCGAGTGGGCGCCGATGGCGCGCATCACCCGGACCGCCTCCAGCGGGTCGGCGTCCCGGCCGCCGAGTGCGGCCGGCACCAGCAGCGCGGCCCCGTCGTGCGCCCGGAACAGGTCGATGACCTTGCTGCCGGGGCGCTCCCGCTCGGCGAAGGGAATACCGTTGAGCGCGTCGATCAGTCCCGGGTGGTGTTGCTCGCAGACGGCGATGGCCGTGTCGAGGGAACGCATGGAATCAAGCCTCCGTGGGAGATGTCAGTACTCGAAGACCGCGGCACGCGGCGAGACGTCGGGGGCGATGCTCACGCCCTGAAGCCGCGAGGTCTTGAGCATCGGGTAGTTGGCTTCGCCGAAGACGCCGCTGGTCAGGCCGGTGCCACCGTGCGTGGGCAGGTAGGGGACGGTGCCGATGTGCGAGTCGTTGATCTTCAGCAGACCGCCGTTGCGTACCCGGCGGACGAAGTGGTCGACGACCTCGGAGCCGGCGCTCCACAGCGAGTTGCGCAGCCCGTAGACGTTGGAGTTGACGAAGTCGATCACCCGGTCGAGCAGGACATCGTCGGGGGCCGCCGGCGGCACCACCACGGGGATCAGCGGGAAGAACGTCTCCAGCCGCACCACGTCGAGTTCGCGCGGGTCACCGGGGCCGTCCACCCGGACCACGGTGGGTTCCAGGAACACACCGGCCTCGGAGGGCGTGCCGTCCAGTTCCACCCGCCGTCCGCCGCAGATGATCTTCGCACCCGCGTCGGTGGCCTGCTCGAGCAGGGCGAAGAAGCGTTCGCTGCGGCGCACCGGCGAGAGCAGCACGTCGTCGTCCTCGGGGAAGCCCGGCTTGACGTCGGCGGCGAGCCGGGCCACCCGGTCGAGCAGGTCGTCGGCGATGTCGGGGTGGGCGACCACGCCGTTCGGCACCATGCAGATCTGGCCCGAACCGTAGAACGCCTCGGTGATCGCCTCGGCGGCGTGGTCGAGGTTCGCGTCCTTCCACACCACCAGGGTGTCGTTGCCGGCCAGTTCGAGGACCGGCTTCTTGCCGTGGGCCACGCACTCCTGCTCGAAGCGCATGCCCTGGGCACTGTCGCCGAAGTAGAAGATGTCATTGACCCCGGGATGTGCCAGCCAGCGGTCGATGATCTGCCGGGGCCTGCCGCAGATCAGGTTCAACGTGCCTGCCGGAGCACCGAGTTCGGCGAGTATCGGAGCGACGAGTTCGCGCAGGATGTACATGGTGCTCAGGGCGATGCTGCGCGGCGCCCGCACCACCACCGTGTTCCCGGCCATCAGCACCAGTACGGCGAGCGCCGCCATCGACGCGGGCGCGTTCTGCGGTGGGTTGAAGCACACCACACCGTCGGGCTGCCGGCGCACGATCAGCCGACGGCCGCCGTGCTCGAACTCCTGGTGCATCTGCCGGGCGTACCACTCGCGGTTGGTGTCCCCGAACAGCGTGAGCAGGCCGGTCAGTTCCCAGCGGGCGAGCTTGCGCGGGTGTGCCTCGGCGGCCAGCAGATCCATCAGCCGGTCCCAGTGCTCCAGCAGCCGCTCCCGGAAGAGCCGGCCGAGTTCCAGCCGGTCGGCCAGTGGCACGGCGGACCACTCGCGGACGGCGCCGGCCGCCGCGTCGGTGGCCGCGTCCACGTCGGCATCGGCGACCATCGCGCAGCGGCCCACCACGTACGGGTGCTGGGCGGCCGCGGATGACGGGTCGGGGTCCTTCTCCAGGGCCCGCTTCAGCTTCAGACTGGTGAAGACGTCCTCGAGCAGAGAACGTGAACTGACCGTGTACACCCAGCCGGTGCCGTCGACATCCTTGTCGCCGATGTACGAGCCGTAGCTGAGCAGGGGTGCCGTCCTGGCCGTCAGGCCGTCAGGCGTGGTGTCTTCCACTGTCGTGGTCTCCTCGTGGAGGGGCGGGCGCGGCGCGGTGTGCGAGTCACCAGGAAGGGGTGTCGACGATCTGCACGACGGCGATGGTGAAGCTGTGACCGACACCGACTCCGACGAGCAGCACGTGGTCGCCCCGGTTCACCGCACCGGTGCGCAGCAGGTGGTCCAGGCCGGCGAACTGGTCGGCGCCGCCCATGTGGCCCGTGACCCGGCCCACCTCCCAGAGCGACTGCTTCTCGGAGAAGCCGAGCGCGTCGTAGTTCTCTGAGCGACCGCCACCGCGGTGGATGAACGGAAGGACCGCGCGGGAGACGTCCTCCAGGCCGACGCCTGCCTCGTCGAGGGCGCTGGTGACGGCCCGGGCGAGCGTCGCCTCGTAACGCTCCCAGGCGCCGACGGCACCGGGGGTGGTGGCGAACGCCTCGAGCCGGCGCATGATGCGGATCGGAAGTTCCGTGCCGGGTGCGGTGCGGAACTGCTCCGCACCGCGGCCGGCGGGCTCCAGTGAGCTGTCGCCGATCGACACCAGGGAGACGATCTTCGCCACGCCGCCTTCGGTGGAGACCGCCAGAGCGCCGGCGCCGTCGCCGTAGATCAGGTTGGCCTGCTCGTTCCACCGGTCCATGGCCGGCGCGGCGAACCGGTCGGCGGTGGTGACCAGCGCGTGCTTGCCACTGCCGGAGGCCAGGTGGGACACGGCGAACTGGAGGCCTGCCATCGCGCAGTTGCTGCGCTGCTGGACGTCGACGGCGAAGGTGTGCCGGCCGGCGCAGTTGCCGGCCACGTAACTGGCGGCCGCCCACATGTCGAGGCCCTGGAACCACACGCTGCCGTGCAGCAGCAGGTCGAATCGGTCGGCCCCGATACCGGACCTTGCGACGGCCTCCCGGCCGGCCGCGACGGCCATGTCCGGAGGCGCCACGTCGTGGGACATGCCGATCGACTCGTATCCGAGGTCGCTGTGCGCCTCGTCCACCAGCCCCTCGGCGATGGCCTCGGCCACCGGCTTGGCCACCGGCAGGCTGACGCCGGTGCTCGCGATGAAGATGTCCTGGGTCAGACGCATGGTTGCCGTTCCTTCGTTCCGTAGGGCATTCGTCGGGCGGGGCGGGTCCGCTGGGGACCGTCCGTCGGGCGGCGGTCGGCCTACCAGGTGACGGGCAGCCTGTTCAGGCCGTAGACGAGCGAGGTGTCGCGGAAGGAGAGGTCCTCCTCGGGCACCGCGAGCCGCAGTCCGGGCAGGCGGTCGAAGAGGGTGGTCAGCGCCATCTCCATCTCGGTGGTGGCGAGGGTGGCGCCGAGGCAGTAGTGCGCGCCGTGGCCGAACGTCAGGTGCTGGGAGGCCTGTGCACGGTGAATGTCGAAGCGGGCGGCGTCGGGGAACACCGTCTCGTCGTGGTTGGCGGCCGGGATGGCCAGGACCACCGGATCGCCCTTGGCGATATGCACTCCGCCGAGCTCCATGTCGTCCGCGGCGACGCGCACGATGTTGTCCTGCGAGATCGCCCAGAAGCGCAGCATCTCCTCGACCGCGGGCCGGATCAGTGCCGGATCGGCCTTGATCTCCGCGAGCTGGCCGGGGTGCTGGAGCAGCGACAGGATGCTCAGGCCGAGCTGGTTGGCGCTGGTCTCGTGACCGGCCACGAGCACCAGACGGACCATGCCGACCAGGTCCTCGTGGGTCAGCTTGCCGGCAGCCACGAAATCGGCGCACAGCCGGCCGATCAGGTCGTCATCGGTGCCCTCCGCCGCCTTGCGGACGGCGAGTTGGTCGAGATATTCCGACATGCCGATCTGCGCGCCGATCGCCTGCTCCGGCGTGACGTCCTGGGACAGGCCGATGGTGGTCTGCTCCTTGAGCTGTGCGATGTCCTCGTCGGGCACGCCGAAGATCCTGGCGATCACCAGGCACGGCAGCGGGATCGCGAACTCGGCGGCCAGGTCGACGGGTTGGGGGAGGGCCTCGAGATCGTCGATCAGCTGGTCGATGATCTGCTGGATCCATGGCCGCAGTTCCCTGACGCTGCGCGCGGTGAATTCCGATGTGACCATGCGGCGCAGCCGGCCGTGCTCGGGCTCGTCCATGCGGATGAAGGAGAACAGCCGGGGAATCCGGGGCACCAGCAGCCGGTGCGGCATGAGCGGGTCCGACTCGTCCATGCTCATCCGGGGGTCGCCCATGGCCTCGCGCACGTCCGCATGCCGGGTCAGGATCCACGGCAGGGTCCCGTCGGGCAGTCGCACCCGGCGGGGCGGGCCGTCGCGCAGCTCGGTGTAGGCCGGCGGCGGGGCCATCGGGCAGGTGCGGGACATCGGGAAGTCGCGTATTTCTTCCTCGGTATCCGACATGGTATTTCCCCCGGATCGAAGTCGACTGCCGAGTCGGCTTTTACCGGCTCGTCAGTCATGCTGCCCGGCCGGGCTGATCCTGCGCTGATACGCCGCTGACCGCCGACCCCCATTACCTTCGAGGTAATGATCCAGGCCGTCACCTGTTCCGTTGCACCGCTGCTTACCTCGCACGTAATCGACGGGGAATTGGTACAGCGGGATGATGGCGGACGGAAAACATGTCCCGGCCGCAATGGCCGGGACTCGTCGCAGGGAAGGCAGCGCAAGCATGGTGGACACCGAGAAGCTCATGGAGCGCTATTCGGCGGTCTGGAACGAGCGTGACGCCCAGCAGCGGCACGATCTGGCGGTCGAGCTGTGGGCCGAGGACGGTGTGTACGTCACCGGCGCCAACGAGCACCGCGGCAACGCGGCCATCGAGGCGGCGGTCACCACGGCGTACAACGATTTCCTCAGCCAGGGGTTCACGTTCCGTCTCGCCGGCGATGTCGCCGCGCACCATCAGGGGGTGAAGTTCGTCTGGCACATGACCCCGGAGGGCAGTGACGAGGCCGTGGCCATCGGCCACGAGTTTCTGCTGATCGGTGAGAACGGCCGGATCACCCACGACTACCAGTTCATGGAGCTGCTGCCCGGCTCCTGAGCACGACCCTCACGCAGGGGCCTCGTTCGCCACGAACGGTATGCCGATCGCGGTGCCCATGTTGATGCCCCAGAAGCCGACCGGCCCGCCGGTACCGATC
>NZ_JBFBAL010000013.1:0-146871 GCF_040682175.1 Streptomyces sp. NPDC051320
GGCCAGCAGCGGCCGCAGCAGCTCCACCTGGACTTCGACGTGGACGATCTCGAGGGGGAGGAGAAGCGGGCGCTCACCCTCGGCGCGACCGTGCTCGAGCGGACGGACCAGCTCCGGCCGGAGGCCAACTGGCGGGTCTACGCGGACCCGGCCGGCCACCCGTTCTGCCTCTGCCTGCACTGAGTCAGCGGGCCCGCCGCAGTCGCTGGGTGCTCAGTGGTCGGCCCGCGAGGAACCCCCGGATCGGGCCACCGCCGTGAGACGTGCGACGTCCCGGCCCGGGGGCGCGCCGAACGTTTTGCGGTATTCGCGGCTGAACTGGGACGGGCTTTCGTAGCCGACCAGATAGCCGATCTCCGCGACGTCTGCCGGTCGGGTCAGGAGCAGGGTGCGAGCCTCCTGGAGGCGGATCTGCTTCTGGAACTGGACCGGCGTCATCGAGGTCGCGGAGCGGAAATGCCGGTGAAACGTTGAGGGGCTCATGCCGGACAATTCGGCGAGGTCCGCAATACGCAGCGGCTTGTCGTAGTGCCGGCGGATCCAGCGGATCGCGCGGGAGATGTGCGCGAGGTTGCTGTTGGCGAGGCCGATCTGACGGACGAGTGCGCCCTGGGCGCCGGTGATGAGTCGCCACAGGATCTCCCGTTCGAGGCCGGGTGCGAGCACCCGGAGGTCGTCAGGACGACCGAGCAGACGCAGCAGCCGGACGACCGGATCGAGCAGCTCCGGCGTCGCGTCGCTGACGGCCAGGCCGGAGAAGGCGGGCGGCTTCGCGGTGCTGCCGGTCTCCAGCAGCAACGGTGCGATCGCCTCCGGCTTCAGCGTCATGCTGAAGACCACGAAGGGTTCCTCCGCGCTCGCCTCGAGCGCCTGACCGGTCACCGGAAGGTCGACCGACACGACGAGAAACTGGCCGGCCCGATAGTCGTAGGGCACGCCGTTCAGAATCGTGCGTTTGACACCCTGGCCGACAACGGCGAGCGAGGGCTCCGCCATCGCGCCGATCGGGGATGTGGGCTTGTCCGCATGGGTGATGGATACGCCCTCCAGGACCTGCGTCTTCTGCTGCGGGCCGCCGCCGGTGTGGCGCACGATCAGCGTCCGAAGCTAGTCGAGAAGGTTCATGCCCTCGGCCGTGGAGCCGGAGGACGGTGGCGCCGCATGCTGCATGGCTCGATTGGAGCAATGTTGACAGGATCGTGCAAGCCCGCAGCAGGATCTGTCTATCGATCGGGTGGGCCGGCGTGGTCGCATTGGTTCATCGGCACGAATGCAGACAGCGCCTGAAAGGCATGAAATTGAAGCGCAGGACTCTTGGGTCAACCGGTATATCCGTCAGTGAGTTCGCGCTCGGTGCGATGATGTTCGGAAGTCTGGGAAACCCGGATCACGAGGACGCGATCCGAATCATCCACAGCGCGCTCGATGCCGGAATCAACTTCATCGATACGGCCGACGTCTATTCCAGGGGTGAGTCGGAGGAGATCGTCGGCAAGGCCGTAAAGGCACGTCGGGATGATCTCGTCATCGCGACGAAGTTCGGACGGCCGATGGGCGAGGACCCGAACCACCGGGGCGGCTCGCGGAGGTGGATCGTACGGGCGGTCGAGGACAGTCTTCGCCGACTCGACACCGATTACATCGACCTGTACCAGATCCACCGTCCCGACTACGAGACCGAGATCGGCGAGACCCTCTCGGCGCTGTCCGACCTGGTACGGGCCGGCAAGATCCGGGCGTTCGGATCGTCCATGTTCCCGGCGGAGATGATCGTGGAGGCGCAGTGGACGGCGGAGCACCAGGGGTGCCATCGGTTCCTGACCGAACAGCCCATGTACTCCGTCTTCACCCGCAGGCCGGAGGCCGCCGTGCTGCCGACGGCGCAGCGGCACGGTCTCGGGGTGCTCACCTTCAGCCCGCTGAACAGCGGCTGGCTCTCCGGGCGTGCGGATCTTGCGTCGAGCCACCGGGCCGTACTGACCTCCTCGGCCCTCCCGTCGCACTATGACCCGTCGACTCCGACCGGCAAGCTGAAGGCCACCGCACTCGCCCAGCTCACTGTCCTCGCCGACGAGGCGGGGATGACGCTGCCGCAACTCGCGATCGCTTTCGTCCGCGTGCATCCGGCGGTCACCTCCGTGCTGATCGGTCCGCGCACCCGGGAGCAGCTCGACGGACTTCTGTCCGGGATCGATAGGGAGCTGTCGAGCGACATCCTCGATCGCATCGACGAGATCGTCCCGCCGGGAACCGACCTCGACCCCGCGGACAACTACGCGGCCACCCCGCCCGCGATCGAAAGCGCGCGGCTGCGCCGGAAGTAGGCCGCAGGGAGCCGAAGGTGCGGGAAAGTCGATCGCTCGCGGGCCATGCGCGGCGCAGCATGGGGCCATGCCCTACTCCGGACCGCCGCTTCCGCCCGTGCTCGTACCCGCGCCGATCCGCGCCCTGGCCGGGGACCGGCCGCTGTTGCCGGTCTGGCAGAACGAGCTGGGGGGCTTGGCCTTTCGGATCGGTGACGCGGATGGGAACGGGAACAGCGCGTTGTTCGCCAAGTGGGCTCCGGCCGGCACCGGCTTGGATCTCGTGGCCGAGGCGGAGCGCATGCGCTGGGCCGGGCGGTTCACCGTGGTGCCTCGGGTGCGGGAGTGCGGGGACGGTGCGGAGGGAAGCTGGCTGGTCACCCATGGGCTTCCCGGCGAGAGCGCGGTCAGCCCCCGGTGGCTGGCGGATCCGGCCGGAGCAGTACGCGCCCTGGGCGCCGGCTTGCGGGCCCTGCACGAGCAGTTGCCGGTGGCCGACTGTCCGTTCAGCTGGTCTGTCGAGCATCGGCTGGAACGTGCCCGGCAGGCGGGTATCGAGGTGCCGGCGGAACTGGCCGAGCAGCAGCCGCCGATCGACCGGCTCGTCGTGTGTCACGGTGATCCGTGCGCGCCGAACACGCTGCTGCACGAGGACGGTTCGTGGGCCGGTCACGTCGACCTGGGAGCCCTCGGTGTTGCCGATCGGTGGGCGGACCTGGCCGTCGCGGCCAGGAACACCGGGATGAACTACGGTCGGGGCTGGGAGGACACCCTCGTTGAGGCGTACGGCATTGCTCCTGACCCGTACCGGTCGGAGTTCTACTGGCGTCTCTGGAACGCGACGTGAGGATTCCGCCGCGCCCGTGAGCCGCACCCGTGAGCGGTGCCCGTAAGCCGCGTCCGTAAGCGCGCGTGAGCCGTCGGCCGAAGGCCGTCGCGCGGGGCAGGGCCCCGTCCACCACGACGGTGCTGGTGGACGGGGCCCTGCCGGGCGTACGGGTACCTCAGTGACAGCCGCCGCACTGGCACGGCGCCCCGGACTGGCAGCCGCAGCCGCAGCTCGGGCCGCAGCCGCAGGCGCCGAGGACGCGCAGATGGTGGACTTCGACGGGGGCCGGCTGCTGGGGTTCGGTGACGGGGGAGTCTGCCATGGGAATCCTCCTGTTAGGCATACGAGCTGTCAGGCGTAGGAGCCGATGGGCATCCAAGTGCGTGCTGCCTGTGCTCATCCCATACCCGGGCCGGTGGGGCGCATCAACGGCGCACGCGCGCAAGCGCGCCGTTCACGCCCCTTCGACCGGGGCCGAGACGGCCTGGATCTCGTCCGCGTGTTCGCCCGTCACCAGGTACACCACCCGCTTGGCCACCGAGACCGCGTGGTCGGCGAACCGCTCGTAGTACCGGCCGAGCAGGGTGACGTCGACGGCGGTCTCGATCCCGTGCTTCCAGCGGTCGTCCATCAGGTGCTGGAAGAGCGCGCGGTGCAGCAGGTCCATCTCGTCGTCGTCGTTCTCCAGCTGGAGGGCCAGGTCGACGTCCTTGGTGATGATGACCTCGGCGGCCTTGGCCATCAGCCGCTGCGCCAGCTGTCCCATCTCCAGGATGGTCGCGTGCAGGTCGTGCGGCACCGCCCGGTTCGGGTAGCGCAGCCTGGTCAGCTTGCCGACGTGCTGGGCCAGGTCGCCGGAGCGCTCCAGGTCGGCGCTCATCCGCAGGGAGGTGACCACGATCCGCAGGTCGGTGGCGACCGGCTGCTGGCGGGCCAGCAGGGCGATGGCTCTGGCTTCCAGTTCGTGCTGGAGCTCGTCGACCTTCTCGTCGGCGGCGATCACGCTCTCCGCGAGCTTCAGATCGGAGTCGAGGATCGCGGTCGTCGCCCGGCCGATCGCCGAACCGACGAGCCGGGCCATCTCGACCAGACCTTCGCCGATCGAGTCCAGTTCCTCGTGGTACGCGTCCCGCATTGCAGTCCCTCTCTCGTACAGCCATGAGGTCTCCGACCCCCGCGTCTCCACGGTGCGACCGCCACGCGTCCGTTTCCGTCATCTGAAGTGAACCGGCCCTATCCCCTCGGTGAACTCTGGGCGACGAACGTTCGAGCGGGCACCCGTATGGCTGGGGAAGTGTCGGCCGGCCCGCATAACCTTGAGGCATGGACGTGAACGCGGCGGTCGCCGCAGCAAGCGCGATCGCCGGGTTGTGCACCGGTGTCATCGCGATGCTGGCGTTCCGCTGGAGCGAGCGCGACCAGGCACGCCCCACCCGCGGTTCGCTGCACACCGACGATGTCCTGCCGCCCGGAGTCGACACCGTCCTCTCCGTGCTGCGCTCGTCGGCGGTGGTGCTGGACGAGAGCGACTCGGTGGTCAAGGCCAGCTCGGCGGCGTACGCGCTGGGCCTGGTCAGGGGCGGGAAGCTGGCCGTCGCGCCCATGCTGCACATGGCCCGCGACACCCGCCGGGACGGCGAGATCCGCCAGGTCGAACTGGATCTGCCCCGCCGGGGCACCGGCCGCGGCGAGGCACTGGCGGTCTCCGCCCGGGTCGCGCCGCTCGGCTCCCGGCTCGTGCTGCTGCTCGTGGAGGACCTCACCGAGGCACGCCGTATCGAAGCCGTACGACGCGACTTCGTCGCCAACGTCAGCCATGAGCTCAAGACTCCGGTCGGCGCGCTCTCGCTGCTCTCCGAAGCCGTCATGGGGGCCAACGAGGACCCCGAGGCGGTGACCAGATTCGCCGGCCGGATGCAGATCGAGGCGACCAGACTCACCAATCTGGTCCAAGAGCTGATAGATCTCTCCCGGGTCCAGAACGACGACCCGCTGGAGGACGCCGAGCCGGTCCGGGTCGACGTCCTGGCCACCGAGGCCATCGACCGCTGCCGCCACCAGGCCGGCGCCAAACAGATCACCATGACCGTGGGCGGCGCAGCCGACCTGTCCGTCTGGGGCAACCGCGGCCAGCTCGCGGCCGCGGTGGGCAATCTCGTCGAGAACGCCGTCAACTACTCACAGGACCGCACCCGGGTTGCTATCGCCGCGCAGCGGGTCGCCGCACCCGGCGGTGACTTCATCGAGATTGCCGTCACCGACCAGGGGCTCGGCATCTCCGAGAAGGACCGCGAGCGGATCTTCGAACGTTTCTACCGGGTCGACCCGGCCCGTTCCCGGGCCACCGGCGGCACCGGCCTGGGCCTCGCCATCGTCAAACACGTGGCCGCCTCGCACGGCGGGGAGGTCACCGTGTGGAGCGCCGAGGGACAGGGTTCCACCTTCACCCTGCGGCTGCCGGAAGCCGGCGCCGTGAGCAAACGCGGCGACCACCGCAGCCGTGCGGACCAGGAGCCGGACGCCGTCGACGTGGACGACGACCAGCCGTACCAGAGCTTCCTTACTTCTGACCCCATTCCTGCCCCGGAGGTCCTTCCGTGACCCGAGTGCTCGTCGTCGAGGATGAGGAATCCTTCAGCGACGCCCTGTCCTACATGCTGCGCAAGGAAGGATTCGAGGTCGCGATCGCGGCCACGGGCCCCGATGGGCTCGACGAGTTCGAGCGCAACGGCGCCGACCTGGTGCTGCTCGACCTGATGCTGCCGGGCCTGCCCGGCACGGAGGTCTGCCGCCAGCTGCGCGGCCGCTCCAACGTCCCGGTGATCATGGTGACCGCCAAGGACAGCGAGATCGACAAGGTGGTCGGCCTGGAAATAGGGGCCGACGACTACGTCACCAAGCCGTTCTCCTCGCGGGAGCTGGTCGCCCGGATCCGGGCGGTGCTGCGCCGCCGGGGCGAGCCCGAGGAGGTCTCCCAGGCCGCGCTGGAGGCCGGCCCGGTCCGGATGGACGTGGACCGCCATGTGGTCACGGTCTCCGGCGGAAAGATCGATCTGCCGCTGAAGGAGTTCGACCTCCTGGAGATGCTGCTCAGGAACGCCGGCCGGGTGCTGACCCGGATGCAGCTGATCGACCGGGTCTGGGGCGCGGACTACGTCGGCGACACCAAGACCCTCGACGTTCACGTGAAGCGGCTGCGCGCCAAGGTGGAGCCGGATCCGGGGGCGCCCCGGTATCTGGTCACGGTGCGCGGCCTCGGCTACAAGTTCGAGCCGTAAACCGTACGAGCCGTTCGGTTCGCGGAACGAAACGTGCCCCCGCCGGGCCGCTGAGGCCTGGCGGGGGCACCGCGCTGTGCGGGAGTCAGCTCTGCGTGCCGGCCGTCGCACCGGCCGTCGTACCGGCCGTCGTGCCGGCCGTCGTGCCGGTTGTGGACGCCGCGTCCGAGGGGCTCGAGGAGCCGGTCGGGGTGCCCGAGCCGGACGGCTTGCCGGACCCCGACGGGCTGGTCGACGGCGTGGGCTTGGCCGTCGGCGGGAGGGAGCTCGGGCCGAAGCTGCTGAAGTAGCTGGTCGCCGGGACGATGTAGGCGAGCAGTGAGACCTTGCCGGTCTCGCTGAAGTGGAAGACCACCTGCTGGGCGTTGCCGTCCGTCACCGTGCGGCTGTCGGCGACGACAGCGGAGGGGTTGTTCTTGCCGCCGAGCAGGACCGAGCCGTTCGCCGGCACGGTGATGTGCCCGGAACCGCCCTTCTTCGGGGAGAGCTTCACCGTCGCTCCCGTGCCGGGCAGCTCGATCGAGTCCAGCGTCTGGTTCTTGGTGCCGTTGTTGAAGATCCTCGTGGTGATGACGGCAGGACCCTGGGCGTCGGCCTTCGGCTGGGTGATCACCGTCGCGTTCTGCACCTGGATGTTGCCCACCGAGGTGGCCGCGTTGTCCGGCTTCACCTCGAGCGTCTGAGCGTCGTTGCCTGCGCCACAGGCGGACAGGGCGGCAATCGAGACCACGATGGCAGAAGCGGCGATGGCACCGCGTCGAAGGCTGCGGCTCATGGCTGCGGCAACTCCTAAGACGTATGGACAGCAGAGATCGGGCGCGCTCAGGTTACCGAGCCGTCTTCCGGGGGCCGCACCCGACCCGCCCCGGGCGGCGCACGGGTCTCCGCGGGGCGCGCGATCGCGGTGTGTCGTACGCCGTTCACATATCGGTGGTGATCAATTCCCCGGTCCGCCGTCTATTCCTTCCGGAAAAGTCTCGTGAGGTCCCTTGCAGCTCCCTTGCGAGCCGCAGTGATCAATTTCGGATTGCGTCCGTACGGGTGATCGACGACCGAACTACGGCTCTGAAGTTCACCGTTTCGAATGCGGCAAATCGGGACGTTCGACCCCCGAAGAAGGGCTCCGGACGCGTGTAACGTACGCGTTTCTCTTCGCCCGCAGAGCCGCTCCGACCTGCGAATACCGTCTTCCGGAAGGCGTCCGCAGCACGTTCCTGTTGCTGTTGTCAAGCCCCGAGATATGCTCTGACCTGCGAAAACGCCATTCAGAAGAAGCCGTATCCGTGTTACCCTGGATAGCCACGGAAGGGGTACCTGTCACATGACGTTCAAGGTTGGCGACACCGTGGTCTATCCCCATCACGGGGCCGCGCTGATCGAGGCTATCGAAACTCGCCAGATCAAAGGCGTGGACAAGACCTACTTGGTGCTCAAGGTCGCCCAGGGCGACTTGACTGTTCGTGTGCCGGCGGACAATGCGGAGTTCGTAGGCGTACGCGACGTGGTTGGTCAGGAAGGGCTGGACCGGGTCTTCGAGGTGCTTCGCGCACCGTATGCCGAAGAGCCCACCAACTGGTCCCGCCGATACAAGGCAAATCTTGAGAAGCTCGCCTCCGGCGATGTCATCAAGGTCGCGGAAGTGGTGCGTGACCTGTGGCGCCGCGAGCGTGAGCGCGGACTTTCCGCAGGTGAGAAGCGCATGCTCGCCAAGGCCCGCCAGATCCTGGTGAGCGAGCTCGCTCTTGCGGAGAACACCAACGAGGACAAGGCCGAGGCTCTGCTCGACGAGGTGCTCGCCTCCTGACGGCTCTCCCGCCCGAAGGCTGCTTCCCGCCTGGAGCATGACGTCGGAGTGAAATGCTCCGCCGTGAAGTAATGCCGCGGCGCCCGATGACTGCATGGAATACTTCCATGTGTCGCCGGGCGCCGCGGCATGTCGCGTCCGGCTGCCCCACCAGCACCTAGTTGAGCGGTACCTGGTGGAGCGGTACTTGGTGTGCCGGGCCCGGGATGCCGACGAGACCGGTCGTCACGGAAGGGGCCGGTTCAGGGCGTCGCGCCCGGCACTCCCCCAACCAGCGGCCGGGGGTACCCCCAGGCCATACCCACGTCGGCTGAGGACACAAACCCTGAACGCGCACCCGATGTCAGACGCCCCGCTGCCCCGTCCCGACCTGCCCTCCGACCCGCCCGGTCCCGACCGCGGCACCGCCGCGGTGGTGCCCGCCGCAGGACGCGGTGTCCGGCTGGGCCCCGGAACGCCCAAGGCGCTCCGCGCCCTCAACGGGACGCCCATGCTGATCCACGCGGTCAACGCGATGGCCGGATCCCGGTCCGTGTCGCTGGTCGTCGTGGTGGCCCCGGCGGACGACGTGGCCCGGGTCACCTCCCTCATCAACGAGTACGCACCTCCCGCCGGTACGGAAGTCGTCGTCGTCCCCGGCGGTGAAACCCGCCAGGAATCCGTGCGGCGCGGCATCGATGTGCTGCCCGACACGGTCAGCACCGTGCTGGTGCATGACGCCGCCCGGCCCCTGGTCCCCGTCGAGACCGTCGACGCGGTGATCGAGGCGGTACGCGGCGGCGCCCCCGCCGTCGTGCCCGCCGTGCCGCTCGCCGACACCGTCAAGCAGGTCGAACCACAGCCCGACGGCCGCCCCGAACCGGTCGTCGCCACCCCGGAGCGCGCCAGACTGCGCGCCGTGCAGACCCCGCAGGGCTTCGACCGGGCCCTGCTGGCGCGCGCACACGCCACGGTGACCGGCGATGTCACCGACGACGCGAGCATGGTGGAGCAGCTCGGAGTACGGGTCGTGGTCGTCCCCGGGCACGAAGAGGCGTTCAAAGTGACCCGGCCGCTCGACCTGGTGCTGGCCGAGGCAGTTCTCGCCCGCAGGAGGGCCAACCATGGTTTCTGAGACGCCCAGGCCGGTACTGCCGCTCGTCGGCATCGGCACCGACATCCACGCCTTCGAGGAAGGCCGGGAGTTGTGGTGCGCCGGGCTGCGCTGGGAAGGCGAAGGCCCCGGGCTCGCCGGCCACTCCGACGCGGACGTGGTCGCGCACGCCGCCTGCAACGCACTGTTCTCCGCCGCGGGGCTCGGCGACCTCGGCGCCCACTTCGGTACCGGCCGCCCGGAATGGTCCGGCGCCGCCGGTCTCACCCTGCTCGCGGAGGCGGCCCGGATCGTCCGCGCCGACGGCTTCGTCATCGGCAACGTGGCCGTCCAGGTGATCGGCCTCCGTCCGAAGATCGGCAAGCGCAGGGCCGAGGCGCAGCGGGTGCTGTCCGAAGCGGTCGGCGCGCCCGTCTCGGTCTCCGCGGCCACCAGCGACGGGCTCGGCTTCACCGGCAGGGGCGAAGGACTCGCCGCCGTCGCGACGGCTCTGGTGGTGCGGTCGGAGCCGTAGCCCGGCGGACGGGTGGGGTGCCGTATGGGGGTTGGCGCCTTCGCAGCGGTCAGAACCGCTGCAAAGGGGGTACCCATGCCATCAGCACACCACCTCACCCGCCCCCTCCGGAGGACAGCCCGTGTCAGCCGCACTCAGTGACAAGCTCAAAGAACTGCTCGACAGCCCGGTCTTCGTGAACATCGCCACCATCCAGCCGGACGGCACCCCCCAGGTCTCACCTGTCTGGGTGAAGCGGGACGGCGACGATGTGCTGATCTCCACGACCGTGGGCCGCCGCAAGGAGAAGAACCTGCGCCGTGACCCCCGGGTGACGGTGCTGCTGCAGCCCTTCGACGACCCCTACACGTATGCCGAGATCCGGGGCACCGCGGCGCTCAGCACCGAGGGCGGCCAGGAGCTGATCGACGAGCTGTCGCTCAAGTACTCCGGTAAGAAGTACGCGGAGTTCAACCCGGACTCCGCCAACGACAGCGCCCGGGTGGTCGTCCGGATCAGCCCGCGCAAGGTCGTCGGCCGGCTCTGAGCGGCTTCTGCAGCACTGTTGGGTCACACTTCGGTGCCCCGTGGCCCAAAGGGTCACGGGGCACTGGTATGGGACCACTACCCTGGTGGGGTGACTATTCGTCTGTACGACACCAGCACCCGGCAGATTCGTGACTTCGTCCCGCTCACCGCGGGCTGCGTCTCGATCTACCTCTGTGGCGCCACGGTGCAGGCGGCCCCGCACATCGGGCACATCAGGTCCGGACTGAACTTCGACATCATGCGCCGCTGGTTCAGCTACCGCGGCTACGACGTCACGTTCGTCAGAAACGTCACCGACATCGACGACAAGATCATCAAGAAGTCCGTGGAGCAGCACCGGCCCTGGTGGTCGATCGGGTACGAGAACGAGCGCGCCTTCAACAGCGGCTACGACGTACTCGGCTGCCTTCCGGCCAGCTACGAGCCGCGCGCCACCGGCCACATCCCCGAGATGATCGAGATGATGCGCGGCCTCATCGAGCGCGGTCACGCCTACGAGGCCGAGGGCAACGTCTACTTCGACGTGCGGTCGTACGACGGGTATCTGCAGCTCTCCAACCAGGACTTGGACGATCTGCGCCAGCCGTCCGGAGAGGGCGAGACCGGGAAACGCGACCCGCGCGACTTCGCCATGTGGAAGGCCGTCAAGCCCGGCGAGCCCTCCTGGGAGACCCCGTGGGGACGCGGCCGGCCCGGCTGGCACCTGGAGTGCTCCGCGATGGCCCACAAGTATCTGGGCCGCGCCTTCGACATCCACGGCGGCGGGATCGACCTGATCTTCCCGCACCACGAGAACGAGATCGCCCAGTCCAAGGCGTTCGGCGACGACTTCGCGACGTACTGGCTGCACAACGCCTGGGTCACCCTCAGCGGCGAGAAGATGTCCAAGTCGCTGGGCAATTCGGTGCTGGTCAGCGAAATGGTCAAGCAGTGGCGCCCGATCGTGCTGCGCTACTACCTGGGCACCCCGCACTACCGGTCGATGATCGAGTACAGCGACGAGGCGCTGCGCGAGGCCGAGTCGGCCTTCGCGCGGATCGAGGGCTTCGTCCAGCGCGTCATCGAGAAGGCCGGAGGGGTGGTCGAACCGTCCGCCGATGTGCCGCTCGCCTTCGCCGAGGCGATGGACGACGACATGGGCGTCCCGCAGGCGCTCGCGATCGTCCACACCACGGTCCGCCAGGGCAACTCCGCGCTGGCCGCCGACGACAAGGAAGCGGCCGTCGCCCGGCTCGCGGAGGTCCGGGCCATGCTCGGCGTCCTCGGCCTCGACCCGCTCGACGAACAGTGGGCCGCCGGCGACGGCGACCGCGGCGAAGACCTGCACGGTGCCGTCGACACCCTCGTACGCCTCGTCCTCGAACAGCGCGAGGCGGCCAGGTCCCGGAAGGACTGGGCGACGGCGGACGCGATCCGCGACCAGCTCCAGCAGTCCGGCCTGGTCATCGAGGACAGCCCGACCGGTCCCCGCTGGACACGAGGAGGGTGCTGAAGATCTTGGGCGGGCTCGCGGGGCCTGGCACGCACATCTGCGGCGTTGCCAAAACGCCCTAATAGCTCCGCTATGAGGACGCTTCGGCGCCTTGCAACTGCACGCACCAGACCCCGCTCCCTGATCAGCCCAAGATCTCCAGCACCCTCCTGGGCCCGCGGTGAGCACTCCGCTGCCGTTCGCGGCACACTTTCCTATACGTAGTACGTACTGAGCAGCAACGAAACAGGTAGGTCATGGCCGGGAACAGCCAGCGCAGGAACCGCCGTACGTCCAACAAGAAGGGCGCACAGGTCGGCAGCGGGGGCCAGCGACGCCGCGGCCTCGAAGGAAAGGGGCCCACGCCGCCCGCGTCCGCCCGCAAGGGCCACAAGAAGAACCGGGTAGCGGGCGCCCAGGCGCGGCAGGCCGCGGCCCGCCGCCCGGCCCCCCGGCGCGGTGGCGCCAAGGGCACCTCCGAAATGGTCGTCGGCCGCAACCCGGTCTACGAGGCGCTGCGCGACGGCGTACCGGCGGTCACCCTGTACGTGCAGCAGTACATCGACAACGACGAGCGGGTGCGCGAGGCGCTCCAGCTGGCCGGTCAGCGCGGCAACATCAACCTGATGGAGGCCCCGCGGCCGGAGCTCGACCGGATGACGAACGGCCTGAACCACCAGGGCCTCGTCCTCCAGGTCCCGCCCTATGAGTACGCGCACCCCGAGGACCTTACCGACGCGGCCTACGACGCCAACGAGGACCCGCTGATCGTCGCCCTCGACGGAGTGACCGATCCCCGGAACCTCGGTGCGATCGTCCGCTCGGTCTCCGCGTTCGGTGGCCACGGCGTGGTCGTGCCGGAGCGCCGCGCGGCCGGGATGACGGCCGGCGCCTGGAAGTCCTCGGCCGGCACCGCCGCCCGCACCCCGGTCTCCCGGGTCACCAACTTGACCCGGGCGCTGGAGGGCTACCAGAAGGCCGGCATCACGGTCGTCGGCCTGGCGGCGGACGGCGAGCACGAGGTGCAGGACCTGGAGGCGCTGGGCGGCCCGGTCGTCATCGTCATCGGCAGCGAGGGCAAGGGCCTGGGCCGACTGGTCGGCGAGACCTGCGACTACCGGGTACGGGTCCCCATGCCGGGCGGTGCGGAGTCACTCAACGCCGGTGTCGCAGCCGGCATCGTCCTGTACGAGGCGGCCCGCCGCCGCGCCTGACCCAGCCGGTTCCGCTTCCCTCGGCTGTCGCCGGGGGGAAGCGAGAACCGGTGCCGACGAACCGCGCGTCACGCCCGGGAGCACACCCGGGCAACCGGCACGGACAGCGCGTCGGTGCCGTCCGACGATCACCGACTTGCCGCTTGCACCAGTTCGCGGTGCAACAAGCTGTCCCACAGCAGGTGTTCCAGCTCGGTCCGGTCCGCGCCGCGTTGACGCATGGCTTTCTCGGTGTACGGCTTGTTCCGGTGCTCCTGGGAGCCGGGCGATCGGGGATTCCTGTCCATGGCTCGTTCATGAGGCGGCGATGATCCGTTGCTGTAGCGGGAGTGAGACCCCGATCGAAGAGTGCTGGAACGGACGGTAATACTGCGATCGCCCCTCGGTCGGTTGCCGGTCGGCTTCCGCTGGGTGACCGGGCCGTGAGGGCCCTCGTGACCGTGTCGGTCGAGGCCTGTTGACGGGTCGCGGACAGATCCGACGGGTCAAGGCAGTGTCCTAAGCGAGCGTCACTCGGTTAGATGAGCGTGGACACCAGAACACCCGGGTTCGACGAGCTGCCTGCCCTGAGCATGGTCAAGGTGCCGTGCGATCCCGCGCAGGTCGTCGTCAACCACGCCAGCTTCCGGGTGCAGCTCGCACCGAACTCGATGCCGTGGCAAGCCGGTTCGGCGGGAGGTGGCCGGGCCAGGACCTCCTCGGCAGGGCGACGCCGGGCGCCCGTCGTGTGGAGCGGGAAGTCCGCGCCGGACGACACCGGCGCCATCAGACTGCTGCAGGCCGTGCGGAACTCCGGTGTGCAGGAGGCCGGTTACGGCTCCGGCCACGACGCCGGCGCCACCCAGGTCATCCCGCGCATCAGCGTCGACGACGCGGGCGGTCCCCCCTTCCCCAGCAGACCCGCCACCACGCTGCTGCCACGCATGCGCGAGGCCGTCGGCGCGTACGACGGTCAACCGTCCGGCCACGGTGACGGGTTCGGCGACGACCAGTACGACGACCAGCGGCGCGACGACGAGCAGTACGACGACGAGCAGTACGAGGACGACGACTTCTACCCGGGGCAGCGGCAGTCCGCCGACGCGGTCCGTCACGCCTACTACCCGGGCCGCCGGATGAACCTGGGCGTGGTGCTCCTGCCGCTCCGGGTGTTCCTCGGCTTCATCTCCGTCTACGCCGGCATGGGCAAACTCTGCGATCCCGTCTATTTCGACGGCGGCGAACGCGGCTCGATGGTGAAGTGGCTGCACTCACTGCAGCCTTGGGCGCTCGCCGAGCCGCTGCGCGACTTCGCGCTGTCGCATCCGGTGGGCGCCGGCCTCACCATCGCCTTCCTCCAGGTCGTCGTCGGTGTGCTCACCGTTCTCGGACTCTGGCAGCGGGTCGCTGCGGCCTTCGGCGCGATGCTGTCCATCGCGCTGCTGGTGACCGTCAGCTGGCGGGCCGTACCGGTGTACGACACCCCCGACATCATCTTCCTCGCCGCCTGGTCGCCGCTGATCATCGCGGGCGCCCCGGTCTACTCGGTGGACGGCCGCCTCGCGGGCGAGGCCTGGCGCCGGCTCGGCCCGCGCTCGGCGCTGCGGGATCTGCGCAGGCGGGTGCTGCGGCGCGGGGCCGTCGTCGCCTCCGTGGTGGTCGGTCTGACGCTGCTGATCGGCTCGCTGCTCGGCGGCGCCGTCCGGTCCGCGGAGGTGGTGACCGTACCGGGGCCGAACACCGATCCCACCAACCGGCTGCCCGGACAGCCGCTGCCGCAGGAGACCGGTTCGTCGGGCAGCCCCTCGCAGCGTGCGCACCGGGACCGGTCGTCGCCCTCCGCGCACACGTCGGCGCGACCGTCCGGCACCCCGACGACGCCCGGCACGGTCCGCGAGACCGCGACCGTGGGCATCGGCGGCGACCAGCCGAGCCAGACCCAGGGCAGCGGGCAGCAGCCCCCGCAGCAGCGTCAGCCGGCTCCGCCGCCACCGGCGGCGAGCAGTTCCGGCCCGTCGTCCTCGGGCGGCTCCGCCGGTGGCGGCGGCAGCACCGGAGGAAGCGGCTCGACCGGCGGGGGCAGCGGCACCGGCGGCAGCTCGGCCGGTGGTGGCGGCAACCGCAACCCGATCGGCGGCCTGCTCGGCTGACGGCCGGCACGGGGAACACATGAGGGGCGGCCGCTGAAGGTGCGGCCGCCCCTCACGTACGTCGTCCGACGCGAGGGCCCGGGTCAGGTCCGCGCGCCCAGCTCCCGCGCCGCCTCGGTGAGGTCCTTCGCGGTGTCGATGGCCCGCCAGTACGCCCCGTTGGGCAGCGGAAAACCGGCCAGCCTGCGCTCCCTGGCCAGCCGGGGGAACGTTGACCGCTCGTGGTCGCCCCGGTCCGGCAGCAGCGCGGTGAAGGCCGCCGAGAACACGTACACCCCGGCGTTGATCAGATACGGCGACGGAGGCGACTCGATGAAGTCGAGTACCTGCCCGAACTCGTTCGTCTCCACGGCGCCCCACGGAATCCTGGGGCGGGCCAGCGCGAGTGTCGCGGTGGCGTCCCGCTCGGCGTGGAAGGCCGCCATGTCGCGGAGCGAGAAGCGCGTCCAGATGTCGCCGTTGGTGGCGTACCAGGGACGGTCGGCGTCGGGCAACCGCGCGGCAGCGTACTTGAGACCACCGCCGCGGCCCAGCGGCTCGGACTCGATGACGGTGGTGACGCGCAGGGGGAGTTCGGTGGAGTCCAGCCACTCCTGCAGCACCCCGGCGAGGTGGCCGCAGGAGATCACCGCATCGGTGACGCCCTCGGCGGCCAGCCAGGCAAGCTGATGGCCGATGATCGGCGTTCCGGTGCCCGGAATCTCCACCATCGGCTTGGGACGGTCGTCGGTGTAGGGGCGCAGGCGGGAGCCCTGACCGCCCGCCAGGACCACGGCCTGGGTGGGCGGTAGCTGCACTTGAGGATCAGCGGTCGTCATGAGGCGCACCTTAGACCGACCGGCACATGGGCGGGCGGCGTCGCGGTGCCCCCATGTGGCGGCCGGTCCTGGACGGCCGGTCCTGTGCGGCGCGCCCCCGGCAAGGTGTCTCAGTGCACGTGCGCGACCCCGTAGGCGAAGGAGGTGTCGCAGACCGGGCGCGAGTACGACTGGGCCCGGGTGGGCCCGTAACGCTCGACGGCGGCACGGCCCAGTGCACGGGCGATCTCCATGCAGTGGCCCGCGAGAGAGGGGCGGCTCTCCACCTCGCGCTGGAGATGGGTGAGCGCGGTGCCCGGGTCCTTCTCCTGGAGCTCGGAGAGCAGCTTGTCGCGCAGAATGTCCTGCGGGGTGCGGGTCTTGGCGCGCACCGATACTTCCTTGGACGACGCAGTGAGGATCTGCGAGCCGGTGGAGGTGCCTGCCCACGGGACGCGGGTGACCGCGAGCGTCCCGGAGAGAACCAGGACGACGGGCAGGACGAGTGCGAGAGTTCGGCCGATTCGGCGGGCTGTGTGGGTCACGCAGGCGAGCGTAGCGGCCGGTGATGATTTGGCGACATTGAGTCACTCGTGTGGGGGATGGTTCGAGTTCTCTTTTCGAATCGGGTGTTGACGTCCCCGGCGAATCGCCCGTTCTGCCGGGGTAGTTGCCGCCGTATACGGAGGCCCCGCCACCCACATACGGCGGCGGCCCCGCACCTCCCGAGCGGAAGATGCGGGGCCGCCGCCGTACGCTGCTGGGCGACGTCAGTCGCTGAGGCGCTCGCCGGTCGAGGTGGCGAAGACGTGGATCTCACCGGGGCGCGGCACGACGTGCAGCTTGCTGCCCTTGTCGGGCACCCGGCGGCCGTTGACGCGGACGACGAGCTCCTTGTGCTCACCGCTCACCTCGGCCGAGCCGTAGACGAACGCGTCGGCGCCGAGCTCCTCGACGACGTTGACCGAGACGGCCAGACCGGCCGGCGCGTCCTTGGTCAGCGTCTTGGTGGTGGTGTCGTCGTGCTCGACCACCTCGAAGTGCTCCGGGCGGACACCGACCGTGACGGTGGTGTCGCCGCGCTCCGCCGCCGCGGACAGTGCCTCGCGGGAGACCGGGACGACGCTGTTGCCGAACTTCACGCCGCCGTCGGTGATCGGGACCTCGACCAGGTTCATGGCCGGGGAGCCGATGAAGCCGGCGACGAAGAGGTTGTTGGGACGGTCGTACATGTTGCGCGGCGAGTCGATCTGCTGGAGCAGACCGTCCTTGAGCACGACCACCCGGTCGCCCATGGTCATGGCCTCGACCTGGTCGTGGGTGACGTACACGGTGGTGATGCCGAGGCGGCGCTGGAGCGACGCGATCTGCGTACGGGTCGAGACGCGGAGCTTGGCGTCCAGGTTCGACAGCGGCTCGTCCATGAGGAAGACCTGCGGCTCCCGGACGATCGCGCGGCCCATCGCGACACGCTGACGCTGACCACCGGAGAGCGCCTTCGGCTTGCGGTCCAGGTACTCGCTGAGGTCGAGGATCTTCGCGGCCTCTTCGACCTTGGCGCGGATCTCCGTCTTGTTGACACCGGCGATCTTGAGCGCGAAGCCCATGTTGTCGGCGACCGTCATGTGCGGGTACAGCGCGTAGTTCTGGAACACCATCGCGATGTCCCGGTCCTTCGGCGGCAGGTGCGTGACATCGCGCTCGCCGATGCGGATCGCACCGCCGTTGACGTCCTCGAGACCCGCGAGCATCCGCAGGGAGGTCGACTTGCCGCAGCCGGAGGGACCGACGAGAACCAGGAATTCGCCGTCCTCGACCTCGATGTCGAGGCCGTCCACGGCGGGCTTGGTGGAGCCCGGGTAGATCCGGGTCGCCTTGTCGAACGTAACAGTTGCCATGATCGCGTGCTCCTTCACCGGCAGGAACGTGCCGGACGATCCGAGTAAGGGAGTGGTGTAGTCCACAAGAGTGAACTGCACCGAGACGCTACCTGGCCGTTTGTGGTCTGTCAGTAGTTTCCGGCTGATGAAATTTTCGACTCCGGGCACGGAGCCGGAGCAACGCGCTTTTGACTGATGCGCCCGTCCGCTCGGAGCGCCCGACTTCTGGATTACGCATTCTTTCGCGGTTCGGCGATTCCCGGAGCCTCACGCCCGCTACGTCCTGCCGGTCCGGCCTTCGGAACGGCACATCGGTCGGCCCGACGAACTGATGGCCGCCCAGGTCGCGGGAGCGGGGAACTTGATGGCTGGGCGGATCGGCCCTGTGTAGAGTGGAGGCGCCTCCGTGCGGCTTGTAGGTGCACGGTTGCCCCCTTAGCTCAGCTGGTTAAGAGCGCTGGTCTTGTAAACCTGAGGTCGTCGGTTCGAATCCGACAGGGGGCTCGACCGAAGCCCGGACCGATTTCCACTGGTCCGGGCTTCTCCCGTTTGCGGCCTATATGTCTGTTGACGAGGCCTCGGCCTGCTTCGGTGAGGGCCCCCAGGGGCCGTTGTCCCCCTCAGCAGACCTCGAGTTCCGAGTGGGCCCTTCCTGGCGGCCGGGGCTGGTTGTCAGATCTGTCCGTCGGCGGCGGGGAGGCCCACTCCACCCAGGACGGCGAGGTCCGTGCGGTGCGGTGGTGACGCCAGCAGTGCGAGGACCTCTGCGGGGGCGGGACCGCCGGCGGGCGACGGAGCGGCGAGGGCTGCCTGCGCACAGGCCTCGTCCCGCCAGACCTCGATGACATGCACGGTGTCCGGATCGGCTGCCTCCTGGCTGATCAGATAGGTCTCACAGCCCGGGAAGCCGTGCAGCCCCTTCGCGACTCTGAGGAGGACGGCGGCGAGTTCGCCTCCTCTGCCGGGGTGCGCGGTCATGGTCATCAGTCTGCCGATCACGTTCAGACCAGGGTCGTGATGCAGAACGGGTGGCCTGCGGGGTCCAGCAGGACCCGCCACCGGTCGGGTGCCGGCTGGACAGCGGGTTCGACGGCTCCCAGGGCCAGCAGCCGGGTCCGGGCCGCATCCAGGTCATCGACACCGAGTTCGATGTGGGCCTGCTTCCCCTGAGAAGGGTCCGGCCAGGTGGGAGGCCGGTAGTCGGCCAGCCGGTTGAATCCAAGTCCGGCCGCGCCCTCTTGGCCGAGCAGGACGAAGTCGTCAGTGGAGTAGGCGACGGCGAGGCCGAGGGCGTCGCCGTAGAAGCGGGCCAGCTCGGCGGGGTCCGGGCAGTCGAAGGTGACGGCCGCATAGCGGATTGCGGGTGCGGATGTGCGTCCGGTACTCATGGGAATGACGCTAGGGCGGAACTAGGACAGTTTCCGTCCTCATCGGACTTTCACGAAGTGATCAGCGCATCGCCCGCCTGCTGCGGCTGCTTCCACTGCTGTCCGCGCGGCCGTCGTGGACGTGCGGCGAGCAGGCCGACCGGATGGCAGTCACCGAGGGCACGGTGCGGCGGGACGTCGCCAGGCGGCCCGCTACTCCGGTGGCACGTGAGGGTGCCAGTCGGGTAGGCGTTCAGGGCGTTGACAAGGGTGCCTCCGAGGACCGCCGCGAGGGGCGGGCGACGCGCGCGTCAACCGCCCCTCGTTCGGGCTCCGTCGGGTCCGGGCGCTGTCGCCGCCGGTCCCTTTTGGCTACACGTCCTGCTTCACCGCGTCGCGGCGTTCTGTCGCCGGCGCGACCGGTCCGGGTGACTGGGCCACCACCACGCTGGGGCCCGACGCCGTGGCCGGACGGAAGCGGCGGGGGACGAGGGTGAGGACGCGTTCGCTGTGGTGCTCCTCGTGCTGGTCGATCCGGCGGGCCTCCAGCAGTTGGCGCAGGCTCAGCAGACCCTCGAGCCGGTCGGGGTCGGCGCGGTCGACGATCACGACGCGGGTGACGTGGTGGGTGGCCATCCGGTTGGCGATGGTCCGCAGCGTCTCGTCGTTGTACGCGGTCACCGCGGGCCGGGCCAGTTCACCCAGCGGCGTGCGGTCGTCGGGCGAGCTGAGCAGGAAGTCGGAGCGGGTGACGATGCCGGCCAAGTGGCCGGCCGGGTCCATGACCGGGTAGAGCCGCTGGGCGAGGAAGCCGTCGAAGTCGTGGCTGCCGTGCGGGGCGTTGAGCTCGCGCTTGATGTCGGCCACGGTCTCGTCGGTACGGAAGGTGGCGGTGATGGGCGTTTCCAGCTGGCGTACGAGGTGGACCTCCAGCGGATCCACCGAGTACTCCCGGGTGAGGTGCAGCCCACGGCGGGCGAGCTTCTCGGTGAGGACGGACCGCTTGAGGACGATCACCGAGAGCAGGTAGGCGGAGGACGCGGTGATCACCATGGGGAGCATCGCGTTCATCTCATGGGTCAGTTCGAGGCAGAAGACGATGCCGGTCAGCGGGGAGCGCATCACGCCGCCGAGCACTCCGGCCAGTGAGACCAGTGCCCAGAAGCCGGGGCTGACGGTCGGGAAGATCAGGCCCTCGGCGGCTCCGAGCGCTCCGCCGATCATGAACATCGGGGCGAGGACACCGCCGGAGGTGCCGGAGCCGAGTGAGAGACCCCAGATGAGGGTCTTGACCACCAGGATGCCGACGATCAGACCCACCGTCGCCCGGCCGGTCAGCAGCTGGTCGATGACGTCGTAACCCACCCCGAGCGCGCGGGGTTCGATGAGGCCGCCGACGCCGATGATGAGGCCGCCGATGGCAGGCCACCACATCCAGTGCAGCGGCAGCTTGGCGAACAGGTCCTCGGAGAAGTAGACGAGGGCGGTGGCGCCGAGCGCGAGCACCCCGGCGGCGAGTCCGGCCACCAGGCACAGGCCGTACGCGGAGAGCGGCAGCTGGACCGGGACGTGCGCGCCGCCGAAGAGCGGGGCGGAGCCCAGGACGGGTTCCCGGACCAGGGTCGCGGTGACGGCGGCGACGGCGACGGGGATGTACGAGCGCGGACGCCATTCGAAGAGCAGCAGCTCGACGGCGAGCAGGATCGCGGCCAGTGGCGAGTTGAAGGTGGCGGCCATGCCCGCGGCGGAGCCCGCGACCAGCAGGGTCTTGCGCTCGTCGGTGGTGACGTGCAGGAACTGGGCGAGGATCGAGCCGACCGCGCCGCCGGTCATGATGATCGGTCCCTCGGCGCCGAACGGTCCGCCGGTGCCGATGCCGATGGCCGACGAGACCGGCTTGAGTACGGCCAGCCGCGGCTGGACCTTGCTGCCGCCGACCAGGATCGACTCGATGGCCTCCGGCATGCCGTGACCGCGGATCTTCTCCGAGCCGTACCGGGCCATCAGCCCGATGACCAGGCCGCCGACGATCGGCATGAAGAGGACGAGCCACCAGTGGGAGGTGGAGCCGGGGGTGGAGCTGCCGAAGGAGAACCGGCCGTGGAAGCAGAGGTTGGTGAACAGGGCGATCAGCTTGAGCAGGCCCACCGCGACCAGGGCGGCGGCCGCGCCGACCGGCAGGGCGAGGGCGGCGATCACCGCGACCCGGGGCGGGACGTGGAAGTCGCCCAGGCTCGCGATCTTCGGCGGGTGCGCCGGGCGCGCCGGGCGGGCCGCGGGCGATGGCGGCGCGTGTTCTCCGGGGGCACGCTCGGGTTTCCGGGTGTGGTCGGGCGTGGTCACGGGGGTACCTCCGTCGGTGGTGCAGGCAGGGGCAGTCCGTCATGGGCGCGCACGAGCAGGGCCGTCGGCGCTCCGCATACAGCGGTGCCGGCGCCCCTGGGTGGCTCACCCGATGGCGGAAGCGGGCGTCATTGCCCTGGAGAAGCTGCCGATGCCCTGTGCGGAGGGCGGCAGAAAGGTGTGGGCGGTCCGTGGCGCGCAGCGGCGCCGTAGTCGGAAGCCCGGATACTGGAGCGGTAGGAACAGCGTCAAGACTACCATTGCAGACTGCAATGGTTAGTCGCGCCCAGCTGAGCTGGGTGAACGGGCCGGCCCGACAGACCGGCCGAAGAGAGCGGTGGACGGATCGTGACAGGCGAACCGCAAGGGGCGAGCGGCGGGAACACAGCGACCGGACTCACAGCGGAGACCGACGAGGTCACCGCGGCGGTGATGGCTGTCGCGAAGCTGTTGGTCGGTCTCTCGGCGCGGGCCCTGGCCGAGGCGGGCAGTGCGCTGACCCTTCCGCAGCTGCGGACGCTGGTGGTGCTGGAGACCGGCGGACCGGTCAAGCTGGCGTCGCTGGCGGCCACGCTGGAGGTCAACGCGTCGACGGCGATGCGGATGGTGGACCGGCTGGAGGCGGGCGGCCTGGTGGACCGCAAGGTCAACCCGGACAACCGCCGGGAGGTCGTGCTGCGGACCACCGCCGAGGGCGCCGCGCTGGTGCGTACGGTGTTGGAGCACCGGCAGCGGGAGGTCGCCGCGCTGGTGGGCCGACTGCCCGTCGACGTACGGTCCGGCCTGGTCGCGGGCCTCCGGGCGCTGAACCGGGCGGCGGACGATCCGGCGCTCAGCCTGCCCGATGTGCCGGCCGGGCGGGACGCGTTCCCGGACGGCAGCACGTTCTGAGCGGAGACTCCCGAGCCCGGTGCCGTCCGGCGGTGCGCCGTACGATTCCCGCGCGGGCATGTACGGATCAGTACCGACCCGGCGGACCGGTACGTGCGGGTGTTCACACTGACGGCACCAAGCCGGGGCTGGGGCTGCACGAGCCTTACGACGGTACGGCGCCGCACACCGCCCGGATCAAGGTGCTGAAGATCTGGCGGGTCGCGGACCCGGTCGAGGACGCCGTCGACGTCCAGGGTCGAACCGGCCGCGTCCGGACGCACGGGACAGGACCGGCCCCGCACGGACCGGTCTCGCGAGGCGTCCGGGCGTTACGACGCGTAGCCCGACCCGGTGCTCCGCACCACGTACGCGCACTCCGTGTAGGTGTAACCCGAGCGGATCTCGGCGGTGTTGGTGCCGGCGCCGGTCGTCGAGCGACCGGTGTAGAGGATCTCCACCTCGTCGGGACTGTCGTTGCTGATGGTGACCGGGATGCTGCCGCCGGAGGCCGTGGTGGGCAGGTGCTTGCCCGCCGCGGGCTCGTCCTGGGCGATCTCCGCGGCGATGGCTATCTTCTGGGCGCGGGCCCGGTTCTCGTCGTGCTCGTACTGGTCGGTGAAGCCGTTCATGGTGTCGAGCGCCGCGTCGAAGTCGCCGTCCTCGTACTCGTCGACGCCGCAGGCGTACGTACCCGCCTGCACCTTCTTCTCGGCCGCTTCGGAGTCCCGGCGCAGCGCACGGCCGACGGCGTCCTTCCTGCCGGGCAGCGCGGTGGCCTGGCTGCTGAGGGTGCGGAGTCGCTCGGTCGCCGCGCAGGGCTCGTCGCCCTTGAGGCCCTTGGCGGCCTGGTCGATCCGGGAGCTGATGGCCGGCTCCACCTTCCCCGCCTGCGGGGAGCGGGGGAAGGTCGTCACCAGTTCGCCGAGGTTCCCGCTCGCCGTCGTGACGGCCTCGTCGGTGCCGAGGCCCGGCAGCCCGCAGGTGTACAGCGCGTCGGCGAGCCGGCTGTCGGGCCAGCCGGCCAGCGAACCGAGGTGCTTACCGCCGAAGGTGTCGGGCACGGTGCGCAGATACTTCAGCGGCGCTATCGCGTCGCAGTACTTCTTCTCGCTGTACGGGGGCGACGGCCTCAGCGCCCCGTGATGCGGTCCGCGAGGGTGGCGATGCGGTCGGTGGCCGTGCTGCGGCCGGTGAGTTCACGGCGGTCGGCGGCCCGGTAGGCCCGGTACATGCCGTGCACGCCGAGCCAGCGCAGTGGCTCCGGCTCCCAGTCGCGGACCTTGTGGTTCACCCAGGGCAGGGTGGTGAGGTCGGTGGGGCCGGACTGCCCGGAGTCCTGCTGGATCAGGTCGCGCAGGGTACGGGCCGCGAGGTTGGCGGTGGCGACTCCGGAGCCGACGTATCCGCCCGCCCAGCCGAGGCCGGTCGACCGGTCCAGGGTGACGGTGGCGCACCAGTCACGGGGCACACCGAGCACCCCTGACCAGGCGTGGTCGATCCGTACGCCCGCGGTGGCCGGGAAGAACCGGACAAGGATCTCGCGCAGCGCCTCGATGGTGGCGGGGCTGGTGCGGCCGTCGTTGTCCGTCTTCGAGCCGTAGCGGTACGGGACGCCGCGTCCACCGAGAGCGATCCGGTCGTCGGCGGTGCGTTGTGCGTACATGTACGCGTGGGCCATGTCGCCGAGGGCCTCCCGGCCCTCCCAGCCGATGGTGTCCCAGACGGACGTGGGCAGCGGCTCGGTGGCGATCAGGGAGGAGTTCATCGGCAGCCAGCTGCGGTGCGTGCCCTTGAGACCGGCGGTGAATCCCTCGGTGCAGCGCAGCACATAGGGGGCGCGGACCGTGCCGTACGGGGTGACGGCGTGCTTGGGCCGGATTTCGGTGACCGGTGTCGACTCGTGGACGGTGACGCCGAGCGCCTCGACGGTCTCGGCCAGGCCCTTGACGAGTTTCGCCGGGTGCAGCCGGGCGCCGTGCGGGGTCCAGGTGGAGCCGACCGCCCCGTTGACCCTGATCCGCTCGGCGGTCTCGCGGGCGCCGTGCAGGGTGCGGTCCTTCTCGCCGAAGGCCACCTCCACCGAGTGGAACGCCTTGAGGCGCTGCAGCTGGGCCGGTGTGTAGGCGACCTCGAGGACGCCGCCCCGGTGGATGTCGGCGTCGATGGATTCGTCGGCCGCGGTGGTGATGACCTCGGTCACCGTGTCGTTCATGGCCTGTTGGAGGCGGACCGCCGCCTCGTGGCCGTGCAGTTCCGCGTACCGGTTGCGGCCGGCGATGCCGTTGTAGAGCCAGCCGCCGTTGCGGCCGGACGCGCCGTAGCCGCAGAACCTGGCTTCCAGCACGGTGATGTTGAGGAAGGGAACGGCCTTCTTGAGGTAGTACGCCGTCCACAGCCCGGTGTATCCACCGCCGACGATCACCACGTCCGCGGTCGCGTCGCCGGGCAGCGGCTCGCGGGCGAGCGGGGCGCCCTGGCCCGCGTACCAGAACGATATGCCGCCGTTGGCGGTGCTGTGGCTGCCGTGGCTGGGGCCGTTGACGGTGCTCATACAGACCTCTGACTCCTGGATCCGGACCGCTCGGTGTCCCGCCGGCGGTTGCCGGGAGCGTAGCGCCGGGCCGCGTGGAGTGCTCTCGCCGGGTTGGTTCGCGGACGTCCGCGGGTGACCGGATACCAGGCCAGGCCGATCAGTACCGAGGTGAAGTGCCCGAGGTCGGTGAAGGTGCGTGCGGTGACCAGCGGTAGTGCGGTGCCGACCAGGATCACGGCCAGATATCCGTACCGCCAGGGCGTGGTGATCCGGTAGGTCAGTACGCCGATGACGCCGGCCAGCGCGTAACTCACGCCCACATCAAGGGTGTTGACCGCGGACTTCGGGGCGTGGCCGAGTTGGATCGCCCAGAGCAGAGCACCCTCGCTGATGAAGGAGGCGAAGACGTGCGCACTGGCGGCGACCGCGAGCCAGCGGGCGGTGCCGATCCAGCGTTCGGCCTGGGCGTGGAAGAGGGTGTAGAGCACGGCATAGGGGACCCAGTGGCCGCTGCCGATCCACATGGCGCTCTGGATCAGCACCCGGACGGGGTGGACGGACAGCTCGTGGATGTTGGTGGAGCGCCTGTCCAGGAACGCCCGCTCGTGCCCCGGCGGCAGCTGGTGCAGCGCGATCGTGGTACCGAGCAGTACCGCCAGCCAGATGTAGGTGCCGGGTGCGCTGCGGATGTACGAGCGGACGGCGTGCAGGGCGCGGGTCATGAGGTCGATTGTGCTGGCCCGCGCCGCGCCGTGCGGCGGTCACGGCGTGCTGGTCGGCGTGGCGGTCACGGCGTGGCGCGATGGGAGCGAATGCCGGCCGGGCGAACGGGTGTGCGGGTGAGGGTGATCTGCCTGACGAGCTGGTGGAAGCAGGTCAGGGCGGTGATCGGCGGGAGGCACGCCACCGCGATGCCGGACAGCGTCTTGTCCGCGTGGCTCACGCACAGCACCGCCGCGAGCGCGGAGAACAGCACCACCAGCGCCCAGCCCTGCGGGGCGGTGCGGTGGTGCAGGGTGGCCCGCAGGACGGACAGCGAGGCGACCAGCCAGGGGCCGAAGATCAGCAGCGGCCAGCACTTCGCCAGGTTGTCCGGTACCGAGGTGGCCGCGATGAGACGCAGCGGATCATAGGAGACGACCGCGCCGAAGGCGCTGACCATGGCGACGATGACCGCGGTGAGCGCCGCGAGAGCGAAACTGATCATGCGCAGCCAGGTCCACCCGGCCGGCCGGTGGAAGCGCGGTGCGCGCCGTTTGCGGTGGTCATGGGAGCCCGGGCGGGGGAACGGCGGGGTGGGCGCGACCGGTGCGGCGGGCGCCGCCTCCGCCGCGGAGGCGCGCATGAACTCGGCCAGTTCCTCGTCCAGGTTCAGTACCTGTCCGAAGTCGTGCACGTCCTGCGGCGTAAACGTTTCCTGGGTGTGCATCATGTCGGCGTAGTGCGTGGTGGGGACGATGCCCTCGTCCGGGTCGAGTGGCCCGTAGTACGTCCCCTGGTGCGGCGCTGGGTACGTCTCCTGGTACGACCCCTGGTACGTCTCCTGGTAGGGCCCCGGGTACGACTCGAAGATTTCCCGACGGTCATACATGGCCGGCCTCCTGCCTCACCGTCGGTGCCGGCCGGGTCGCAGCCGTGCGGGATCCAGCGGTGCGGGATCCGGCGGTGAAGGATCGGGCCGGCGGTTTGGAGAGGGGTTCAGGTGGCGTCACACGAGAAGAACGACCGCCGCCATCCCCCGGATGACCGGCAGTCGGGTGACCGGCCGGGGCGAAAGGGTGGAGCGGCGATGCGGCCGTTGACCTTAGTCGGATGGTGCATCTAGCGGTTAGTCTGCACTGATGATTCGCTACGCCACCGCAGCCGACGTGCCCGAGATCCACACGATGGTCCGGGAGCTCGCCGAGTACGAGAAGGCCCTGGACGAGGCACGCGCCACCGAGGCCCAGCTGCACGAGGCACTGTTCGGTGAGCACCCGGCGGCGTTCGCCTTCATCGCCGAGACGCCGGAGGGCGAGATTGCCGGTTTCGCCCTGTGGTTCCTCAACTTCTCCACCTGGCGCGGCGTGCACGGCATCTACCTGGAGGACCTGTACGTACGCCCGCAGCTGCGCGGTGGCGGCTACGGCAAGGCGCTGCTGAAGGAACTGGCGCGGACCTGCGTGGAGCGTGGTTACGAGCGCCTGGAGTGGTCCGTACTGAACTGGAACGAGCCGTCCATCAACTTCTACCGCGCGCTGGGCGCCAGGCCGCAGGACGAATGGTCGGTCTACCGCCTCACCGACGGGGCGCTGGCGGCGCTGGGGGCGTGACCCTCAAGGGGTGAGGGCCTCCGCGGCTGCCGCCTCGCTCCGGCGCGGAGAGTGTGCGGACACCAGCAGCACCGCGAGCACCGCGCCCACCAGCATGATCAACGCGGCCCAGCCGGTGGCCACGGTGAAGCCGTGCACCACACCGCTCTTCACCAGCTGTGCTTTCTCGAGCTTGCTGGTCGCGCCCGGCAGCCGGCCGGCCAGCCAGTTGGCGGTGGTGGTGGTCGCGATGGTGTTGAGCAGCGCCGTACCGATGGAGCCGCCGATCTGCTGGGCGGTGTTGACGGACGCCGAGGTGACACCGGAGTCCCGCTGGGCCACCCCGGCGGTGGCCGTCGCCATCACCGGCATGAAGGTCAGACCCATCCCGACGCCGATCAGCAGGGTGCCCGGGAGGACGTGGGTGACGTAGCTGGAGTGCGTGCCGATGAAGGTCAGGCTGAACATCCCGCAGGCGCCGATCAGCAGCCCCGGCCCCATCAGCAGCCGCGGCGGTACCCGGTGCAGCAGTCGCGCCGCCACCTGGGTGGACGTGAGAATGATCAGTGCGGACATCGGCAGGAAGGCGAGGCCGCTGCGGATGGGGCTGTAGCCGAGGATGGTCTGCAGGTAGTACGTCATGAAGAGAAAAAGACCGAACAGTCCGATCATCGCCAGACACATGGTGAGCATCGAGCCGCCGCGGTCCCGGTTCCTGATGATGTGCAGCGGCAGCAGTGGCCGCTCGGCGCGCGTCTGCCACCAGGTGAACACGGCCAGCAGGACGACACCGCCGATGAGCAGCCCGAGCACCAGCCGGGAGCTCCAGCCGTGCGCCTGGGCCTCGCTCAGCCCGTAGACGATGGCGACGAGGCCGCCACAGCCGAGGATCACACCGGGGATGTCCAGCGTGACCTCGCGGTGGCCGGCCCGGTCGTGCAGCAGCGCGGAGGCGCCGAAGACGGCGAGCACCGCGATGGGCACATTGACGTACAGACACCACCGCCAGTCGAGGTACTCGGTGAGGATGCCGCCGAGCAGCAGCCCGATGGCGGCGCCCGAACCGGCGATGGCGCCATAGATGCCGAACGCCTTCGCGCGGTCCCTGCCGTCGGAGAAGGTGGTGGTGAGCAGCGACAGCGCGGACGGCGCCAGGATCGCGGCGAAAACGCCCTGGAGGGCGCGGGCGCCGAACAGCATGGAACCGTTGAAGGCCGCGCCTCCGATGGCTGACGCGGCGGCGAAGCCGATGAGCCCGATGACGAAGGTGCGTTTACGGCCGACGAGGTCGGCGATCCGGCCGCCGAGCAGCAGCAGCCCGCCGAACGCCAGGGTGTACGCGGTGATGACCCACTGGCGGTTGGCGTCGGTGAGGCCCAGATCGCGCTGCGCGGACGGCAGCGCGATGTTCACGATGGTGGCGTCGAGAACCACCATCAACTGGGCCGTCGCGATCACGGCCAGGCCCCACCAGCGGTGCGGGTCGGGTGCGCTGGCTTCCGGGGCGCCAGAAGGTCCCGGAGGAGATATCGCCGGGTCGCTCATCGCTCCATGGGACCACATAACGGTACTTTTCGCCCTGGTGGGTTCCGTTCCGTGCTGCCATGACCGGCTACGGGGAAACCTCGAGTCTGCTCGAGGCCAAAGCCAGGGTGGTGGCCTCGATCGCGCTGTTGAACGAGACCTCGGCGAGCATCCCGGGCGCGGCGACCTGGTCGCCCGCCAGGAACACGTCGCCGCCCCGGCGCACGGCCGGCCGGTCGCGCCAGGTGCGGCCCGGCAGATCGACCGCACCGGTACGGCCGGCCGCTACGGAGGACCGCCGCCAGGTGACCCGCTCGCGCCAGCCGGGGAACCCCAGGTCGAAGAGGCGTTCCGCGTGCGCCACACCGTCCGCCTTGGACTGATCCGGCGCGATGGGCAGCTGGCTCTGGATCAGTTGCTCACCGGCCGGGGCGAGCGTGGTGTCCTGGGCGGTGAAGCGTTCGACCCAGCCGGGGGCGTCCAGATCGGAGATGATCCAGGCGTCCCCGCGCCGGGACTCGATCGCCACATCCACCAGCGTGGTGCGGCCGCTCTCCCAGCGGAGGCTGTCGTCGCCGAGCAGCCGGCGGGCCGCGTCCAGCGAGGTCGCCACGATCACCGGCCCGCGCGTGGTGGGGAGTTCGTGCACCCGGGCGGAGGTCTCGATCCGTACACCGAGATCCCAGGCCCGGCCGGCCATCCGCTCGATGAGTGCACCCCAGCCGCCGCGCGGGAAGTGCGCCTCGGGCGGCAGCGAGACCGCGCGGCGGAGCCGGGCGTGCACGAACGCGGCGGACAGCGATCCCGGATCGTGGTGGTAGAGCGCGACGCCCGCGTAGTGCGCGGCGGCGCGGGCGCCCTCCTCGCCCACCTCACCGGTCGCCCAGTCGGTGAAGTCACGGTCCACCGGAGCCTGGGCGGCCGTCCGGCGCAGCAGCCGCACCATGGCGAGCGGCGGTGTCCTGCGCAGCGCGCCGTGCAGATGCAGCCGCAACCGCCGTATTTCGGGCAGCGGCGCCGGGGCGACCGGCCCCAGCAGACCGCGTCGCTTCAGCCACGCCCAGTGCGCGCCGCCGCTGTAGAGGGCGTGCGGGCCGTCATTGGCCAGGTATCGGCTTTCAGCCGTTCTGGCTCGCCCGCCCAGGGTGTCGTGCGCCTCCCGCAGAGTCACCCGGGCGCCCGCCTCGGCCGCGGTGATGGCTGCGGTGAGTCCGGCGAAACCGCCACCTATGACAGTGATCCGGTGCATGGTCCGTCTCCCTTTCAATGAACTTTCACCGAGTTCGAAGGAACTTCAATGAACACTTCCTGCCAACCGGACGGAATGCGGTGACGCGGATGTGACATTCGAATGGTCGCGATGTCAGAGGTGTAGGTCACCATGGGAGGTATGGCAGCGAGGAGCGGTGCGAAGAGGACACCACTGGTGAGGCGGCCGGAAGTCCGGCTCCCGCCACTCAGCCCCTTTCAGGGGCACGGACTTGAGCCGGACGGCGATTATGACGGACTTGAATTCACCTCGCAGAATTTCACCGGCCAGTCGGGCGCCGGGGCACGTTTCATGGACTGCGCCCTCAAGGAGTGCGTGCTGGACGGCACCGAGCTGGTGCGTTCCCGCTTCATCGACTGCATACTGACCGGCCCCCGGGGAGTCGGCACCGATTTCGCCGGCGCCGCACTGCGTGACGTCGAAGTGGTGGACGCCCGGCTCGGCGGCGTCCAACTGCACGGCGCGGTGTTGGAGCGGGTGGTGGTGCGCGGCGGGAAGATCGACTATCTGAACCTGCGCGAGGCGCGGCTCAAGGACGTCGTCTTCGAGGGCTGCGTGCTCTCCGAGCCGGACTTCGGTGGGGCCCGCCTCGAGCGGGTCGAGTTCGCCGGCTGCTCACTGCGCCGGGTGGACTTCTCCGGCGTCGCGATGAAGGACGTGGACCTGCGCACGGTCTCCGAGCTCGATATCGCCCGCGGTGTGGAGCGGCTGTCCGGTGCGGTGATCAGCCCCGCCCAACTGCTGGCACTGGCACCGGCGTTCGCCGCGCAGGTGGGCGTACGGGTGGAGGCGGCCGGAGCGTAGCCGCCTGCGGCGGGGGCTTCCGGGGCTCCGCCCCGCGGCCCGCTCCTCAATCGCCGGAGGGGCTGAGTTTTGCTGCAGCAGGGCTTGCACGCGCAGGTACAAAACTTGCATGCGGTCGGCACAATCAAGGCGACGCAGGCCAAAATCAAGCCCCTCCGGCGATTGAGGAGCCAGGGCCCGGGGCGGGAGCCCCGAAAAGCCCGCCGCAGGCGCCCCCTACACCCGCGGAAACCGCGCCTGCAGGTCCCACACCACCGGATTGTCCGCCAGCCCCTCATGCATGTCCGCCAGATCCGCGACCAGGTCATGCAGAAAATCCCGTGCTTCCCGCCGCAGCACCGCATGCCCGAACGTCAGCGGCGCCTCGTCCGCCGGCATCCAGTCCGCCGCCACGTCCACCCACCCGAACCGCCGCTCGAAAAGCATCCGGTCCGAGGACTCGGTGAAGTCCAGTTCCGCGTGCTGCGGCCGCGACGCGCGGTTGCCGCGCGGATCCCGGTCGACCTGCTCGACGATGTCGCAGAGCGCCCAGGCGAAGTCGAGCACCGGCACCCATCCCCAGGCTGTGGACACCTCGCGGTCCGTCCGGGTGTCCGCGAGATAGACGTCACCGCAGAACAGGTCGTGGCGCAGCGCGTGGACGTCCGCGCGCCGGTAGTCGGTCTGCGGGGGGTCGGGGAAGCGCCGGGAGAGGGAGTAGCCGATGTCGAGCACGGTTCGATGGTGTCACGCGACCGGGAGGGGCAGGACCGGCCCGGCCCTCTTAGGATCACGGCTATGGACCAGCGCATACGCCGCACGGCCGCCCCCACCGCGATCGCCGCCGCCCTGCTGCTGGTCCTGGCCGGCTGCGGCTCCGGCGTACACGGCAGGCCCGGCGCGTCGGGCCTGCACGACCCCTACTTCCCGCGCCTCGGCAACGGCGGCTACGACGTCAGCCACTACGGCCTGGAGCTCGACTACGACCGGGACACCGGCCGTATCAAGGGCACAGCGACGATCACCGCCCGGGCCACCCAGAACCTCTCGGCGTTCAACCTGGACTTCGCCGGGATGACCGTGGCGGGCGCCACCGTGGACGGCGATTACGCGCCGGCCAACCGGGCGGGCACCGAGCTCACCCTCCGTCCGCACCACGACATCGACCGGGGCCACACCTTCCGTACCGTCGTGCGGTACTCCGGCACACCCAGGACGATCACCGACCCGGACTCCTCCGAGGAGGGCTGGCTGCCGAACGCCCACGGCGCGCTCGCGCTGGGCGAGCCCACCGGCTCGATGGCCTGGTTCCCCGGCAACAACCACCCGTCCGACAAAGCAACTTACGACATCACCATCACCGTCCCCGACGGCCTCCAGGCGGTGTCCAACGGTCGGTTGACCTCGCGCCGGACCAGCGGCGGCCGCACGGCCTTCCACTGGCACAGCGCCGAGCCGATGGCCAGCTACCTGGCGATGGTGGCGATCGGCCCCTACCGCACGCACTCCTACAAGGCTCCCTCCGGGCTGCCGGTCTTCACCGCGGTCGAGCCGGCCGACGAGAAGGAGAGCGCCGCGGTGCTGGCCCGTGTCCCGGAGATCATCGCCTGGGAGAGCAAGGAGTTCGGGGCCTATCCCTTCGCCTCCACCGGCGCCGTCGTCGGCCCCGCCGATTCGGCGGGATACTCCCTGGAAACCCAGACCAAGCCGGTGCTCCCGGCCAACCAGTTCGACCTGCCGACCCTCGTGCACGAGTTGTCCCACCAGTGGTTCGGGGACTCGGTGACGCCCAAGTCCTGGCAGGACATGTGGCTGAACGAGGGGTTCGCGACGTACGCCGAGTGGCTCTGGGACGCGGACCACGGAGGCGAAAGCGTGCGGGACCACTTCAACGACGCCTACGACCGGCAGGCCAACTGGGCCTTCCCGCCCGCGAAGCCACCGTCTCCGAAGGAGATCTCGGCCTCCCCGGTGTACGGCCACGGCGCGATGGTCCTCCAGCGGATCCGCGACACCGTCGGGGACCGCGCCTTCTTCGCACTGGTCCGCGGCTGGGTCCACGACCACCGCTACGGCACCGTGTCCACCCAGGACTTCACCCGCTACGCCGAGAAGAAAACCGGCGCGAACCTGACCGCCCTCTGGGACGCCTGGCTCTACGGCAAGGACCGGCCGGTGCGGCCGTGAGGGGGCGCACGGTTATCGGAGTTCAGCCTGTGGCCAACCCCAGCAGCCGTCGCATTCGGGTGTACTTCGCGGTGAGGCGGTCCCTCGTTGCGGGGTCCAGCACGGACAGGCGGTCGGGGTCGGAGTTGTGCGCGATGTCAGCCTCTTTGATCAGCAGCGCCCCGGGCACGCTGAGAATCCGTTCGGCGTAGTCGTCCAGGCTCTCGCCCGGCTGTTTGGTCATGGCCAGCACCATGGCCTTGACACCGGGCGGCAGTGCGGCTTCCGACAGCCATTCCCGGGACAGCGCCCCGTCCTCGACGGCATCGTGGAGCCAGGCGGTGGCGACCTGTTCATCGGATCCGCCGCGCGCGGAAACGCCGTTCGCCACCGCGGCGAGGTGCTCCGCATACGGCCGGCCCGCCTTGTCGGTCTGCTGCGCGTGGGCCTGGCGCGCCAGGCTCTCCACCTCGCGCACGTTCAGATACGTTTCCGTAGCACTCCTGCATGCCGTCTCCTCGCCCATCGGCTCGGTTCCCTTCCCCATATCCGCCATATACGTCTCCCTCCAGGGATCCCATCACGATCGCTCTTCGTCGGTGCCGTCCCGGTCTTCGTCGGCGGACGCGGGGAGGCGGGCTCCTCTACTGGTCGCGATGCGGTGTACGTCGGTGAGGGATTCGGTCATCCGGGCCAGCACGAAGCGGAGTTGGTGCGGGGTGGCCGTGCGGTCGGCGAGCATGTCGGCCGCGTGGCCGAGGAGGTCGCTCGCCATGCCGAGCTGCACGCTCTCGATGTTGTCCGCGACCCGGGAGAGGTAGCCCGTGCCGTCGCCCACCAGGTAGGCAGGTTTGCCCTCCATGGTGCGCCACGGCAGCAGTCGGGGCGCGTCCGTGCGGCCGGTCACGCGGTCACCTCCACGCCGTGGATGACCCGCGGGCCGATGTCTACGCCGTGCACCGCCAGCCACAGTGCGCGCCGCCGGGCCCGCCGGCGTTGTTCCTCCTGGCGTTGCTCGTGGGCGACCAGGTACGGGTGCACCAACGCGCTGTCCTCACCGCGCAGCGCACGGGATCCGGTACGCCGCACGGTCGGGCCCTCGGTCCGCGTTGCGGTGGGGGCGGTGCGTCCTGGACTGCTTCTGTGGCACCCCGAGGCGGGGAACAGGAGCCGTAGGAGCGGCTCGATGAGGCGGGCGATAACTTGGACCATGTCGACCTGCTCTTTTCAGGTTGGCCACGCCCCCGGGCCGTCGTGACACGGTCGCGGGGGTCTCGCGTGGGCTCATCCGCACAGCGGCGGGCGATGTCGCCGTTCGAGACCAGAGTCCAGTGACAGCGCGTAGCCTCGCAAGTAGGTCAAAGGTGACAAGTGCGTTGTCACACGGGGGAGTTAAGTCATGGGTAATGCTTACGGTGACTGGGTCAGGCAGCAGCGGGAAGCGGCCGGGCTGACCCAGCAGTGCCTGGCCGACACGGCGGTGATGACCCGCTCGCATATTTCGCATATCGAGGCGGGGCGCCGCATCCCTTCGCAGGAGGATGCGAAACGGCTGGACCAGGCACTGAACACGGGGAACGTGCTACTCAGCTTCCTGCCGAAGGGGGACGAGCGGGCGGTCGCGGAGCACTTCGAGGCGGCGCGGCAGTTGGAGCAGCAGGCGGTCGTAATCCGGGAGTTCGCCCCGTCGTTCGTCCCCGGCCTGCTTCAGACCGAGGCGTACGCACATGCTGTTCTGCGCACAAGCTTTCCCCCGCTGAGTGACGCGGAGCGTGACAGGGCCGTTGTCACACGGCTTGACCGGGCTGGTGTGCTCGCTGACACGGTGGTGCCGGTGCTGTGGGCGTTACTGGACGAGGCGGTGATCAGGCGCCCCTTCGGCGGGCGAAGAGTCATGGCGGAGCAGCTCGCGCATATCGCCGGCCTGGCCGACAGCGGGCGTATCCGGGTGCACGTCATGCCGTTCGCTATGGGGGGCTACATGCTCCTACAGGGTCAGCTCACGCTCATGTGGTTCGAGGATCAGCCTCCGGTGGCCTATGCAGAGGGCTTGTTTACCGGGAAGGTTCACGACTCCCCGTCCTTGGTCCAGCGGTACCAGGCCACATACGATCTCGCACTGAGCGACGCGTTGCCGCTGAAGGAGTCACTGGCCCTCCTGAGGGCAACAGCGAAGGAATACGGAGACCATGACAGTTGAGCGCCACATTCCCCGCGCCTCCGCCGTGAGCGGGTGGCGCAAATCGAGTCACAGCGGGGCTGATCAGGGCAGCTGCCTCGAGGTCATCGACGGCCTCCCCGCTGCCGTCCCCGTCCGTGATTCGAAGGACCCGGACGGCCCCGCCCTGCTTTTCCCTGCGAGCGGCTGGTCCTCGTTCGTCACCGCGGTCAAGGGCGGCGAGTTCCCCGCCTGAGTCCGGCGACCCGGCCTGTGCTCGGCCGCCGCGGATGTGACAGCAGCTCTGTCACATCGGCAGCGGCAGACGTCGTCCCGGCTTCGACCGTCGGGTCGCGTAGCCGGGGGCCTACTGACGCAGTTCGAGCGAAATGTGCGGGGACAGGGCGCGGAGGAAGCCGGGGGCGTCGAAGAGCGCGCCTGCGGAAGCGGCGCCGACCGTCCTGGTCTGTCCGGTGAGGACGCGGTGGACTGCTTCCACTACGAGCGGCGCCGTGATGGCGTAGATGTCCTGGCCGCTCGCTGAAGCGCGCCGTTCCGTGCCGCCGGCCCGCACGATGACGTCGACGAGGAAGGTCTGCGCGGACCGCCCGCGCTCGTCGACCGCCGTCGGCGTCGGTGTGTCCGGAGTCGCCAGGTCGCCCGCCGCCTCGACCGTCATGTAGGTGCACACCTCGGGGATGGCCAGGTGGCTGGGGACGGTGACGACATCGGCCATGGTGAACTCGCCGATCACCGCCCGGGCACCCATCGGCTCGGGAAAGGGCCACTTCAGGGTCGGCGGGGCGTCATCGCGGTACTCCAGTCGGCCGTGGCTGTAGCGGATGCGCCGGCCAGCTCTGCGCTGCCGGGAGACCGTACCTGCGGTGCGGGTCCCGGCTGTGGGGTGCCAACCGCTCAACCCGTACGCGATATGCGCCTCGTCGGCCGCCGTCCAGTCGGCCATCGCCGCGGTGACCAGTAGGTCGCCGAGTCCGCCGTAGAAGGCCATCGCGGTGACGACCACCACACCCGCAGCCCGAGCGCGGTCCGCGAAGTGCGCGAACGTGTCGAGATTGGCCTCGATCTCGGCTGCCACATCCAGGTACGGGATCCCGGCGCGCAGTGCCGCTTCGATCACCGGAGCGGCGGTCACGGCGAAGGGCCCGGCGCAGTTGATCACCGCAGCCGCGCCGGCCAGTGCGCGGTCGAGTGCGGCCGGGTCGTCGACCGAAGCGGGCCGGTGGCCGAGCCCCGGGTGGGACGCCGCGAGCTCCCGCAGCTTGTTCGCATCGCGTCCGGACAGCAGCGGGACGAACCCGCGCTCGCGCAACTCCGCCACCACGAAGCGCCCGGTGTGCCCGTAGGCGCCGAACACTGCCACCGTCTGACCCGATGTCATCAGTTCTCCCGTTTTCGTGCCGAACGATCAGCTGTGCAGATCCTGGTGTCGGCGGCTGAGCAACGCCAGTGTCCGGAACGCCATGGCCCGTACAATTCCAGACATGGGTACTGTCGCACTGGCCGTCACCGACGGGATGCTGCACTTCGAGCTGTCGTTGGCGTACGAGGTCTTCGGTGCCAACCTGACCGGCGTGGCCGACCCCTGGTACAGCCTTACCGTGTGCGGACCGGGCGCGGTTCGGGTCGGCCGGTTCCTGCTGGAGCCGGACTGCGGGCTCGACCGACTCCGGCACGCCGACACGGTGATCGTCCCCGGGTGGGCCGATGTCGACGAGGACCCGCCTGCCGACCTGGTCGACGCTGTGCGCGCGGCCCACGAGGCGGGCGTACGGGTGGTCTCCCTGTGTACGGGCGCTTTCGTGCTGGCCGCCGCAGGCCTGCTGAACGGCCGACGTGCGACCACGCACTGGGCGCACGCTCAGGCCCTGGCCACCCGCTACCCGCAGGTCGAGGTCGATCCGGACGTGCTCTACGTGGACAACGGCAGCGTGCTCACCTCCGCCGGCAAGGCCGCTGCGATGGATCTGTGTTTGCATCTGGTCCGCCTGGACCACGGCTCGGCGATCGCCAACACGCTCGCCCGTCGCCTGGTCGTGCCACCGCACCGGGCCGGCGGCCAGGCTCAGTTCGTCACCGCGCCGGTGCCCGCCCAGGACGACCACCCGCTCGCCGAGCTGTTCCCCTGGGTGATCGAACGCCTCGCCCGTGAGTTGAACGTGGAGGACCTGGCCCGCCAGGCGAACATGAGCTCGCGCAACCTGAGTCGCCACTTCCGGTCGGCGACCGGCACGACCCCGCTGCAATGGCTGCTGAACCAGCGGATCCGGCGCGCCCAGGAGCTGCTGGAGACCACCGGTGACAGCGTCGACGCCATCGCGGCGGCAACCGGTATGGGCACCGCGACGACTTTGCGCCGGAATTTCAACCGCGCCATCGGCGTGCCCCCGGACACCTACCGCCGGACCTTCCGCAGCTCCCGGACCGTCGCTCGGTGACGGACTGTCACCAAGGAAGAGGCCCCACCCGGACCTACTCGGGCTGCTCACGTGCCGCTTGACGGGTGCGCTGGTCCTTCACGTGGACACGGGCGGCGGCCTTCGGCGACGACGCCGGTTCGTCGGCCGGGTCGGGGTGAGGGAAGAAGCGGCGGGCCGCGAGGGCGACGTGGACCAGGCCGATGAGGACGGGGACCTCGATGAGGGGGCCGACCACTCCGGCGAGGGCCTGGCCGGAGGTGGCGCCGAAGGTGGCGATGGCGACCGCGATGGCGAGTTCGAAGTTGTTGCCCGCAGCGGTGAACGCCAGCGTGGTGGTCCTCGGGTAGTCGAGCCCGGCGGCGCGGCCGATGACCATGGACCCGGCCCACATCACGGTGAAGTAGGTGAGCAGGGGCAGCGCGATCCGAGCGACGCTGAGGGGCCGGGAGGTGATGGCGTCGCCCTGGAGGGCGAACAGCACGACGATCGTGAACAGCAGCCCGTACAGCGCGAACGGGCCGATCCTGGGGGTCAGTTTCGACTCGTACCAAACCCGGCCCTTGGCCCTCTCGCCCAGACGGCGGGTGAGGAACCCGGCCAGCAGCGGGATGCCCAGGAAGATGAGCACGGAGCGGGCGATCTGCCACGCCGAGACGTCGAGTGCGGTCTGTTCCAGGCCGAGCCAACCGGGCAGCACGGTCAGGTAGAACCATCCGAGCACACCGAAGGCGATGACCTGGAACACCGAGTTCAGTGCCACCAGGACGGCGGCCGCTTCCCGGTCGCCGCAGGCCAGATCGTTCCAGATGATGACCATGGCAATGCAGCGCGCCAGGCCGACGATGATCAGGCCGGTGCGGTACGCGGGCAGATCAGGAAGGAAGAGCCAGGCGAGGGCGAACATCAGGGCCGGTCCGACGAGCCAGTTCAGGGCCAGGGACGGGATGAGCAGGCGCCGGTCGCGGGTGACGGTGTCGAGCCGGTCGTAACGGACCTTCGCGAGCACCGGGTACATCATCACGAGCAGGCCGAGCGCGATCGGCAGTGAGACGCCGGTGACGGTGACCCGGGCGAGTGCGTCGCCGAGGCCGGGGACCGCACGGCCGAGTCCGAGGCCGACGGCCATCGCGGCGAGAATCCATACGGCGAGGTACCGGTCGAGGAACGACAGGCGCCCGGTCATCGGCCCTGCGGACCCCGCCGCGGCCGTGGTGGTGGTCCCGGTGCTCACGAAGCGGCCCCGGTGGGCGACGCGGACCCGGCGGGCTCGGGCAGCGGTTCTCCGGCGGGGCGGGTGAGGACGGCGGCGAGGCGGTCGGTCATCTCGGGCAGCAGCCGGTAGTACACCCAGGTCCCGCGCCGCTCGGAGTCGATGAGCCCGGCCTGCTTGAGCAGCTTGAGGTGGTGGGAAATCGTCGGCTGGGACAGCTCGAAGGCCGGGGTGAGGTCGCAGACGCAGACCTCCCCGCCCGCGCGAGAGGCGATCATCGACAGCAGCCGCAGGCGCACCGGATCGCCCAGCGCCTTGAAGACCTTCGCCAGTGTCTCGGCCTGGTTCTCCTCCAGCGGGGCGGTCAGCAGGGCGGGACAGCATCCGCCGGGCTCCTGGCCGAGCACCACAAGCTCTTGTTTCGACATGCTTCTATGTTGACGTTTTTCTATTCAAGGCGCAAGGTTGAATCGACAGACGTCAATACAACGCGTTCAGGGAGTGGTCATGTCGCGTGTCCAGCTCGCACTCAACGTCGCCGACCTCGAAGGGTCGGTGGCCTTCTACTCCAAACTGTTCGGCGTGGAGCCCGCCAAGCGCCGCCCCGGCTACGCCAACTTCGCCATCACCACCCCGCCGCTCAAGCTCGTGCTGATCGAGGGCGAGCCGGGCCGGGCCACCCGCCTGGATCACCTGGGCGTCGAGGTCGCCGGCACGGACGACGTCGCCGCGGCGGCCACCCGCCTCAAGGACGCAGGGCTCGCCACGTTCGAGGAGAACGACACGTCGTGCTGCTACGCGCTCCAGGACAAGGTGTGGGTCCACGGCCCCGGCAAGGAGCCGTGGGAGGTCTACGTCGTCAAGGCCGACGCCGACCAGCTGGGGAAGAACCCCGTCGGGGGCGGTGACGCCTGCTGTGCCGGCCGGTCCGGCGCCGCCGGAACGGAGAGCGCCGAGACCGCAGGGTCCGCGGCGACGACTGTGGGCTGTGCCTGCGGCAGTTGAGTCACCGCGGGGATCCTGTCGCATGCCGGGCTACGGGGTAACGACACGAGCAAACGCGCTGAGCCCCCGGCGACCACTGGAACTCAGGGGCTGCCGGGGGCTCAGGCGCTGTGCGGGGAAGGGGGTGTCAGACGCTGACGCCGAAGTCCTGGGCGATTCCGACGAGGCCCGAGGCGTAACCCTGGCCGACGGCGCGGAACTTCCACTCGGCGCCGTTGCGGTAGAGCTCGCCGAAGACCATGGCGGTCTCGGTGGCGGCGTCCTCGCTCAGGTCGTAGCGGGCGATCTCGGTGCCGCCGGCCTGGTTGACGATGCGGATGAAGGCGTTGCGCACCTGGCCGAAGTTCTGCGAGCGGTTCTCCGCGTCGTAGATCGACACCGGGAAGACGATCTTCTCGATGTCGGCGGGCAGCGCGGCCAGGTTGACCTTGATCTGCTCGTCGTCACCCTCGCCCTGGCCCGTGACGTTGTCACCGGTGTGCTCGATGCTCTGGTCCGGGGTGACCTTGTTGTTGAAGAAGACGAAGTGCTTGTCGGAGTAGACCTTGCCCTCCGGGTTCACCGCGATGGCCGAGGCGTCGAGGTCGAAGTCGGTGCCGGTGGTCGTGCGGACGTCCCAGCCGAGGCCGACCGTGACGGCGGTCAGGCCCGGGGCCTCCTTGGTGAGGGAGACGTTGCCGCCCTTGGACAGGCTTACAGCCATGGGGATGTCCCTTTCCGTTGCGATGTGCGGGCTTCGTGCGGTCACGAAGCTACCGTCATCCGGCATAACGTCGGCAGGGGACCGGGTGGTTCCAGGTCTCTTTGCTTTCTTTACCCGGCACCGAAAAGTGGGTGACGGGACGGGTCCGTACCAGCGACCATGGATCACATGTCCGGTCCCTATGTCGTCCGTGGTTCGGTCTCCCTGCCGGAGGCCGAGCTGATGTGGCGTTTCTCGCGCTCGTCGGGGCCCGGCGGCCAGCACGTCAACACCACCGACTCACAGGTCGAGCTCCGCTTCGACCTCGCGAACACGGAAGCGCTGCCGCCGGTCTGGAAGGAGCGTGCCCTGGAGCGGCTCGCCTCCCGGCTGGTGGGCGGTGTCGTCTCGGTCCGTGCGTCCGAGCACCGGTCGCAGTGGCGAAACCGGGAGATGGCCGCGGTCCGGCTGGCCTCGTTGCTCGCGGAGGCGACCGCGCCGCCGCCGAAGCCGCGGCGTGCGACGAAGATCCCTCGCGGGATCAATGAGCGGCGGTTGCGGAACAAGAAGGCTCGGGGGGACACGAAGAGGGGCCGCGCGGGGCGCGGCTGGGACTGAGCCGCGCTGCCCGTCTCCGGGCGTGGGCCTTGTCCTCGAGCGCCGCCGGGGTTGGTGGGGGCTGGTGTTCGGGTGGCCTCAAGCGCCGGCCGGGCTGGTGGGGGCTGGGGTGGATGGGTCCGGCCGGGGTTGGTGGGGGCTGGTGTTCGGGTGGCCTCAAGCGCCGGCCGGGCTGGTGGGGGCTGGGGTGGATGGGTCCCGCCGGGAGCTGGGGGCGGCCGGTGTCGACGGATCCGCCGGGACCGGTGAGGGCTGGGCTGCCGACGGGGCCGCCGGGGTCGGGGCCTTGACGGTGAGTCAGCCCAGGTGGCGGTAGCGGCCGCGGAAGTAGGTCAGGGGGCCGCCCTCCGTGGGGGGGACGTTCGCGGTCAGTACGCGGCCGATGACCAGGGTGTGGTCGCCGGCCACCACGCGTTGTTCGGTCGCGCATTCCAGGGTTGCCAGGGCGCCGTCGACCAGAGGGGCGCCGGATGTCTCGCCGCGGGTGAGGGGGAGGTCCGCGAAGAGGAGGCGGTCGCTGATGCGGCCCTTCATCGCGAAGCGGCCGGCGATGTGGTGCTGGCTCTCGGCCAGCAGGGACGCGGCCCAGAGCGGCTGCTCGGCGAGGAGGTCGTCCATCCGGGAGCCGTTCCGTACGCTCACCATCACCAGGGGCGGGTCCAGCGACACCGACATGAACGCCGTCGCGGTCATCCCGGCGTCCTCGCCGCGTGGTCCGGCGTCGGCGTCGTGCGCCGTCACCAGCACCACACCTGCGCTCAGGCGGGACATCGCGGCGCGGAAGTCGTCGTTGCTCACCCCCTCAGGATGGGGGATGGGCTCGGTGCGCGGGGTGGGGATCGTCTGCATCTGGAACACATCAGGAACGCTAGCCGGGGCGTGCCCGGTGCGCATCGGGCCGGAGGACCAGGTCGGTAGGAGGACCCGAAGGACCGGCGGCACGGACCGGCGTTCAAGAATCGACAGGCGTTTTCCGCTGTTTCTCAAATGACCCTTCATGCTCTGATGTGACTTGGGTCACGACGGCGATAAATTGTTGACCCTGTGTACCTGCCGAACAGCTCACTGTGATTCAGTGGCGGAGACACTGCACCAAGAGCGCCGATGGAGAACCCTGGAGTTGCTGTCGAGGTCTTTCTCGGGGAGAGCGAGCAATGGAGACCGAGTCGGAGCCGTACGTCCGTCTTGCGACCCTGCGGCAGTTGCATCAAGCGGTCGCGAACCTGAATCAGGCACGCAGTCTGGCGGACACCCTGCAGACCGTGGCCGACGGCATCGTGGCCGGGCTCGGCTATGAACTTGCCTGCGTCAACCTCGTGCGGCCGGACGGCGACCTGATCGTCGCGGCGCTCGCCGGTGACGATTCCGCCGCCGCGCTGATGACCGGACGCGTCGGGTCACGCGCGTCCTGGGAGCGCAGGCTCGCCATGGGCCAGGCCTGGGGGGCGCTGCGGTTCATCCCGTACACCGAGGGCTGGGTGCTCGACCAGGACGACGTGCCGCACTGGCACAACAGCGGACCCGAGCCGCGCTTCGAGGACGAGTGGCACCCGGACGACCGGCTCTTCGCTCCGATGTACGCGACCGACGCGTCCGGCGGGGAGCTCGTCGGTGTGATCTCCGTCGACCGGCCGCGCAACGGCCGGCGCCCGGGCGCCTGGGGCCAGGAGGCGCTGCAGATGTACGCGTTCCAGGCCGCGATAGCGATCACCAACGCCCGGCTGCGCGCCAATATGCAGCGGGCCCTCGTCCGGCTGGAGCGCGAGCAGCAGGCGCTGCGGGCCAGTGAGGAATCCTTCCGGCAGGCTTTCGAGTACGCCCCGAGCGGTATGGCCATCGCGGAGATGGGCGGCGACCAGCACGGGCGGCTGCTCCGGACGAACGACGCGCTCTGCCGGCTGCTGGGTCGGCCCGCCTCCGCGATGCGCCGGTACTCGTTCGCCGATCTGGTGCACCCCGAGGACGTGGGCACGCTGCTCCGTACGTCCGCCGAGGGGGGCCGGGCCGAGCTGCGGCTGCGGCGGCGCGACGAGTCGTACATCTGGGTGTCGCTCCGCAATTCGGTGGTCGCCGACACCACGGACGGCCCGCGCTTCCTGCTCACCCACGTCGAGGACGTCGAGGAGCGCAAGCGCCATGAGCTGCAACTGGCCCACCGCGCGTCGCACGACTCACTGACCGGGCTGCCCAACAGCGCCGAGCTGCGCTCCCGGCTCAGCGCCCGGTTGTGCGCGCGCCCCGACGCGGTGCGCGAGACGGCGATCGAGGCGCTGGACGCGGCATACGAGCAGGGCAGCCTGTCGACCACGGACTCCGGCGGTCACCGGTTCGACTTCGCGGCTGCGGCGGCCGTCGCGGGTGGTTACGACCACCCGAACCATCTGGTCCCTCCGTCGGACGACGCCGAGGACGGGACGAAGGGGCTCGCGGTGCTCTTCTGCGACTTGGACGGTTTCAAGTCGATCAATGACCGCTTCGGGCACCACACCGGTGACGCCGTTCTCATCGAGGTCGCACGCCGGCTCGCCACCGGCGTGCGGGACGGCGACACCGTCGCGCGGCTCGGAGGTGACGAATTCGTCGTCCTGGCTGACGGCCTCGCCGCCGCGGACGCCGCTGACCTGGCCGTACGGCTGCGGAATGCCATCATCCCGCCCATAAGGGTGGACGGCAGGGCGGTGCGCGTCGGAGCCAGTTTCGGCATCGGCTGGGCGAGCTGCGGGATGACCGTCGAAGAGGTGCTGCGCTCCGCCGACCAGCGGATGTACGTCGAAAAGCGGTCGCGGGCGAAGGTGCACCGACGGGCCGGATAGGTGCTGTGACGCTGCCCACGCGGTGCGAGCGGGGACCGGTCGACTGGCCGATCGGTTGGTCCATCCGGGGTAGGCTCGCCCGCGTCAGCGATGTGTGAGGAGTACCAGGGAATGACGGCCGGCAATAACGGCGCGAGCACGCCCGAGGACGACGACCCGTTCGGCTATCTGTACGAGGACGGTCAGGCAGCAGGTGCCGTCCCCCCGCCCGGCGGCGGCGGATACGGCTATCCGGGCCCGTCGGCAGGCGGCCGCCCCGGGGTGCCACGCACGTCGTACAACCAGGTGCGGACGGTCGGCGAGCGCCAGTACGGGCAGCAGCAGGCACCGCAGCAGGCCCCTCCGCCGCAGCAGCCGTACGACCAGCCACAGCAGGCATACGGTCAGACCCAGCAGTACGGCCAGCAGGACTACGGCCAGACCCAGCAGTACGGCCAGCCGTCCCCGCAGTACGCCGCGCCGGAGGTGTACCCCGGCGGGCCGCCGCAGCCGCCTCCGGAGCAGTACAGCTCCGGCAGCGGTGGCGGCCGGAGCGGCCCCCAGCACAAGGGGCTGCTGATCGGGGCGGTCGCGGTGGTCGCGGTCGTGGTGATCGGGATCGCCGCAGCGCTGATGACCAGCGGCGGTGACAAGAACAACGACGCCAAGTCGGGCGCGAGCGGTGGGTCCGGTGGTGGCCGGTCGGCCGCCCAGTCGGTCAAGCCCAGCGACACCCCGTCGGAGTCCGCGCCCGCGGACCTGCCGAAGCAGGACGCGGCGACGCTGACCCTGGGCGGTGCGGCGACCACCAGCAAGGACGTCGCGGGTGCCAAGGCGGCGGGCGGCGCCTATGTGGTGATCGCCCAGCCCGGTGACTCGGCGACCTGGACAGTGGATGTGCCCAAGGCCGGCGATTACACCCTGTCGATCAACTACGGCGTGCCGGGCACCGACGCGAAGACCTCGCTGACGGTCAACGATGCCGCGAAGCCCGCGTCGGTCAACATGAAGAACTTCGCGCAGGCGCCCGCCGGGGACGCGTCGAAGGGGTGGACCAACACCTTCAACTACGTCAACCTCAAGAAGGGCTCCAACACCATCAAGATCTCCTGCGAGCAGGGAGACACGTGCGGGGTCAATCTGGACCAGCTCGAGCTGAAGGCCGGGCACCAGGGCTGACCGTTCATCCCGGCTGACCCGGTGGCCGGTGCCCGGGAGGGCTATCCGGCCTGTGCGACAGCGTCGACGAGGACCTGCGGAAGCAGGTCCTCGTACGTTTTGCGGTGGAACTCACCCGCCGCGGGCGCCTGCACCGTGGCCGCCGAGAGCGCCACCGCGCGGGCCAGCCGCTGCGGCCAGGGAAGCTGCTCCACCAGCCCGGACAGCAGTCCGGCGACCGCCGAGTCGCCCGCGCCCGTCGGGTTGCCGGGGAATCGGGCCGGTGGCGTGGCCTGCCAGTTGCCGTCCGGGGTGGCGGCCAGCATGCCGTCCGCGCCCAGCGAGGCGACCACCGTACGGGCGCCCCGGCGGCGGGCGTCCCGAGTGGCGCGCAGCGGTTCCCGCGAGCCGGTCAGCCGGGCCAGCTCGTCGGCGTTCGGCTTGACCAGGTCGGGGCGGGCCGCGATGCCGCGCCGCAGCGGCTCGCCGCTGGTGTCGAGCAGGACGGGGACCCCGGCCGCGCGGGCCTGGCGGATCAGCCGGCCGTACGCGCCGACCGGCACACCCGGCGGCAGGCTGCCGCAGAGCGCCACCGCTTCGGCGCCGGTCAGCAGCTCCGCGTACGAGGCGAGGAAGGTCTCCCACTCGGTCGGGGAGATGACCGGACCCGGTTCGTTCAGCTGGGTCGTGTCGCCGGAAGCGGCGTCGACGACGGCGATCGTCCGGCGGGTGGTGCCGGCCACCGGTATCAACGCGTCGGTGGGCGGCAGCTCCGCCAGCAGCTCACGCAGGACCGCGCCCGTGGTGCCGCCGGCGAAACCGGTCACCACCGTCTCGTGGCCGAGCGCGGCGAGCACCCGGGCCACGTTGAGCCCTTTGCCGCCCGCCCGCTCGGTGACCGCTTCCACGCGGTGGCTGGCGTGCGGGGTGAGGGCGGGGACGCGGTAGGTGATGTCCAGTGCGGTGTTCAGGGTCACGGTCAGTAGCACAGAAACGATCATGCCAAAGCGGAAGCGGCAGGCCCAGACCTGGGAACCTGCCGCTTTCCGTGTGTTGTGGTTGGTGTGCCGGACCGTACCGGCCGGCTGTGCCGGGCCGGGCTACCGGGGCGTAACCACCCATTCGCCCTTGCGCATCACACCGGTCAGTGTGAAGTCCGCGTCGAGCACCACCAGATCCGCGTCCTTGCCGGGTTCCAGCGAGCCGACCCTGTCGTCGACGCCGAGCAGCCGGGCCGGGTTGGCGGAGAGGGACCGTACGACGTCCTCCACCGGGAGCCGGTCGACGGTCACCGCGCGCCGGAAGGCGGTGTCCAGCGTGAGGGTGGAGCCCGCGATCGAGCCGCCCTCGACGAGCCGGGCCACGCCCTGCTCGACCTCGACCTCCAGCGGACCGAGGTGGTAGATCCCGTCACCGAAGCCCGCCGCGTCCATCGCGTCGGTGATGAACGCGACCCGCGCGGCGCCCGCGCAGCGGAACGCCAGCTCCAGAGCGGCCGGATGCAGATGGGTGCCGTCGTTGATCAGCTCGACGGTGATCCGCTCGTCCTCCAGCAGCGCGGCGATCGGACCGGGGTCCCGGTGACCCAGCGGCGGCATCGCGTTGAAGAGGTGGGTGGCCACGGTGGCGCCGGCCTCGATGGCCTGCACGGTCTGCTCGTACGTCGCGTCGGTGTGGCCGATCGCCGCGATCACACCGTGCTCGGCGAGCAGCCGTACCGAGTCGATGCCTCCCTTCATCTCGGTGGCGAGGGTGAACATCTTCGCGGTGCCGCGCGCCGCGTCCAGCAGCTTGCGGACGTCGGCCGGGTCCGGGTCGCGCAGCAGCGCCTCGCTGTGCGCGCCCTTGCGGCACGGCGAGATGAACGGGCCCTCGAAGTGGATGCCCGCCAGATCGCCCTGCTCGACCAGCTCGGAGAGCAGCGAGGCGCGTGCGGCGAGGAATTCCATCTCGCCGGTGACGGTGGAGGCGACGATCGTCGTGGTGCCGTGCAGCCGGTGCGTGTGGATGCCCTGCAGCACCTCGTCGGTGGTCCCCGAGGTGAAGGAACTGCCGCCGCCGCCGTGTACGTGCATGTCGACGAAACCGGGGACCACCCAGTGGCCCGCCAGATCGATCACCGGAGCGTGCTCCGGCGCGCTCGCCGCGATGCGCGATCCGGCCACGACCACCTGGTCGCCCTCGACGGTCCCGGTCGGCAGCACCACCCGGGCTCCGGAGAGAACGGTGCTTGTTTCGCTTCCGGCCATCAGGCGGTTACCTCCGTGGAGAGTAGATCCCAGGCGAGCAGACCTGCGCCCAGGCAGCCGGCGGTGTCCCCGAGGGCCGCCGGGACGATGAGAGGCAGTTTCTGGAACGTCACGCGTTCCGCGACTGCTGCCCGCAGGGGTACGAACAAGGTTTCCCCGGCTTCGGCGAGTCCGCCACCGATGATCAGGGTGCGCGGGTCGAGCAGCGTGAGCGCGGTGATCAGACCGTCGGCCAGCGCGTCCACCGCGTCCTGCCAGACGGTGACGGCCCGCGGGTCGCCGGATTCGACGGCCTTGGCGCAGTCCGCCGCGTCCGCCTCCGGATCGCCGGAGGCCGCGGCCCAGGCCAGTGACACCGCCGACGCGGAGGCGTACCGCTCCAGACAGCCGCGCTGCCCGCAGCCGCAGTCGACGCCGTCGGGACGCACCACGACGTGGCCGATCTCACCGGCGCAGCCGTGGGCGCCCGCTTCGATGACGCCGTTGATGCCGATGGCGCCCGCGATGCCGGTGCCCAGCGGCAGGAACAGGAAGCGGTCGGCGTCCCGGCCCGCGCCGATCCGGCCCTCGGCGAGCCCGCCGGTGCGCACGTCGTGGCCGAGGGCGACCGGGACGCCGTTCAGCTCGGCACTGAGCAGCTTCCGCAGGGGCACGTCCCGCCAACCGAGGTTGGCGGAGTAGACCGCTATGCCGTTCTCGCCGTCGACGATGCCGGGGACGGCGACGCCGGCCGCCGACGCAGGCCGGCCGAGGTGCTCCTCGCCGTACGCGTGCAGCTCGGCGGCGAAGTCCAGGATCGACCGGACGACGGCTTCGGGGCCCCGCTTCCTGTCGGTGGCCCGCCGCGCCTCGTGGAGCAGGGCGCCGTCGGCCCCGACCAGGGCGGCCTTCATACCGGTGCCGCCCACGTCCAGGGCGATGACGTGGCTTCCGGCCGGGTGTCCGGGGGGTGTCCCACGGGAGAATGCAGTCACGGGGACAGTGTGGCGCGGAGAACCGGAAAAGGTCTAGTCCACTCGCGGTGAATTGTTGCGCACCCATACAAAGTCCGGACCGCAGCCGGACCCCAGCCCGGGCGCAGCTGGACCCCGGCCCGGACCCCAGGCGGACCGCAGCCGGGGCGAAGCCCGGGTGGCGGTGCCGGTGGCAGTCCGGCCGAAGTCCGGGCAAAGGCGGCATTCGGTGGCCGCCCGGCCCGGAACATCGAACTCTCCGGTGTTTGACGGTTGTTGACCGGATCGTTGCGACAATGTGGGGGTGCGTTGCAGAAGCGAGACCCTTGTCGTGTAGACCTTGTGGCGGGGCGTGAGGGAAAATCGCAGCTCATAGCGACAGGACGTCACGAGGGACCGACTGGAACACAAGGGTGGGTAAAGGGCTGTGCAGCGGCGCTTCATGGGACTGACCGCGGCGATCGCGGCGCTCGGAATGACAGCAGGTCTCTCCGGCTGCGGCAGCGACGACGGGTCGTCGGGCGACGCCACCCTCAGCATGGTGGTGGCGAACTACGACCCCGACGAGGGCAGTTCCACCCAGAAGTACTGGGACGGCCTGATCAGCACCTTCGAGAAGAACAACCCGGGCATCAAGATCAACCTCAAGGTGCTGTCCTGGACGGTCGTGGACGCCGAGGTCGCCAAGATGGTGAAGGCCGGCCACGCCCCCGACATCGCGCAGATCGGCTCCTACGCCGATTACGCGGCCCAGGGCAAGCTCTACAGCGCGGACGACCTGCTCTCCATACCCGTACAGGCCAACTTCCTCGGCCCGCTCGCCGACGCCGGCCAGCAGGACCGCAAGCAGTACGGCATGCCCTTCGTGGCCTCCACCCGGCTGCTCTTCTACAACAAGGAGCTGTTCACCGAGGCCGGCCTCACCCCGCCGAAGACCTGGAAGCAGCTGGCGTCGGACGCCGGGGTCCTCAAGGCGCGTGGCGTGAAGTACCCGTACGCGCTGCCGCTCGGCCCCGAGGAGGCCCAGGCCGAGACGCAGATGTGGCTGCTGAGTGGCGGTGACGGTTACACCGACGGCGTCGGTACGTACACCATCAACTCGCCGCAGAACATCAAGACCTTCGACTGGCTGAAGAACGACCTGGTCGGCAAGGGCCTGACCGGCCCGGTGGCACCCGGCAAGCTCAACCGCAAGGACGCCTTCGCCGCGTTCACCCACGGGGACGTCGGCATGCTCAACGGCCACCCGCAGCTGCTGCAGCAGGCCGAGGACAAGGGGGTCAAGGTCGGCATGGTTCCGATGCCCGGCCTCAACGGCACCTCCAAGACCACCATGGGTGTCTCCGACTGGATCATGGGGTTCAAGCAGAACGGCCACCGCGAGCAGATCGGCGCGTTCCTCGACTACGCCTTCAACGACCGCAACGTGCTGGACTTCGCGACCCGGTACGACCTGCTGCCGCCGACCGTGTCCGCGTCGGACAAGCTCGCCGATGACCCGGAGCACGAGGAACTGAAGAAGTTCCTCGACGAGCTGGCCACCTCGCAGCTGCCGCCGGTCGGCAAGACCTCCTGGGCCGCGGTCAGCGGGTCCATCAAGAAGCAGATCGGCAAGGCCGTCGAGCCCAACGGCAACCCGGAGAGCGTCCTCAACCAGATCCAGAACGTCGCGGCTGCCGCCCAGGCGGCGGAGTAGCCGTTCCGGGCAGCCCGTTGCGTCCAGCCCCGCCCGGAGCAGTACCCGTCGGGAGGAGCGTTGGGAGCAGCACCGCCCGGAGTGGCTCCGCCCGGGGGCTGCCCAGTACGTTGGCTCATATGACCGGCAACGACCTCCACGGCCCCGCGCCCCTCTCGGAGCGCGACCGTGCGGTGCTCGCCGTCGAACGCCACGCCTGGCCGGGTCCCGGCGCGAAGGAACGCGCGATACGCGAGCGCCTGGGGATCTCCCCGGTGCGCTACTACCAGCTCCTGAACGCTCTGCTCGACGACGAAGCGGCACTCGCCCACGACCCGGTGACGGTCAATCGCCTCCGCCGCGTCCGCCAGGCCCGGCGGGAGCGCCGGTAACTCCGGCGACGTGCGGACCACGACATCCGGGGCGCGGCGGCCGGGTCGCGGATAGGGTCATCCCATGGGCAGCCCATCGAACATCCTGCCGACCCCCGCCACCGCAGCCGGCCGCCAAGGCCTCGCCGCCCTGTTGGCCGGGCCGGAAAAAGCCGTAGTGGCCCTCGACTTCGACGGCACGCTGGCCGACATCGTGCCGGACCCGGAACAGGCTCGCGCCCACCCGGACACCGTTCCCGCGCTGGCCGCACTCGCCCCGCGGATCGCCTCGGTGGCCGTGGTGACGGGCCGCCCGGCCGGCGTCGCCGTACGGCACGGCGGCTTCGCCGGTGTGCCGGGCCTCGAGCATCTGGTCGTGCTCGGCCACTACGGCGCCGAGCGCTGGGACGCCGCCAGCGGCACCGTGAACGCCCCCGCCCCGCACCCGGGTGTCGCCGCCGCCCGCGCCGAGCTCCCCGGCTTCCTGGACGCGATCGGCGCCTGGCAGGGGACCTGGGTCGAGGAGAAGGGGCGGGCCGTCGCAGTCCACACCCGCCGGGCCACCGACCCGGAGGCCGCCTTCGAGGCGCTCCGGGAACCGCTGGCGGAGCTGGCCGCCCGCCACGGGCTCATCGTGGAGCCGGGCCGGATGGTCCTGGAGCTGCGCCCGCCCGGCGTCGACAAGGGTGTCGCGCTCACTGCCTACGTACGCGAACTGGGCGCCGCAGCCGTCCTCTACGCCGGTGACGACCTGGGCGACCTGACCGCGTTCGGCGCGGTCGAGCAGCTGCGCGCGGAAGGCGTCCCCGGGCTGCTGGTCTGCAGCGGCAACGAGGTCCCCGAGCTCGCCGCCAGGGCCGACCTGCTGCTGCCGGGCCCCGGCGCGGTCGCCGCGTTCCTGGCCGATCTGGCGCGCTCGATCACGGGCTAGCGGTCAGCGCTTCCAGCTGATCCAGGAACCACCGCTGCGGCGGCAGCGCGGTGGCCGCCGCAGCCAGCCGCCCGGTGCGTTCGGCGCGCTCCGGGCCCGGCATGGTGAGCGCCTCGTGCAGCGCGGCCGCGGTGCCCGACACGTCGTACGGGTTCACCGTGACCGCGTCCGGCCCGAGCTCCTCGTGGGCCCCCGCCTCCCGGGACAGCACCAGCGCGCACCCGTGGTCGCTCACCACCGGAACCTCCTTGGCCACCAGGTTCATCCCGTCCCGGATCGGGTTGACGAGGGCGACGTCGGCCAGCCGGTAGGCGGCCAGTGAGCGCGCGAAGTCGTCCTTGAGGTACAGCACGACCGGAGTCCAGTCGTCGGTGCCGTAGCGGGAGTTGATGGCGTCGGCGACCCGTCGCACCTCGTCCATGTAGTCGCGGTAGACGGCGAGGTCCTGCCGTGAGGGGTAGGCGAGGGCGAGGTGCACGAGCCGGCCGCGCCACTCGGGGCGGGTGTCGAGCAGCTCACGGAAGGCGTGCAGACCGCGCACGATGTTCTTGGACAGCTCGGTACGGTCCACCCGGACGATCGTCTTCCGGTCACCGCTGCCGCCGATCCGACCGCGCAGCTCCTGCATCCGCCTCTCCACGTCCGGCTCGTGGGACCGCGCCCGCAGGAAACCGGCGTCGGCGCCGAGCCCGTGCACCCCGATACGGGTACGGCCGGTGCCGCCCAGCACCTCCGTGCAGCAGCCGATGAAGGCGTCCGCCCACCGCCGGGTCAGGAACCCGGCCCGGTCGGCGCCCAGGATGCCGCGCAGCAGTTCCTCGCCGATGTCGTCGGGCAGCAGCCGGAAGTAGTCGACGGGCGCCCACGGGGTGTGCGAGAAGTGCCCGATCCGCAGATCGGGGCGGAGCTCGCGCAGCATCCCCGGCACCAGCGCCAGGTGGTAGTCCTGCACCAGCACGACGGCGCCCTTGGCGGCCTCGGCGGCCAGCGCATCGGCGAAGGCCCGGTTGTAGGTGCGGTACGCCGCCCACTGCTGCCGGAAGGCGGCGTCGAACACCGGCTCGAGCGGCGTCTGGTAGAGCATGTGGTGCACGAACCAGAGCACCGAGTTGGCGATGTCGTTGTACGCGGCGTGGTGCACCTCGGCGTCGATGTCGAGCATCCGCACCCCGTCCTCGCCGGCCCCGCGACGGACCGCCTCACGGTCGCCCTCGCCGAGCGCGGCACACACCCACAGCGAGTCGGCGTCCCCCCCGACGGCCGAGAGCCCCGAGACGAGCCCGCCGCCACCGCGCCGGGAATCGAGCTCACCGTCTTCGCGGAGGGTGTACGAGACGGGACCGCGGTTGGAGGCGACGAGGATCTGAGCGGCGTGCGGAGAGGACATGACGCGTACCTAGCCCCTGCGGCAACCGCTCAAACGTGCTGGGACGGGGCCACCGGTTCCGGGTCGGCGCCGTCCCCGGAGGGGGCGAGCACGTCCTCGGGGACCGAGATCACCCAGTGCGTCTCGCTGCGGGGGCGGAGGTAGAGGGCCCAGTACCCGGTGGCTGCCGCGACGATGACGCCGGTGATGACGAGGCTCTCGACGCTCTGCTGGTACAGCACCCAGGCCAGTACGACGACCAGCAGCGCCGGGATCGCGGGCCACAGCGGCATGCGCCAGGCCGGCCGGTCCTTGTGTGCGCCCCGGCGCGAGACCAGTGCGCCCAGCGCGACGAACACGTACATCGCGGCGACCGCCACCCCGGTGACCTCGCTCAGGGTGTCCAGGTTGACGAAGCACAGGGCCGCCCCGGGGATCCCCACGGCCAGGGTGGCGACCCAGGGGGAGCCGTAGCGCCGGCTGACGTGCGAGAAGGCGCGGTTGACGGAATCCGGCCAGGCCGCGTCGCGCGCCGATGAGTAGACGACGCGAGAGTTCTGGATCACCATCACGATCGCGGCGTTGATGATCGCCAGTGCGATGCAGAGGCTGACGAAGGTGCCGACGCCGGAGTTGCTCCAGCTCGCCACCATGCCCGCGACGTCGCCGGTGGCGAGGGTCGCGAGGTCGGGGGCGCCGAGCGTGATCGCCACCACCGGGATCAGGACGACGGCCGCGCCGATGCCGAGCGTCCACAGCACGGTCCTGGAGACGTTGCGGCGCGGGTTGTCCATCTCCTCGGCGAGATACACGGCGGTGGAGAAGCCCTGGAGGATGAAGAGGGCGGTGGCCAGGCCGGTCACGATCAGTCCGGCGGTGACGGCCGAGCTCTGGCCGTGCCCGGTGGCCATCACCGGGTGGACGAAAACCGAGGCGGACCTGCTGGTGTGGCTGAAGCCGAGGAAGGCGACCACTGCGCAGGCCACCACCTCCAGGACCAGGAAGATGCCGGTGATCCAGGCATTGGCGCGCAGATCCAGCAAACCCATCAGGGTGGCGAGCACCATCACCCCGGCCGCGGTGAACTCCGGACTCAGGTGGGCGATCGGCGCCAGATAGTCGGCGGTGCCCAGGGCGATGATGGGTGGCACGATCATGACCACGATCAGCGACAGGACGAACACCAGCCACCCAGCGAGCCGGCCCATCAGGGTGCCGACCATGGCGTACTCGCCGCCGGAGCTCGGTATCAGTGTGCCGAGCTCGGAGTAGGTGAAGGCGACGCCGATGCAGAGCAGGCCGGCGATGGCGATGGTGAGGGCCGTGCCCGTGCCGAGGGTCGCGAACGAGTCCGGCACTATCACGAAGAGTGAGGACGCCGGGGTCAGGCAGGTCAGTGTGAGCAGCGTGCCTCCCACCACCCCGATCGACCGGGTGAGCTTCGGAGCGGCTGCGTCGCGAGGGCCGGCTGGGGGCTTCTCGGCTTCGGACTTCTGGGGCGTGGCGCCAACGGCCATGTCGGGCATGTTGATTATCCGTGTCCCATCGGTGCGTGGGCTGGACCGAGCGGGGACCTCCGCGCCGCTTCGGTGTCCGAATAAAACCCTTACCGATGGATCCCGTCAAGACCTCATTAAGGGCGCATCGCAACGAAATCCGTCGTGTCCGACGTATGCGTAGGTTCTTATGCGCTCCCTGGGCGCGGTATTCAAGCGGATTTAGTGGCCTGATGGGCGGTGCGGATTCTCGCGTGAAATCGGCCGGATTCTTTTGGCAGGCGGTGGGACGCGACCGGTCACGCAGCGCGGCGCGCCTGGTACTCGGCCACCTCACGCATCGGCGGCCGCTCCTCGGTGTCCACCGGAAACGTCCGCGGCACGAACCCGTCAGGACCGCGTTCGAACTGGGTGAGCTCGGGTCGCACCAGATGCCCGCGGGAGAGCCGCAGCTGCGCGGTCCGGTAGATGGCGGCTGCCATCCGGCCGAGCGCCAGGCCGTCCTGGTGGCGATGCCTACGGGAGCCGACGTCGACCTGGGCCAGCGCGTCGAGCCCCACCATGTGGAGCGCGTCGACCAGCAGGCCGAGCTCCACTCCATAACCGACCGGGAAGGGGAGGCGCTCGAGCAGCGAGCGGCGCACCGCGTACTCGCCGCCCAGCGGCTGGACGAAACCGGCCAGCTGGGGCCAGTGCAGATTGAGCAGCGGCCGGGCCACCAGTTCCGTCACCCGGCCGCCCTGGCCCGTGCCGGAGGGGAGCGGAGGGGACGCGGCGGGGGAGGCGGGCGAACGGAACTCGGCGCCCAGCGGACGGTCGTACATGGCCTTGACGAAATGCACGTCGGGCTCGGTCAGCAGCGGTCCGACGATGCCGGAGACGAAGTCCGTCGAGAAGTCCTTCAGGTCGGCGTCGACGAAACAGACGATCTCGCCGCTGGTCGCCAGGAGCGAGCGCCACAGCACCTCGCCCTTGCCGGGCAGGGCGGGTATCCGGGGCAGGATCGTGTCCCGGTGCACCACGCGGGCGCCGGCCGCCGCCGCGACCTCCGCCGTACGGTCGGTGGACCCCGAGTCGATCACGACCAGCTCGTCCACCAGCGGCACCGCCTCCATGAGATCCCGCCGGATCGCCGCGACGATCTCACCGACCGTGGCCTCCTCGTTCAGCGCAGGAAGCACCACGCTCACCTTCGTACAGCGCTTGGCGGCGGTCAGCCGGTCCAGCGGACGGTCGGCGGCCGACCAGGAACGCCTGGTCAGCCAGCGTTCCACCTCATCCAGCACGGAGTGTCTCCTCGGTACGCCGGCCGCGGCAGCGGCTCATGTGACAGTCATCTCGCGGTACGGACGACTCTCTCCATCGTCCTCGCCGTCGGCTACAGTCTTGAACAACGCGAGAGACCGCCGCATGCCGGGGGTCGGTACGCGCGACAAATACCCGGGCCCGGTGGTCCGGCGTCATAGCGCTCATCCAGAGGGACTGAGGGAACGGCCCGTTGAAGTCCCGGCAACCTTCCGCCGACCGCGAGGTCATGGTGGGGAAGGTGCCAATTCCGTCTTGCGGCGAAGTACGTCGCGAGGAAGATGAGGAGAAAGGGACCTCGCCACCATGGCTGTGCAGACTGTCGCCGACACCACGAACTCCACCGAAGCGGTCGATCTCGGACCCGCCGCCGCGCTTTCCTGCCGCGAATGCGGAGAGCGTTTCGCCCTCGGACCGATCTTCGCCTGTGCCTCCTGTTTCGGGCCGCTCGAAGTCGCGTACGACCTGCCGAGCGGCTCCCCCGACGAGCTGAAGAAGCGCATCGAGGCAGGCCCGAACAACATCTGGCGTTACGCGCCGCTGCTGCCGGTCCCCGCTGATGTCGCGTCGCAGCCCAATCTGAACCCGGGTTTCACCAAGCTGGTCAAGGCCGACAACCTGGCCCGCGAGCTCGGCATCACCGGCGGCCTGCACATCAAGGACGACTCCGGGAACCCGACGCACTCCTTCAAGGACCGGGTTGTCGCGATCGCCGTCGAGGCCGCCCGCGCCTTCGGCTTCACCACCCTGTCCTGCTCGTCGACCGGCAACCTGGCGGGCGCCGTCGGCGCCGCCGCTGCCCGTTCCGGCTTCCGCTCCTGCGTGTTCATCCCGCACGACCTGGAGCAGGGCAAGGTCGTGATGGCCGCGGTGTACGGCGGTGAACTGGTCGGTATCGAGGGCAACTACGACGACGTCAACCGCTTCTGCTCCGAGCTCATCGGCGACCCGATCGGCGAGGGCTGGGGCTTCGTCAACGTCAACCTCCGCCCGTACTACGGCGAGGGCTCCAAGACGCTGGCGTACGAGATCTGCGAGCAGCTCGGCTGGCAGCTGCCCGACCAGATCGTCATCCCGATCGCGTCCGGCTCCCAGCTCACGAAGATCGACAAGGGTCTCCAGGAGCTGATCAAGCTGGGCCTGGTCGAGGACAAGCCGTACCGGATCTTCGGCGCGCAGGCCGAGGGCTGCTCGCCGGTCTCCACCGCCTTCAAGGCGGGCCACGATGTCGTGCGGCCGCAGAAGCCGAACACGATCGCCAAGTCCCTCGCCATCGGCAACCCGGCGGACGGCCCGTACGTCCTGGACATCGCCCGGCGCACCGGCGGCGCGGTCGAGGACGTCAACGACGAGCAGATCGTCGACGCGATCAAGCTGCTGGCCCGCTCCGAGGGCATCTTCGCGGAGACCGCGGGCGGGGTGACCGTCGGCGTGACCAGGAAGCTGATCGAGGCCGGTCTGCTCGACCCGGCGCTGTCCACCGTCGTCCTGAACACCGGTGACGGCCTCAAGACCCTGGACGCGGTGGCCGAGACCTCACGCCCCACCGCGACGATCCGCCCGACCCTGGACGCGTTCCGCGAGGCCGGCCTGGCCACCAGCTGAACCCCCGTCCCGCCCACTCCCCGGTCTCCTGGACGGCCGGTTCTCCCGGAAGGCAATCCGCATGAGCGTCAAGGTCCGCATCCCCACCATCCTCCGCACGTACACCGGCGGCCAGGCCGAGGTCGTCGCCGAGGGCGGCACCCTCGCCGAGGTCATCGCCGACCTGGAGAAGAACCACACGGGCATCGCGGCCCGCGTCCTGGACGACCAGGGCAAGCTGCGCCGCTTCGTGAACGTGTACGTCAACGACGACGACGTGCGCTTCGAACAGGGCCTGGAGACCGCCACGCCGGACGGCGCCGGCGTCTCGATCATTCCGGCCGTCGCCGGCGGCTGACCGGCCTCCCGCGGCGCTGATCCGGCGCCGCGATCGCACCCTCGATTACCCCCTCCGGGCCAGAAGCGGAGGGGGTAATTCTGTGTGGTTGAGCGCGGTACAGTTGGGGTAGTCCCCTTCGCTGCTCATGCCAGGCGCATATGTGAACGCGACAAGGTGCGGACAAAAAGTGAAACCTTTTGTGGCGTAAGTGCCCTTTGCCCGGCCCGACTTGCCCGGAAACCCCCAGGAATCAGCCCGTTCGGGCGTTCGGTCACGCACAGATTTTTCGTCCGATTGACCTGTTGCAGAGGGCAGTTGGGCAGATACATTCAGCCGCGGTCGACGCGTTCCGGCGCAAGGTCTGACCCCGGGTCCCGCGAAGTGCGGGCTCGTGCAAGGGCCAGTAATAGGGGAGTTGGGCATGGCTCAGGGCACCGTCAAGTGGTTCAACGCGGAGAAGGGGTACGGCTTCATCGCGGTCGACGGTGGTGCGGATGTTTTCGTCCACTACAGCGCGATTCAGATGGACGGTTACCGCACCCTTGAAGAAGGTCAGCGAGTGGAGTTCGAGATCTCGCAGGGCCAGAAGGGTCCGCAGGCGGACATGGTCAAGCTCGCCGTCTGATTCTCGGCGCGATCGGCCACCGACGCACTCACGCCGAGAGGCCCGTACCCCGCACCGGGGTACGGGCCTCTCGTGCGTCCGCACCCGCCCCGCGCTGGATCGCCGGAGGCGCTTGCTCCCCCCCCGTCGCCCGACCGCCGCCCCGCATCGAGCCTTCTTCGAAGGCGCTTGCACTCCAGGGGGCCGAGTGCTAATCATTGGCATTAGCACTCTCCCAGTGAGAGTGACAGAAAGACCGGGTTGGCGAGGCCCGCAGGCCGGGTGGGGCAAGGAACCACCAGGCAGGCAGGCCGTCCGTCGCGGGCGCCGCCAGGTCTGACGCATCCCACCCTGTCCGGGAGGACCACTTCACATGGCCAAGATCATCGCGTTCGACGAGGAGGCACGGCGCGGTCTCGAGCGCGGGATGAACCAGCTCGCCGACGCCGTCAAGGTCACCCTCGGCCCGAAGGGCCGCAACGTCGTCCTCGAGAAGAAGTGGGGCGCCCCCACGATCACCAACGATGGTGTTTCCATCGCCAAGGAGATCGAGCTCGAGGACCCGTACGAGAAGATCGGCGCCGAGCTGGTCAAGGAAGTCGCCAAGAAGACGGACGACGTCGCCGGTGACGGTACGACCACCGCGACCGTCCTCGCCCAGGCGCTGGTCCGCGAGGGCCTGCGCAACGTCGCAGCCGGTGCCAACCCGATGGCCCTGAAGCGCGGCATCGAGAAGGCCGTCGAGGCCGTCTCCGCTGCCCTGCTCGAGCAGGCCAAGGACGTGGAGACGAAGGAGCAGATCGCTTCGACCGCCTCCATCTCCGCCGCCGACACGCAGATCGGCGAGCTCATCGCCGAGGCGATGGACAAGGTCGGCAAGGAAGGCGTCATCACGGTCGAGGAGGCCCAGACCTTCGGTCTGGAGCTGGAGCTCACCGAGGGCATGCGCTTCGACAAGGGCTACATCTCGGCGTACTTCGCCACCGACATGGAGCGTATGGAGTCGTCGCTCGACGACCCGTACATCCTGATCGTCAACTCCAAGATCGGCAGCGTCAAGGACCTCATTCCGCTGCTCGAGAAGGTCATGCAGTCCGGCAAGCCGCTGCTGATCATCGCCGAGGACGTGGAGGGCGAGGCGCTCTCGACCCTGGTCGTCAACAAGATCAAGGGCACCTTCAAGTCCGTCGCCGTCAAGGCCCCGGGCTTCGGTGACCGTCGCAAGGCCATGCTCGGTGACATCGCCATCCTCACGGGCGGCACCGTCATCTCCGAGGAGGTCGGCCTCAAGCTCGAGAGCGCCGGTCTGGACCTGCTCGGCCGCGCCCGCAAGGTCGTCATCACCAAGGACGAGACCACGATCGTCGACGGCGCCGGTGAGAGCGACCAGGTTCAGGGTCGCGTCAACCAGATCCGTGCCGAGATCGAGAACTCCGACTCGGACTACGACCGCGAGAAGCTCCAGGAGCGCCTCGCGAAGCTGGCCGGCGGCGTGGCCGTCATCAAGGCCGGCGCCGCGACCGAGGTCGAGCTCAAGGAGCGCAAGCACCGCATCGAGGACGCCGTTCGCAACGCGAAGGCGGCCGTCGAGGAGGGCATCGTCGCCGGTGGTGGCGTGGCGCTCATCCAGGCCTCCTCGGTCTTCGAGAAGCTCGAACTCGAGGGTGACGAGGCGACCGGTGCCAACGCCGTGAAGCTCGCGCTCGAGGCCCCGCTGAAGCAGATCGCCGTCAACGGTGGTCTCGAAGGCGGAGTCATCGTCGAGAAGGTCCGCAACCTGCCCATCGGTCACGGCCTCAACGCCGCGACCGGCGAGTACGTGGACATGATCGCCGAGGGCATCATCGACCCGGCCAAGGTTACGCGCTCCGCGCTGCAGAACGCCGCGTCGATCGCCGCGCTGTTCCTCACCACCGAGGCCGTCATCGCCGACAAGCCGGAGAAGGCCGCTGCCGGCGGCGCCCCGGGCGGCATGCCGGGCGGTGACATGGACTTCTGATCGACTGCGGCCCTGCCGCTGGTTGATCGACTGTCCTGAACCGAAGGGCGGCACTCCCCTCAGGGAGTGCCGCCCTTCGGCGTTGCTCAGATCCAGCCGTGTGCCCGCGCCTCGCGTATGGCCTCGTGACGGTTGCTCAGGCCGAGCTTGGTGGTGGCGCTCGACAGATAGTTCCGCACGGTGCCCGGCGTGAGCACGGCGCGTTCGGCGATGTCGGCTATGGGGGCTCCGTCGGCCGCCAGGGACAGCAGGTCGGTCTCCCGGGGGGTCAACGGGGAGTCGCCGATACTGATCGCGTCGGCGGCGAGCGACGGCTCTATGTAGCGGTTTCCCTGGTACAGCGTGCGGATGATGGCCGCCAGATCGCTGGCGGACAGGGTTTTCGACGAGAACCCCACGGCCCCGACGGCGAGTGCGCGCTTGAGATAGCCGGGCAGCCCGTGGCTGGTGACGATGAGACACCGGCAGTCGGGGAGCTTCGCCGAAAGGGCCTCGGTCACGGCGATACCGTCCGCACAGGGCATCAGGAGGTCGAGTACGGCGACATCGGGGCGGTGTTCGAGGGCCAGCTCCACCGCCTCCCTGCCGTCGCCCGCCTGGGCGATGACATCGATGTCTTCCTCGTAGGAGAGCAGGGCTGCGAGGGCCCCGCGGATGAGGTGTTCATCCTCGGCGAGCAGAACGCTGATCATGTCTCAGTCCTTGCGGTGGGGGACGACAGCGGTGAGACGGTACGTGTCCTTCGGGCCGGCACCGTGGCTGACGGTGCCGCCGAGTGTGCTGATGCGGTGCGCGAGGCCGGCGAGCCCGGTTCCTCCTTTACCCGTGGCCTCCATCGGGCGGTCGTTGGTGATGGCCACGGTCAGCCGGCCGCGGCCCGATGTGATGCGGATGGTGCACGTGCGGGCGCGGGAGTGCCGGATGACGTTGGTGACACCTTCACGGATGACCCAGCCCAGGGCCACATGCTTGTCCAGGGTGAGGTTCATGTCCACCGTGTTGCGGTGGACGCGGCAGGCGATGCCCGCGGATTCCAGTACGGCGGCGGCCCCGTCGAGTTCGGTGGTCAGGTCCGTGCTGTGGGAGCCGCGGACGACGTCGCGTACCTCTTCCTGCGACTCCCGCGCGATGCGCTGGATCTCCGTCATCTCCGCGTGGGCGCGGGGCACGCTTTCCGAAAGGCGCGCGCCGAGTTCGCTCTTGAAAGCGATGATCGCCAGGTTCCTTCCCAGCACGTCGTGCACGTCGCGGGCGATCCTCAGCCGTTCTTCGGCGACCGCCAGGCTGCTCTCGGTCTGCCGTGCGGCATCGAGGCGGCGCATGACCGAGAGGGACCACAGGGACGAATGCACACCCAGTCCGGCCGCGCCCCAGACCGCCACCGCCGCCACCACGCAGATCTTCCAGGTGGAGGGCGCGACGGCTATGCACGCGACGCAGGCCGCGACAGCACAGGCCGTGGAGGCCGGCCAGCGCTCGGTGGCCCAGACCGAGGCGAGTGGAATCACCGCCACCGCCCCGGTGAAGGCGGCGCCCACGGGCTGCAGCCAGTCGGCCGGACCCGCCGCGTAGGCGACGGCGACGAGCTGTCCCGCGCACATGAGGGTGACCGATGCGGTGACGACGACCGGCGGCCTGCGGAGCGAAGCGAGCGCGACCGTGGCTGTGACAGCCTGCGCGAGATAGAGGACGCCGGTGCCCCAGGCCAGCGGAACGGCCGAGTGCGGGACGCTGAGGTGGGTGATGATGGGGCGGCCGAGAACGAAGATCAGCAGCCACGGCACGCAGCACAGCACCACCCGGGAGACGAGGGTGAACTGCTGGATGGGGGTACGAAACCGACCGCTCCTCATGTCCGTGGTTCCCACCGGAAGGACCGGCGCACCGCCCACGCCGTGAGAGCGATCCAGACCAGCAGGGTGGCCGTGCGGACGGCGGCGTCCGCCACGGACAGGGAACCGGTCCACCCCGAGCGCACCAGATCGGTCACCGGCGTCAGCGGGAAGAAGCGGAGGACCTCCTGGACGCCGTGCGGCAGGATTTCCAGCGGTACATACGTGCCGGAGGTCAGTGGCAGCAGGAACATCCCCGGCAGTACGGCGATCTGGGCGGTCTCCGCGGTCCTGGCCAGCACGGTGGTGAGCGCCGCGAGCGCGGTGATCAGAGCGGTGCCGAGCACGATTCCGATGACCGCGAGGAGCGGTGCGGCGGGCGCGCCGGTGCCGGCCACCACGGTGATACCGGCCGAGATGATGAGGAACTGGACCGGCACGGCGGCCACCACGGGCACTGCGGCTCCCAGCAGGATCGTGAGGTCCCCGACCTCGCCACTGCGCAGCCGCTTCAGGATCAGCTGCTCGCGCCGCATGACGTAGATGCTGGTCAATGGTGCGTACAAGCCCATGAGAAGGATGATGCCCGCTGCCGAGGAGATCATGACCGGTCCCATGGTGAGGCCGGCGCCGGAGAGATCGAACTGATCCAGGATCACCTTCATGGTGAAGACCAGCATCAGCGGTACGAGAAGCGCGCTGACGAGGTTCGCCTTGCTGCGCAGGAAGAGGGTCAGTTCCGCCCGGCCGAGTCCGGCCAGGTGCGTGGTGTGGCTCATGTCAGTACGTCCTCGCTGGTGTCTGCCTTGGCGATGTGCATGAACGCCTCTTCCAGGGATGCGGAGCGGGCGTGCAGACCGGCAAGGGAGATCCCTCCCTCCCTGGCCCACATGAGCGCCTGGGTCGCTGTGAACTGCAGGTCCTCGGTGGTCAGATGAACAGTTCCTCCCGTCATCCGCACGCTGGTGGCGCCCAGCGGCGGCAGATCGGCGTCGGTGAGGCCGGCCGGGAGACCGAAGAAGAGGGAGGACGGGTGGGAGGAGACGATGTCGGCTGTCGTCCCCGAGGCGGTGATCCGGCCCCGGTGCATGATCGCCAGGTGGTCGGCGAGCCGCTCGGCCTCCTCCAGGTAATGCGTCGTCAGCACGATGGTGGTGTCCTGGCTCTGCAGCTCGCGGATGAGGTCCCAGGTCTCCCTGCGGCCCTCCGGGTCCATGCCCGCCGTGGGTTCGTCGAGGAAGAGCAGCTCCGGTGAGCCCAGCACGGCCAGGGTCAGGTTCAGCCGGCACTTCTCGCCGCCCGAGAGGTTTTTGACGAGTGTTCCGCTGCGGGGCATCAGCCCGGTCATGGCGATCGCTTCGTCGACCGGCCGCGGTCGCGTGGTGCAGGAGGCCCACATACGGACGGTTTCGGCGACCGTGAGGTCGCCGGGGAAACCGCCCTCCTGGAGCATGACTCCGGTACGTGGCCGGATGCGGGCGCGGTCGCGCAGCGGGTCGTAGGCGCCGAACAGCCGGATGGCACCCCGGGAGGGCCGGGCATGTCCTTCGAGGAGTTCGATCGTGGAGGTCTTTCCCGCTCCGTTCGTGCCCAGCAACGCGAACAGTTCGCCGCGGCCGACGGTGAAGGAGACACCGCGCACGGCGTCGAACCCGTGCTCCCCGGTCCCGTACCGACGCCAGAGGTCTGTGACGTCGATCACATTTTCCGATGTTGGCTGATTCATGTCGATGATCCTTCCAGCGCCGGGTGAGGGGGTTCGGTGAGACGTGTCATGTCTTGAGGTGACGGATGTCATGGCGTCCGGCTGGGCGTCCCCACATGTGGAAGCGCTCCGTCCGAATTTCGAAGTCATGGACGTCGAACGAAGGGCCGTTCTAATATCCGGAGCGTGGCGGACGAGAGGTTCCCGGCGGCTTATTCCTAACAGTGTCGACGCACTGGCGGAGAAAGCCGCAGGACAATAGCAGTCCGGTTCGGCCCATTGCGTACGAGCCGTCACGAGGATCACGGAAGCGGGGGCTTTCGCGGTAACAGTAAATGCCGCGCGTTCTGGATTGTGTTGATGTTCCGATTGAGTCCTGAAACACAGGAAGAATCCATCAGAAATTCGAGAGAGAGACAGCCATGAACAACGTGGAATCGTTTGCCAATTCGACGCTCGTGCGTCCCATCGGTGAGCAGCCGGGCCAGGTCATGACCGACCAGAGCCCCGTCATGACCGTTGTCGCGCTCGGTGCCGCGGCCGTGGCCGGCGGCGCCGCCGTGGTCGGCGCCTACGCGCTCGGCAAGGCCGTCGGCTGATCGATCCGCAACACGCTCTCATTCAGAATTCGCGAGGAGGAACAGCTGTGAACAACGTGGAATCGTTTGCCAACTCGACGCTCGTGCGTCCCATCGGTGAGCAGCCGGGCCAGGTCATGACCGACCAGGACCCCGTCATGACCGTCGTGGCCACCGCCGCCGCCTTCGCGGGTGGCGTCGCGGTCTGTGGCGCGCTGGTCGCCGCGTACGACGCCGGCGCCAACGGCTGAGTCCGGCCGACCGATAGGTAGACCGTCCATGTGCTGCCGGGCCGGGACCGGTATCGGCCCGGCGGCACGGGACGCACCGGAACAGAAGCCCTGGCGCCCGGTGAGCCGGGCGCCCGAAGAGTCCGAAAGACCCGAAGAGTTCGCAGAGCCCCCGCGGAAGGACCGGTGGAGATCTCATGAGTTTGCCCGGAAGGATCGCTGCGGCGGTCTTCAGACCGTGGCCGGTGTCCCGGGGCGGAGCGATAGCGACCGGCGAACGTCTTGCCGCCGCCACGACCCTGACCTCGTCACTGGAGTACCTCACCCAGCGTCATCAGATGCGCAGCGGCGGACTGAACGACTGGCGGGTCGTCAAGGACGTCCAGAGCAAGTCGACACCGCTCACCCGCAAGCTCCTGGATCTGGTCAGTGACGAGCGGGCCACCACCGCTGTGCACGCCGCCCGCGCCCTGGTCAGTGCGGGAATGCTGCTACCGGGATCCAGCCGGTGGCGCGGTGCGGGCAGTCTGTTCCTCGGGGCCAGCACGGCGTTGCTCTACCCCCGGCATCGCTACGGAACCGATGGCTCCGACCAGGTCTCCGTCCTCGTGCAGACCGCCGCCGGTGTGGCCCGCCTGTCCACCAGCCCCCAGGTCAAGGATGCGGCCCTCTGGTACATCGCTCTGCAGTCGAACACGTCCTACCTGGTATCCGGCTGGGTCAAGCTCATCGGCCCCTCCTGGCGTGACGCGACCGCACTGGGCGGCGTGCTGCGTACCAGGACATACGGTCACGAGGGCGCCTTCAGACTCACCCGCAAGTACCCCAGGACCGCCCGCTGGGTCGCCCACGGGGTGCTCGCACTCGAATGCCTCTTCCCGGTGGCCTACCTGGGCGGTGGCAGGCTGGTACGCCCGGTGGTCGCGAGCGCGGCCGCTTTCCACGTCACCAACGGCTTCGCCATGGGGCTCGGGCGCTTCGTCACCTCCTTCACCGCGATGCACCCGGCCGTCGCCTACACGGCGGCGCCCAGGAACCACCCGGCGGTGGCCGGCCGTGACGACCGTGCCCTAGCGGTCGCCGGTGCCACGCTGGCGCTGGCCGCTTCGGCGGCCGGTGTGGTGGCCGTGCAGCGCAGACTGCGCTCCCGGGAGGGCTGGCCCACCTCACGCACGATGACGACCCGTCAGGGCAACGTGCTGCAGTACGAGGTGATGTCGCCCGGGAAGCCCGGCCGGCCCGTCGTGGTCTTCTGCAACGGCCTGGGTACCTCCTCCGAGTACTTCTCCTGGATCAGCGAGCATCTCGCCCAGCAGTCCGGTTACGGCGTCATCACCTTCGCCCGGGCCGGATACGCGGGCAGCAGCAGGCGCAGCACCGAGCCCTACCGGCTGGACGAATCCGTCGATGACCTGGTGGATCTGGTGCACGGCGCGGTCGCGGCCGACCGCAGGGTGGTGCTGGTAGGACACTCCCTCGGCGGCGAACTGTGCCGGCGCGCAGCGTCGCGTATCGGCGACCGCCTGCACAGCGTCGTGTACCTGGACTCCTCGCACCCGGCCGAGCTGAACCGCTCCGAGCAGCAGGGTGAGGCGGCGAAGCGGCTGCGTGAGTCTCTGACGCTGATGGTGTGGTCGCTGCGGCTGGGCATGGGGGCACTGATGAGCCGGCCCGAGTGGCTGGACTCCCTGCCGGAGCACTACCGGCTGCGGGCCTTCGCGCAGTACAGCGATCTGCGCACCTGGGCGGCGGCCCGGCGGGAGTGGCTCGCCGTCGAGGAGGACTTCCGCGCTTTCAGCGGCGATCTGACACCCATTGACGCTCCCGCGTTGATGATCTCCGCGCAGCAGACCACGGACCGTGACCCGGAACAGCTGCTGATGCACAACGAACTCGCCCAGGCGCACCGCGGTGGCGGGCGCCGCGTCGAGACGATGGTGATGGAGGGCGCGAACCACGAGGGGCTGCTGGTGAAGGCCGAGTACGCGGTCGACGTGGCCTCCCGCATCGTCGGCTTCCTCGACGCCGCGACCGCGGACGTCTCCGCATCCGACGTGCTGGAGGGACAGACCCGATGAGGACCGGCAGACTCACCGACAACCTTTTCACCGGGCCGGGCAGCACCGTCCGCATTCTCGGGGCGGTGATGCTGGCGTGCACCGTCGCGACCCAGCACCCCAACCCCGCCTTCAACCGGTTGCAGCGCAAGGACACGCTGTCGCTCCTGCCGAACTGGCGGTTCTTCGCGCCGACACCGGCGACCCACGACGACCACCTTCTGTACCGCACGCTCGACGGCAACGGCCAGACGTCCGCCTGGCGGGACATCGACGTGATCGCCGGGAGAAAGGTCAGCCAGGTCGTCTGGTTTGCCACCCGGCGTCAGGAGAAGGCTGTCTTCGACGTGTGCGCCGAGATTCTCCGGTCGCTCGACAAGGGGTTCGATTACGTGGTGAACATTCCGGCCTACCGCGTACTCGTCGGCTACATAAGGCAGCGGATGGTCGCCGACGGTTTCGGTGACGCCGAGGGTTTTCAGTTCACCCTCGTCCGTGCCGCGGGATACGACGAGGCGGAGGAGCCGGCCGCTCTTTTCGTATCGCCCTACGCCCCGCTGAAAAACCATGCGGAAACGCTGCATCGGCACGATATGGAAAGGGCGGCGCCGTGACGACGAGCCAGGTTATTTTTTCGATCTCCATCCTGATGATCCTCATCATCCTGTACGTGGTATTCAAGAATCGTTAGGGGCGCGTTCGCTATGACCGTTCGCGAAATAGCCAGGCGGCACCTGAGGATTCTGGTGACCGGAATTCTTCTGGGTCTGTTCGGGGCGGCGGCCTCGCTGGCGCAGCCCATGCTCATCGGACGGCTGATCACGGCTGTCGCCGCGCACGCCTCGCTGGTGTGGCCGCTGGTGTTCATCGTCGCGCTGTTCTGCGCGGATGCCGCCCTGTCCGGAACGCACGCCTACCTGATCGGGCGGGCCGGCGAAAACATCGTGTACGACATGCGAAGCGGGCTCACGGCCAGGCTGCTGCGCTCCGACATGTCCGCGTTCAGCCGGCTCGACCACGGCGACGTGTTCACGCGGATGGTCACCGACACCTCCCTGGCCCGGGTGTCGCTCTCCCAGTCGCTGGCCCAGATCGTCACCTCGACCTTCATGGTGGCGGGTGGCCTGACCCTCATGGGCTGGCTCGACTGGCGGTTGCTGGTGGTGACGGTCTGCTGCCTCGGAGCGGCAAGCGTGTGCTCGCTGCTGATGGCCCGCCAGGTGAGGCGGGCCGCAGTGCGGAACCGGGAGGACACCGGCGTGTTCGGCTCCAGGCTCCAACGGGTCATGGGAGCGATGAGCACGGTCAAGGCGTCCCGTGCCGAGCAGCGGGAGACCGACGACGTCAGCGGTGTCGCGGACGTCGCGCGCCGTTCCGGAATCCGGGTCAGCGCCCTGTCGGCCATGCTCACCCCCAGCATCAACGTCGGCACGCAGATCTCGCTCGCCGCCGTGGTCGGCTGGGGCATGTCACGGGTGGCGACCGGCGCGATGACGATGGCGGATCTGACCGCGTTCGTGATGTACCTGTTCTACCTGGTCTCTCCGCTCGCGCTGCTCTTCATGTCCATCGGGCAGTTCCAGCAGGGACGCGCGGCGATGGGCCGGGTGGACGAACTCGCCTCGATCGAGCAGGAGGAGACGGTCGCCCCGCCGCCCGCCGTCCCCCGGCCCGGGCCGGCCGTCACCTTCGAGAACGTGTCCTTCGGCTACGGGGAAGCGGGCACGGACGCCGTGATCGACGATGTGTCGTTCTCGGTGCCGGAGCGCGGGGTGACCGCGGTCGTCGGTCTGTCGGGCGCGGGCAAGACCACCCTCTTCCAGCTCATCGAACGTTTCCACCGGCCGTGGCAGGGCACCGTCCGGCTGGGCGGAACGGACCTGGCGCGGCTGCCGCTGGAGCAGATACGCACCACGGTCGGCTACGTCGAGCAGCACAACGCGCTGCTGCGCGGCACGATCCGGGCGAACCTGACCTACGCCAATCCGCACGCCGACGACACCGCCATCGCCAGGGCCGTTGAACTGGCAGCCCTCAGCGATGTCATCGAACGGCTGCCCGGCGGGCTCGACACCGAGCTCGGTGAGCTCGGCTCCGGCCTGTCCGGCGGACAGCGGCAGCGTCTGTCCATCGCCCGGACCCTCCTGCAGCGCCCGCGCGTCGTTCTGCTCGACGAAGCCACCGCGCATCTGGACAGCGACGCCGAGACCCGGCTCCGCGAGAGCATCGACGGCATGGCGCGCGAGTGCGCGGTGGTGGTCATCGCGCACCGCATCTCGACGGTCATGGCGGCCGACCAGATCATCGTCATCGAGGAGGGCCGGGTCCGCGCCACCGGGAGCCATCACGAACTCCTGGCGTCCGACAGCCTGTACAGCAGGCTGGCCACCCAGCAGCTCGCCCCCGCGCCGACGCTGGCACGGGCCGCCGGGTGAGCCGCGCCGACGCGGCCGTCGTGGGCACGGGACCCAACGGACTGTCCGCCGCCGTGACGCTGGCCCGGGCCGGGCTGACCGTCGATCTGTTCGAGTCCGCCGACACGGTGGGCGGCGGACTGCGCAGCGAGCCGCTGTTCGACAGCGACATCGACCACGATATCTGTTCGGCGGTCCACCCGATGGCACCCGCTTCGCGGTTCTTCCGGGAATTCGACCTGTCCGCACACGGGGTGGAACTGATCCGGCCCGAGATTCCCTACGCCCACCCGCTCGAAGCGGGCCGGGCCGGGCTCGTCCACCGGAACCTCGACGCGACCGCGGAGCGGCTCGGTGCCGACGGGGCACGCTGGCGCCGGCTCATGGCGCCACTGGTCGACCACAGCCGCGGCGTCGTCGACCTGATGCTGTCCGGGCAGCGTTCCCTGCCACCGGACCTGCCGGCCGCGCTCTCACTGGCCGGACGCGTCCTGCGCCACAGCACCCGGCTCACCGGCGGTTCGGCCCTCCGTACCGAGGAGGCCCGCGCGCTGCTCACCGGAGTGGCCGCGCACGCCGTCGGAAAGCTGCCGAGCCCCAGCGCGGCGGCGGTCGCGATGCTGCTGGGCCATCTCGCGCACAGCAGCGGTTGGTGCGTGCCCCGAGGGGGCAGCGCGCGTATCGCCGAGGCCCTGACGGCCGACCTGCTGGCCCGTGGGTGCTCCTTCCACACCGGACACGAGGTACGCGGTCTCGCCGAACTGGCCGGCTACCGGGTCGTGTTCCTCGACATCGGTGCCCGCTCCCTGCTGACCGTCGCCGGGGACGCGTTGCCCCGCGGCTACGCGCGCAGCCTCGCCCGGTTCCGGTACGGGCCGGGAGCGGCGAAGGCCGACTTCCTCGTGTCCGGTCCGATTCCCTGGTCGCACCCGGAGGTCGGCAGGGCCGGGACCGTGCACATCGGCGGTGACCAGGCGGCCATGTTCCGGCAGGAGACGCTGACCCAGCGGGGTGTCGCCACCGACGAACCGTTCGTCCTGGTCGTCGATCCGGCCGTCACCGACCCGGGCCGGGCCCGCCCCGGCAAGCGGCCGGTCTGGGCGTACGCCCACGTCCCCAACGGCGACACCCGTGACCCTGTCGATCTCGTCCAGCGCCGCATCGAGCGTTACGCACCCGGCTTCACCGACACGATCGTCGCCGCCCGGGGCGTCTCGGCGGCCGGGTACGAGAAGTACAACCCGAACTACGTCGGCGGCGACATCGGTTCGGGCGCCATGAACCTGTACCAGGCCGTGGCCCGCCCGGCCCCCCGGCTCGATCCTTACCGCACCCCGCTGCCCGGGGTGTACCTGTGCTCGGCCGCCACGCCCCCGGGCCCCGGCGTCCACGGCATGTGCGGCTATCTCGCGGCCCGCTCCGCGCTCCGCCGCGAATACGGCATCAGGGCAGCACCCGACCTTTCCCCGTCCCCGACGGAGAACACACCGTACGAGAGGGAGACCCGATGACTCACGCCAGCTCCACGACGGACTACGACGCGGTGGTGGTCGGCGGCGGTCCGACCGGCGCCACCACGGCTGCCCTGCTGGCCCAAGCCGGTCATCGGGTGCTGGTGCTGGAACGGGAGAGGTTCCCGCGCTTCCACATCGGGGAGTCGATGATCACCGGCATGCTGAGCGTCATCGAGCAGTTGGGGCTGACGGAACGCCTCGACGCGATGGGCTTCGAGCGCAAATACGGCATCAGCCTGGTGTGGGGGCGCGAACGAGGCCTGTGGAGTGTGAGTTTCCGCGAGGCGGGCTCGTACGAGTACTCGTACCACGTGCACCGTGACCGCTTCGACAAGCTGCTGCTCGACCGGGCCGCCGAACTGGGCGCCGTGGTCGAACAGGAAGCCACCGTGCGGGACGCGATCGTGGTGGACGGCCGGGTGACCGGCGTGCGGTACACCAAGGACGGCGAACTGCGCGAGGCGAACGCCCGCGTGGTCGTGGACGCGTCAGGCCAGGCCAGGACGATCGCCCGGCGCTTCACCGAGGTGGACTGGAACGGACAGCTGCGCAACCTGGCCATCGGGCGCTACTACACCGGCTGCAACCGCATGGAAGGTGACGAACACGGCAACATCCTGGTGGAGAAGGTCGGCGACGACGACGGCTGGTTCTGGGGCATCCCGCTCGGTGAGTCGCTGCTGAGCGTCGGCTACGTCGCTCCGACCGAGGACATCCGCCTCGAAGGCCTCGACCACGCCGAGCTTTTCGAGAAGAAGCTCGCGCAGACCACCTATATGCGTGACCTGCTGGCTCCGGGCACGCCGAGCAGCGAGTTCCGCACCAGCAGGGACTGGTCGTACATGTCCCGCGAGTTCCACGGCCCCGGCTGGGTCACCGTGGGCGACGCCTCCTGCTTCATCGACCCGCTGCTGTCCAGCGGTGTCTGCCTGGGCATGCTGTGCGCGGTGCCGCTGGCCCAGGCCATCGGGATCTTCCTGAAGGACCCCGGCCAGGAGGAGCGGGTCTTCAGCCGGTACGCACGGGGCAGCCGGGACTTCGCCGAGGGCATCCTCGACTACGTCCTCTTCTTCTACGACCAGCAGCGCGACCGTGAGGACTACTTCGAGCGCGCGGCGGCCATGGCCAACTCCGAGGTCTTCCGGTCTCCCCGGAAGGGATTCGTCGCCCTGATATCCGGGATCGCCGGTATGGGACCGATCTTCACCATGGAGGAGACCGAAGCGGACGGAGCCGGCGCCGATGGTGAGGCGGCCGCTCGAGAGGCAGTCGCGGCACAGCCGGCTTCCTGACCGTGGTCACAACCGGCCGGGAGACTCCGGTGATACCCGGGCCGACCCGGCCGTTCATGCCCCGGCCGTCAGGTTCTGGGCCGTCATGTTCTGGCCCGTCACGTTGTGGGCCGTCGTGTTCTGGGCCGGCGTGGCACTCACCTGTGCGGGTGTCGGCGAGCATCTGCGGATGTTCGCCGCCGCCGCGCCCGGGGACTTCACGTGGTCGATGACGCCCCTGGGCCCGGTCATGTTGGTGGCCATGGCGACCCTCACGATCGGAGTGGTCGTCTCCGGATTCGCGCGGGCGCCGGTGGGCCGGACCGGGGGTGCCGGGATCGTGCCGGCCGGCGCGATCCCCGCCGGGGCGGTCGTCTCCCGGCGGCGGCGGCCGGTGGACGGCATCGACGACGCGTTGTCCGCCGAGTGGCTGAAGCGGGCGCGGGCGCTCGAGGGGTGAGGGCGGCGCTCTGCCGCCCGACGTTCAGCCGAGTGCCTCCGCCAGCAGCCCGGCAGCCGCCGCCACCAAGGGGTAATCCGCTGCGGACGAGGCGTCCTGGTGGGTGGTGAGGACGGCGAGCACGATCGGCGTACCGTCCGTGGTCCAGGTGACACCCACGTCGTTGTTGGTGCCGTACTCGCCGCTGCCGGTCTTGTCGGCGATCGTCCAGTCGGCGGGGAGCCCGGCACGGAAACTCTGCCCGTTGGTGGCGCTGTTCCGCATCCAGGTGGCCAACCGCTCCCGGTCCGGCCGGCCCAGGACGCGACCGACGACGAGACGGGCGCAGGTCGTCGCGATGGCGCGTGGACTGGTGGTGTCCTCCACCCGCCACGGCTCGGCCGAGTTCAGCTCGGTCTCCCACCGGTCGAGCCGGGTGGTCGGGTCACCCACCGACCTGGCGAAGCGGGTGACCGCCGGAGGGCCCCCGAGCTCCCTGAGCAGCAGGTTCGCGGCGGTGTTGTCGCTGATGGAGACGGCGGCGGCGCAGAGTTCCGCCACCGTCATGCCACCTGACAGGTGCTCGGGGGTACCGGTCACCGGGGAGTAGGAGACCAGGTCGGCCTCGGTGTAATGGATCCGCTCGGCGAGGAACTCGCCGTGCCGGTCGAGGTCCCGCAGCACGGCGGCAGCGGCGAGCGTCTTCCAGACCGAGCACATCGGGAAGCGTTCGTCGGCGCGGCGGACGACGGTCTCGCCCGTACGCAGGTTGCGGCCGAACACTCCCAGGCGAGCGTGGTGCTCCTGCTCGAGGTCGCTCAACCGCCGGTCGACGGCGCGGGAACGGGCCGGGGCCGCGGACGCGGACGCCGTCGCGCCCAGCGGGAGGGCGGCGAGCGCTGTTCCCGCACCGAGGGCGAGAACCGTACGACGGGCGGGTCCTCGAACCTCTCGTGCGTACAAGACCGGACCTCCTGCGATGAGACGGTGGACACCCCGCATGATGCCACGGTGGCCCCGACCGTTCCCGAGCGAAGGAACTGTTCAGGCCGTTCAGCCCTGGCGGCTCACGGCTGGAAGGGCATCGTCGCGCAGTTGGAGGTGGTCGGCTTGCCCGCCAGGCGGTCGGACAGCCAGGAGATGGCGGAGCCCTGGTCGGCGATGGCCGGTGTGAGGTGGTTGATCAGCGTCCGGTCGCCGAGGTTGGGCAGCCGCAGGGGCTTGTAGGTGACGTTCGCGCCCTTGTCACACCAGTCCACGGCGAGTTGCCGTACCTGTGAGTGCACCACGATGTCGTCCGCCACGCCGGTCGCCACCCGCACCGGGCCGGACGGCTTCAGCTTGCCGATGCGCTGTGCGTCCAGGACGGCCTGGACCTCGGGGGCGGCCGCGATGACGTCGGAGATGGGCTTGCCGCTGGTCGTCCACGACGAGCTCTTCCTGAACCCGTAGCCGAAGACCGCGTCGCCGACGCACATGGTGGACAGGTCGGCGAGTGCGGCCTTGCCCGCAGCGTTGATCTGCGTATCGGCGAAGCCGGCCAGGGCCGGGTCGGACTGGAGGAAACCGTTGATCGACCAGCCCAGCGCACCGGCCAGAGCGCTGCCGTCGATGCCCTTCATGACCGTGGTCAGGTCGGCGGGTGGCGCACCGGCGTAGGTGCCGGACAGGTGGACGTCGGGGGCGTAGGACGACTGGAGTTCGGCGGCCGCGGCGGTCGCCCCACCGCCTTCGCTGTAACCGTAGAGGCCGACGCGGGATTCGGGGCCGATCGAGGCCCCGGGCACGGTGTGTGCCGCGCGGGCCGCATCGAGGACCGCATGTGCTTCGTCGACGCGATTGACGTAGGTGTGCAGCCGGTCGGTCGCGCCGAGCCCGACGTAGTCGGTGAGGGCCACGGCCACGCCCTTGGCGAGCAGCCGGTAGATCGCCAGGTCCTCGTAACCGACGGACACCGTCCCGCTGTTGATCTGGAGGGGGTGCTGCAGTGCCAGCGAGGGCGCGCACTGGTCGCCCTGCCCCATGGTGCCCGAAGCGAAGGCGACCAACGGCCGGGGTCCGCTGCCCGACCAGGCGGCCGACGGTTCGATGTACGCGCCGGTCACGGCGGCCGGCTTGCCGTTCGAATCGGTGGTCCGGTACATCAGCCGGGTCGCTTTGCCGGGCAGCGGTCCGTCGAGTCCCGGCAGGCTCAGATCGAGCGGCAGCGGTTCGGTGCGTATCAGCGTGCCGTTGGCGGCGGGCAGTTCGGCGGGTGGGTTGTAGAACGACGGGATGGTGACCCCTCGGGACACCTCGTTGTCTGATCCGGAGGCGGCGGCCGCCGGTACCGCGTAAGCGCCGAGACAGGCGGCGGTGGCCATGGCGGTGGCCACCAGTCGTTTTTTCGCATGCATGAGGGACTCCACGGTGAGACCTGTGATGCGGGTACCCGGAACTTACTTACTGGTCAGTAAGAAAACAAGGGTTCGGACCGTGGTGTTCACGTGCGTGGGCATGCAGGATCGCGGGGCCGGCCGGTGGAGGTGTCGCCGTTTCAGCAGACGGGACGGTCAGTCGGTGTACTCCTTGAGCTCTTCGGTCTCCAGGGTGATCCCCAGAGGGGCCGGCAGCTCGACGGTCTTCCCGTAGGCGTACGAGGTGTTCTGCTGATACGTCCCGCCTTCCGGGTCGCTGAACACGGTGACGGTGTGCGCGTCGCGGTCGATGAGGAGGTAGACGGGGATCGATGCTGCGGCGTATCCGACAGGCTTCTCGACCCGGTCGCGACGGTTGGTGTCCCGGTCGTGGGAGGTGATCTCGACCGCCATGAGGGTGCCGTCGGCGGCGGACCACTCGCCGTGCCCCTTGAAGTGGCCCCGGGGCGTCCCGGCCGATGAGTTTTCGGATCGTGTTCGGTCCACCCACCGCAAGCACCGCACCGACGACCCCTGGGGGACGGACTCATGGCCAAGTACGACACGGTTGACGCCTATCTCGCTTCGCTCGACCAGCCGCTGCGCGAGATCGCGGAGCAGGCCGGGAAGGTCATCGACGCCGCCTTCGACGGGCCCCGGAGCGCGATGTTCCACGGTCACCCGGTCTGGAGCATGGGCGCGACGCCCGGCAAGCAGCCGGTGGCCCTGATCAAGGCTTATGCCTCGTACGTGACCTTCGGTCTCTGGCGCGGGCAGAAGATCGACGACACGTCAGGACGGCTGGAGGCCGGGGCGCGCGAGATGGCGAGCGTCAAGCTGCGGTCGGTGGCGGACATCGACGGCCCGCTGTTCAGCGCGTGGATCGAGCAGGCGCAGGCCTTGGAGAGCTGAGGCACCGGCGCCGGGGCGAGGTGGGCGGCTGGGGGTCCCACCCCTGGAAACCGTGAACACATTGCCTTCTGTTGTTCACTGGCCACTCATGTGAGCGGCCGGCTGACACTTCGACGGTAAGTGCTCACGCTTTTTCGAGGGGGTGCCGGAGGAAGCGCAGGCACATGGTCAGTCTCGAACGCGGCACGACGCGGTCGACTCGCGGGACGGCCGGATCGGCCGGGTGATGGCCCGGGAGGGCGGCTGCGTACAGCTGCGACCGCCGGGCGGCGGTTACGAGTGGGACTGTCCGCCGGAGGCGCTGGCGCCCGCTCCGTCGGGGGAGGTGCTGCGGGCGCGGGTCACGGAACTGAACCGTGCGGGGCGGCTGCCATGCCCGGTACGGGCTGACCGGCACCGCAGGGCGCACCCCCGTTCCACAGCGGGTGCGCCCTCTGCCCGGGGCCGCGCGACCGTGCGCTGTCAGACGCCCGCCGGTTCCTGGGCCGGGCCGCCCGGGGAGCGGTCGTCGTTCGGTGCCGGTGCCGGTGCCGGTCCGGCGGTCACGGCGGTACTGGTCGCTGCCGCAGCGGGGTCGACGTTGAACTCCGCAAGGAGCGCCTTGCTGAAGCCGAAGAAGTACGTGGCGACGAAGCCCGCGAGGTAACCGACCAGCAGCCCGCCCGCGTAGATCGTGAGCGAGGTGCCCAGGCCGTGGTCGCCCTTGAGCAGCGGGAACAGGGCCCAGCCCGATGGGCCGATGGCCGTGGAGCCCATCGAGTCGCCGAGCTGGTTGAAGAGGCCGATGAAGCCGCCGCCGAAGGCACCGCCGACGCAGGCGGTGACGAACGGTCGGCCGAGGGGCAGCGAGACGCCGTAGATGAGGGGTTCGCCGACGCCGAGGAAACCGGCGGGGAGCGCGGACCTGATGGTCTTGCGGATCGATTTGTTGTGCGGGAGGCGCAGGTAGACAGCCACCGCCGAGCCGACCTGGCCGGCGCCCGCCATCGCCAGGATGGGGAGCAGCACGGTGTAGCCCTGCTGCTCGATCAGTGTGGTGTGGATGGGGATCAGCGCCTGGTGCAGGCCCAGCATCACCAGCGGCAGGAACAGCCCACCGAGGATGAAACCGGCCCCCGCGCCACCGTGGGCGAGCAGCCAGGTGGCGAAGTCGCCGATGGCGTGGGAGACCTCACCGGCCACGTACATCAGTCCGAAGAGCGTGACGAGGCCGGAGACCAGGACGGTGAGAGTGGGGGTGAGCAGGACGTCCAGGGATTCCGGCATGAACCTGCGGCACCACTTCTCGACGTACACCGCGAGCACCGCCGCACCGAGCGCACCCAGCACACCCCCCTGGCCGGGGGAGAGTTTCTCGCCGAAGGCGGAGACGTTCGCGACGCCCGGATAGACGATGATCGCGGCGACCGCACCGCCCAGGATGGGCGTCCCACCGAACTCCTTCGCCGTGTTGTAGCCGACGAAGACGGCGATCAGCGCCATGAAAGCGGAGGCGATCGCGGCGAGCGCGGGGGTGACGCCGGTCAGCCATCCCGCGTTGACCAGCAGCCCGTTGATGCCGGCGATGATGCCGCAGCCGATCAGCGCGGGGATCAGCGGGACGAAGATGTTCGCGATCTTCCGGAGGAAGAGCTTGACGGGTGTGGCGTTCTTCGCCTTGCGTTCGGCCCGCATCGCCGCGCCCCGGTCGGCGAGGCCCTCGGCGGTGGCCGCCGGAGCCACGGCGGGCGGCCCGGCGGCGGTGCTCGCAGCGGCGGCCCCCGCCGGGGCGGCGGCCCGGTCCTCGGCCACCAGGGCCTCGAACTCCGGGGTGACCCGGGCGACGGTGCCCGGTCCCAGCACGATCTGGAACGTCTCGTCGTCGACCACACCCATGACGGCGGGCAGTGCCTTCAGCGGCTCGCCTTGCACCAGCGAGCGGTCGGCCAGGCCGAGTCGCAGCCGGGTCATGCAGTGGGCGACGGAGGTGACGTTCTGCGCGCCGCCTACGAGAGGCAGGATCGCGGCAGCGGTGGCGCGGTTCTTGTCAGGAGTGCTCATGGTGCGTGGTGCCTTTGGTTCGGGTGGCGCGGGGGGTTGTCGGTTCAACTGGTGCGGGTCGTGGCGCGCAGCGCTGCGCGCAGGTGGCCCCGGCTCTCGTCGAGCAGGCGCACGGCGGTGTGCGCGTCGACGGTGCCCAGGATGATGAGGATGGCGGTCTTCACCTCGCCCTCCGCGGCGGTGAGCGCGGCCTCGATCTCCGCGTCATCGGCTCCGGTGGCCAGCTCCACGATGCGGCGGGACCGGGCGCGCAGCTTCTCGTTGGAGGCCCGGACGTCGACCATGAGGTTCCCGTAGGTCTTGCCGAGTCGGATCATGGTGATCGTGGAGAGCATGTTGAGCACCAGCTTCTGGGCGGTGCCCGCCTTCAGCCGGGTCGAGCCGGTGAGCAACTCGGGACCGACGACGACCTCGATGCCGTGCTCCGCGGCCGATCCGAGTGCGCTGTCGGCGTTGCAGGACAGGCCGACGGTGAGGGCGCCGAGACCACGGGCGTGCTCGACCGCACCGATCGCGTAGGGGGTGCGGCCGGAGGCGGAGATGCCGACGACGGTGTCGTCCGCGGTGAGGCGCAGTGCGTCCAGGTCGTCGGCGGCCAGCTTCTTGGAGTCCTCCGCGCCCTCGACCGCGGTGACCATGGCGGACGGGCCGCCCGCGATGAGGCCGAGCACCTCCGACGGGTCGGTGTTGAACGTGGGCGGGCACTCGCTGGCGTCCAGCACGCCCATCCGGCCGGCGGTTCCCGCGCCCGCGTAGACGAGCCGGCCGCCACGGGACATCCGGGCCGCTATGGCGTCGATGGCGGCGGCGATCTGCGGGAGCCGGGCGGCGACGGCGGTGGGGACGGTGGCGTCCTCACCGTTCATCAGCCGGGCGATCTCCTCGGTGGGCAGCTGGTCGATCTCGGCGAGCTCGGGCCGGAACGCCTCGGTGGTGAGGGTGTCCAGCTGGGCGCGCAGCGCTCCGTAGTTGTTGGAAGCGGTGGAGGTCATGATCTGTGCGGCTCTTTCTGGTGCGGCGGGACCGGTTCGGCGGGACCCGGTCAGCGGCCGGTGCGGGGGGTGTGGCGGTGGGCGAGCGCCTCGTAGGAGGCGGAGAGCGCGGGGGCCGCCTTGTCGTACGTCCGCTGCATCACGCCGATGAACAGGCAGTCCACGACAAGCAGCTGGCTGGTCCGGGAGGACATCGCGGCCGGCCGCAGCTCGCTCTCGCGGGCCGTGGACGTGGTGAGTATGTGGTCGGCGTACTGCGAGACCCGGCCGTCGGGGCGGCCGGTGATCGCGATGGTGGTCGCGCCGTGCTCGAAGGCGGTGTGCAGCGGCTCGATGACGTCTCCGGTGGCGCCCGAGTGAGTGATCGCTATCGCCACGTCGCCGGAGCGGAGCTGCACGGCGTTGGTGACGGCGAGGTGCGGATCGGCGTGGGCGTGCGCGATCAGCCCGATGCGCAGCAGCTTCTGGGCCAGGTCCTGACCGACCAGGGAGGAGGCGCCGACGCCGTAGATGTCGATACGGCGGGCGGTGGACAGCGCGGACACCGCTGCACCGAGCTGGACGGTGTCCAGGGCGGCCGCGGTGTCGGCGAGGGTCTGCTGCTCGTCATACGCCAGCTTGCTGACCACATCGGCGATGGGGTCGTCGACCGCGATGTCGGCGGTGACCGAAGGGGCCCGGCCGGACTGCTGCTGGGCGGCGAGCCCGGCCAGCGCGAGCCGCAGATCGCGGTAGCCCGGATACCCGAGGATGCGGGCCGTCCGGACCACGGTGGCCTCGCTGGTGCCGGTGAGCTCGGCCAGACCGGTGACCGTGAGGGCGGCGCAGCCGGCCGGATCGCCCGCCACCGCCTCCGCGACCAGCTGCATCGAGCGGGTCATCGACGGCGCGAGGGTGCGCACCTTGGCGGAGAGGGCCGCGGGGGCGGGCGGCGCCGAGACGGTGGTGAAAATTTCCTTCACGTTGTTGGTCACGTCTGAAAGATATTTTCGGACCCCGGGATCGTCAAGCCCTCCCGTCCCGGCCGGAGGTCATCCGGCCGGGCGACAATCCGGCCGGGCGACAATGGAGCCATGGAACCCGTATCGCCCCTGGAACAGTCCCTGCATGTGGCGCGGGCGCTGGTGCTCGCCGATCTCGCCGCGCGTGGCGTGGCCCAGGCCGACGTCGTCTCGCTGGTCGAGGACGCGGTGACGCATCGGCGGTGGTGGGTCGAGCAGTGGCCGGCCGGCGCGGAGTTCGTTGCCGGCCTGGTCGCCCAGGACGTCCAGGACGCGCTCCTCGAAAGGTTCGGCCGCTGGCCGCTCTGCCCGGTCTGTACCGACCCGCACGCTCTGGAAGTGGAGCCGGAGTTGGGCCCGGACCCGCACTGGGTGTGTGTCAAGGAGGCCGTGATCGTGGCTCCGGTCGGGAAGCTGTCATGACGCTCTACATCGATCCGCCGACCTGGCCGGGCCACGGGCGCATGTGGTCGCACCTGGTCAGCGACGTCTCCTACGAGGAACTGCACGCCTTCGCCGAGTCGATCGGCTGCCCCCCACGGGCGTTCGAACGCGATCACTACGACGTGCCGTCGCACCGGTACGCGGACGCGGTGGCGGCGGGGGCGGTCGAGGTCGGCTCGAAGGAGATCGTGCGCAGGCTCACAGCGGCCGGTCTGCGCCGGCCGAAGGGCCGCCCCGCGTAGGACCCGGCCGCGTCAGCCGGGGAAGGCCGCGGTGTCCAGCACCCCGCCGAACGGCTCCGGCAGCTTGACCTGCTCCCCGAAGGGGATGCGCTCGCTGTGCTTGTACGCCCCGTTCTGCGGCCCGCCGAACAGGGTGGCCGTCGGGCCGTGCTCGTCGAAACGGTCGATCAGCAGGTACCTGGGCACGGGGGCATGGGCATAGGCCCACAGCTTCTTGGTCCGGTCGTCCTTGGCGTTGCTCTTCGAGGTGATCTCGACGACCAGCAGCGCCTCGGCCGCGTCCACCGGGTCGCTGATGTCCGGATCGGCGGCGGCGATCAGCGCGCGGGGCATGATGACCAGATCCGGTACGTACAGTTTGCCGAGGGGGGCGATATGGATGCCGAGGGTCTGATAGACCCCGAGCTCCTCGGGCAGCGTGCGGTAAAGCACCCGCTGAACCGACTCAGCGATGCCGTTGTGGTGTGCGTGTGGCGGCGGTACCACGAGGATCTGCCCTCCGTCGATCTCGGCGCGCCACCCCTCGGGCACGTCCAGCTCCCGCCAGGCATGCAGCAGGTCGTCCCACGGCCGGCAGTGCGGCGTGCGGTCGTTCTCGGCCATCGCGGCGGTCATCGCGACTCCCTTCTCCGGTGGCCCGACAGGGCGAGCGTAGATCGACTGAAACACGGCGCGGGCCGCTTCCCTCAGCGTCCCACGGACGAGTGAACAGCGCAGCAACCGCGGCCCGGCGGCGTCAGACGCTGTCCGCCCCGACCGGCTCGGTGGCGAGGTCCGTCGACCGGGCGACCACCCGCGACTGCGATCGGTGCAGCCGCAGCGACACCGTCACCGCCCCGAGCGCCACCAGCGCCATCGCCGCGCCCGCCCAGGCCGTGGACGCGAAGCCGAAGCCGGCGCTGATGACCATTCCACCCAGCCAGGGGCCGCCCGCGTTGCCCAGGTTGAAGGCGGCCGTGGTGGTCGCGCCGGCCAGTGTGGGGGCGGCGCCCGCGACGTTGAATATCCGGGCGTTGAGGGCGGGGGCGGTGTAGAACGCCGAGGTGCCCAGCAGGAACGACAAGAGCACCGCCGCGACCGGGCTGTGCGCCAGCAGGGCGAGGGCGACCAGGAAGACCGTCGAGGCGGCGATGCCGGTGAGGAGCACACCGAAGAGGTGCGCGTCCGCGACCCGGCCGCCGATGACCGTACCGATCAGGGCGCCGACCCCGAAGAGCGCGAGGACCGTCGGGACCCAGCCGTCGGCCAGGCCGGCGACGTCCGTCAGCAGGGGCGCCAGGTAGCTGAACGCGCAGAAGACGGCGCCCCCGGCCAGCGCGGTGACGACGATGGAGAGCCAGACCTGGCGGTCCCGGTAGATGGCCAGCTCGCCGCGCAGGCGCGGTTTCGCATCGGGGAGCGGGATGCGGGGGATCAGCGTCGCCACCCCCACCAGGGCGATCGCGGAGGCGGCGCCGACCGCCCAGAAGGCCGAGCGCCAGCCCAGGTTCTCGCCGAGGAAGGCACCTGCGGGGACGCCGAGGACGTTGGCTATCGAAAGCCCGCCGATCATGACCGCCATGGCCCGCGCGCGGGCGTTCACCGGCACCATCGCGATGGCCACCGCGGCGCCGACCGCCCAGAAACCGGCACAGGCGAGGGCGCTGATCACCCGGGAGGCGAAGAGCAGCGCGTAGTTGGGTGCCAGCGCACCCGCCACCTGGCCGAGGCCGAACACCGTGATCAGGCCGATGAGCGTGGTGCGCCGGGGGAGCCGCAGGGTCGCCACCGCGAGCAGCGGGGCGCCGACCACCATTCCGATCGCGAAGGCCGAGATCAGCAGACCGGCCCGCGGGATGGAGACATGCATGTCGTCGGCGATGTCGGGCAGCAATCCGGAGAGCATGAATTCACTGGTTCCGAGTGCGAAGACCGCGAGCCCGAGAACGTGGACGGCGAGTGGCATGCGGGTACGGGTGGCGTTGTCGGGCATGCCGGCGCCAACACGGTGCGGGACGGTGACATTCCCGCCGGCATTCCCGCGCGGGCGGGTGGTGAATGCCGGTGCTGTGCATTGCGACGGGGGAGTACGGGGAGGAAACAGGGCATGACGGTGAGCACTGACGCCCAGGAGGCGGACGGCGGGCCGACGAAGGGCGCGTACGTCATCGACACTCGGTGCGGCGAGATCGGCGAGGTCGTGCGGCGCAGCGACGCGACGCTGCGGCTGCGGCCGCCCGCGGGCGGCCGGGGGTGGGACTGCCCGGCCGACGCGGTACGGACGGCCACCGCCCGCGAGCAGCTCGACGCCCGCACCGCGCTCGCCAACGCCCGCAGCCGTGGGGACGTCTGCCGCTGATCGGCGCGGGGTGGATGGGCGGGGCGTCGGGGGTCAGACGGTGAGCAGTTCCAGCTCCGTCGCCAGGTTCCGCCGGGCGGCGGTCTCCCACCGGTCCGCTCCGTAGGGCGTACGGAACAGCCTCGGCAGCCCGAGCAGTTGACGCAGCACCGCGGCGCGGCCCTCACGGAACGCCTGGTCGGGGACGAAGGAGTACTCGTCGCGGATCGAGGCGGCGTACGCCGCGTAGTCGGCGGGGCTGCTCGCCAGGATCGCCAGATCGGCGTCGCACAGCACCTCACCGTTGGTGTCGCCGGGCTGGGGATCGTGGCTCACGGTCAGCCTGACCAGCCGGGCGACCTCGGCCGTACGCGCGCCGGGCACCCGTGCCTCGGTGAGCGCGCGCTCCGCCAGCTGTGCGCTGCGCTCCTCGTTCTCCGAGCGGTCGGGCCGGTAGACCGCGTCGTGGAACCAGGCCGCGAGCCGGACCGCTTCGGGGTCGGCCGCGTGTTCGGCGAGGGTGTCGACGTGGTCGAGGACCGCGGTCAGGTGGGTGGCGGTGTGGTAGCGGCGCTGCGGCTCCGCCCAACGTGCGAGCAGTTCTTCCGCGTACGGGGCCGGGTCCGGGCCACCGGCTCCCTCGCGGGCGGCGGTGAGGGTGTGACGCCAGCGGGACGTGAGGTCTTCGGGCATGGGGCCATTGTGCGCGGCGGCCTGTACCGGATGCGATGCCCGTTCATCGGCAGGGCGGGCCGGTCACCGGCAGGGCGGCCCCTTCAATGGCGGGGCAGGCTGCGGTGACTGGAGGCCGGGCCTTAGGGTGTCCATTGGACTAGACCTGTAGCCCTCGAAGATAGGGATCTGATGAGTAACCGCGCAGTTCTGGAGGTGATCGCGCTCTCCGCTCAGGACGCGATCGCCGCCCAGGCCGGAGGGGCCGACCGCCTTGAGCTGGTCACCGATATGGCGGCCGACGGGCTGACACCGCCCCCTGAGACGTTCGCGGCGATCCGCGCGGCCGTCGACATCCCGCTGCGCGTGATGCTGCGTCTGTCCGACGGTTTCGCCGCCGGGGACATCGACGAGCTGCTCGCGTCGGCGCGGGTGCTGCGCGCGGAGGGTGCGGAGGAGTTCGTCCTCGGTTTCCTGGACGCCGGCGGCAGCCCCGACCTGGTCGCCATGGAGCGGATCATCACGGAGATCAACGGCTGCCGGTGGACGTTCCACCGAGCCATCGACCGGGCTGCCGACCGTGACGCGCTCCGGAAGGAACTCGCCGGCCTGCCCGGCCTGGACACCTACCTCACCGCGGGCGCGGCGTCCGGGGTCTCGGAGGGGCTGCCCACGCTGGAGGCGGAGGCCGCACAAGCCGGGAAGCCGGGCTACGAGGCGCAGATCATGGTGGGCGGGGCGTTGCGGCTCGAACACCTGCCCCGGCTCGTCGCGGCCGGCATCGACGCGGTGCACATCGGTGGGGCGGCCCGGCCCCGCGGGTGGGCCGGGCCGGTCGACGCGGGTGCGGTGGCCGAGTGGCGGTCGGTGCTGGACGGCTGAGCCCGGTCAGCCGAGTTGCTCCGGCAGCGGCGCCCGGTGCGTGACGATCAGCCCGGAAACGGCCCGGGTGAGCGCGACGTACAGACGGCGCAGCCCGGTCCGTTCGTCGGGTTCGCCGTCGACCACCGCGGCCGGTTCGTCCAGTACCACGTAGTCGTACTCCAGGCCCTTGGCCAGCGAGGCCGGGACCAGGGTCAGCCGGGCCTCCGCGCTGGTCTCCTCGCCCGGGTCCAGGTATGCGAGCCCCGCCGCGTCGAGTGCGGCGGCCAGCGCGGGAATCCTCGCGTCGGCCGCGATCAGCCCGGTCGAGCCTTCGTGGCGCAGCGAGTCCCGGCAGGCGGTGACGGCCGCGGCGTCCAGATCGTCCGTCGCCCGGACGTCCAGCGAGCCCGGGTTCTCCCGCACCGACGAGACCGGGGCGAGCCCGGGCGACATGTGGGGGAGCAGCCGCGAGGCGTAGGCGATGACCTCGCGCGGCACCCGGAAACCGGCCGTCAGCTCCTCCACCAGTGCGTCCCCCTTGCCGAGGTGCCGCAGCGCCTCGTCCCAGCTCGCGGTGGCCCACGGCGTGGTGCCCTGCGCCAGGTCGCCGAGCACGGTGGCCGATCCGGTGGTGCAGCGGCGGCCCACCGCGCGGTACTGCATCGGCGAGAGGTCCTGCGCCTCGTCGAGCACCACATGGCCGAGCGAGTGCGTACGGGCCACCAGGTCACCGGCCTCGTCGATCAGTACCGCATCCGCAGCTGACCACTTGGCGGACTTCACGGACCGGGCCGGTTTCACCCACAGGATGGTCTTCTGCTCGTCGTCGCTGAGGATCCCCGCCGCGTGGGTGGCGAGGAACTCCCCGTCGGACAGCAGCCGCAGCACCAGCTTCGCCGGATCGACCACCGGCCACACCGCCTTGACCACGGCCTTCACCGCGGGGTTCCGGGCCACCGCGTCCTGCACCCGGTCGTCGGGCGCCTCGCCGGCCTGCTCCATCCGGACCAGCACGGCGTGCGCGATGCGCTGCGGGAGGGCGTCGTGGGCGGCTCCGTAACGGATGTCCCGCGTCAGCAACTCGTCGACGATCTCCTGCAGTTCGTATGCCGGGACGCGCCAGCGGCGCGAACCGCGCACCACCACGGCCGGTTCGGCCGGCAGGGTCACATGCGACCGCAGCGCCCGGCGCAGCACCTCGGCCATCCTCGCGTCGCCCTTGATGACCGCGGCGGCGGCCTCGTCCGTGCACCGGACCTCGACGCCCGTCACCAGGTCGTCGACCGTCGCCTGCTTGACCTCCAACTCGCCGAGCGCGGGCAGCACCTGCTCGATGTAGTGCAGGAAGGACTTGTTCGGCCCGATGACCAGGGTGCCGGTACGGGCCAGCCGGTCGCGGTGCGCGTAGAGGAGATACGCGACGCGGTGCAGCCCCACGGCGGTCTTCCCGGTACCGGGCCCGCCCTGCACACAGACCGTCCCGCCGAGCTCCGACCGTACGATCTCGTCCTGTTCGGGCTGGATCGTCGCCACGATGTCCCGCATCGGGCCCACGCGCGGCCGCTCGATCTCCGTCTGCAGCAGCTTGCTGGTCCGGGCGGTTTCGCCGGGGTCGGTGAGGTGCTCGTCCTCGTACGCGGTGAGCTCACCGGCGGTGTAACCGAACCGGCGCCGCAACCCGACGTCCAGCGGGTTCTTCGAGGACGCCCGGTAGAAGGGCTGCGAGACGGGGGCCCGCCAGTCGATGACCATCGGGTCGCCGTCCCCGTCGTGCACATGCCGCCGCCCGATGTAGAACCTCTCCCCCTCGGCGCCTTCCGCCAGGTCGGCGCCCGGGGCGTGCAGGTAGTCGAGCCGGCCGAAGAAGAGGGGGGTGTGCGAGAGGTCGGCGAGGGCCTTGATCCGGTCGGTGATCTGGGCCTGCAGCACGGCCGCGTTGACCCAGTTCGCGGTGACGTCGCGGATGTCGAGACCTTCCGCGTCCTCCCGCATGGCGCGCAGCGCGGCTCGGGACGCGGTGAGATGGGCGCGCTCCCGGGCGAGTGGGTTGTCCTGGGTGGCCATGTCCTGCTGGTCCTGCGCGTGCGTGGGCACGGTGTTGCCTCCGGCGGGGGTGCGGGTGGTCATGGCGCGGTGGGGGAGCGGTGATTGTAGTGCGGTGGCTTGTGCTCGGGCGAACGGTTTTGTCCCCGCTCCTCCCGGAGCCTCCGGCCGCGGGGGTCTTGTCCTCTCCGACCGGACCGGACCGACCGGGTCGACCGGGCCGGCAGGCGGGGAAGGTTTTCAGCCAAACCTCTGATGTGACCCTGTCAATTCGGGTCCCGGAATGTCATTCTTCCCCCGGCCGTCACACAACTCGCACAGTCGGTTCACGTCACGAACGACTGTTCGCCTGCTGTCCGTGGCCGCCAGGTGCAGCACGCAGCGGGACACCGGTCCGCCAGTCCGGGCTCCCGCACAGTTCTGGCCGGACGGCCACCCCGCCGCCCGGTTGTCGACGACCGTGCGACCCACGGTCAGGCAGAAGGAGCCAGTGTTGAGTACGTCTCACAGACACCCCTCCCATGTCCCCACCGGCGGGCGCAGGCGCGCTGCTGCTACCGGCGCCCTCGTGGCCGTCGCCGCGATGCTCTCCGTAGCGGTGCAGACGGGAGCGGCCTCCGCGGACTCGAACGCGGCTGCCGCGCACAAGAGGCCCATACCGCTGGTCGGCAAGGTCGACACGGGCGCGCTGCCCGCCAAGCTCACCCCATCCCAGCGTGCCGAGCTGATACGTGACGCCAACGCCACCAAGGCGGACACGGCCAAGGACCTCGGCCTGGGCGCCAAGGAGAAACTGGTCGTCAAGGACGTCGTCCAGGACCGGGACGGTACCGCGCACACCCGCTACGAGCGCACCTACGACGGCCTTCCGGTCCTCGGCGGCGACTTGGTGGTGGACACCGCCAAGTCCGGAAAGACCAACGGGGTCACCCGCGCGGTCAGCACGCGGCTGAAGAACGTCGACACCACGGCCACCGTGAAGCCGGCGACGGCCGAGAAGAAGGCGCTGAGCCTCGCCGCCGACGCCGGTTCGAAGAAGACCACCGCCGACCGGGCCCCCCGCAAGGTGGTCTGGATGGCCAAGGGCAAGCCCACCCTCGCCTACGAGACCGTGGTCGGCGGCCTCCAGGACGACGGCACCCCGAACCAGCTGCACGTCGTCACCGACGCCGCCACCGGCAAGAAGATCTACCAGTGGCAGGCCATCGAGAACGCCACCGGTACCGGCAACACCCGGTACAGCGGCACGGTCTCGCTGAGCACCTCGGGTTCCGGCTCGTCGTACTCGCTCAACGACACGGTTCGCGGCGGCCACAAGACGTACAACCTGAACCACGGGACGTCCGGCACCGGCAGCCTCGTCACGGACTCCGACAACGTCTGGGGCGACGGCACCAACGGCAACGCCCAGACCGCGGCCGCCGACGCCCACTACGGCGCCGCCGAGACGTGGGACTTCTACAAGAACACCTTCGGCCGCAACGGCATCCGCGGTGACGGTGTCGCCGCCTACTCCCGGGTGCACTACGGCAACAGCTACGTCAACGCCTTCTGGGACGACAGCTGCTTCTGCATGACGTACGGCGACGGCTCCGGCAACAACGACCCGCTGACCGCCCTGGACGTGGCCGGCCACGAGATGTCGCACGGCGTCACCGCCGCCACCGCGGGACTCAACTACAGCGGCGAGTCCGGTGGCCTCAACGAGGGCACGTCGGACATCTTCGGCACCGGTGTCGAGTGGTACGCCAACAACTCGTCCGACAAGGGTGACTACCTCATCGGCGAGAAGATCGACATCAACGGCGACGGCACCCCGCTGCGCTACATGGACCAGCCCAGCAAGGACGGCGGCTCGGCCGACTACTGGTCCTCCGGCGTCGGCAACAAGGACGTCCACTACTCCTCGGGTGTCGCCAACCACTTCTTCTACCTGCTCTCCGAGGGCAGCGGGTCCAAGGTCGTCAACGGCGTCTCCTACAACTCGCCGACCTCCGACGGGCTCCCGGTCACCGGCATAGGCCGGGACAAGGCGCTGCAGATCTGGTACAAGGCGCTGACCGAGCAGTTCACGTCGACCACCAACTACGCGTCCGCCCGCACCGGCACCCTCGCCGCCGCGGCCGCGCTCTACGGCTCCAGCTCGGCCGAGTACAAGGGCGTCGAGAACGCCTGGGCCGGCGTCAACGTCGGTTCGAGGGACGGCGGTGGCGACCCGGGCGACCCCGGAGACCCCGGTAACGGCACCTTCGAGAACAGCAACAACGTGAACATCCCGGACGGGTACGGCTCAGCCGCATCGAACATCAGCGTGACCGGTATCAGCGGCGCGGCCCCGAGCAACCTCCAGGTATCGGTCGACATCAGGCACACCTACCGCGGCGACCTCGTCGTGGACCTGGTGGCACCGAACGGCGCGTACGCCCGGCTGAAGGACTCGAGCGCCTACGACTCGGCGGACAACGTCACCGGGACCTGGACGGTCGACGCCTCCTCGGTGGCCGCCGCCGGCACCTGGAAACTGCGCGTGCAGGACGTCTACTCCGGAGACACCGGCTACATCAACGACTGGAAGCTGGTCTTCCCGTAATCACCGACCGGTGACAGCACCGGCGCATGATCTGAGGCGCCGCTCCGGGGTGATGGGATCACCCCGGAGCGGCGCCCCGGTCGTTCCCCCGTAGGGGACCGCATGGGTCCTGAGTCGTACGCGGCCACCCCTGGCGTTCCGCCCTCAGCCCGACGCGCTGAAGCCGGCCGGAAACCATCATGGGAGGCATGAACACAGCAACCACCGCGCTCCGCGCGGTCAAGGCCTTCGTCTCCGCCGCGTTCAGCGTGGTCATCCTCGGCGAGTACGGCGGCTGAGGCCGACAGCCCGCGCTCACGCCGCCGTCTCGTCGCCCGACCCCGTCAGCAGATCGTCCGCGTCCACAATCCGGTACGCGTAACCCTGCTCCGCCAGGAACCGCTGGCGGTGCGCCGCGAAGTCCTGGTCGATGGTGTCCCGGGCGACCACCGAGTAGAAGCGGGCCTCGTGTCCGTCCGCCTTGGGGCGCAGTACCCGGCCCAGCCGCTGCGCCTCCTCCTGGCGCGAACCGAACGTGCCGGAGACCTGGATGGCGACCGTCGCCTCGGGCAGGTCGATCGAGAAGTTCGCGACCTTCGAGACGACGAGCACACTGATCTCGCCCTCCCGGAACGCCCCGAACAGCTTCTCGCGCTGCACGTTCGACGTCTCGCCCTTGATCACCGGAGCGTCCAGATGCTCGCCCAGCTCGTCGAGCTGGTCGATGTACTGGCCGATGACCAGGGTCTGCTCGCCCCGGTGTTTGCGGACCAGTGCCTCGGTGACCTTGCGCTTCGTCGCGGTCGTCGCGCAGAAGCGGTACTTCTCGTCGGCCTCGGCCGTCGCGTAGGCCAGCCGCTCCGTGTCGGTGAGGTTGACCCGGACCTCGACGCAGTCGGCGGGCGCGATGTAGCCCTGCGCCTCGATCTCCTTCCACGGCGCGTCGAACCGCTTGGGCCCGATCAGCGAGAAGACGTCCGACTCGCGGCCGTCCTCGCGGACCAGCGTCGCGGTCAGCCCGAGCCGGCGCCTGGCCTGCAGGTCGGCGGTGAACTTGAAGACCGGTGCGGGCAGCAGATGGACCTCGTCGTAGACGACCAGCCCCCAGTCGCGGGAGTCGAAGAGCTCCAGGTGCGGGTAGATGCCCTTCCTGCGGGTCGTCAGCACCTGGTAGGTGGCGATGGTGACCGGGCGGATCTCCTTCTTCGTACCGCTGTACTCGCCGATCTCGTCCTCGGTGAGGGACGTCCGGTTCACCAGCTCGTGCTTCCACTGCCGGGCCGAGACCGTGTTGGTGACCAGGATCAGCGTCGTCGCCTTGGCCTCCGCCATCGCGGCGGCGCCGACCAGTGTCTTTCCCGCACCGCAGGGCAGTACGACGACACCGGATCCGCCGTGCCAGAAGTTCTCGACGGCCTGCTTCTGGTACGGGCGCAGAGTCCAGCCGTCCTCCGCCAGGTCGATCTGATGGGCCTCACCGTCGACGTACCCGGCCAGGTCCTCGGCGGGCCAGCCCAGCTTCAGCAGGGTCTGCTTGATCTGGCCGCGCTCCGAGGGGTGCACGGAGACGGTGTCCGGGTCGAGACGGGCGCCGACCAGCGGGGCGACCTTCTTGGAACGGAGGATCTCCTCCAGCACCGGGCGGTCGGTCGAGGTGAGGACGAGGCCGTGCACCGGGTGCTTGGAGAGGGTGAGCCGCCCGTAGCGGGCCATCGTCTCGGCGACGTCCACCAGGAGGGCGTGCGGGACCGGATACCGGGAGAACTCGACCAGCGCGTCGACGACCTGCTCGGCGTCATGGCCCGCCGCACGGGCGTTCCACAGGCCGAGCGGGGTCAGCCGGTAGGTGTGGATGTGCTCGGGCGCACGCTCCAGCTCGGCGAACGGCGCGATGGCACGACGGCAGGCGTCCGCCTGGTCGTGGTCCACCTCCAGGAGGAGCGTTTTGTCGCTCTGGACGATGAGTGGTCCGTTCACGCGTGGAGTCCTTCCCGTGACAGCCAAACCTCCAGTGTGCCGCATGACGGCGGCGGACGGCGCGGTGCGGAAGGTCCGAGACACCTGCGTGCGGCCGACTGCCGTGCCGGGGCGGGGGTAGACGCGGTCGCATGGAATCCGAACCGCGGCTGCAGCGCCGCACTTGGCCGTCCGCAGTACTGCGCATGCTCGTGCTGTTGGTGGGATTCGTGTGCATGGTGGGGTTCGCGGTGGCGCTGGCCAAGGTCACCCTGCAGCCCTCGGCCGCGTCGGTGGACCTCACCCACACCAATCTGCGTCCCGGCGATTCGATCCGGATGTACCTGGACCAGCCGGCCTTCCGCGACACGGTCAAGCAGATCGGCGGCAATCTGCTGCTCGGCGTGCCCTTCGGGGTGCTGCTGCCGGTACTGATCCCCAAGGCGCGCGGTCCGCTGCGGGTGGTGCTGGTGACCGCCGTGGTGATGCTGCTGGTCGAGGCGGCGCAGGGCGCTCTGGTCGAGGGTCGCGCCTTCGACATCGACGATGTGATCCTCAATACCGCCGGCGCCCTGGTCGGCTACCTGCTGCTGGGGCGGCGGCTCGGGAGGGCCCTGCATCCACGTCGGCACCACTGGTGGCAGCGCTCCGGCGGGCCGGCGGGACCGGCTTCGGAGCGGCGGCCCGACCCGAAGAAGCGGCGGCCGGCACCGGAGAAGCGATGGCCCGCCCTGAAAAAACTCCGGCCCGCCTCGGAGAAGCGCGGGCCTGCCGCGAAGAAGTCCGCGCCCGCTGCCTGGTGGCGCTCGCTCAGGCCGGGTCGTCGGTGAGCTCGGCCACGCCCGTGATGCGGTGCAGCGGATACGTACGGACGTCGTCGGCGGTGTGGTCGTACGCGGTGACGAAACCGCCCTCGACGCGGACCGGTGCGATCACCCGTCGGCTGGCCGCACCGTCGGCGTTGACGTAACCGATCCAGAGCGCCGCCCCGGTCATCGCCGCGGCCTGGACGGTGGCGAGCGTCTCGGCCGCCGGGGTGCGGGGCAGGTCGCCCTGCTCGGGCACCGGTTTGTGGACCACGGTGGCAGCCGTGTCACCGGCCCTGATCGCCCGCAGCGCCGCACCGAGCAGCGTGTCGTCGGGGACCGGCGGGCCCTCCGGGACGGGAACGGGGGCGCTGCGGGGCGGCGTGCGGTAGGCGTCGGCCCGGGTGATCAGGACGTCCCCCTCGGCCGACTCGGCGGCGGGCGCGAAGCCCATCGAGCGGAGCCCTTCGAGCAGTTCGCCGGGGTCGGCCTGGGCGGCCAGCACGGTGGGCGCGAGCCGGCGCAGCCGCAGAGACTGGGAACGGGTGTCGGCCAGGATCTCGCTGAGCACCGCGTCGTCGTCGCAGCGCACGTACGAGGACGCGGCGCCGACCCGCAGATGACCGTGGCGCCTCGCCACGTCGTCGATGAGGTACGTCAGCGGCTGCGGTACCGGCGTACGGCTGTGGGTGGCAAGGAAGGCGTGCAGATCGGACGCCGTCTGCCCGGCGTCCAGCGCGCGGCGCACCGAGCCCCCGGTGAAGCGGTAGACGGTGGCGCCGCCTTTGGACTCGATGTCGGCGGCGACGCCGAGCAGCTCGGCGAGCGGGCGTTCCAGCGGGCCGGGCGCGACGGCGGTGAGGTCGGCCTGGAGCAGGACGTGGTCCAGCGGGACAGGGATGAGCGGGGCCAGTGCCTCGGCGGCGCGGGCGCGGGCCGTGGTGAGTTCGGCCGAGGTGGGGGCGGCGGTGGGCCCGGCGCCGCCACCCGGTTCCGCGCCGCCCAGCAGCGCCCTGCCGTGCGTGGCGAGGGCGCCGCGGCCGGTGATGCCGAGCAGCTCCGTCTCGTTCATCGTCCACTGGGCGATCCGGGAGCGCAGATCGCCGACCGCGGTGGCGCCGTGCGAGTACCGGGCGGCGGCGATGTCGGCCGCCGAGCTCTGCCCGGCGCCGCGGCCCGCGGTGGTGCCGCGCACCGGGCGTTCCCAGCGGAGCCGGGCCAGCAGCGATTCCGGCTCGGGCGCGGTGCCCGCGGGGAGGGTGGCCATCAGGGCCAGCACCCTGCGGCGCACCTCGGGGGCGGCCGAGCGGTCCAGGTCCGGGCCCAGCGTCGACAGGGCGCGGCCCTTCGCGTCGAGGCCGCCGATCAGGCCCGGGGTCCGGGTCGCGGTGAGCCAGGCGGTGACCAGGTCGGCCCAGCGGTCCTGGGCGGGGGATTCCAGCCAGGCGTCGTAGAACGGGGTGGCGGCGAACCGCTCGTCGTCCCCCGTTGCCTTAAGGGCACGGGAGGTACCCCCACCCCCGTCGGTGGCCAACAGGCCGGCGGCGTAAGCGAGTTCGACCCAGAACGCGGCCAGCTGCTCGGTGCAGTCGAGCGCGGCCGCGGTGCGCTTGAGGTCGCGGACGCTGAGGCCGCCGGAGCGGAGTACGGCGGGGCCGCCCTCGTTCCAGTCCTTGAGGAGCTCCTCGATGGTGTCGAGCGCGACGAATGCCTGTCCGGCCGCCGCCGCGTCCACAGCCTGTGGACCGTAGTCCCGGGCGGGCGCGACGGTGGGCGGCCGCGGCTCGGTGGACCGGTGCGCGCGTCCGGCGCGCAGATGCAGGGCGGCCTCCCGGGGGAGCACGACCGTGCGGGCGCTCGCGGGCAACAGCAGACCGTGGTCGCGCAGCCAGCGCACCGGACGGGTCGGGTCGGCCGTCACCTCTCCGTACGGGGGCCCCCAGACCAGCCTGCTCAGCACGTTCAGGGACTCCACCGGGGCCTCGTCGAGCAGCGCGGACATCCGCTGCCGGTCGGTGAAGAGCGCGGTCAGCGCGGCCACCGCGGACACCGAGTCGTGGGTGCCCGAGAGGCCCACCGCGGTGACGATCTCCTGAACGCGGCCCGGTGACATCCCGACGGTGGCCTCGGCCACGGTCGGGCCGAGACCGGTCGGCGACGGGTGCGTGGGGGAGGGGGCGAGCAGTTCGCGGGCGGTGCGCACCAACCGCAGCCGGTCGTCCGCGCCCCAGATCAGCGCCTGTTCCCGCAGCACCCCGACCGCGCCGGGCAGTTCGGCCTCGACGACCGGGTCGCAGTCGTCACCGCCCATCAGGGCGAGCAGCGCCGGATACGGGGCGGGATCGGGCGCGACGGCCAGTGCCTCCGCGGTCTGCAGGGTGAACCGGTCGAGGTGTTCCAGTGCCCGGATCACCGAAGCGCGGGTTCCCGCCCGGGTGGCGAGCGCGCCGATGTCGCCGGGCACCGGCGTCAGCAGATCCGGCCGCGCTCTCAGCAGGGCCTCGAGTGACGCGTCGTCACGCGTGCGCAAGGCCTCGGCGAGGGTGCGCGGTGGCGTGCTGTGTGTTCGTTCCGGCACGTGCGCCTCCCATAGAGCTGACCCCGGTCCCCATCCGGTCCACGTTACTGAGATTTGCGGGGGGATGGCGCATCGCCCCACGCCGGTCCGCCGACTTCGGCCCCGGCGGCGGACGAGAAGTTGGACACCGGCTTCCAAGAACGGCCGCGCCCGGGTCGGGGCGCTACCGTCGGAACAGGCGGCGGGAAGGGGAGCGAGTCCGTGGGGATCGAGAGCGATCAACTCGTCTACGACTATCTGAGCCGGGTCGGCGACCTGGCCCAGCGACAGCTGACCTCCGGCGACCGGATGCGGCTCGTCTCCTCGCTCCGCAGCGAGATCGACCGGCAGCGCGCCCGGCCCGACGGCGAGGACACCGCCGCCGTGCTGCGGATCCTCGGCGCCCTGGGCACCCCCGCCGATCAGGTCGCTGCTGCGGTGGGCGGCGGACTGCCCCGCACCCAGAGTGCCGGACCGGACTCCGGGGCCACCACCGGCGATGACCCGGGGCGGGGCGCACGGCGGCGGGTCGCACGGGAGCGCGGCGCACGGGACCGGGCCCGCCGGGTGCCACGCCCGCGCCGGAACGAGAAGGCCGAACCGTCGCCCCGGTCGACCGCCGCGCTGCCACCTCACCTGGCCGGGGAGGACGAACTCGGCTCGTCCGGCAGTGAGCCCGACTGGTGGCGCATCGATACGGACAGCTTCGGCCCCGGCGACGCGGTGCCCGGTTTCACCGGTGGGGTGGAGATCCCCGAGATACTGCGCCCGCCGGCGCGGCGGAAGACCCGGCCCCGCGGTGAGGCGGGCGACGCCGATATCGACGCCGACTTCGACGCCGACTTCGACGCCGACTTCGACGACGAATCCGTGGTCGACGCGTCCGTGTATGACACGTCGGTCGAGGAAGCCCCCGTCAGCGAAGAGCCCGTCCGGGAGTCAGGCCCGCGCCGCCGATTCCGGCTCCGCCGCCGGGCCCCGGTGGTGGCGGAGCCGGCCGTCGCGACGCGCGGCTTCTCCAGCCCGTTCCTGCTGCTCGCCGCCCTCGCTCTGGTCGTCGGCGCGGTTCTCGGCAATCTCATCGTGCTCGCCGTCGGCTGGCTCCTCGCGTACAGCTCCCGCCGCCTGAGCCGGCTGGAGGCGAAGTGGGCGGTGCTGGGACTGCCCGGGCTGACCGTGGCCGGCGGCCTCGTCTGGCTGTGGGGGCGCGCCAACGGCCGCTGGAGCTCCCCGATCGCGGCGCACGGCATGGGCGCGGCGATCAGTGGTGAGTGGCCGGTCGTCCTCCGGGTGGCGGCCGGCGCGTCCGCTCTGTACCTGATCTGGCGGGCGCGGCGGCCCGTCGGATAGCGCCGTCGGCTGCGCGCCGCGGGGAAGGCAGGATGGGAGGCATGCTTTCGAACCCATCGGCCCGCACCCCCGCCCTGCCCCTGACGGTCGGCTTCGACCTCGACATGACGCTCATCGACTCCCGGCCCGGTATCCGGGCCGTCTACCAGGCACTCTCCGCCGAGACCGGCGTGTACATCGACGCCGATCTCGCGGTGACCCGGCTCGGCCCGCCGCTCGAACTGGAGCTGGCGCAGTGGTTCCCGGCCGAGCGGATACCGGCGATGGGCGACCGTTACCGCGCGATATACCCTGCCCACGCGATCGAGCCGACCACCGCGATGGCCGGCGCCGCCGAGGCGGTGGCTGCGGTCCAGCGGCTGGGTGGGCGGGCGATCGTGGTGACGGCCAAGCACGAGCCGAACGCCAAGCTCCACCTCGCCCACCTGGGCATCGAGCCGGACGCCGTGATCGGCTGGCTGTGGGCGGAGGCCAAGGCCGAGGCGCTGCGGGAGCACGGTGCGTCGGTGTACGTGGGCGACCACACCGGGGACGTCCGCGGCGCCCGGACGGCGGGTGCGTTCTCCGTCGCCGTACCGACCGGGCCGATCGGCGCGGACGAGCTGCGTGCGGCCGGCGCGGACGTCATCCTGACCGACCTGACGGAGTTCCCCGGCTGGCTGGCGGACTACGTGACGGAACCCGCCGCGCGCCCCTGACGCCGCTGCGCGGCGACGGAGCGCAGCACACCGGCCGCCGCGACCAGGAATCCGACGCCCATCAGCATGCACACCGCGTAGGCGATCGACGGGAACGGGTCCGTCCCCAGAAACAGCGGGGCCACGGTGACCAGGGTGGCCACAGCCCCGACGAAGAAGATGATCGCGCCGACCTGAACCAGCCGGTCACCGGCATGGACCTCGGTCGATTGGGTTTCATTGCTCACCCAGTCAGGGTAGTTCCTTGCGCGGAGGAACCATCCGGCGACGTCTTGTCACCAGTCCCAGGACCATTAGCCTGGGTCCTGGCGGGTCCGGGGGCCCGCCGCAGTGCTATCCAGAGCCGTTTTCGCGGATTATTTTTCTACGAGTTCGAGGACAAGGACAGACGGTGCCGACCGGCAAAGTGAAATGGTTCAACTCGGAAAAGGGCTTCGGCTTTCTTTCCCGCGACGACGGAAACGATGTCTTCGTCCACTCGTCGGTGCTTCCGTCCGGGGTCGAGGCGCTCAAGCCCGGCCAGCGCGTTGAATTCGGTGTCGTCGCGGGACAGCGGGGTGACCAGGCGCTGTCGGTGACCATCCTGGACCCGACGCCTTCGGTGGCGGCGGCGCAGCGGCGGAAGCCGGACGAACTGGCCTCGATCGTCCAGGACCTGACGACGCTCCTGGAGAACATCACGCCGAGCCTGGAGCGGGGTCGCTATCCCGACAAGGCGGCCGGGGCGAAGATCGCGGGCCTGCTCAGAGCGGTCGCCGACCAACTGGACGTCTAAGGGCTCTCCCGGACCGGCAGGGGCGGGCAGGCGAACAGGCCCTCAGGAACGACCCATCAGGGAAACGCCTCCTCAGGGGAACGACAGCGCCCCCGCCCCCACCGCAGGCACCAGCCCCTCCGCCGCGGCCCGGGTGAGCAGCCCCCGTACGGCCGCGTAGCCGTCCTCGCCCAGGTCGGCCGTGAACTCGTTCACGTAGAGCCCGATGTGCTGGTCGGCCACGGCCGGGTCCATCTCCTGGGAGTGGGCGAGCACATACGGCCGGGAGACCTCGGGGGCGTCCCAGGCCTGCCGTACGGACGACCGGATCACCTGGGCCAGTTCCCGCAGCCGCTCCTCGCCCAGCGACCGCTTCGCGATGATCGCGCCCAGCGGGATCGGCAGGCCGGTGGTCGTCTCCCAGTGCTCGCCCATGTCGGCCAGCGAGTGCAGGCCGTACTCCTGGTAGGTGAAGCGCGCCTCGTGGATGACCAGGCCGGCATCGACCTTGCCGTCGCGTACGGCAGGCATGATCTCGTGGAAGGGCAGCACGACGATCTCGCCGACCCCGCCGGGGACGACCTCCGCCGCCCACAGCCGGAAGAGCAGGTACGCCGTCGAGCGCTCGCTGGGCACGGCGACGGTCTTCCCGGTGAGGTCCACGCCGCTTTCCCGGGTGAGCACCAGCGGGCCGCAACCGCGGCCGAGCGCACCGCCGCAGGGCAGCAGCGTGTACTCCTCGAGCACCCACGGCAGCACCGCGTACGACACCTTCAGGATGTCCAGTTCCCCGCGCTCCGCCATGCCGTTGGTGAGGTCGATGTCCGCGAAGGTGACATCGATCGCCGGCGCACCCTGCACCCGGCCGTGCGCCCACGCGTCGAAGACGAAGGTGTCGTTCGGGCAGGGCGAGAACGCGATCCTCAGCGACTGCTCGGTCCTCAGCGACTGCTCGGCGGAGTGGTCGGCGTCGGCGGAGTGGTCAGTCATGGGTCCAGCCTTCCAGTACGGGGGGAAGCTTCCCGAACGCTTCGGTCAGCGCGGTCAGCGCCTCGCCGATGCGCCAGGCCGCCCGGTCACGGGGCCCGACGGCGTTGGAGACCGTCCGGATCTCCAGCACCGGCACACCGGCCTGCGCCGCCGCCTCGGCGACGCCGAAGCCCTCCATCGCCTCGGCCACCGCCCGGGGGTGCGCGGCCAGCAGGGCGGCGGCCCGGTCGGCGGTGCCGGTGACGGTCGAGACGGTGAGCACGGTGCCGGTCGTCGCGGCGGTGGCGGCGGCCACCGCCCGTACGAGCGTGCTGGGCGGGCGGTGTTCCACCGTGCCGAAGCCGAGGGCGGTCACCGGCACGAAGCCGTCGGGGGTGTCGGCGCCCAGATCGGCGGCGACGATCGCGTCGGCGACGAGCAGCGAGCCGGGCGCGGCGCGGAACCCGCCGCCGACTCCGGCCGAGACGACCAGGCCGTACGAACCGGTGGCCAGTGCCGTCGCGGTGGCCGCGGCGGCGGCGGCCGGGCCGACCCCGGCCGCGATCACGTCATGGCCGGGGAGGCCGCCGAACGCGCGCGTGACCGCGTCCCGCTCGGCGGGAACCGCGGTCACGACCAGGACGCGCAAGGCGGTCAGGCGTCCTTCTTGAACTTGAACGACCAGAGACCGTAAACCTTGTCGGTGCCGTTGCCCATGGCCACCGCGACGGTCGTGGTGTTGCCCTTGGCGCCGTACTGTGCGTTGAAGAACACGCTGCCCGGGATGTTGGTGAAGGTCTTGGTGCTCTTGGCGGTCAGCGGCTGACCGTTCATCAGCAGCGTCCAGCCCTTGTCGGCGATCGCCGGGTCCACGCCGAGGCGCACGGTGGCGTCCGGGTCGACCTTGATGGTGGTGACGCTCTTCTTGTCCGCGGCGCAGTTCCTGGTTGAGGACGCGTCCAGCGGCTTGCCGTCGTTGTAGCAGGCGGCCTGGGCGTGCACCGAGTCGGTGCCGACCGTCACGGTGGCGTTGGGGGTCGGCTTGTCGCAGGCGGACAGCACAAGGAGTCCCGCGGACAGGGCACCGAGGGCGGCAGCTGTGCGGCGGCCCCTACCGGAAAGAAGCGCAACGGTCATGGCCGAAGGCTATCGTCCGGTGCAGGTCACGCCACGCGGGGGTGCGGTGCGCCGCGTTTGGTCGCCTGCAGCAGCCCTCGTACGGTCCCGACGACGCCCGCGGTGACCAGTGCGGAAGCCACCGCCATGCCCAGTACGCCGTTGAGCGGCAGCGCGATTCCGATGACGCCGCCGACCACCCAGGCCATCTGGAGCAGAGTCTCGGACCTGGCGAACGCCGACGTCCGCACCTCTTCCGGCACATCCCGCTGGATCATCGCGTCCAGCGACAGCTTGCCGAGCGCCTGCGAGATACCGGCCACCGCCGCGAGCAGCGCCAGCAGGACCGGCGTGAAGAAGACCGCGGTGACCACGGCGGTGCCCAGCGCCAGCGCCAGCACCGCGGCGATCATGATCTCCGGGCGGCGGGAGCGCAGCAGCGCGCCGACCGCGGTGCCCAGCGCATTGCCGGCGCCCGCCGCGACGCCGACGATGCCCAGCGACACCGCCGCGCTCTGCCCCGCCAGGGGGTGCACCCGCAGCAGAAACGCCAGGAAGAAGATCAGGAAACCGGAGAGACAGCGCAAGGTGGCGTTGGCCAGCAGCCCCTTGAAGACGGCGGGGCCGACCGTACGGAGCGAGGGCTTCCGCTCGTGTTCCACCAGCCGGGCCTTGTGCTCACCCCTCGCCGAGTCCACCTTCGGCGGCAGTGTGAAGGCCAGAAACGTGCCGAAGCCGAAGACCACGCAGGCGCCGTAGAGCGGCCAGGGCGAGCCGATGTGCTGGAGCCCCGCGCCGATCGGCGCGCCGATCCCGGTCGCCAGCAGACCGCCCAGCGTCACCCGGGAATTGGCCTTCACCAGCGAGAACCCCGGCGGCAGCAGCCGCGGCACCACGGCGCTGCGCACCACGCCGTACGCCTTCGACGAGACCAGCACGCCGAGCGCGGCCGGGTAGAGCTCCAGGCCGCCGGTGGCCACCGCGCCCGACATGGTGATGGCGAGCAGCGCCCTGGCCAGCATCGCGCCGGCCATCGCGGCCCGGCGGCCGTGCGGAAGCCGGTCGAGCATCGGGCCGATCACCGGGGCGAGCAGCGCGAACGGGGCCATGGTGACCGCCAGATACAGCGCGACCCGGCCGCGGGCCTGGTCCGTCGGTACGGAGAAGAACACGGTGGAGGCGAGGGCCACGGTGATCATGACGTCGCCCATGCTGTTCACCGCGTGCAGCTCGATCAGTTTGCCGAGCCCCGACTCGCCTGCCCCGTGGGCGTGGGTGGCCTTTCTGATCCCTTTCGCGGTACCGGTGAACGGCCGGTAGAGGGCATGGCCGACCGCGCGGCCCGCCCTGCGCGCCGTGCCGGTTCGGTGGGACGACCTTGCGGTGGTCACCCCGTCATAGTGCCCCAACCCCGTACGACCCGAACCGGGATTCGGACGGGCAGGTGGGACCCGAGCCGGAGAGAGGGTAGCGTGCACGGAGGCTGCCGACCTTTCCCGGGCGGGCCCGCGACGCCTGTCACCGCACTTCGCTGCGCTGTCGGGGACCCCGAGTAGCGTCCGCTACTCGGGGGATCCCCGCCTTGCGATGCACGGCGCCGGACGCCGCGGGCTCATCCGCCCGGGAGTGATCGGCAGCCTCCAGCGCGCCACCGGCGGTAGCCCTTGGCTGTGCGCCTCTCCGTTATCCCGCAGAATGGGTAGGAGTAGGTGCCGCCCCGGGCATGTCGGGCGCGGACGTTGACGCGGTCCCCAGGTCCGCTCCGCCCGCTCCCGTACACGATGTTCGTCCGGCGCACCCGTGAGACGGCGTAGGAGAGAAGCGAGACCTGTGAGTGCTGCGACGACGAGAAGCCGTACCCCTGACCGCCTGTGCGCCGAGGCAGTGGGCCTTGCCCGCGAGGCGGCCGAGGAGGCCGCCTTCCCCGGGGTGGTCGGTGAGCACGTCTCCATGGTGGCGGAGGGCGACCGGGTCGTCACCCATTACTTCGAATGCAAGGAAGCCGGCTACCGGGGGTGGCGCTGGGCGGTGACGGTCGCCCGCGCCTCGCGGGCCAAGTTCGTCACGCTGGACGAGACGGTCCTGCTGCCCGGCCCCGATTCGCTGCTGGCCCCCGAGTGGGTGCCGTGGAGCGAGCGGCTGCGCCCCGGTGACCTGGGCCCCGGGGACCTGCTGCCCACCGAGGCGGAGGACCTTCGTCTGGAGCCCGGATACTCCGGCGAGGACGCACCGCCGCCGAACTCCGTCGTCTCGGACGAACTCGCCGAGCGGGTCGACGCGGAGGACGCCGAGGTCACCGACCGCACCGCAGTCCCCGCCCGCGGCACGCTCGCCGCGGTCGCCGAGGAGCTCGGCATGCGCCGCGCGCGGGTCCTCTCCCGCTACGGCCTGCACCTCGCGGCGGACCGCTGGGACGAGGAGTACGGCCCCCGTACCCCCATGGCCCAGGCGGCCCCCGCCACCTGCGCGTCCTGCGCCTTCCTGCTGCCGCTGGCCGGTTCGCTGCGGCAGGCCTTCGGCGTCTGCTCCAACGAGTTCAGTCCCGGGGACGGGCACGTGGTCTCCCTCTCCTACGGCTGCGGCGGCCACTCCGAGGCAGCCGTCATGCCCGCCCCGCCGCGGCCGGCCGCGCTGGTGCTCGACTCGACGGCCGCGGACGTGTTCGCCTTGCGGCCGGATCCGGCCGGGGGGTCGGTGCCGGTGGAGTCCGCCGGGGCGGAGGATCTGGGGCACTCCTGAGGGGGCGGGGGTTGTTTCCTTCCCGACCTGGGGCCCTGCCCCAGACCCCGGTCCTCAAGCTCCCCCAGCTACCTCCCCCAGATTCCGTCCGGGGGGACCCCCACGGAGGGGCCCCCAGGACGGGCTTGATTTTGCCAGCGTCAGCTTGATGGTGCGGGTTGCCCTGCCCTTGCGGCGGCGGCCTTCGCCAGCCGGCTGCGCGGCGCCCGTGCTCATCACCCAGTGAAGCCGTTTCACGCCTGGACCCCCGGCTCACGTCGGAAAATCCCAGTTCACGTCTGCACCATCCCGGCTCAGGCCGGAAAGCCCCCGTTCAACCTGCACCATCCCGGCTCACGCCTGCACCATCCCGGCTCACGCCTGCACCATCCCGGCTCACGCCTGCATCATCCCGGCTCACGCCTGCATCATCCCTGCTCACGCCTGCATCATCCCTGCTCACGCCGGAACGTCCCCTCTCACGCCTGGACTCCCAGCTCACGCCAGCACCCCCTTGCCCACGCCGCACCCCGGCCCTGCCTCGCGCCCAGCCGCGCCGCGCCGCCTCCGTCCCAGCCCCCCGCCGCACCCATCCCAGCTCACACCGCACCCGTCGGGTTCCAGTCCCCTCACCCCGGCCACATCCAGCCCCTCCGACGATTGAGGAGCGGGGTCCGGGGCGGAGCCCCGGTTCGGGTAGGGGCGGGGAGGGGACAAGCGCCGCAGGCACAACCGCCCACCCTCACGCGGTACGTTCCCCCTCAGACCCCGCCCCGCCCCGCAAAAAGGAGCCACGAGCCGTGATCGTGAAAGACACGAACGGAGCCGACCCCTTCGGCACGGCCCGCATCCGACACGGCGTCCTGGACGCCTGGGCCACCACCCCCGCCCGCTTCCGCGAGGACGCCAACGCCGAGGAAGACCTCGCCCTGGGCGGCTACCGCGACCGCCTCGTCGTCGAGCTGGCCCAGAACGCGGCGGACGCCGCAGCCCGGGCCGGCGTGCCGGGCCGGTTCCGGCTGACGCTGCGGCCGGGCACCGGCGGCGACCCCGCCGTACTGGTGGCGGCCAACACCGGCGCCCACCTGGACGCCACCGGCGTCGAGTCGCTGAGCACCCTCCGGGCCTCCGCCAAACGCACCGAGGCCGACACGGAAGCCTCCGTCGGCCGCTTCGGCGTCGGCTTCGCCGCCGTCCTCGCGGTGAGTGACGAGCCGGCCGTCATCGGCCGGCACGGCGGTGTCCGGTGGTCCCTCGCCGAGGCCCGTGAGCTGGCGGCCGACGCCGCACACCGGGCCCCGGCCACTCCGGGCCCGGGCCTGGACGACGAACTGCGCCGCCGCGACGGCCACGTACCCCTGCTGCGGCTGCCGCTGCCCGCCGAGGGCTCCGCGCCGGACGGCTACGACACCGTGGTCATCCTGCCGTTGCGCGACGGCGGCGCGGAGGATCTGGCCCAGCGGCTGATCGCCGCGATCGACGACGCGCTGCTGCTGACCCTGCCGGGGCTCAGCGAGGTCACCGTCGAGACCCCGCAGGGCCTCCGCACCCTGACCCGTACGGCGCACGGCCGGTACGTCCACATCACCGACACCACAGCGGGGGCCGCAGCACCCACCACCCGAACCACCCGCTGGCGGACCGTGAGCGGCCAGGGCCCGCTGGACCGGGAACTGCTCGAAGGCCGCCCCGTCGAGGAACGGCTGCGGCCGCACTGGTCGGTGACCTGGGCCGTCCCGGTGGACGCCGAGGGCGCCCCGGCGCGCCCGCGCACCACGCCCGTGGTGCACGCGCCCACGCCCACCGACGAGCCGCTGGGCGTGCCCGCCCTGCTGATCGCCTCGCTGCCGCTGGACACCACCCGCCGCCACCCGGCCCCCGGACCCCTCACCGACTTCCTGGTGCAGCGGGCGGCCGACTGCTACGCCGAGCTGCTCGGTGGCTGGCAGCCGGTATCGGTCGGCACGATCGATCTGGTGCCCGGGCCGCTCGGCAAGGGCGAACTGGACGGCGCGCTGCGGGTGGCGATCCTGCAGCGGCTGGCCCGCGTCGCCTTCCTCGCCCCCGCCGCACCCCGCTCCGCCGATGCCGACGAGTTCGGGGAGGAGCCCGCCGCCCCCGGTGACGAGCCCGTTGACGAGCCGGGCGACGAGCCCGGCGACCGGCCGGCCGCGTTGCGGCCCTTCGAGGCCGAGGTGGTCGAGGGCGCCGGCGCCGACACCGTACGGGTGCTGGCCGAGGTGCTGCCGACGCTGCTGCCCGCAGGCCTGGAACGCCGCCCCGAGCTGCGCACCCTGGGCGTCGGGCGGCTGACGCTCGGCGACGCCATCGAACGTATCGGCGGCGCCGAACGGGCACCGTCCTGGTGGCGGCGGCTGTACGAGACGCTGGCCGGCGTCGACCCCGACCAGCTGGCCGGGCTGCCGGTGCCGCTCGCCTCGGGCCGTACGGCAGTCGGTCCGCGGCAGGTGCTGCTGCCGCTCGCCGAGACCCCGGCGAACCTGACGCGGCTCGGCCTGAAGGTGGCGCACCCGGACGCCGCGCACCCCCTCCTGGAGAAGCTCGGCGCGGTGTCCGCCACGCCCCGCGCCGTACTGACGACCCCGCAGGTGCGGGCCGCCGTCGCGGCTTCGATGGACGAGGGTGAGATCTGGGACGAGGACGCGCCGGACTCCGACGAACTCGCCGACATCGTGCTCGGTCTCGTACGGGAGGCGAACCTCGGGCCGGGCGACGAGCCCTGGCTCGCCGCCCTGGCCCTGCCCGACGAGGACGGTGAGCCCGCCCCGGCCGGCGAACTCGTGCTGCCGGGCAGTCCGTTCGCGCAGATCATGCGCGAGGACGAACTGGCGCTGTGTGACAGCGAGTGGGCCGAACGCTGGGGCGAACAGCCGTTGACCGCTTGCGGGGTGCTGGCCGGTTTCGCCCTGGTGCGCGCCACGGACATCGTGCTCGACCCGGACGAACTGGAGCCGCGCGAAAGCGACTTCGCCGAGCCCGACGACCCGGGCCTGCTGGACGCGGTGGACGTCTGGTGCGAGGACGTGCTCGACCAGCTGCCCGCATCACACGTGCCGCCGGTGGCGACCGAGATCATCGCCGTCCGGGACCTGGATTTGGTCGACGACGACAAATGGCCGCAGGCCCTGGCCCTACTGGCGCGGCCCCCGCTCCGGGACGCACTGACCCAGCAGGTCCGGGTGCTGCTGCCCGATGGCACCACCGCCTCGGTCCGCTCGTACACCGCCTGGTGGCTGCGTGACCATCCGGTGCTGGACGGGCGCCGCCCGGCCGGCCTGCGCTCGGCGGGCGGCGACCGGCTGCTGGCCGGTCTCTACGACGAGGTGGATGCCACCGGCTTCGACGACGAGCAGGTGCTGCGGGCGCTGGGCGTCCGGACCTCGGTGGCCGGTCTCCTGGACGAACCCGGCGGCGCGGCCGAACTGCTCGGCCGGCTGGCCGATCCGGACCGCGAGGTGTCGGCTCCTCAGTTGCACGCGCTGTACGGCGAGCTGGCCCGGCTCGACCCGGAACAGGTCACGCTGCCCGACGAGCTGCGGGCCGTGGTGGATGGCGAGGTGCGGGTGGTGGACGCGTCCGACGCGTTGGTGGCCGATGCCCCCGACCTCTTGCCGCTGACCTCGGGTACCCCCCTGCTCCCGGTGGCCCCGGACCGCGCGGCCGACCTGGCCGAGCTGCTCCAGGTCCGACGGCTCAGCGAGACGGTGCGGCCCGAGGTGACCACGGCGGGCGAGGAGCACGAAGTGCCGGAGGCGGTCCGGGTCCTGCTCGGTCCCGGCACCCCCGACACGTACATCGAGCACGAGGAGCTCCTGGCGGACGGCGTGGAGCTGGACTGGCACCGCACCCGCGACGGCGTCCTGCACGCCGCCACGCTGGAGGGCGTCGCGGCCGGACTGGCCTGGTCGGCCGGGCAGTGGCCGCGCCGCTTCGAGGTCGCGGCCCTGATCGAGGATCCGTCCCGCACGGACGAGCTGGCACGGGACCGCTGGTTCGACTGAGCCCCCGACGCCGAGCGCCGCGACGCCCTACTGCGGCTCGGGACCGGGCTCAGGACCGGCCGCCCCCGGCTCAGCATCCGGCCCGGGCGTCGCGGCCCGCTTGAGCGCGGCGTCGCGCCCCCGGACGTACCAGACGCCGATCAAACCCAGCCCGGCGCCGGCCGCACAGGTCCACAGCCACCACAGGTGCCCGTGGTCGTCGAACCAGCCGTAGAAGGGCAGCTGGACGAGGAAGAGGACGAACCAGATGATCGTGCCGCCGGTGACCGTGGCGACGACCGGCCCCTCGAGGGGCTCGGGTGCCTCATGCGTCGGTGTCCACTTCGCCATGGCCTCAGTCTATGCGCGGCCCGTTCGGCCGATCCGGGGCAGTGTCCCGGCCGGGCGGCGCAAGGGTCTACGCGCGGAGATAGCGATCTTCGACCTATGTATTCATACTGAAGCGGCTTTCGAATGACTGGTTATATTCGTGTAAACGTCCAACTCTGGCCGTTTTCCATCGCCCCATGACAACTGAGGTCAGCGCATGTCTTCCTCGGCCACCGCTCCGGTCGACGCCACGAAGCCGCCGAACCCCGGCGGACAGAATGCCCTTGACCGCTTCTTCAAGATCTCCGAGCGGGGGTCATCGGTCGCCCGGGAGATCCGCGGCGGCTTCGCCACCTTCTTCGCGATGGCCTACATCATCGTGCTCAACCCGATCATCCTGGGCAGCGGGCACGACATGTACGGGCATCACCTCGACGGCGGCCAGCTGGTCACCGCGACCGTACTGACCGCTGCCTTCTCCACACTGCTGATGGGTGTCATCGGCAATGTGCCGATCGCGCTGGCGGCCGGCCTCGGCGTGAACACCGTGGTGGCCCTCCAGCTGGCACCGCGGATGAGCTGGCCGGACGCGATGGGCATGGTGGTACTGGCGGGCATCGTGGTGATGCTGCTGGTCGCCACCGGGCTCCGGGAGCGTGTCATGAGCGCCGTGCCGCTAGGCCTGCGCAAGGGCATCGCGATCGGCATCGGCTTCTTCATCCTGCTGATCGGCCTCGTCGACTCGGGCTTCGTCTCCCGCGTCACCGACAACGCCCACACCACGGTCCCGCTCCAGCTCGGCTCCGACGGGCACCTGCACGGCTGGCCGGTACTGATCTTCGCGGTCGGCGTGCTGCTGACCCTCGGACTGATCATCCGCAAGGTGTCCGGCGCGATCCTGATCTCCATCGTGGCGATGACCATCGCCGCCATGATCATCGAAGCCGTCACCAAGGTGCCCAGCTGGGGCCTGACCACCCCGAAGTGGCCCGGCAATCCCGTCGCCTCACCGGACTTCGGTCTGGTCGGTCACCTGAGCCTGTTCGGCGGCTTCCACAAGGTCGGCGTCCTGACCGGCGTGCTCTTCGTCTTCACCGTGCTGCTCTCGTCCTTCTTCGACGCCATGGGCACCATCCTCGGCATCGGTGACGAGGCCAAGCTGATCGACAAGGACGGCAAGTTCCCGGGCATCAACAAGGTGCTGTTCGTCGACGGCATCGCGGTCGCGGCGGGCGGTGTGACCTCCTCGTCCGCCAACACCTGCTTCGTGGAGTCCACCGCCGGTGTCGGCGAGGGCGCCCGCACCGGCCTGGCGAGCGTCGTCAGCGGCCTGCTCTTCACGGTGGCGCTGTTCCTCACCCCGGTGGCGACCATGGTCCCCTCTCAGGCGGCCACCCCGGCCCTGGTGGCCGTCGGCTTCCTGATCCTGGCGGGCAATGTCAGGGACATCGACTGGTCCGACTTCACCATCGCCGTCCCGGCCTTCCTGGCCATGGTGATGATGCCGTTCACCTACTCCATCACCAACGGCATCGGCATCGGCTTCATCTCCTTCGTCGTGCTGCGGGCCGCGGCCGGGCGGTGGCGCGACATTCCGGTCGCGATGTACGTCGTGTCGCTGGTCTTCGTCTTCTACTACGCGATGCCGGCCCTGGGTCTGACCTGACCTGACCTGGTCCGACCGGAACGGCCCGGCTCAGGTGCGACCGTAGAACTCCTCGGTCTCCTCGACCGCTGTTTGAAACCGTTCGTCGAAGTCGTCGCGAATGAGCGTCCGGACCACGTAGTCCTGGACGCTCATTCCGCGTTTGGCGGCATGATCGCGGAGCCGGTCCAGCAGCTCGCCGTCTATGCGCAGGCTGAGCACAGTCGATCCCATACCGACCAGGGTTGCGCTGCCGAGCGCCGTCCTGCGTCAGTTTTGTGCCTCGCCTCACTCATATGGGTGATGTCGCTCACCGGACGGCATACTCGGGTGGTCTTTAGTAAAGGTAATGAGTTACGCTAACGACCATGCCTGACCTATCGTCCGACGAGAAGGCCGCCACCGTGGACACCCTGCGTTCCACGGTGATGCGGCTGAGCCGACGCCTCAAGCACCAGCGCGTCGACGAGTCGCTGAGTCCCACCGAGATGTCGGTGCTCGGGACGCTGGCCCGCTGTGGCTCGGCCACGCCCGGGGAGCTCGCGCGCAAGGAACACGTGCAGCCGCCCTCGATGACCCGCATCGTGGCGCTGCTGGAGGCAAAGGGCCTGGTCAGGCTCGAACCCCACCCCGACGACCGCCGGCAGAAGGTCGTCAGTCAGACCGAGGAGGCGCAAGCCATGCTGGCGGAGAGTCGCCGCAAGCGGAACGTCTGGCTGGCTCAGCTCGCCGAGGGCCTCAACGAGGACGACTGGACCCGACTTCAAGCCGCTGCCCCCGTACTGGAAAAACTCGCACGTCTGTAGCCGCCGCACACCCACCGCATCCATAGCCCCGCACAGCCCCACATCCGCTCTACGCCCAGGAGGCGACCACTGTTGAGTTCGGGACCCGGAGCAGACTCCGCCCCCGCACCCCAAGAGACCCCTGCCCGGACTTCGATGTTCAGCTCGCTGAAGATCCGTAACTACCGGCTCTTCGCCACCGGCGCCGTGGTGTCCAACACCGGCACCTGGATGGCGCGCATCACCCAGGACTGGCTGGTGCTCAGCATCACCGGATCCTCGGCGGCGGTCGGTATCACCACGGCCATGCAGTTCCTGCCGATGCTGCTCTTCGGTCTGTACGGCGGCGTCATCGCTGACCGCTTCACCAAGCGCAGCCTGCTCTTCTGCACCCAGGGTGCGATGAGCCTCGGCGGCCTCTTCCTCGCCGTGCTCACCCTCACCGGTCATGTCGAGGTCTGGCACGTCTACCTCACCGCCTTCTTCACCGGCCTGGTCACGGTCGTCGACAACCCGACCCGCCAGTCCTTCGTCTCCGAGATGGTCGGCCCGGACCAGGTCCGTAACGCCGTCAGCCTGAACTCGGCGAACTTCCAGTCCGCGCGGCTGCTCGGCCCCGCCATCGCGAGTGTCCTCACCGCGGCCGTCGGCCCGGGCTGGGCGTTCCTCGCCAACGGTCTCTCCTTCTTCGCACCGATCACCGGCCTGCTGCTGATGCGCACCCGCGAGCTGCACCACAGCCCGCGCAGACCGCGCGGCAAGGGCCAGCTGCGCGAGGGCCTGAACTACGTCTCCAAGCACCCCGACCTGATCTGGCCGATCGTCCTGGTCGGTTTCGTCGGCACCTTCGGCTTCAACTTCCCCATCTGGCTGAGCGCCTTCGCCAACGGCACTTTTCACGGCGGCGTGGGCATGTACGGCCTGTTCAACACGCTGATGGCGGTCGGCTCCCTGGTCGGCGCCCTGCTGGCGGCCCGCCGCGGCACATCACGGCTGCGGATCCTGGTGGGCGCCGCGATCTGCTTCGGCACGCTCCAGGTGATCACCGCGTGGCTGCCGTCGGTCTGGGTGTTCGCCCCGATGATCGCGGTCATCGGCGTCGTCGGCCTGACGGTCAACGTCACCGCCAACTCGTCGGTCCAGATGGGCACCGACCCGGAGATGCGGGGCCGCGTGATGAGCCTCTTCATGATGGTCTTCACCGGCGGCACCCCGCTCGGTGGCCCGCTCTTCGGCTGGCTCACCGACACCTACGGGGTACGGATCAGCTTCACGCTCGGCGGCGCGATCTGCGCGGCCGCGGCGATGGGCGTCGGCCTGATGCTGGCCCGCGCTGCCAACCTCCGCCTGGAGGTCGACCTCCGCCGCGGACGCCGGCACGTCTCCCTCGTACCGCGCGAGGAGCTGGCCACGGCGGCGTGAGCGGGCTTGTCGCCGGGTTCAGTCGCGGGGGAAGTCGTCGGTCTGCAGGGTCAGGCCGACGACGGTGGAGGTGAGGTCGACGGGGACGCCGAAGCCCAATGTCAGCAGGCTGTGGTACGCGTCGTCCTTCGGGAGAGTGTGCAGGTACCACTCGCCCTTGTACGGGGTCGACGACGAGGTACACGGGTACGCCGGCAGTGGCGTAAACATCTTTCTTCGGCCCGTAATCGTTCGGCGCGGTGTCCTTGGAGACCACCTCGGCGACGAACTCGATGTCCTCGTAGCGCCAGCAGCCCTTGGCATCCTTGGCAGCACCGTCCACGAGAGCCACGACGTCCGAGGCGAAGCCGTTCAGCCGACCCGGGAAATCGATTCTTACGTCGGACTTCACGCGCTTCCGGGGGTAAACGGCGCGCAGTTGCTCGACGATGTCCAGGATGATGTCCCCGTGGGTGTTCCGCTGCGGCGACATGAAAATGTTCCCCCCGACGATCTCGACCTTGTATCCCTCGGGGGTCGGCTCGAGCCACTCGAACATGCTGTCCAAAGTGCGCTCATCGCTGGTGTCGGCCATCTCGATCCTGTCGTCGACGACGGTCATCGTGGCGCTCCTCCCCGCTGCCGCGCGTGGGTGCGGGCAGCCGCGCAGTACAACGATACGCAGGGTGACCGGATCACGCCGGAGCCCGGCCAGGGACACTGGCCTCATGAAGCTGTTCGCCGCCGTGCTGCCGCCGCCCGAGGCTGTCCACGAACTGGCCCGGGTGACGGCCACGCTGCACATGCTCCCCGGCGCCGACACCCTGCGCTGGACCGGCAGGGCCGGCTGGCACTACACGCTCGCCTTCATGGGCCAGGTCGACGACACCCTGATCCCGGCCCTCGAAGCCGGCCTCGCGCACACCGCCCGGCACCACGAGCCGTTCGAGCTGAGCATCGCCGGAGGAGGCTTCTTCGGCGGCAAGGTCCTCTGGGCGGGAGCCGGCGGACAGCTGACCGCCATGGCCGGGCTGGCCGCCGACACGAGGGCTGCCGCACAGCAAGCCGGAATCGCCATGGAGGAGTACCGGCCCTACGTGCCGCATCTCACCCTCGCCACCCGCCGCACCGCCACCGGGCTGCGCCGGTACGCGGACGCCCTGGCCGGCCACGTGAGCGACCCGTGGACCGTGCGGGAGCTGGTGCTCGTACGCAGCGGGACGGACCCCCGGTACGAGGTGGTCGCCGCATGGCCGCTCGCGAGCGGCACGTAACCTCGGAGCGTGGACCCGAAAACCCGTAACTGGATCATGGCGGCCGTGCTGGTGCTGCTGTTCGTCGTCGTCGCGGTGGCGGCCGCCGTCGGACAGTAGTCCCACGACGGCCGCTTCAGCCGGCGATTCCGCCTACCAGGCGAAGGCCTCCGGCGAGGGGCCCGGACCGGGGAAGATCTCATCGACCCCGGAGACGACGGCCTCCGGCAGCTCCAGCTCGACCGCGCGCAGCGCCGAGGCCAGCTGCTCACCGGTGCGCGGGCCGACGATCGGGCCCGTCACCCCCGGACGGGTCAGCAGCCATGCCAGGCCGACCTCGCCGGGCTCCAGACCGTGCTTGTCGAGCAGGTCCTCGTACGCCTGGATCTGCGCCCGCACCGACGGGTCCGCCAGGGCTTCCGCCGACCGGCCGGTCGCGCCGCGCGAGCCGCTGCCCTCGCGCTCCTTGCGGATCGCACCGCCGAGCAGCCCGCCGTGCAGCGGCGACCAGGGGATGACACCCAGGCCGTACTCCTGCGCGGCCGGGATGACCTCCATCTCGGCGCGGCGCTCCATCAGGTTGTAGATGCACTGCTCGCTGACCAGACCCACCGAACCGCGCCGGGCGGCCAGCTCGTTGGCCTGAGCGATCTTGTAGCCGGGGAAGTTGGACGACCCCGCGTAGAGGATCTTGCCCTGCTGGATCAGGACGTCGATCGCCTGCCAGATCTCCTCGAACGGCGTGTTCCGGTCCACGTGATGGAACTGGTACACGTCGATGTGGTCCGTCTGCAGCCGCTTCAGCGAGGCGTCGACGGAACGGCGGATGTTGACCGCGGAGAGCTTGTCGTGGTTGGGCCAGGCGTCGCCCGAGGCGGCCATGTTCCCGTACATCTTCGTGGCGAGCACGACCTTGTCGCGCCGCTCACCACCCTGCGCGAACCAGGTGCCGAGGATCTCCTCGGTCCGCCCCTTGTTCTCGCCCCACCCGTACACATTGGCGGTATCGAAGAAGTTGACCCCCGCGTCCAGCGCGGAGTCCATGATCGTGTGACTGTCGGCCTCGGTGGTCAGAGGCCCGAAGTTCATCGTGCCGAGGACCAGTCGGCTGACCTTGAGTCCGGTGCGTCCAAGCTGCGTGTACTTCATGAGGTCCTAGCCAACCCCTTCGAGTGCGCTCGAATCAAGCACGCGGGGCGGCCGGTGCGCGGCTTCTGTACGCGATGCCGGGCTGCGGCCCTCCGCCGACCGCGGTCGGTTCGCGGAATGCGGGGTACACGCAGCATTCGGAGGGTGTGCGAGAAACGTCCTGGCTACGGGAGGTGGGCACGGTGGCTCAAGACACGGGTATACCGGGAGCGCAGCAGCGGACAGCCGACAGCTCGGCGGCGCTGGACGAATCGCTGGTGGGCGATGGCACTGTGGGTGCTTGTGGTGTGGACGGGCGTCCAACTCGTGATCCACCGGGGGCACAAGCCCGTGGAGGCCCTGATCAGCGGGCTGTTCTGCGCGGTCTTCTGCACCGTGTGGTTCCTGGTGCGACGTCGCAGGGACGGGCGTGCGGTGGGTACCGAGCCCGACGCGGTGCCGTCGCTCGACCGCAGGATCCAGAAGGAGGACGTACCCGAGGACCCGGCGGAGCGTGAGTTCATGCGCCTGCTCATCGAACCACGAGCGAATCAGCTGAGGCGGAGCGGCCGTTGGGGCTTACCGCTGGTGGTGGCCATGACGGTTTTGCTGGCCGTGCTGTTCTTCATCCTCGGGTCCTGGGTGGCAGGCAGCTGTGCCATCGCGGGCGGCGCGGCGCTGTTCGTCTTCGCGCTCTGGAACCGTCGCCGCCTCGGCGGCCGGTTCGCGCGGATGGAGGAACGGCTCGCTGACGTTCGGCGCCCTCCTCGCGGTTCTGCGGCCTGACGGGGCCGACGATCGGTGGAGGCAGCCGCGCACCGAACTGGCGCTCGCCCTCGCCCGGCTCGGCTACCAGGTCAAGGAGATGATCGGCGGCATCGAGTACTGGATCCGGGAAGGCTTCGCGCTCGAGACGGCGAACGGCATCGAGCAGCGGCCGGCCGACCCGCTGACCTCCCCGATCGGTTCCCTCACCTGCGCGTGCTGAACGACACGACCTGACCGGGCGTCATCGTCCACCCGGCTTCCCGCTGTGGCGCGAGCGCGTCGTACCAACGCACACGCCCCTGAACCAGGTCGCCGGCCGCTGCCCGCACCGTAAAGGGCAAGACGCCTGCGCGCCGCTTCCAGGCGACAGATGAATCGCCTGGAACAACACAAACCGAACCCATGGCGGCCACCGCCAGGGCGGATAGCCAGTTGCCTTGGTTGCCGACCTTCTCTAGACTTGCCGCTATGCGGAATAGGGCTTCCGCATAGCGGAATGCGGACAGGGGGATGGATCCTGAAACTGGTGTCGTGCTCGGTCTGGCGTTTCCTGTGGTGGTGATCGGGCTGTGCACCGGGATCGTCGCCCGCCTCGGCGGCGGCGCCGGCCCGCCGGGGGAGTCGCAGCGGTCCGCGGAGGCCAGGTCGCAGGCACAGTCGTCGTGGACAGTCGTACGGCTGGCGCCGTACTCGTCCGCTCGCCCACTACTGCCCGAGTCGTCAGCGGAGCAGAGGACCGCTGCGGGCCACGCGAGCGGTGTGGGTGCCCGACCTCGCGCCTGGGTGGCTGCAGATTCGAGGGGCGGAAACGGGGCTTGGCGGGGAACGAGGTGCCCACACTGCCGACCTGCTGCCGAACGTTCCCTCCGCCCCAGCGGGTAGCCCCGGCGCGATCCTGGAGAGCGCGATCACGACGGGGCACGTCGGCATGGCCAGGTAGGGAAACCGCCCCGATTGCTCCGCACTTGATGATCGGGGATGCCGGGTGACCGCAGGCGAAACGGGGAGGTCGGTCAGCAAGCCGTGCCACGTTCGGCGAACGAGATCAAGAATTCGCGCAGGTCGGCTTGCCCCTCATCGCCGTCGTCCTGGGCCGTCAATGCGAACTGGGCCAGTTGAGGCATCGCGATGGGCCAAGCGGCGAGTCCGATGAGAGTCAGCAGGAGCTGATTGGCCATGGTGGAGGAGTAGCCGGTCGTGACGGCCAGGGCCCGAGAGGCGCTGGTGTACCACTCGGCGCGCCCTGTGCTCCGATTGACGGCACACTCACCGCGGAGACGACCCTCTTCCGCTTCCTGCGCTACTACCTGGCTGCTCAGGGACATGGCGCACACGAGTACGACCACCGGCGCCGGCGGCTGGCCGCCATGACGGCAATCGGCATTCCGCGCGAGAGGACCAACCTCGCCTACTTCGAAAATTTCAGGAACGCCGAAGCAACAACGGTCAGCCGGATTGCTCAGGAGTGGTTCGAAGCCGAGCTGCGCCGCGGTGGCTTTTTCAATGGCCACGTACTCGCGGCTCTCCACCGGCACCAGGAGAACGGTAATCGGACCGTCCTGGTCTCCGGATCGTTCCCTGCCTGTCTTGGCCCGCTCGCGGAGCATACGGGGGTCGACGACATCTGGTGCACTCCACCGGAGATCGTAAACGGACGCTACACGGGTGGCCTCGTGGGTCCTCCCATGATCGGTCACGCCAAAGCTGATGCCGTGCGGCTCTCCGCCGCGGGCTACGGAGCCTCCCTCGACGACTGCGTCGCCTATGGAGACCACATTTCTGATCTACCCATGCTCAGGGCCACCGGCTCAGCCGTGGTCGTGGGCGAGGACAAGGAGCTGCTCGCGCAGGGCGGCTCCCGGCCCTGGGGGCTGTTGCCCGGCGCGCTGCCTCCCCCTCCGCTGCCCCTGCCGCCACCGATGGTCCGGCCCATCGGTGGCGGTGGGTCGGTTGCCGGCGGGTCAGGACCGCAGTACGTCGAGGAATAGTGACCCCAGCGCGAACCGATCAGATGAAGCGGCTTTGACATCGTGTAGCGGCTTCGCCGTGTGATGCGGCGCCCCGCAGCCCCGCCGTTCCCTTCGCCATCGACGCAGCGTCCTTCGGTGTCACCGGTGGGGGCCTCGGCACCCGCTCATTCGTCGTCGACGGCGTCCGGGGGATGCAGGGCCGCAGGCCGCCGGACGCCGCCGACGAGGAAGACCCGGCCGCACCGGAAGCGTTCGAAGCCGGTCCGCGGAGGGTGGACATCCGGACATCGTGACGCGCTTGTTCCGGCTGCGTCGCTGGACCGCCGGTGTGCGTCGGGCGGTGTGCGTCAGGTCGTCTTCGGGGGCGGGGTGTCTGCCGGCCTGCCGGCTGCCGTGCCGGTGGGTTCAGTGTGTGAGAGCGCGGCGAGAAGGTGCAGCTTTTCGTCGCTGTCGCTGTCCTTGTCGGGGTAGTAGACGACGAGGATGACGTCGTCGATGGGGAGCTTGTCGCGGTGCAGCCGTAGTTCACCGACGACGGGGTGATGGACGGTGGTGGTGCCTCCGTCGAGGTTGCGGACGTCGTGTCGGGCCCACAGGGTGCGGAATCGCTGGCTGGACAGTGCGAGCTCTCCGACGAGTTCGACGAACCGGGGGTTGTCGGTGTCGTCCCCGACGGTGGTGCGAAGAGCGGCGACGAAGCTGATGGAGGCTTGCGCCCAGTCCTGGTGGAAGGCTTGCTCCTCGGGATCGAGGAAGAAGGAACGGAGCCGGTTCTGGCCCGGTCGAAGGCGCGGGGACAGGGCGACAGCCATGGGGTTGGAGGCCAGGACGTCGAAGGCGCGTCCTTCGACGAACGCGGGAATCGAGAGGTGGGCGAGGAGCTGGTGCACCCGTGCCGGGACGTGCTCGGGGCGCTTGCGGCGCGGCGCCCTGGGGCGTGTTGCCGTAAGGCCGAGCAGATACGTGCGCTCGACGTCGTCGAGACGCAGGACGCGCGCGAGTGATTCGAGGACCTGAGGCGAAGGGTTCTTGTCGCGGCCGCGCTCCAGGCGCAGGTAGTAATCGGGGCTGATGCCGGCGAGCAGGGCGACCTCCTCACGGCGCAGGCCGGGGACGCGGCGGTTGCCACCGGATGGGAGCCCCGCCTGCGCCGGGGAGACCAGCTCACGCCGGGCGCGGAGGTAGCTGCCGAGCCGGTTCTCGGATTCCTCATCCTTCATACCGACACCGTAATGCGGTGCACGTGTCGCAGAGGGGGCCCTGAGAGGACCAGGGAAGAAGGGGGCCCTGCCGCACTCGGCGGAGACCGTCAAGACTTGCGGCATCACTGTTCGAGAAGGACAGAGATCATCGCTGAATAGTGCCGCGGGCCGAAACGCCGGCGGTGCTCTGCACTGAAGGGAAGACCTCATGGATCTCTCCGACCGCACCGTTTTCATCGTCGGCGGAACTTCTGGTATCGGCCGAGAACTGGCCCGGCGGTTCACCGCGGAAGGCAGCACCGTTGCCGTCGGCGGTCGCAGCTCGGGGGCGCTCTCCGAGCTTTCCGCCGAAGGCATCGGCACCTTCGCCATCGATGTCACCGACGGCGCCTCCGTCGCACGTGCCCGCGACGACGTACTCGCCCGGTACCCCGAGCTGGACACCGTGGTGACGATGTCGGGCGTCATGCTCCTGGAGGACTTGCGCGACCCCGGCCACTTCGAGGCGGCAGAGACGACGATCGACACCAACCTGGTCGGCACCATCCGGGTCATCGACGCGTTCACCCCGCACTTGGTCCAACGCGGCGCCGGCACCTTCGTCACCGTCACCTCCGGCATCGCCTTCCTGCCGTTTCCGCCCATGCCCACCTACGCCGCATCGAAAGCGGCGGTGCACGCCTACTCCGAGGCACTGCGCGCGCAACTCGATGGCACCGGCGTCAGCGTCGTCGAACTCGTCCCCCCGGCCGTCGCCACAGCAGGCCAGGAAAAGGTGAACCCGCACGCGCTGCCGCTCGACGACTTCGCCACCGAAGTCATGCAACTGTTCTCAGCGGAACCCACCCCCCACGAAATCCTCGTGAAGGGCGTCCTCATGCACCGCTGGGCGGAGCGCGACGGCACCTACGACGACCTTGTCGCACAGCGCTCCCAGGCCCTGGCCATGCTCCCCGGCCGCCAGGGCTGACACCTGTTCCGCGCGGCCCGGAGGCACGTCATCCGCGGCACCCATCGCCGATGGGTGGTGTCAGTGGTCGCTCCTAAGGTGATCGAATGACGTCGACCCCTGCCGCAGCCGACCCCTGCCGATACAAAGCTCCTGGGCGCGCATCGATGCCTGGCTCGCGGAGCACGCCCCGCTGAGCCGGGCACGGCTGCGCCCACCTGCGTCCCCCGGCGAGATAGCGGATGCCGAGCGGCGGCTCGGGGTGACGCTCCCTCCCGAACTCGTGGCCTCGCTCCGCTGCCACGACGGCGTCGAACTGGACGCGGGCGCACCGGAGTTCGCGCTGAAGGGCCCGTTCGCCGGGGTCGACGGCATCGGGCAGAACACTCTGTTCCTGCGGTCCATCGCTGAGGATGTCGAGGATCTGTACCACGACAAGGACGAGGACGACGATGAGCTCAACGCGTACTGGCGCCACGAGTGGCTGCTGATCACCCATGGCATCGCCTGGGACGCCCAGGACGGCTTGTTCGTCACGTGCCGCGCGGGTGACGACTACGGGCGCCTGGGCGACTACTTCAACGAGTACGCCCCCTCGTTCAGCGACTGGACCTCGCTGGGTGAGGCGCTGTCGGCGTTCGCCGACGCCCTGGATCGGCGGCTGCCCTCCGGGGGCCCGGTTCCGCTGGCTGTCGACGGAGCGCTGATCTGGGAGGAGCCCACGCGCACCGTCAAGGTACAGCCCACCTCGCTGCTCGAGCTCGCCGCGCGTACGCCCGAGCCCGACCCGGAACCCCCGCGCAGGCAGCCGGAACAGCCGACGAGCGGGGTGCATGGACATCGTTCACCGTGGTGGCGCGGGGGATCGACGGGGGCATGGAGGAGGTCGTGACCGTCCCGGCGCACAGACTGCTCACCTTGAAGCGCGTTCCAAAGGCAACGACGCCGGCGCACTCACCCCACCGGGGCGAGTGGCTCTCCCGTCCGCCGCGTCGGTGGGGCGGGGATCAGATACGGCCCATGCGGTGCAGTACCGTCGCCCACGGGTCCTCGGATCCCGCGCCGGTGAGTTCCTGATACCCGTGGCCGCAGGCACTGTCGAGCAGAAAGCCGTCGAGGATGTCGGCGAGCTTCTCGAACCCTTCGCTCTGCCACCAGATGACCCCCGTATCCGGGAAGCCCCAGACCGCGCCGGTCGCACGCTCGAGAAGCAGCGGATCTTCGTTGGCTTTTCCGAAGCAGAACCAGTCGCCACGATTCAATTGGACCGCCGTGCCCTCTGTCGGCTCGGCATAGAACTGCGAGTCCGCGACGACGTTCGCATCGAACAGGACCAGGCGCCCGCAGATCGCACCACTGGACTTCTGCAAGAAGTCAACCGTAACTGGCGGGCGCTTCCACGGGTTGCGGGCCTTCGTACCCGTCGGGTACGTCGTTCAGCATGCTCAGTTCGACATACTCGTCCAGTATGGCGCGGGCGGCGATCAGGAGTTCAGCCAGTGCGGCGGACATGCGGAGCCTCGTGTCCTCGTTGCGGCCGTGAGCAAGGGGCTGCCGCAGCGACAGCCTGGGGCGGCGATTCACCAGGAAACCTTTTCCGCCTTAACTGCCATGCTCCAGGCGGCCGCTCTCGTGAGGATCGGTCCGCTCACTTCGTCAGCGCCTGCGACAAGCGCGAGCCACCGAAGTTCATCGCAGGCAAAACAGGACTCGCCCCAGGAGTCGACCCATATATGGATCCTGGCGTCGGCAGATTATGTAAAGTCCCACCAAGACAATCCTTGGAATTCTGATTCCTGATCGAAATGGCAAAGCCATTACAGGAGCCGCTGAGCGGCCCCGGTTGTGTAGTGGATCACGCCTTGCTTCGCAAAATGGGCTGTCGCGAGGTCATTTCCTCATCGGCTTGACTGCGATTCGGAAATTTCGGAATCCAGCCTTTTACGCACATCGATTTGGCACAGGAGCACGATCCTAAGAGACGTCTTTGGCCTCCCGGTCAGCGCTGGCTTGACCGCCCAATACTCAGTCGCGTCTGAGAGGACTTGGAAGAAGGTGCTGCGCTCGTCTGCATCCTCGGTGAGAATAAACTCGGAATCATCGATTACTACCAGACATTTCGTGGCATCAAGCCACTGAAGGTCGAACAAGCAATCGCGTAGTGCATTCCAGTTCCAGCCGAAATAATTCGGAAGTCGCAAATTATCGTAGAATTGCGTGAATACTCCGTCCACGTCAGACATCTCCCGGCCGTTCATGCGTGCTGCGAAGATGGAGCCCGTAGGCGGTAGCGCCTTCTCTGTCAGAACCATGGAATCGCTCGGCACCGTCTGCATCAAAGGTGCAGAGTCGGACCACCAACTGGCTTCATTCAACGTCCAGTCTCCATTACAATATAGGTTTGGTAGTGGGTCGGAGTGTAGTACGCAGATCCGTCAGACCCGGTAATGACTCGCTCGCCACCCCACTTCGGATTCTGTGATGATTGCACCGTTCCCCATTCGGTGTAGCGAACTGGATTACCTGAGCTGTCAAAATCAGGAAGCTTATAGCCGCCATTCTTTCCACTGTTCGCGAAGGGGCGCGGGATTGAAGGCCCCATAAGCTGTGGGCCCGCACCTTGTGCCTCAACGCCAAATTCTCGGATATCCTGAAGAACTGCCTTGGATTCTGCAGGGACCTCAGTTGGAATCCACCCCTGCAATTTGGACGTATCGCCCATAGTCTCTCCGACTCGGCAAGGGCCGAGACCAAGGATATCCATCCATGTTTGGGGGTTATGGACATATGTCGTCGGATTGGGCGCCGGTGAGAGGCCCAATGGGTCTTGAGAGATGTAGCGGGAAGACTCAGGATTATAGTAGCGGAAGTAATTGTAGTGTAGTCCGGATTCGGGGTCGAAATACTGGCCCGGGAAACGGAGAGGTGTGTACGCATTGCTGTCTGCCGCCCATACAGTGTTGCCCCAGAGCGTGCTGCGTTTGCGCCAGGAGATCTCACCATTCTCGTTGAGTAGTTCGGTGGGAGCGCCTACTAGGTCGGTGACTATCACGAAGAAACGGGAGTCGACTTCTTCTTGGGGAGCGTCCGATGCACAGATACGCTCACTCTGAGCGAGGGGGTGCTGGCCTTGGTGGTCCCAGGTGAGGCTGACTGGATTAGGGAAGTCCGAACTAGTACCGGTCTGTTCGCAGAGTGTGGTGCCGTCCCAGACAAAGTCGATGTGTTCGACGACGGCTGATGTACCTGTGGCGAGGCGTTGTTTGGATGTTCGGCGTCCGAGTGCGTCGTATTTGTAGTGCCACCGGCTACCGTCTGGCGTAATGACGGTAGTCAGCCGGTCTTCGGCGTCCCATGTGTAATGCCAGGTATCTGGTTTACGGGAGAGACGGATCTTCTGGCGCAGGGTGACGCGGCCTTGGGCGTCGTGTTCATAACGGATGTTTCCGGCACGTGTGATGAGCGTGTCGGAGTACTCGCGAGGGCCGGTGGCTTCTTGGCCTGGGTGGGTGGTGGGCCAGGAGGCGCTGGTCTGGTTGCCCGCGTCGTCGTACGCGTAGTGCTCGCTCCAGCCTCGGGCTGTGACCGTGGTGACGCGACCGGCGCTGTCAAGGGTGAATTGGCTGGCGCCGTTCAGCTGGTCGTTGATGCCGATGAGGTTGCCGTCGGCGCGGTAGGTGTAGTCACGGCGCTGGATGCTTCGGCCGTTGGTGCTGGAGACGGACTGGGCTGTCAGACGTCCGAGTCTGTCGAAGTCGTTTCCCAGGGTCACCGCCTCGCCGATCCGGCGGCTCAGCTCTCGTCCTGCCAGATCGAGGTCGAAGCTGATGGTGCGTCCGGATGTGGTGAGTTGGGTGCGATGGCCTGCCGCATCGTAATTCCAGGTGCTGGCTGCTCCGGTGGGTGTGGTCCGGGTGGTGCGCCGACCCATGACGTCGTACTCGTAGGTGATGGTTCGGCCGTTGACTGTTTCGTGCAGGAGGCGGCCCATGGAGTCGTGCTCCAGAGACAGGACGGCATCGGGGGAGACGGCCTGGGTTATTCGGCCTGACGGTGTGTAGGCGAAGGTGGTGACCTGGCCGTCGGCGTCTTTATGAATGATCCGGCCGAGTTGGTCGTGACTGAAGCGGATGGTCTGGCCGAGCGCGTTGATGCGGGTGGTGAGATGTCCCGCTGCATCATGTGTATAGGTGAGGGTGCGATTGCTGAAGTCTGTTTCGGATATCAGATGGCCGGCAGCATCGTATGCGTAGTTCCAGGTGTGGCCCATGGGGTTGCGGACTTGATTGAGGCGCAGTTCGGCGTCATAGCTGAAGTTATGGCGCGTTCCGTCCGGGTCGATACGTGCCGACGTCAAGTCGAATGCTGTGTACTCGAAGCGGGAAACAGCACCCATAGCGTTGGTATGGCTGACGCAGTTGCCTTCACCGTCGTACTGCCACGACTCGCAGGTGCCATCGGGCTCTGTACGTCGGGCAGGTTTGCCTTCCACTGTCCATTCAAGGCGTGTTGTGGAGCCGAGGGGATCGGTCACGGAAGTGGGCCGGCCGAAGGTACCGCGTGTATAGCGGGTGACAGCGCCGAGGGGGTCGGCGATCTCGGTGATCAGTCCTGCACGGTCACAGCGCACTCGTGTGACGTGACCAGCGGCGTCGGTGACCGCCACGAGGCCGCCTGCTTTGTCGTATGCGAACTTACTGATCGACCCGGCTGGATCGATCACAGCGGTGCGTTTTCCGCGTTCGTCGAATTCCTGCCGCCAGGCAGTGCCATCCGGTGCGGTCACCGTGATGGGCAGGCCGAGTTCGTTGTACTCGGTGGTGACCTCCTGGCCGTCCGGGCGCATGACAGCCACCATCCGGCCGTTGTTGTCGTAGGTGTAGTGGGTGGTGTGGCCGAGTGGGTTGGTGATGGCGGTCAGTTGGTGGTCGGTGTCCCAAAGTTTGTGGGTGGTGTGGCCGAGTGGGTTGGTTTCGCGGATGAGGCGGTAGGCGTCGTTGTGTTCGTAGTGGGTGGTGTAGCCGAGGGAGTTGGTGACGGTGGTGGTGTGGGTGGTGTCGTTGTAGGTGAGGGTGCCGGAGAGGTAGCCGCCGGTGCCGTCGGTGCGGATGACGCGGCCGCGTGTGTCGTAGGTGTAGGCGTAGGTGGTGTCGTTGCGGTCGGTCCAGGAGGTGATGCGGCCTTGGGGGTCGTAGGTGAAGCGCAGGGGCAGGCCCGAGGAGTTGGTGACCTCGGTGAGGTGCCCGTCCTGGTTATAGCCATAGGTGAGCAGGAGTGTGCCTGCGGCGTCGGGGTGGTCGGGGTCGATGAGGCGGAGGGCGGTGATGCGGGGCTGGGTGGGGTGGTGGTCGAGGGCGATGCGGTAACCGCCGGTGTGGCTGACTTCGGTGGGAATGCCGTCGTCGGTGTAGTGGAGGGTGATGCGCTGGTTGTTGCGGTCGACGATGGCCTGCAGGGGCAGATCGATGGCATGGCCGTCGTCGGTGGGCTGCGGGGTGTGGAAGAGGTAGGCCAGCCCGGTGTCCGGATCGGTGATACGCAGACCGCCATCGGTTTCCGTATCCCAGGTCAACGCCAGACGTGACCCGGTCTCCGGGTAGACTGGTGCGCCATCCTCCGGATCGGGGTGGGGGTAGGTGAGACGGGCGCCGTCGGGCGCGGTGTAGATGATCCCCTCATCGTCGACCTGAACGCGCTGGTCGAGGGTGGACGCCCAGGAGGGTCCGAACCAGCCGCCCCACCGGTAGGAGGAGAGGTGGGTGCGCTGAAGGATCAGCGGGAGGGTGCCGGGGAGCTGGACATCGGTCTGCGGCAGCAGCATGTCACCCGTGGCGACGTCGATCGGGTCGAGCTTGCACTCCTTGAACATGTTGCGGATGGAGGCGGGGAGCTTCTCCCACTCCGAGGGCCGCAGCTTCAGCCGGGACAGCCCGGACCCGTTGAGTTTCAGCGCCTTCGCGAGGTCGCCGAGTTCGCCGGGCTTGAGAGCCTTGAGCCCCTTGCCGAGGGCTTTGCCGAGGAACCCCAGACCGACACCGGCCACGGCACCTTCGGTGAGGAGCTTGGCGAGCTTCCCCGGGTCCTTGAACGCGCCGGGATCCTCGAGCGCGGTCGTGAACGCGGTGAACTTCATGCCCTCACCGGCGAGTTTCCCGACCTTCGCGACGGTCTTGATGTCCTTGAGAGCCTTCAGCGCCCGCTCGACGTTACGGACCGCCTCCATCACCGTGCGCACCGTGCTGCCCAGCGCGCCGCCTTCCTCCTCGATCCGCGCAACCAGCGCGATGACCTTCAGCGCGCGCTCGCCCGCCACCAGGGTGGAGGCCACCTCCGACATGCCCGCGGTCAACACGGACAGGGCGAGGCCGGCGATCTCGAACTCGGCGATCTCCGCGAGCATCACACCGATCTGCGTGATCAGCTCATGCGCCTCATCCGCGAACTTGTCCAGCGCGGTCGCACCATCCCGCAACGAGTGCGCCATATCGGTGGCGTGCTTGCGCATCGCCCGCGCCCGCTTGGAAAAGGCTTTGGCGGTCTCGCCTTCCCAGGTCACGTCCGCCAGGGCCAGCTCTGCGGCATGGCCGGCCTCGTCGAGACCCTTGGCCAGGGCCCGCCAGTGCTTCGCGATCTCCCGGACCCCGTCCGGATCGACAGCCGGGTCGGTGATACCGAGGAACTCCAGGCCACTGGCCATGGTCGACCCGAAGGCATGGTTGGCCTTGCTGATCCAGTGCAGCGGATTGAGATCAACCACCGTGCTCAGCCCTTCTTCGCGCGGGCAGCCGCACTCAGCAACACATCCAGCAGATCGAACGCGTCGGACACCTCACCGAGCAGCTTCGCCTCCGCGTTCCACTCCTCGCTCAGGCTCTCCGTCAGAGCGGACAGAGTGTTCATGCCATCACGGATGTCCCCGGTGGCCTTCAACAAAGAACCCAGCGCCCCCAACGCCGACAGATCATGCGAAGCCGCCTTGAAATCATGCAACGGCTTCGCCGTGTGATGCGGCGCCCCCCGCAACCCCGCCGACCCCTTCGCCATCGACGCAGCATCCTTCGCCAGATCCGACACGATCCCCACCCCCGTATACAACCGCGCACATGACAACCGAACAAAGATACGCAACCGAGTGGGGGGTGTGTCCCGGCACACGCCAAGGACAGGTCAAACATGGCCGGATACGCTGCCCAAGCGGATGTTCCGGCCACCACCGGTTGCCTCTACGCCCTCTTGGCATTGAGCGGTTGATGGCCTGGATCTCCTGGACGGTGACGTCCTGGGGGGCGCCGAACTCGCCGTTGGGCAATGGCTGTTCGTCAGGATTTTTCGCAGACCTGCGCCGCGTCATCCATCCAGCGGTCGGGATCCCTGGTGGCGACCCACCAACTGCCTTCGTCGGCCTTGTCCTTGTTGTAGTTCTTGTACTTGCCGTCCTTGTATATGTCCCGGAACTGGCCCACGGCAGTCTTTGCGTAGCTGGGCTGCCTGGGGGTCGTTTGCGACGGTGTTGTATCCATCCTCCGTGTTCTTGGCGAACTCGTCGGCCGAATATGGCTCGTACCAGCAGGCGGGCGGGGCCCAGTTCCCTACGGGAGTCATACTTCCGGAGGTGTCCCCTGATGCCTTTGTCGAGCCCTTGAAGGTGATGCGGGAGGAGAGAGTCTGGCACGGGTCGTCGCTACCTCTACGCAGTCGGATCTAAAGCAGCGCGCGCATCCTCATGCGTTTCCGATGGGACGTCTGTGAACCGCAGACTCCGAAGGACATCAGCCATCACCGGGGCGTATCGTTCCTCCCAGTGCTGGATGCTGGGCGTGGAGAACGCGACCAGACACATGCGCTCGTTGTCGACGGAAATCGTGTTCGGAACCGGGATGATCGCGTGGAACTGCGCGGTCGGCACTTCGACCTCCTCGCCGACGTGGGACAGATTCGCGGGAAGCGTGTAGCTCTGGCCACCAGTGAAGATCGCCGCTTTGCCGCAAGGGACATCGAGGACGGTCCCACACCATTCCGATCCTCGGGACTGGAGGACGCCGCGCAAGGTTCCGTGGGCTGTCGCTGCGTCATCGCCGCCATGAGAAAAGTCCACGACAGTCACAGCCAGGGAAGCTTGGGATGGTGCCCCTTCGATGGAGTGGAGGCAACGGGCCGCGTACACGACCCCGACTTGGTCCAAGAGTCGGGATACGTGGTGCAGTGCTCCTGCCATCTCGCTCAATGTCTGCCGATCTTCCGTGGCTACGAGCGATAGGTGGGCGTTGCGAGAATTGACCTCCATCCAGGCCTCGTCGAAGTCCAATCCGATTGGTACGTCTACGAAGTCGGAGGGGACGGCGAAGCTGATGTGCATCACTGATCGCCCCGTCTGCCGTCCCTCTGGTCGCGAGCTACCGACGGCGGTGGGGGCGGTGGAGGCGGGCCACCATGTCCGGTATGGCCCTCGTCGAAACGGGAAACGATCTGCTGATTACGCTCGTACCAGCGCCGCCCCCACCGTGGCGTCAAAGCTGCGGTTACGGCGATGAGGGCACCGAGTACGGCGAGAGGGTAAGCGGTACCTGTTGTACCGCGTGTCAACCAGGCGATCACGAAGCAAGCCAGGCTGACGAATATCGCGAGTCCTACGACTGCTTTCGTCCCATTGGTCTCGTAAGCCGTGACATTGCGTCTCGCGGCTGCCGCTGCTACGGCACTGATCGGTCCTCCTGCGACACCCGGTGGGCCTGGAGTTCCCCATGCAGCGGGAAGCAGCGGCCCCCCCGTGCGCATCCTGGCTTCGGTCGTTCGTGCTCTCTGACGTACGTCAGGTGAATCATTTCGTACGTAAACCATGCGCCACTGCCCCCTCGTGACGCAAGTGGATTCCCTGAGATCGTAACCCAACTCGAATCCAATTGCCGAAATTCTGTCCGCGCGCGCCAAATCGCCGCCCCGCAGCGTGATATCGACAGTGCCTCGCCCGTCGAAGTAGCCAAGGATCTGTTCATCCTTCATGACGCGCCTTCGTTTCTCTGCTGTCGCTTTGCGGCATGGTCCTTCTCGCTGCCGCCTTTCCAGGCGTTCTCGAACGCTACGAGCAGAGGTCCGCCGGAGGGGACCACTATGCCTGATGCTTCTTCAATCGCCTGTCGGTGATTTTTCGGGGCAAAGTAGCCAAGGGTGGTCGGATCGCCCGTGAATGACGAAACGGTGTCAATCAGGCCGAAGTTGGCCGCAGCATCCGCCACCCGGCTGGCCGAGGCGACCCGGGCGACCCCCTTGAAGGCGAAGCCGGCTGGAAGGATCCCGAGGCCGTCCTGTGCCAGAGTCCGGTTCGACACGACAGACTCGCCTCCAGCAGCCCGCGCCGTTCCGTGTAATGCCAGCGCGCCGAGAGCCGACAACCCTGATGCGCCGGCCAGCGCCTCGGATCCCACAGCCAAAGGTGGAAATGCCGCACTGCAAATGAGTAGCACGAGCGAGATCGCGCCCAGTGCGGCACTAACAGTCGCGAGCACGTCACCCAGTGCGGCGATGGCGTTGGCGTGTTCCACGAGCCACTTGGCTGCGGCGGCGACGCCTGTATCGATCACGTCGAGCACGACGTCATCAATCTTGCCGAGCACTTTGCCGATCTCCTTGAGGGCGCTGCCCAGTTTGTGCAAAGCCCCTGGCTCGTTGGGCGCGATGTCCATTGCCTTGTCCAGGCGTCGGGCGACGGATTGCCCTTCCAGGACGTGGTCGCTGGCCAGTTTGCGCGCCTGGGCCCGGATCTTTTCCAGTTCGGCTTCTGCTGTGCTGGCTGCCAATTCGGTGGACGATCTCTGCTTCTCGGTCCGGTCTCGCTTACGCGCTTCTGCATCGTCCTTCGGGGCGTCGAAAGGAATGCCTGAGGTTGCTGCGGACCCGGTCGAGCACGCCGATGTCTATGCTTATGTCGCTCATCATTCCCCCGTTGACGACTTACTGATTGATGGCCTGGATCTCCTGGACGGTGACGTCCTGGGATGCGCCGAACTCGCCGTCGGGCAGCGACTGTTCGTCGGTGACACCGGTTCCGGTCCAGTGGATCTTCCAGGTGACGGTGGCCGTGAGCTTGTACGTCCCGTTCCCGGAGGAGCGTAGGTACTCCACGCCGCAGGGCGGCGTCTGGTCCGCTTTGCCCTTGGCGTAGGGCTCGCCGATACGTCCGTTGTTGATCGGGCACTCGCCGGAGGCCGGGAACGTGGTCGCGTCGCTGGTGCCGGGCTCGATTTTGAGGGAGACCGGCTCGGCTGTGGTGGTGGCCTGGATGTTGAGGCCGCCGGCGTTCAGCGATGCGGTGACCGAGACCGGGTTGAATTTGGCCTTGTCCAGCCATGCCCAGGTGGGCAGGTTCACCTTGGTGGTGTCGGCGGGGGCGAGTGTGACCTTGGTGTCCGGAAGCTTGATCTTGTTATAAGCCAGCTGGGACAGGATCTCGGGTGTGACCGCGTTCTTGACCTTGGGGGTCACGCCGTTCTTGACCCAGAAGGTGGCCGTGTCGCACTCGAACGCAGCAGGGTCGAGTGCGTCCTCGCGTGCCTTGTCCCGGACAGCGTCCCACCACATGCCTTTCCCCGTTTGGGACTTGTTGAAGTCCTTGTAGGGGTTGCCCTTGATGTAGTGGTCCTCGTCCAGCGCGTGGGCCTCGCCCGCCCCACTGAAGTCCGGTATGTCCCAGCGCCGCTGAAACTCCTTTTTGAACTGGGCGGGAGACCACTTCGGCTCGTACCAGCATGCGGGCGGCGACCAGTTGGTGACAGGAGTCACGGGTGTCGCCGATTTGTTACTGCCGTTCTTCGACTCGTCGAAGCGGATCGCTGTGGCGTACACGCTCTCTTTACGGGTGCCACCAGAGACCTTGGCGGGGGGCGGCTCTCCCGGCAGTGCACCCCCGTGCGCTCCGTGGCCGCCGGCAACTGCGGGCGAAGCTGCGGCAAGTAGGACGGTCACTGAGAGGATGCCTGCAGAGACGCACCGACGAGTCACTGGCACTGCGAGGCTCCCCTGTGCGCGACGAGCTCGGTCGTCTGCCAGATGCCCTCAGAATTCTTCTTGAGTCGTGTGCTGTAGAGGCCCAGATAGTCGGCTGGATTCGTCACGGCCCCGGATTTCTTACCGGTCTTGAGGTCCTTGTTGAATGACTTTGAATCGTCGGAGCAGTACGTCAGGGTTGCTACGTTCCCCTTGAGAGAAGTGATGTTGCGCTTGAAATAGCGGACCTGGCCGGTCCACGTGATCCCCTCGTCGTAGAAGCCTTGGACCCAGACGGCGCCTGCCTTCGCTGCATTCCCTGCCAGGTAGGTGCCAAAGGCAGGCTTCTCCAGGCTCCGGGTGTAGACGGCCTCATCCATCGCGGAGATGGCCTGCGTGTTGTCGTGGAGGATCGCGTCCTTCACCGGATCCCCGGTCTCTCCGCCTTCGAAGATATTGTGCATGTCCTTGGCGAGCGTGATCTTCGGGCGGCCCGCGGCGTCAGAGGGGCTCGCGCTCGGTGAGGCCGGCTTCGCGCTGGCGCTGCTGTCAGCGCCCGCGATCTTGTCGTTGCCCTTCGGCTTGTCGTCACCACCGCCGCATGCCGTGAGCAGGAGGGCTGCAGCGGCCGTGAGTGCGGCGGCAGCGGACAAGGGGCGGCGGTTCACTAGCGACTCCAGTGGGGGTGGTTACTCAGGCGTACCAACGTTATCTGGAGGGTAATGGGTTCACCAGTGCGAACTTCTACGTGAAGCGTTAGGAAGCTGGCATATCGCTTTCTGTTGCAGCTTGCGTGAACGCCGTCCAAGCGGTGGGGGTTAGCGTCAGGCCCGGGCGGGAGTGGTCCTTCGAGTCGCGTACATGGACGGTGGCAGTGGTCTTGGCTACCTCTACGCAGTTGCCTTGATCGCCGCTGTAGCTGCTCTTGAACCAGTGCAGGTCGTTCCTCATAGGTCGCGCGCCACCTGTTCGATCAGTCTCGCCGACTCCTCCGGGTTGAGAGCCTGCGCGCGCAGGATGCCATAGCGCGCGAACAGGTCGCTCGTCTCCGGTTGTTCGCTCACGAAGAACCCACCGCTCTGCCCCTCGATGTACGCGAGTTGCTTACGTTCGGCCGTTTCCAGCAGAACCATGGGCCCGTTCAGGGCGGCGTGTGTGTGACGATCCGGTGGCATCACCTGGATCTCTCCGTTGCGGCGCCGGGAAATGGTGAGCACGTGGTCCAGTTGCTCCTTGAGGACCTGCGGGGCGCCCAAAGGGGCGAGTGAGCGCAATCTTCTCCAGGACGCAGCTGATGAGCTGTGCCGGTCGGCGTTGCAGAAGCTGCTGCCGTTGGTGGCGGGTTGTCACCCTCGCCTCGACTTCCTCGTCCTCGAGTGGCGGGCGGTGGCAATTGAACACCGCTCGCGTCGCCACCGACGGTCGAAGTTCCGTTCGTGGAGTGCGACTTATTGCATGAAATGGTTGGACGTGCTCTCGATGCGGTACGGTGACCAGGTCATCACGCTCCGTGAAAACGGAGCGGTCCTCGGAGGTGCTACCAACACCGAGCCGAGGACCTACACCGCCGCATGGAAACCAGGAGTCCATCGGGATGTTTCGTCATGCTATCGCGCCCACGCGGCGCTTCACGAAGGCTTCGCACGACGTCGTACGGCATCAGCGCCTCAACAGCGACGCGAAGATCCTTCTGCTGTACGTGCAGGGGCTGCCGGACAGCGAGACCCACGCATCGCTCAGCGAGCACGCGCTCAAGCTGGGCATCAAGGGCCGGGCGTACCAACGCGCCAAGGAGTCCCTCACCGCCTGCGGGTATCTGCACGAGTGGCGTTGGCAGGGCGAGCGCGGTCGTTGGCTTACGGGGCAGCTCCTCGCGAACGTCACCTTGACGCGGGACGAGGCGAGTCGGGTGCATAGCGGAGCGGTGGCCCCGGGCGAGCGCCCGCCGAGTGACCGGCCGCCGATCGAGCCGCCGCCGAGTGCCCGCCCTCCGACGGTCGGTGGGCCGGAGGGACGGAAAGTCGGCGGCTCAAAACCAGAAGAAGAACTACCGGAGAAGAACCTTCCCCACCCCCCACCCGAAGACGAGCCGGTCGGCGAACTGGCGGTGGCCGAGCAGGTGTTGCTGTCGCTGCGGCAGGTGAGCCGGGAACTGCACCTCGGCGTCCGGGAGGCGCGGGGACTGGCCGAAGCGGCGGCCGAGTGGCTGCGGCGGGGCGTGTCGCCGGGGGACCTGCGGCGGGTGCTCGCGGACGGGCTGCCTGCGGGCGGCATTCGCTCGGCGGTGGGTTTCCTGCGGCACCGGCTGGTGGCGAAGCTGCCTGCGGTGGCTGAACGCGGGGTCCCGGCGGAGGGCTCGGCCGGTTTGGTGACGTGCAAGGGCGGGGGCGACGAGCATGTGTTCCGGCCGGTGGGTGACGAGACGCACTGCGGGCGGTGCCGGGTGGCGGGGGCGGCCGATGCCGTCGGCGGCCGGGCCCAGGCCCGGGTGGTGCCCCCGGTACGGGCGGTGTCCTGGCGGGAGCGCGTGGCTGAGGTGACGGCCTGACGGCGCTCACCGTACCGGGCCGCGAACCCGATCGGTGCTGCCGTCCGCGCATGTCCGCCGGGGTTCACGCCCGGGTACGTCGTGTCTCGACGAGGCGATCGCCGGACAGCAGCGTGCCGGCCTGCTTGACGTGCTGCAGCACAGGTGAGACTTCCATGCTCTGCAGGTCGGCCAGGGATCCGATGCGGCCCGTCGTGAACTCGAAGAGTTCGTCGAGGTCGCGGCAGTGCGCGACGGCATGGATGTTGTGGGGACCGGACACGGCCGCAGCGAAGGCGATTTCGGGTTCCTGCGCGAGCGTGCGTCCGACCCGCTTGACCGCCGACGGATGCACGCGCAGCCACAGGTTCGCCCGAGCGTGATAGCCCAGAGCAGCTGCCGCGATCTCGACGTCGATGTGCACGACGCGACGTTCGAGCAGTGCGTGCAGGCGGCGGGAAACCCGCCCTGGGGTGGAGCCGGCCGCTGCGGCGAGGTCGACGAGACTGGCGCGGCCGTCCGCGGCGAGAGAGCCGAGGATCTTCTCGTCCTCTGCGGTGACGTGCACAGGGTCGCGGGCGACGACCGGGGCTTCGGTGAAAGGCGGACCGTCACTGCCCAGCATGGCTTCCTGCTCCGGAGACAGGACACCCTGCAGGGCGGCCCAGTAGTGGCCGCGGCCTCCCAGGAACTGGCGGAGCATGGCGAAGGCATTGATGTCGAGTACCGCCGCGGTGCGTGGAAGCCGTTGACCCAGCAGGTCTTCGCGCTGCTCACGGGTCCGTGACTGAGTCGCGCAAGTGATTTCGCAGCCGGCCGCGCTCAGGGCGACCCAGTTGACGTCGTCGCGCTTGGCGAGTGCGTCGGCGATCGCGGAGACGCTGCCGGGGCGGCAGCGCAGCCGCACCAGCCACCTGCTCTGTCCGAGCGCTCCTGGATTCACCATGCCCGCGACGCGGACGATGCCGTCGGCGCGCAGGCGCCGGTAACGGCGGTTGACGGAGCCCTCCGTGAGGCCGAGCGCGGCCGCTACGGAGGCGAACGAAGCCCGCGGGGCGATCTGCAGGGCGCGAATGATGCGCACATCGTCGGGCTGCAGAACGCCGGATTCGCACACTGACATCACCGCCATAAGGGAAATCCTACAAAGGGGGCCCTTCCATTCGCCCCGGAAACAGCGCGGCGAACAGACTTGTACGACTCGCCGCTGAAGAACGGAGATGACGCCGCATGTCATCGACTGGCACAGACCAGCACCCGCCGACCGCGCTCATCATCGGGGCATCGCGTGGCCTCGGTCACGCGATGGCGGCCGAATTCCTGGACAGGGGATGGAGCGCCATCGGCACGGTCCGCGACACCACGTCCCGAACGCCCCTGCACGATCTCGCGGACCGGTCCGACGGGCGAGTGAGCGTCGAGCACCTCGACATCAACGAGCCCGACCACCTGGCGCCGCTGCACGAACGCCTGGCCCAGCGCCGGCTCGACCTGCTCTTCGTCAACGCAGGCACCACGAGTAACGAGCAGACCCCGATCGGCGCGGTTCCGGCATCGGACTTCGTCCAGGTGATGATCACCAACGCCCTCAGCCCGATGCGCGTCATCGAGGCGCTGGAAGATCTCGTCACTCCCACCGGGCTGATCGGCGCGATGTCGTCCGGGCAGGGCAGCATCACGAACAACACGACCGGCGGCCGCGAGGTCTACCGCGGAAGCAAAGCGGCCCTGAACATATTCCTGCGCAGCTTCGCAGCCCGGCAGGCCGAGACGCAGCGCGCCTTCGTCCTCCTGGCACCGGGCTGGATTCGCACCGACCTGGGTGGGCCGGACGCGCCGTTCACCGTCGAGGAGAGCGTCCCCCTGCTGGTGGACGTCCTGCTGTCCCGGCTGGGCACGCCCGGTCTGGCGTATCTGGACCGCTCGGGCGGGACCGTGCCCTGGTGATCGCGGGCCGCGGAATGCCGGCCTTCCGGCGGTCGGCCCCCACCCCCCACGCCTGGTGCAGTGCGTCGGCGAAAGCTCCCGCCAGTTTGTGTTCGCCGCTCGCGTTCGGGTGAGTGCCGTCGTAGGTGTCCCGGTGGATGTCGTACGACTCGGGGCGGGAGGCGAGCAGCAGGGGGGACGTCGGCTGGTCGAGGTCCGCGATGGTTTTCGCCAGGAGGGTGTTGAAGTGGTCGACCTCCGCCGCGAACGGCGCGTCCGTCTCGGCGCGGATATTGGGGATCACCGGCAGGATGACCGCGCGGATGTGCGGGTTCGCCCCGCGGGCCTGCTGCAGGAAACGGCGGGCGTTCCGGGCGGTGTCCTCGGCGTCCGTGTAGAACCCGAGGTCTATCAGGCCCAGGGATATCAGCAGCAGGTCCGCCGGGTGGGCGGTCAGGGTCTCGCGGATCACCGGGGCCATGTGGTGCCAGCCCTCACCCCAGCCGGCCAGGTGGCGGCGGGCATCGGCGGGGAAGGCGGGATCGGCGTAGGCCGTGCTCGACTCGTACAGCTCCGCGCGCGGGCCGACGATCTCGCAGCTGCCGCCGAGGTGCTGCCACATGCGGTAGCGCCAGGTGTAGTCGCCGGCCCGGCCTATGGTCATCGAGTCACCGACGAACATCATCCTCAGACGCATCCGGTCATCATCGCTGACGGAAGAACGGTGGCAGTCTTGGGGTCATGCGTTCGCTTCTGTACGTCGCCGGGGCCGCGGCCACCGTCCTGCTCGCCGTCGTTCCGGCGGTTCCCGCCGCCGCCGATGACGGCGGGTTCACGATCAAGGACCCACGGATCAAGGAGTCCAGCGGCCTGGCGGCGAGCCGCCTGCATCCGGGAATCTACTGGACGCACAACGACAGCAGCGACGGCCCGTACGTCTATGCCGTGGACTCGAAGACCGGTGAGACGGTGGCCAGGGTGACGATGCACGGGGTCGGGCAGCCGCGTGACGTGGAGGCGATCTCGATCGGGCCGGACGGGGACATCTACGTCGGGGACATCGGCGACAACCTCGACGGGGCGTGGGACCACGTCTGGATATACCGCTTCCCCGAACCCGAGCAGCTGAAGGACGCGACGGTCCGGGCCACTCAGTACACCGTGAAGTACGCCGACGGCGCGCGGAACGCGGAGGCGCTGATGGTGCAGCCCACAACCGGGCGGGTGTACATCGCGTCGAAGAACGAGGAGAAGGGCGGCGGACTGTACGTGGGGCCCAAGCAGCTCTCGGCGTCGAAAACCAACGTGTTCCGGCGGATCGGCCATGTCCCGTGGGTGACCGACGGGGCGTTCTCGCCGGACGGCAGGCAGTTGACGCTGCGCGGGTATCTGGGGGCCTGGACCTATGACTGGAAGCCGGCCGGGGACGGCGGGCTCGGCGCCGAGCACGAGCTGAACGTGCCGTTCCAGGGGCAGGCCGAGTCGGTGACCTACACCCCCGACGGGTCGGCACTGATGATGGGCTCGGAGGGGGCGGAGAGCCGGGTGGAGCGGTTCGCCGTGCAGAAGCCGAAGGGGTCGGGTGCCGCCAAGTCGCCGTCCGGTAAGGGTGGTTCGGCGAGCGCGGACAGTGACGCCGGCGGCTCCGGGAGCGGCAGCGGTAAGAAGTGGGGGGTGGCGGTCGTCGCCGGGCTCTTCGTGCTGTTCGTGGGTGTGAAGAGGCTGTTCCGGCGGGGCGGTGGTGGCGGCCGTCGGCGCGGCTAGCCTTCCAGCGCGCGGACCTCGTAGTGCAGGGTCGTGTCCCGTTTGACGCGGTGGGCGATCGGCACGAGGGCGCCGTGCACGATCGGGTACTTGCGGGCGAGTGCCTTCGCGGCGTTCGTGTTCTCCGCGCTGCCGGCTGCCAGTAGCCGCACCCGCGCTTTCATGGCGGGGCCGGTCGGCTTTCCGCGGAGGGTGGAGGGTGCGATCTCCACTTCCGGGAAGTTGCGCATCCGCTTGACCTTCCAGGCCGAGGAGTACGTACGGATGTAGGCGTGGTCGCCCACGACGGCGATGGAGACGGGGGTGCCCACGGTGGTGCCGTCGCGTTTGCGGGTGGTGAGCAGGACGGCGTACTGCTTGACGAAGGGAGTCAGGGGGCCGGGCTCCGGGCTCGGCGGCGAGGTGGTCATGCCTACCATGCACGCACGGCTGCCGCGTGTTGTCACTCCCTGGCGTCCGTTCAGCCCTTGGCGTGCGCCTTGGTTCCTGCCAGCAGGATCGCCTCGACGTCGAGAGAGACCTCGGCGCCGATGGAGGCCGGGAGGGAAGCCTGTCGGCCTGCGGCGTAGATCTGGTGGCCGGCGTAGTCGCTGCCGACCGGCTCGGTGAGTACGTGGACGCGCTGGTGCTTGCGGTTCACAATCACGTAGACCGGGATGTCGGCCTCGCCGTAGGCGGCAACCTTTGCCCGCAGGTCCCTGGTTGTAGTCGATATCCGTGTCGTCCTGCGGGCACGGGCGCTACGCCGCCCAGTGCCCCGGCCTGACCAATGACGGCGGAAGCCGTGTCGCCGCGTCGCCCTGCGCCGCGTTCAGTTGGGGCTGGGTGAGGAAGAAGGCGCCGGTGAGGTCGGCGCGGCTGAGGTTCGCGTCGCGGAGGTCGGCGCCTATCAGGTCGGCCAGGCGGAGGTCGGCGCCGGTGAGGTCGGCGGCGATCAGGTAGGCCCCGCGCAGGTTGGCGCCGCTGAGGTCGGCGCCCCGGAGGCGGGCGCCCATCAGGTCGGCGCCCCGGCGGTTCTTCTTCTTGCTCTTGGCGCCGGCCGTGGCGCGTACGAGTTCGCTGGTGCGCAGGAGAAGCGTGTTGACGTCCGCGCGGTGGGCCGGGACGTCCAGTTCGCCGAGTGCTTCGGGGGTGAGGCGGGTGAGCGCGGTGGTGGCATCGAGGAGGCGGCGCAGGTCGGCGTGGACGGGGCGGGCGGGGGCGAGCGTGATTGCCTCGGTCAGGTACCAGAGGAGTTCGTGGAGCTGCCTGACGACCGGGAACGTGTCGAACATCTGCCGGGCGGTCGCCGGGTCCTGCCGCCAGTCCCGGCCGCCGAAGGTGACCTGGGAGACCTGCTGGCCGGCGCCGAAACAGTCGTACACCGTGCAGCCCGAGAAGCCCTTGTCCCTCAGCCGGGTGTGGATGCCGCAGCGGAAGTCGTCCTGCAGGTTGGTGCAGGGCTGCCCGGCGCGTTTGTCGACCGCGAAGTCGGCGGAGGCGGTGAAGGGGAGCGCGACGCAGCAGAGCCCGAAGCAGTTGGCGCAGTCGCCCTGCAGGCTGGGGTCGCTGGGTTCGCGGGGTTCGTTGTGGTCCGGGAGCACGAGTGCATTTTAGGCGCGTGTATCGCAGCGACGGCCGGGGCGTCGTAGCCTCGCGGCATGCGTGAGCCCCGGGCCTTCTCCACCGACCGTCTCGAGCTGCTGCCGCTGCGGGTCGGGTACGCCGAGGAGATGGCGGAGGTGTTGGCCGACCCGGGGCTGCACACCTTCATCGGCGGCCGTCCGGCCACAGCGGACGAACTGCGCGCGCGTTACGAACGACAGCTAGCGGGCTCCCCGGACCCTGCCGTGACCTGGTGGAACTGGGTGATCCGGCTGCGCGCGGAGGGCCGTCCGACGGGCACGCTGCAGGCGACCGTCGAGGAGCCGGTCGCGGAGATCGCCTGGGTGGTGGGGGCGCCGTGGCAGGGCCGGGGCATCGCCAAGGAGGCGGCGGCGGGACTGTTCCGGCACCTCGCCGGTGTGTCCGGCGTGCGCGAGGTGATCGCGCACATCCACCCGGACCACGCGGCGTCGGCCGCGGTCGCCAGGGCGGCGGGGCTGCGACCCACCGGCGAGTGTCACGAGGGCGAGGAGCGATGGCGGGGGCTGCTGTCGCGCGGATAGTTATGGCCTGCCCTGCGCGGAGTGCCGAAGGGGTGCACAACCGTTTACCCTGGGGGTGAACGTTCGTGCACCCCCCTGCCTGGGCTGGTCCGGCGTCGACACGACCAACGGGAGAGTCATGCCCCCTGCGATACCGACCGAGGACGTCGACGAGGTCGAGGAAGCCCCGCACCCCCGCCTGCTCGTCGGCGTCCTCGCGTTCTGCGGCTGTGTGGTCGCCGTCATGCAGACGCTGGTGGTGCCGCTGCTGCCGCACGTTCCCGCGCTCACCGGGTCGACTCCGGCGGCCGCGAGCTGGCTGGTCACCGTCACGTTGCTGACCGGGGCGGTCTGTACGCCGGTGCTCGGCCGGGTCGGGGACATGTACGGGAAGCGGCGGGTGCTGGTCGCGGCGCTCGGCGTGCTGGTGCTGGGGTCGGTGCTCTGTGCGATCAGTTCGCACATCGGGGTGCTGATCGCCGGCCGTGCCCTGCAGGGCGCCGCCATCGCCGTGGTGCCGCTGGGGATCAGCATCATGCGGGACGAGCTGCCGCCGGCCCGGGTGCTTTCGTCGGTGGCGCTGATGAGTTCGACGCTGGGGATCGGTGCGGCCATCGGTCTGCCGGTCGCCGCGATGGTGGTGGAGCACTACGACTGGCACACCATGTTCTGGGCGTCGGCCGCACTCGGCGTGCTCGACGTCCTGCTGGTGCTCCGGGTGGTGCCGGAGTCGCCGCTGCGGACCCGGGGGCGGTTCGACGCGCTGGGCGCGGTCGGGCTGAGCGGGGCGCTGGTCTGTCTGCTGCTGGCCACCACCCAGGGCGGCGAGTGGGGCTGGGGTTCCGGCCGGATCGTCGGGCTGTTCGTGGCCGCGGTGGTGATCGGTCTGGTCTGGGGGTATTACGAGCTGCGGGTCTCCTCGCCGATGGTCGATCTGCGGATCTCCGCCCGCCCCGCGGTGCTGTTCACCAACATCGCGGCGCTGCTGGTCGGCTTCGCCTTCTACGCCAACTCGCTGGCCACCGCGCAGATGGTGCAGGAGCCGAAGAGCACCGGATACGGGCTCGGTGCGTCCATCGTGGTCGGCGGGCTGTGTCTGCTGCCCGGTGGACTCTCGATGGTGGCGCTGTCGCCGGTCTCCGCGCGGATCTCCGCCAAGCACGGCCCCAAGGTCACCCTCGCGCTCGCCTCCGCCGTACTGGTGGCGGGCTATGTGGTCCGCTTCTACACCAGCCACAGCCTCTGGCTGATCATCCTGGGCGCCACGGTGGTGTCGTCCGGCACCGCGCTGGCGTACTCGGCGTTGCCCTCGCTGGTGATGCGCGGGGTTCCGGTCAGCGAGACGGCCGCCGCCAATGGACTCAACACGCTGATGCGTTCGGTCGGGCAGGCCTTCTGCAGCGCGGTGGTCGCCGCCGTGCTGGCCAACCTCACCTTCCGGGCCGGCGGCCACACCGCGCCCACCCTGCACGCGTACCTCGTGGTCTTCCTCATCGCCGGCGGCGCCGCGCTCGCCGCGCTGGCCGTGACGCTGTGCCTGCCGGGACGGTCGGCGGCACCCGCCGCCGGTAACGTCGGGGAGCGGGGACCGAAGGTGCTGGCTCAGGAGGGCGCATGACCGCAAGCGGTACGGACACCGGCCCGGCGGGGACGCGGGCCGGACCGACCGGCCGGGACGCCATCCTGCTCGCCGCCCGGCGTGCCTTCACCCGGCGCCCGTACGCCGAGGTGACCATGCGCGGGATCGCCGCCGACGCCGGGGTCAGCGCCTCGCTGATCGTCAAACGGTTCGGGACGAAGGAGCAGTTGTTCCGCACGGTCGCCGACTTCGGGGCGGCGGCCGACGAGCTCTTCGACGCCCCGCTCGGTGACCTGGGCAGGCATCTGGTGCTCACTCTGGTCCGCAGCAGAAGGGCGCAGCAGGCCGACCCGTTGCTGCGGGTGGTCTTCTCGCTGGGCATCGACGACGAACGTTCCCTGCTGAAGGAGCGCTTCCGCGAACAGGTCACCGCGCGGCTGGCCGCCCGGCTGCCGGGTGCGGAGCGTGAGCTGCGGGCGGAGCTGATCGCCGGGCAACTGCTGGGGCTCGGCGCAGCGCTCAGCCTGCACCGGCCCGGCGCGGGCCAGGTCGCCAGCCCCGAGCGGCTGGCCGAGCTGTGCGCGCCGGCGCTGCAGCGGCTGATCGACGGGTGAGGGTCCTCGAGCCAGCAGCTCCGGAGCAGCCGGGAGACCGACGGAGACCGGGCCCGGCGGGACCGTGCGGATTCTTGCTGTCACGAGGCGGCACCGGCTCGGCTGGGGCCGGGGCAGACTACTTCTCGGCCCGTTGGCGTCCCACCACGGGGTGGCCGGCGAGTGCCGCTTCGATCTCCTGCTGGAAGTATTCGAAGTTGGAGAGCGCGAAGGAACCGCACGGGTCGGAGCGTTGGGAAATACGCTCGTCGTTTTCGTTGACGTAGTCCTTGTAGTAGGCGTCGTAGAAGCAGTGCTCTTCCAGCAGATCGTCCGAGGTCAGTTCCGCGTGTGCCACGGTGCGGAAGTAGCCCTTGTTCCAGTATGTGGAACGGCCCGTCCGCTGGACCACCACGGCTGCTTGGCCAGCGACGGCACCGAGGACCGGGCCGGTCCGGTGGGGCAACCGGGCAGACGTGGGTCCGACTGCCCGGAAGGGCCCATCGGCGGAGGGGCAGCACAGTGCCTCCGGGGCGTGGGTCCGCAGGGATCCGCGGACGGCGAGGAAGAGGGGCGGCTGATTGTCACCTGGTGACCATCGAGTGACCGCTGCCCGCCGGGCGATTTGTCGGATCCCAGGGAACGATGGGAGAGCGTCACCCCGAGCGACCAGCCACCGATACACCCGCGCGAAGCATCCGCACCGCGCCGGAAGGACATGCCATGACCCCCACCGCTCCCAAGGCCCCGACCGCTCCAGGGGTGCGTTCTTGGTGGGGGATCCCGTATGCCACCGCCGAGCGGTACCGCCGTCCCGTGGTCGCGGACTTCGATCCGGACCTCCCCTATGACCGTAAGGGCGTCGTCTCCGTCCAGCCCGACAGCGGCGACTGGCTGGAGGCGGACAGCGGGATGGGCGAGGACTGCCTGAACCTGAACGTGTGGGCCCCCGAGCAGCCGGCCGACAAGGCGCTCCCGGTGACCGTCTACATCCACGGCGGCGGATTCGAGTACGGCGCGAACACGCAGATCACCTCGAACGCCGCCGCTCTCGCCGCGACGGGGCGCGTGGTGGGCGTGTCGCTCAACTACCGGCTCGGCGCCCTGGGCGCGCTCTCGCTCTCGCAGTACGGTGGGCGGCTCGCCGAGGCCAGCAACCTCTTCCTCCAGGACGTCATCGCCGCGCTCACCTGGATCAAGCAGAACATCGCCCACTTCGGCGGCGACCCCGACAGCGTCACCGTCTATGGCCACAGCGGCGGCGCTTACTCGACCTTCGGTCTGCTCGGTGCCTCCTCCGCCGACGGCCTGTACCGGCGTCTGGCCGGGTTCTCCGGCGGGCCCGCTCGTAGCATTCCGGCCTGGTGGGCCGAGGAGCTCGCGCACAGGTTCGTCACCGAACTCGGTGTGGCGGACAACCCGGAGAAGCTGCTCGACCTCGACGCGGCCTCCCTGAGGGACGCTCTGTGCAAGGTCGCCCCGACGGACCTTGGAGTCCGCGGCGGGGTGGACAACAAGGCCACCGGCGTCGTCCTGGACATCGGGCAGCCCGGCGCGGTGGTGCACGCCCATCCCATGGACGTCCTCGCCTCGGGCGCGCACCGGAATGTCGACGTGCTGCTGAGCATGGCCAGTGACGACATGGGCTGGTGGGTGGCGAACGACCTCGACCGGTTCGATCCGCAGACGGTTGACCGCGTCGTCGACGAGGTCGCGGGGTGGCGCATTTCCCGCTCCCGCGCGAAGAAGATCGTCGATGCCTACGACCAGGGCGGCCGTACCCCGGCCGAGGTCCGCGCCGCGGTCATGGCGGACTACCTCTTCGCGCTCCCCGCCGCCCGCGGTGCCCTGGCGCACGCCGCCGCGGACGGCAACGCCCGTCTCCTGATGATCGGCCCCGCCGAGGATGCGCCCGCCGTGCACGGCACCGAGATGTACGCCCTGGTCGGTCAGGAGAAGCCGGGCCGCAGCGCCGAACAGGCCGAGCGTGACACGCGTATCCGCGACATCGTGCTCGACTTCGCCACCGGCGAGCAGTCGCGTCTGTGGCCCGCTGTCACGGACAAGCCCACCTCGGAAAGCGTCGGCAACCCTCCCTTCGAGGCCAACGCCCACTACCAGCAGGTTCTCGACCTGTGGGAGGGCATCGACCGCCCCTGACGGCCGGCGGGCGATACGGAACAGCGCACCAACAGGGGCGAAACAGAGTGAGGAAATCGGCATGAGCCAACCGACAGCAGCAGTCGTCGACGTCGCATCGGTGACGATGCGGGCCGTCGTCGTCACCCGGCCCGGTGGCCTGGACGCACTTCAGATCAAGGATGTGCCGGTACCCGCCCGCAAGCCCGGCTGGGTGCGGATCAAGGTGAAGGCGTTCGGCGTCAACGAGTCCGAAGTCACCACCCGCAAAGGCGAGTCGGACGCCGAGGTCACCTACCCGCGCATCCCCGGCATCGAAGGCGTCGGCGTGGTCAATGAGGCCGACGAGGACAGCAGGCTGCGGCCGGGACAGCAGGTGGCGACCATGATGGGCGACATGGGCCGCTCGTACGACGGCGCGTACGCCCAGTACGTCACTGTCCCCGCGGCGCAGGTCCTCCCGTTCGAGACCAGCCTGCCGTGGGACGTCGTCGGTGCGCTGCCGGAGATGTTCCAGACCGCCTACGGGTCCCTGACCCGCGGTCTGGACCTCAAGGCCGGGCAGACGCTGCTGATCCGCGGCGGTACTTCCGCGGTGGGGCTGAGCGCGGCCACGATCGCGAAGGATCTCGGAGCGACCGTGCTGTCCACCACCCGCAGCCCGGAGAGGGCCGGGGAACTGCGGGCCGTGGGCGTCGACCATCCCCTCGTCGACGACGGCACCCTCGCGGACCAGGTGCGCGAGCTGCTGCCGGACGGCGTGGACGCCGCACTGGAACTGGTGGGATGCTCGGTCCTTGCCGACACTCTGTGCACCGTCCGCCGGCCCGGCACGGTCTGCTTCACCGGAGCCCTGTCGGGCCACTGGTCCATCCCCGACTTCTCCCCGTTCATGATCCCGGGCGGGGTACGGCTGACCTCTTACGGCGGTCAGGCCGCCGACCTCCCGGCCGACGTCTTCGCCCATCAGCTCCAGGCCATCGCCGAAGGGCGCCTCAAGGTCGCGGTCGCGAAGGTCTACCACGGCCTGGAACAGGTCCGTGACGCTCAGGCCGACCTTGAGTCCGGCACCACGCCGGGCAAGCACGTCGTCGTCCTTACTGACTGATCGCCCGGGTAGCAGGAAGCAGGCGCTCGACGGCCGCGACGATGGCAGCCCGGCGTGCCGTCAGGAACGTGGCGCGGCCCTCGTCGTGCGGGGGCAGCAGATCAGGCTGTGCCACCCAGGCTGTGGAGATCTGGTGGACGAAGACCAGGATGTCGACCGGGTCCCAGTCGGCGTCCAGATGGCCGGCTTCCTGGGCCTCGCGGATCTGCTCGATCTTGCGGGCCACCGATTCCCGGTAGGTGTCGTGGGGCGGTGAGTCGCCGGCGTCGAGCTCGAGTTGTCCCCAGCTCATGAGCCTGAAGCGGTCGGGATGGCTGGTGAAGTAGTCATGGATGCGGCCGGCGTAAACGGCTGAGGGTGCGGACCGAGCAGCCAGGCTGCGGCGCAGGGCGTGGTGGACGTCGAGGGGCGGCGCCCGATTGCGTTCGCTGTCAAAGGACAGGCGGATACCAGCAGTGCCCAGAAGGGCGTCGCCCTGCCCGGAGATCCGCAAAGGGCGGCCTCCACACCCTCTGCACCTCGCTGGCTGCCGACACCGCGACGAAGGCCATTCCCATGAGAACAAGCTCAGGCTGGACTTCGAAGCACAGTCGTCCCGCGCCGGTAGTACGCGACCGCTGTGGCCGCGACGAGGGGCGCCCATGCCAGCAGGGGGGAGTAGCACACCACGAGAAGCACTTGTTGGGTCGGCGTCTGCGTGACACGCCCCATCAGTCCTGACGCCTGGGTGCAGGCGAACCAGCCCCCGATTGTGCACAGTACCGTCGCCCCGAGCAGGGCCGGTATCACCGCCGCGAGCCTATGCACGCGCCGTCCGCCGATGAGCGGGAGCCAGCGGGGCGTGACCTCGCCCCAAGGCCGCACCAACCCGAGGGTGAGCAGGGCGAGGCCTTCGGTTATCAGGGTCAGCGAGACCGCCACTGCCACCTCGCGGCCGTTCCGGCCCAACTGCTCGGCCACCGGGAGCCCGGCAACCTGAGCGATCCGCCACAGGCCGGACGGCAGGGTGACAAGTGGCACCGTGTGGGCGGCGAGGACAGCCCAACGTGGAACGTTGGGCAGCGCGTCGATCTTCAGCATGCCTTCCATCGTGCTCACTCCGAGATGCCCGCACGTCAGCACGCAGGATGACGTGCTCCCCCGTACGGGGGAGCACGTAACGAAGCAGAACGGGTGCTGCGGCGGTGGAGCCGTTCGGCGAGGAGCACGGTACGTGCTTCGTCCTCGTGCCCGAGCCTCCGGTACGCCGCTGCGAGTTGCTCGTACGGCTGAGGGAGGTAGCCGCCGCTCGTGCGCCGGATCCAGCGGACTCGTTCGGCGGCGGGCAGGGGGAACGCGAGGGCCGGGCCCCGCAGAAGCCGACAGCTGCCGCGATGAGCCCGAGGCACTCGCCCGAGCTGAACGGCTTGCCAAGGACGATCCCCAGGGGGTCGGGCCGGCGGCGAGTGTCCGCACGCGGGCCCGGGGCGGCCCGCCGGTGTCGCCAACGCGAGGAGCCCCGGCGGTTGTTGCCGGGGCTCCTACGACGAGTGACGAGCGACAGCCGTTAGAGCTTCTCGATCACGTAGTCGATGCAGGCGGTCAGCGCCTCGACGTCCTGCGGGTCGACCGCCGGGAACATCGCCACCCGCAGCTGGTTGCGGCCGAGCTTGCGGTAGGGGTCGGTGTCGACGATGCCGTTGGCGCGGAGCGCCTTGGCGATGGCCGTCGCGTCGATCTCGTCGGCGAAGTCGATGGTGCCGATGACCTGCGAACGCTTCGCCGGGTCCGTCACGAACGGGGTCGCGTACTTGGACTCCTCGGCCCAGCCGTACAGGGTGCGCGAGGAGGTCGCCGTGCGGCGGACCGTCCAGTCCAGGCCGCCCTGGGTGTTCATCCAGGTGAGCTGCTCGTTCAGCAGGAACAGCGTGGCGAGGGCCGGGGTGTTGTACGTCTGGTTCTTCAGCGAGTTGTCGATCGCCGTCGGCAGCGAGAAGAACTCCGGGATGTGCCGGCCGGACGCGTGGATGCGGGCCGCGCGTTCCAGGGCCGCCGGGGAGAAGACGCCGATCCACAGCCCGCCGTCGGAGGCGAAGGACTTCTGCGGGGCGAAGTAGTAGACGTCGGTCTCGGTGATGTCGACCGGCAGACCGCCCGCGCCCGACGTGGCGTCCACCAGGACGAGGGAGCCCTCGTCGGCGCCGGCGACCCGCTTGATCGGGGCTGCGACACCGGTCGAGGTTTCGTTGTGCGTGAGGGCGTAGACGTCCACGCCCGCCTCGGCCTTCGGGTCCGGGTGGGTCCCCGGGTCGGAGGAGATGACGGTGGGCTCGGCGAGCCACGGTGCCAGCTTCGAGGCCTTCGCGAACTTGGAGGAGAACTCACCGAAGTTGAGGTGCTGCGACTTGGACTCGACGAGCCCGTGTGTCGCGATGTCCCAGAAGGCGGTGGAGCCGCCGTTGCCCAGGATCACCTCATAGCCCTCGGGGAGCTGGAAGAGGTCACGCACGCCTGCGCGTACCGCGCCGACCAGGTTCTTGACCGGGGCCTGGCGATGGGACGTGCCCATGAGGGAAGTGCCGGTGGCGGCGAGGGCGTCCAGCGCCTCCGTACGCACCTTGGAGGGGCCCGCGCCGAAACGGCCGTCGGCGGGCTTGATGTCAGCGGGAATCCGGATCTCAGCCACGAGCGGGAGCGTAGTCGGTTCCGGGCGGATATGGACAGTAGGTCCGCCCGGTGAGACGAACCTTCGGTGCACGCCCCGGTGCACGCCACGGTGCCCGCCGGGGACCGGGAGCCGGGGCGGGCACCGGCCGGCGTGACGAGCGCGGCCGTCAGCCGCCGAGTTTCACCGGCAGCGCGTAGAGGTCGTTCTGGGTGACGACCGGCTTGTTGCGCAGTTCGGTGGCGGGGACCGCGAGGTGCAGTTCGGGGAAGCGGCCGAAGAGCGCCGGCAGGGCGACGCCTGCCTCGAGGCGGGACAGGGCCGCTCCCGGGCAGACGTGCGGGCCGTGGCCGAAGGAGATGTGCCGGTTGGGGGTGCGGGTGATGTCGAAATCGCCGGCGGTCGGGCCGTGCGCCTCCTCGTCCCGTCCGATCGCGCCGAACGAGACGATCAGTCCCTCGCCCCGGGGCAGCACCGTGTCACCGACCTCGATGTCCTCGGTGGCGAACCGGATCAGTACGTGCGAGGTCGGGGTCGACCAGCGCAGCGTCTCCTCGATGACGTTCTCCCACGGCACCTCACCGCTCAGCACCAGCTTGCGCTGCTCGGGGTGGGCCTGCAGAGCGACCACGGCGTTGACGATCAGGCTGATGGTGGTCTCGTGGCCGGCCGCGATCATCAGCTGGAGGGTGTTGGTGATCTCCTCCGTGCTGAGGTGGTCACCGTCCTCGGAGGCCGCGATCAGCGCACTGGTGAGATCGTCCCCGGGGTTGGCCCGCTTGGACTCGACGATCTTGGCGAAGAGCGCGCCGAGGTCCGCCATCATCTGCGGGACCTCCTCCGGCGGTGTCTGCGTCGAGAAGAACTTCTCGAAGAGGTGCCTGAGCCGGGGATGGTCGGCGGAGTCCACCCCCATCAGCTCGCTGACCACATTCATCGGGAGCGGGTAGGCGAACTCCGCCTTCAGATCGACCGTCTCGCCTGCGGGTGTCTCGGCCAGCCGGTCCAGCATCCCGGTGGTGAGCTTCTCGATGCCCGCCCGCAGCCGCTCGACCCGCCGTACGGTGAGGGCCTGCGCGACCAGGGTGCGCAGCCTTCGGTGGTCGGCGCCGTCCACGGTGAGCATCGACCGGCCCGGGTTGGCCAGGCCGATCAGCGGCCAGTCGGGCGGGATCTCGCCGCGCTGCCACGCGCCCCAGACATTGATGTCCTTCACCAGGCGTGCGTCGGTGAGCAGTTGCCTGGCTGCCGCGTGGCGGGTGACCGCGTAACAGGCGACGCCGCCCGGCAGCACCACCCGGGCCAGCGGTCCGGCCGCGCGCAGGGCGTCACTCTCGGCGTCCAGGTCCTGGACCAGGGGGTCGAGGATGAGGGGTTCGTGGTCGATCGGACAGGTCATCGGTGTCTCCTAGGACGGTGCGTGCGGTCACAGCGCCGGGACCGGGGTGAAGGTGACCGGCAGCGCGGACAGGCCACGCAGCCAGGGGGAGGGACGCCGGGTGAGGGTGGCCGCGTCGGTCGCGAGATCGACGTCCGGCAGCCGGTCGAGGATGACCTCGATGCCGGTACGCGCGATGACCTCGGCCATCTCCTGGGCCGGGAACGGGCAGCGGTGCTCGCCGTGGCCGAAGGAGAAGAACGCGTTGTTGCCGCCGGTGAAGGCCGAACCGTCGGTCCGTACCTGCGGGTCGGCGTTGGCGGCGGCGATACCGAGCAGCAGCATGTCGCCCGCCTCGATGTGCCGGCCGCCCAGCACGGTGTCGCGGGCGGCCCAGCGGCCGGCCACGTTCTGGGTGGGGGTGTCCTCCCAGAGCACCTCGTTCATCGCTTCGGCGACGCTGTGCCGCCCGCCGGAGAGCGACGCGGCGAACCGGTCGTCGGTCAGCATCAGCCGCACCGAGTTGCCGATCCAGTCGGCGGTGGGCTGGTGGCCGGCCGCCATCATGACCATCAGGTCCTGGGCGATCTCCTCGGCGGTGAAGCCGGCCGGGTCGGCCAGCATCCGGGAGGCCGCGTCGTCGGCGGGCGCGACCTGCCGGTCGGCGAGCAGCCGGGCCATGGAACCGGCCAGGTGCTGCTGGCCCGCCAGCGCGCCCTCGCCGCCGTCGATCATGTCGTTGAGGGCCTTGACCAGCGCCGGGCCCTCTTCGTCGGGGAAGCCGTGGACACGGGCCAGTACCCGGACCGGCAGCAGCATCGCGTACTGGCCGATGATCTCCGTACGGCCCGCCCCGCAGAAGGCGTTGATCAGCTCGTCGGCGAACTGCTCGGTGATCCGGCGCAGTTCGAAGGGATCGGCGGCCTCCAGGGCATTGCCGATCATGGTGGCGCGCTCGCGGTGGCGTTCGCCCACCGTGTAGAGGATCGACGGCTGTTTACGGCCGATCATCGGCAGCAACGGCCAGTCGGCGGGGATGCGGTCCCACTGGTTCCACAGGTCCGAGTCGCGGCTGAAGAGCGCCGCGTCGCCGGTGACCTGGTGCAGCTCCCGGTAGTCGAGCACCAGCCAGGCCGGTACGTCACCATCCAGGAGCACCGGCGCCACCGGGCCGTGGGCCTTGCGCATCTCCCGGTAGAGCCGGGTGGGGTCGGTCTGGAAGCGGGGGCCGCTCAGCAGGGTGGGCGGAGCTTCTGTGGTCATGTGGCGCTGGGCTCCCGGACGGACGGTGCGGC
>NZ_JBFBAL010000013.1:146970-221379 GCF_040682175.1 Streptomyces sp. NPDC051320
CGGGTACGGACGGTGCGGGTGCGGCGGGTGCGGCGGGTGCGGACGGTGCGGTGGGTGCGGGTGCGGACGGTGCGGCGGGTACGGACGGTGCGGGTGCGGCGGGTGCGGCGGGTGCGGACGGTGCGGTGGGTGCGGGTGCGGACGGTGCGGCGGGTACGGACGGTGCGGGTACGGCGGCTACGGACGGTGCGGTCGACAGGGTGTGGAGATGCTCCAGGAGCGTGATCAGCACGTATTTGCTCGACGTGCGGTCGCGGGCGTCGCAGTCGATCAGCGGGATCCCGTCGGGCAGATCGAGTGCCTCCCGCAGCTGCTCCTGGGTGTGTACGGGGCCGCCGAAGTCGTTGCAGGCGACGATGAACGGCGTGCCGTGGTGTTCGAGGCGGTCGATCGCGTACCAGGACTCGGCGAGCCGGCGGGTGTCGACCAGTACCACCGCGCCCAGCGTGCCGGCGAACAGCCGGTCCCAGAGGAACCAGAAACGCTCCTGGCCGGGCGCGCCGAAGAGATAGAGGATGGTGCGCTCGTCGATGGTGATGCGGCCGAAGTCAAAGGCCACGGTGGTGGCGGTCTTGGCGTGCACCCCGGTGAGATCGTCGACGGCCGCGCCGGCCTGCGTCATCGTCTCCTCGGTGTTCAGCGGGCGGATCTCGCTGACCGACCGGACCATGGTGGTCTTGCCGGCCCCGAAACCTCCGACGATGACGATCTTCAGACCGTTGTCGGCGGTGCGGGCCAGGCCAGGCTGTCGGGAGGCTACGGACTGGTCAGAGGTTGCGGAGTCCAACGAGCACCTGCTCCAGGATGTAAGGATCGGGAAGACGGTCCCCGCCGCCCGCGGTACGCGGATGACGGGCGCTGATCCGGCCGGTGTCGAGCAGGTCGCAGAGCAGGATCCGGGTGATGGAGACGGGCAGCCCGAGTTCGGCGGCGATCTCGACGACGGCGGTGGGGCGTGCGCACATCCGCAGGATGGCAGCGTGTTCCGACTGCATTCCGGGCGCCGGATCACACTCGCCCACCACCAGGGTGACCAGGTCGAAGGTGCCGGCGTCGGCCCGGCTGCGGCCGCCGGTGAGGGTGTAGAGGCGGTCGGGGTCGTCGTCGCGGCCCGGCCTGGGCCGGTTGCCGCCCGGGTTCACGTGCGCGGCTCCGCGCTGAGGTGTTCGCCCAGCTGCTCCACCAGCTCGCTCATGTTGTGGCCGATCAGGCCCACATCGGCCGACTCGTCCGCGATCAACGAGAGATGAGCGCCGTCGCCCGCCTCGACGATGAACAGCACCCCGCCGTAGAACTCCGCCATCGCGCTCCGGACGCCGCCCGTGCCGTCCCCGAACTCCATGGAGGCGCCGTGGGACAGGCTCTGGATGCCGGCCGAAATGGCGGCGAGCTGGTCGGCTTGGTCGACGGTGAGCCCCGGGGTGCGGCACAGCTTGAGGCCGTCACGGGAGAGGACGAGGGCGTGCCGGGCTCCGGGGGTGCGCTCCAGGAGGCTCTCCAGCAGCCAGTTGAGCCGCTCGTCGGTGGTCGTGGGAGTCATGAGGTGCTGCCTTCCGGATCCGGGGAGTCGCCACGCACGGCCTGGCGGAACGTGCTGAACCTCGCGGCGGATGTCGTGGACGCCTTGGACGTGGTGGTACGAGGCCGGGGCTCGCCGCCGGGGATCGCCCCGGTCGGATGCGCGGCCGCCAGCGTCCGGCCGCGGCGCCGCTGGGGCAGGCCGCTCTCGCCCAGCTCGGGGGTGGCGTGCGCGGGTTCGGGTTCGGGCTCGGTGGCCGGAGCGGGGAGCGTGCCCGCGTCCGTACGTGTACCCGTATCCCTGGCCAGCGGCGGCCGGGTGATGAGCTCCTGCGGCAGCAGCACCAGGACACCGGTGCCGCCGCGCGCGGACGGCCGGAAGGAGACCGTAAGACCGTGCTTGCGGGCCAGCCGCCCCACTACGGCCAGACCGAGCCGGGTACCGGACAGCCCGGCGAGGTCGGTCTGCCGGGTGGTTTCCGAGGTGACCGCCCGCTCGGCGCGGCGCAGCTGGACGTCGCTCATGACCAGGCCGCTGTCCTCGATGGTGAGGATGACGCCGGCCGGTACCTCTTCGACGTACACATGCACTTCGGCCGTCGGCGGCGAGAAGTTGGCAGCGTTGTCAAGCAGCTCCGCGAGACAGTGCATCACGCCTTCGGCGGCGTGACCGGCGATGGCGACCTCACTGGTGGAGTGCAGCCGGATGCGCTGATAGCCGGCGATCCGGCCCATCGCACCGCGCAGGATCGACTCCATGACGATCGGCTTGGCCCAGCGTCGTCCGGAGCGCGCCCCGGCGAGTACGGCGATGGAGTCGGCGAGGCGGCCGGCCTGGGCGGTCCGGTGGTCGAGGAGGAGCAGATCGCCGAGCACGTCCTCGTCGGTGTGCCGGTGCTCCATTTCGCGCAGGTCGGCGAGCATGCCGGTGGCGAGGGCCTGCATCCGTCCCGCGGCGTTGGCGGCCGCGGACATCGCGGCGGACCGCACCGACTCGGCGCGTGCCGCGCGCGCCGTGAGTTCGGCGGTCTTCTCCTTGAGCTCGACGGTGAGTTCAACGACCTTGGCGTCGCACCGGGCGGTCAGCTCGGCGGTCCTGGCCTCGAAGTCGGCGGTGAGTTCGGTGACCGTCGACTCGCACCGCCGGGTGAGCTCGGCCGACCGTGCGCCGAACTGTGCGGCCTCCTCGCTCAGCCGGTCCACGCGGGCACGGAGCACCCGGGCCGACGTGGCCCCGTACACCGCGGCGGCGACGGCGGCGCTCAGCAGCACCGCGGCAGCGGCGGAGCACCAGGCGAGTGGGGCGCGTAGGTGGCCGGGGGCAGCGGCCACCGCCCCTACGCAGAGCAGGCCCGAAGCGACCAAGGAGATCAGCAGAGCCAGTGCGGTCGGGCGGAGCGGGGGGCGCTCTGTCATCTGGCGGGGTCCTCATGACGGATGGGGCAGGAGGGGTTTGCTGGGAGCTGCGGGTTCTGCCTAACGCGTAGCAACTATAGGAGAGTTGGTGATCGCTTTGGGAACCTATGCGTACGGAATTTGTTGCCTCTCGTACGTAATTTGCACGGGGTCGCCCATACCCGGATGCCACGTCCTGTGCACGTAAGTGAGGAACTGCGCCACGGCCCCTTACTGTGGAGGCCATGGACCCGATTGCCCCCGCCGACGCCAAGACGCTCGACACCGCTCTGACCGCCCCTGCCCCCGGCGACCTCGGGTTGCCCACGCTGCGGTCGCGTCTGGGGCCGCTCGGGCTTGTGCTGTCCGGTGGAGTCTCGGTGCAGTTCGGCGCCGCCGTCGCGGTTCGGCTGATGCCCCGGGCCGGTGCGCTCGGGGTCGTGTCGCTGCGGCTGGCGGTCGCCGCCGTGGTGCTGCTGGTCGTCTGCCGGCCCCGGGTGCGCGGACTGTCCCGCGCCGACCGGTGCACGGTGCTCGTCTTCGGGGTGGCGATGGGCGGCATGAACGGCTTGTTCTACCAGGCCGTGGACCGCATCCCGCTGGGCGCAGCGGTGACCCTGGAGGTACTCGGACCGCTGGCGCTCTCGGTGATCGCGTCGCGCCGCCTGGTGAACCTGCTCTGGGCCGCCCTCGCGCTCTGCGGCGTGGCGCTGCTCAGCGGCGGCGGTTTCGGCGGTCTCGACCTGGTGGGGGTGGCGTTCGCGCTGGCCGCCGGTGGGATGTGGGCGGCGTACATCATCTTCTCCGCCCGTACCGGGGCGCGCTTCCCGCGCGCCGACGGCCTGGCGCTGGCCATGGCGGTCGGCGCGCTGCTGATGCTGCCGCTGGGGATCGCGGACGCCGGCTCCCGGCTCCTCGTACCGAGCACCCTCGGCCTCGGCGCGGCGGTCGCTCTGCTGTCGTCCGTACTCCCGTACACCCTGGAACTGCTCGCCCTGCGCCGGCTGCCCGCTTCGACCTTCGCGGTCCTCATGAGCCTGGAGCCCGCCATCGCGGCGACAGCCGGTTTCCTGGTCCTGCACCAGGCGCTGTCCGCGGTCGACGCGCTGGCGATCGCGCTGGTCATCGTGGCCAGCATGGGAGCGGTCCGGACCCAGGTCTCCGGGAAGTAGCGCTTTCTTCCGCACGGAGCGACACGCGTGCGCATACGCACGGATTTCCCGTGCGGGGCGCATTGACGTGGTGCGCCAGGGGCTCAGCCGTGTGAGCCAGTCGTCATACCGGGTTGTTATCGTTCCCTGGCGGCTCGGGCGAGGGACGTATCAGCGAGCGGGGGAAGTTTCCATGGGACTGTTCGACAGCATCCGCGGTGAGTTCATCGACATCGTCGAGTGGACCGACGACAGCCGGGACACGATCGTGTGGCGCTTCCCGCGTCACGACAACGAGATCAAGATGGGCGCCAGGCTCGTCGTGCGCGAGTCGCAGACCGCGGTCTTCGTCAACGAGGGACGGATAGCCGACGTCTTCCAGCCGGGCACATACACCCTGGAGACCCGGAACCTGCCGCTGCTCGCCACGCTGAAGGGCTGGAAGTACGGCTTCGACTCGCCCTTCAAGGCCGAGGTGTACTTCGTCACCACCCGCCAGTTCACCGACATGAAGTGGGGGACGCAGAACCCCGTCATCGTCCGCGACCCCGAGTTCGGGATGGTGCGGCTGCGGGCCTTCGGTACCTACGCGGCGCGGGTGGTGGACCCGGCGGCGCTGCTGCGTGAACTGGCCGGCACCGACCCGCAGTTCCGCACCGAGGAAGTGCAGGAGTACCTGCGGCAGCTGATCGTCGGGAAGCTGAGTGGCACGCTCGCCACATCGGGCGTGCCGATGCTGGACCTGGCGACCCGGCAGGAGACGATCGGCGCCGAGCTGGCGGGTGTGCTCACCCAGGAGCTGCAGTCGGTCGGTATCGCCGTCCCCACGTTCATCATCGAGAACATCTCGCTGCCTCCGGAGGTCGAGGCGGCCATCGACACCCGGTCCAGGATGGGTATCGCGGGCGATCTCGATCAGTACACCCGGTTCCAGGCGGCCGACGCGCTCGCGGCCGGTGCCCGTACGCCCGGCAGCGGAGTCGGCGACGGCATGGGACTCGGGCTCGGCATGGCCGCCGGCCAGCGGATGGCGGCCGGTCTCACCCCGCAGCCCGCGACTCCGGCACCCGCGGCTGCTCCCGCCCCTTCGGCCGGCCCGCCGCCGCTGCCCGCGCAGGAGCAGTGGTTCGTCGGAGTGAACGGCGCCCAGCAGGGGCCGTACGACCACACCGCGCTGACCGGTCTGGTGAGCGCCGGCAGCCTGACCCGGGCGACGCTCGTCTGGAAGGAAGGGATGCCCGGCTGGCTGCCCGCCGACCAGGTGCCCGACATCGGCCGGCTCTTCGGGGCCGTACCGCCGCCGCTGCCGCCGCAGGCCTGAGAGCGGGACGACGATGAGCCCCGACGAGCAGAACGCCGCGAACCCCGCTACGGCCTCCCGTTCCTACCCCTGCCAGGCATGCGGCGCCACCGTGGAGTTCGCGCCGGGCGCCGACGCGCTGCGCTGTCCGTACTGCGGTCATGAGCAGGCGGTGACCGCGGTGCCGCGCCAGGTGCGTGAGCACCGCTTCGACGAGCTGACCGCGCTGCCCGCCAAGCCGCTGAGCTCCACGGCCGAGGGCGTCCGCAGCTACGTCTGCCCGGGGTGCGGCGCCCACACCGAGAGCGACGACCTCTCCGCGCACTGCCAGTTCTGCGCCACCGCGCTGGTCGCCGAACCCGACGCCGCCGAGCGGGTGACACCGGAAGCCGTGGTCCCCTTCGGCCTGGACCGCAACGCCGCCCGCGAGGCACTGAGCGGGTGGACGTCGTCCCGCTGGTTCGCGCCGTCCCGCCTGAAGCAGGTCAGCGAGGCGGAGACGTTCCGGGGCAGCTACCTGCCGCACTGGACGTACGACGCGCAGACCGTCTCCGGCTACCGGGGACAGCGCGGCGACTACTACTACGTCACCGAGACCTACACCACCACCGAGAACGGCGAGAGCGTCACCAGGACCCGCCAGGTGCGCCGCACCCGCTGGTCCCCGGCCTCCGGGACGGTCGGCCGCGGCTTCGACGACGTGCTCGTCGCGGGGACCACCCATGTCGCCGCCGAACAGTTGGACAAGCTCACGCCGTGGCCGCTGGAGGAGGCCAAGCCGTTCCAGCCGGAGTATCTGGCCGGTTTCCGGACCGTGCGGTACGACGTGGAGCCGGAGGACGGCCTGGTGACCGCCAAGGAACGGATGGCCGAGGTCATCCGTTCCGACTGCCGGGCCGACATCGGTGGTGACGAACAGCAGGTGACCTCCGTGGACACCCGGTACTCGGGGCTCACCTTCAAGCTGGTGCTACTGCCCGTCTGGTTCCTGACCTATCTGTACGCGGGCAGGAGCTGGCAGGTCATGGTGAACGCCCGCACCGCCGAGGTCATCGGCGAACGCCCGTACAGCAAGGGCAAGATCGCCGCCGCGGCGGTGGCCGCGCTGGTCCTCGTCGCGCTGATCGTCTTCCTGGTGATGCAGAAGTAGGGCTCCTACCTCTCTTACCTCTCCGCCTCCTCGTCACCGCCGGTGCGTTCGCACTGCTCTTCCGCGTCGTCCGTCCGATAGTGGATGCGGAGGCCCTCCTCGCCCGCGGCCCGCTCGGGGCGGAGCACCAGGTGCTCGTCGTAGTCCCCGCCGTTCTGACTGCGGAACGCGAGGGGCTCGGTCTCGGGGAGCGTCAGCAGCCGCTCGCGCAGCCGGCCGACGGCCGCCTTGTACTCCTCATCGGACAGCTTGACCGCGCCGTTCACCACCAGGGGCGGGACCACGGTCATGCCCGGGTACCACAACGTGCCGTGCAGCAGGGGGAAGAGGGTGTCGTTGATGTCCCCGTGGATCCCGCGCGGTCCCGTGGTCGCCGCGTTGGCGCCGACCGTGGTCAGCACCATGGCACGCCGCCCCACCAGCCCCCCGCTGCCGTACCGCTGGGCCCGCCCGGTCCGCGGATCGAGCACACCCTGGGCGAACCCCTGCACGAACAGCCGGTCGAACCAGCCCTTGAGGATCGCCGGCATACCGAACCACCAGAGCGGGAACTGCACGATCACCGTGTCCGACCAGAGGAGTTTCTCCTGCTCGCGCCGGATGTCCGGGCTGAGCGTGCCGGTTTCCAGCGCGTGCTGGGACTCGGTGAGGACGTCGAGCCGTTCGGCCGGGTCGTGCTGGAAGTCTCCATGACCGACGACCGGGTCCCACCCCATCGCGTACAGGTCCGACTCGACCACTTCGTGGCCGTGCTCCCGCAGCACGGCGATCCCCTCGTCGCGGAGGGCGCCGTTCAGCGAACGCGGGTCCGGATGGGCATACAACCACAGCACCTGCACGACCGAACATCTCCCTTTTCCTCTGCGCCACTTCGCTGCTGATCCAGCGACTCCACCGTACGTGCGCTGATACGAGCGGTGCTTGACGGTGCCGGCGCTCTTCGACGCGGCGGGTCAGCCGGTGGTCGCGGCTTTCGGGGCCGGAGCCGGAGCGGTGTCGGTGTCCTGCGGGGCGCCCACACGGCGCAGGGCGATCAGGGCCAGCAGGCAGGAGACCAGCGCCGCCGCGCCGCAGATCGCGAAGCCGAGGGAGTATCCGTGGCCCAGCGCCTGCAGGGCCAGCGGTGCCGCGCCGCCGGGCGGCGCGGAGGAGGGGACGGAGTTGACGGCCAGCGGGCCGCCCTGGGCGGCGACTTCGGTGGCGGCGGCCTTCACCTGCGGACTCAGTGCGGAGCCTTGCAGGCCCGAGGTGAACGACGAGCTCGCGCGGCTGAGGGCTATGGCGCCGATGACGGCGGGGCCCAGGGTGAATCCGAAGTCGCGCAGCAGGCTGGTCGAGGCGCTGGCCATACCGGCGTAATGGATCGGGACCGTGTTCACGGCGGTGGCGGTGATCGAGGAGACGGTGAGCGCGAAACCGATGCCGACCAGGCCGAGGGGCAGCACCAGCGAGGTCAGTGCCCGGTCGTCGACCGGCAGGGTCGCGGCGAGGAAGTCACCGGCGGCCATCAGGGCCAGCCCGCCGGTGAGGATCCAGCGTCCGCTGACCCGCTCCAGCAGCCGCGAGGTGAGCGGGGCCATGACCAGGGTGAGGCCGTTGAGGAGCAGGAAGGCCACCGAGGTGCGCAGCGGGCTCTGGTGCTGGACGGGGCCGAGCCGGATGCTGGTCGCGTACGCGGTCCCCAGGAAGCTGAACATGCCGACGACGGCGACGATCGAAGCGACCGCGAACGCCCGGTTGGCGAACAGGTCCAGGCGCAGCAGCGGGGAGCGGGCGCGCCTCTCGGCGATGACGAAGAGCACGACGAAGACCGCGGCGACGACGAAGGCGATGATGACCGGGGCCGACGCCCAGCCGTCGGTGGGCCCCTGGATGACCGCGTAGAGCAGCGCGAACAGGCCGATACCGATGGTGAGTTGTCCGCCGAGGTCCAGTGAGCGGCCCTCGGGGGCCTTGGAGTCCCGGGCGCACAGCAGGCTGACCACGGTACTGGCCACGCCGATCAGCACGACCACGACGAAGGCCGTGCGCCAGGAGTCGTAGCTGCCGGTGATACCGCCGACGACGGGGGCGACGAAGCCGCCGGTGGACAGGGCGGCCGCCCACACGGTGATGCCGCGTGCCCGGTCGCGATGGCTGTGCGTCCCCGCGGCGATCACGGCGAGGGAGGTGGGGAAGAGCGCGGCCGCGCCCAGGCCGGCGATCACCTGTCCGACCCACAACAGATGGACGCCGCTGCTCGCGGCGGAGACCGCCTCGCCGCCGATGACCAGTACGGAACCGCCCACGAGCAGCGGCTTGCGGCCGAACAGATCGCCCAGCACACCGAAGGTGAGCTCCAGCACGGTCACCGGCAGCAGAAACGCGTCGGATATCCAGGTGAGTTGGGAGCCGATGGGGTGCAGGTCCTCCTGGAAGAGGCCGTTGAGTGTTGCGGGGACGGCGAGCGCGATCTGGGCGAGGCAGACCGCGAGGCAGCCGGCGATGAGGGTGCCCAGCGGCAGCCGGTCCGGCGTCGGACGGGCGGCTCGGGCGGACGAGACGGGGTCGGTCAGTGGCATTGCGGCTCCAGCGGGTGGGAGGGCGGGAACAGGCGTGGGACAGCCGACGACGTGGGCTGCTCGAGGCCGAGCGCGTACGGAGCTACGGCCTCAGCGGGGTGCCGTTCCCATGGGTGGGCGGACGGCGGGGAGGGCCGGGTCCGCTGGGCGCCGCGGACCGGCCTCGCTACCTGGAGCAGGGCGGCCGGTGCCGGGTCCGGGGGTTCGTCGGCACCGGGGGGTGCGCCGAATATAGGGCCGAATATGGACGGCGGTCAATGAAGTGACGAATGTTGGTGCGTCGTCCCGGAGTGGATGCCGTCGCCGGCTCCGGCGCCGGTTCAGCCCTGCTCGGGTGCCGGGCCGCCGGGAACGGGGCCGCCGGGTGCCGGCTCGCCGGAAACGGGGTCGCCGGGAATGGTGTCCAGCACCGCGTCGGCCAGCTGCTTGGCCGGGGCGTCGTATTGCGCGGACAGCGTGCGGAAGACGTGCTCGGCGCGGATCGCCGGCCAGTCCGCGGGAAGGTGCTCCGCGGGCAGTCGGGGGTCGGAGCGGACCACCTGGAGCCAGTCGGTGTGCAGCAGCAGTTGTCGGGCCAGGTCGTCGGGGGCGGACGCCACCGGCTCCGGGCGGTCCCACTGGTCCAGGAAGGTGCGATAGCGCTCGGCGATGCCGGCCGGGTCGAAGGCCCGGTGGAGCAGTTGAGCGGCCTCGGTCGGCTCGGCCGCGTGACCGCGCAGCACGTTGAGGTGATCCTCCAGACCCAGTCCGGCGACGACGGCGGGGACGTCCAGGTCCCCCGGCGCGATCCACAGGCCGTTCTGCAGGGAGCCGAAGCCGGCCCACACCAGGCGCGAGCGCAGGTCGTGCCGCTGGCTGCGCCAGGCCTCGGGCAGGGAGAAGCCGACCAGGGTCCAGGTGCCGTCCCAGTCGCGGTTGACGGCTCCGGCGCCCCAGATGCGGTCATGTCCATCCCGCAGGACCTCGGTGGAGTGCTGGGTGAGTCCGAAGTACATCTTGCGGCCCCGGCGGTGGCGGGCCAGCAGGTTGCGTTTGACCATCCGCGTCAGGGTGGACCGCACCGCGTCCTCGGAGACCCCCACGCGCGCGAACACGTCGATGACGCTGCCCGAGTAGACCGCGCTGCCGTGCTCCAGAACGTACAGGCCCAGGAAGCTGAGCATCAGCGTCTGCGGCCGCGCGGACGCGGCGGCGCCTTCCTCCTCGCCCGTGGGCGGCTTCGTCCCTGTCCTCGTCACGCGGCTCAGTGTAGGGGACTGGAGCGATACTCGGCAAAGTGTTGACCGCAGTAATCAAACCGCCTAACGTCTGCGTCGTCAGCACACCGCAAGGCAAGGACTGCGCACACATGGATCTCTCGAACAGGGTCGCCGTCGTCACCGGCAGTGGACGTGGCCTCGGATTCGCCTACGCCTCCGCCCTGGCCCGTGCCGGCGCGTCGGTGGTGGTCAACGACGTGGATGCGGAGGCCGCCGACCACGCGGTGAAGGAGATCACGGCAGCCGGTGGCAAGGCAGTGGCCGAGGTGGCCCCGGTCGGGTCCGGCGAGGTCGCCGAGGCGCTGGTGGCCCGGGCCGTCGACGCCTTCGGCCGGCTGGACGTCATGGTCACCAACGCCGGCATCCTGCGCGACCGGGTGCTGTGGAAGATGTCCGACGAGGACTTCGACGACGTGGTGCGCGTCCACCTGCGTGGCACTTTCACCTGCGCGCGCGCCGCCGCCGTGCGGATGCGTGAGCAGGGCGAGGGCGGTCGGATCATCACCGCCTGCTCCCCTGCCGGGCAGCGCGGCAACTTCGGCCAGACCAACTACGCCGCCGCCAAGGCCGGCATCGCCGCGATGACCCGCACCTGGGCCCTCGAACTGGCCCGGGCCGGCATCACCGTCAACGCCCTGGTCCCGGTCGCCGCCACCGGCATGACCCGCACCATCCCCGCCTTCGCCCCGTACATCGAGGCGCTGGAGGAGCGCGGCGAGCCGCTGCCGGACTGGCTGCGCAAGGCCGAAGGGCTCGGCACCCCGGAGGACGTCGCCGGCCTCGTGGTCCACCTCGCCTCGGAAGCCGCCGCGTCCATCACCGGCCAGTGCGTCGGCATCGGCGGTGACAAGCTGGCCCTGTGGTCGCACCCCCAGGAGGTCGTCACCGCCTACCACCACGGTGGCTGGAGCGCCGACGACATCGCCGCCGCCTGGCCCGTCTCGGTCGGCCGCGAGCCGCAGACCTACGGCATCCCCGCCCCCCAGGCCCCCGGCGCCTGAACCTCCCACCCCACACGGAAAACGGAAGGTGAGCCGACGATGACATCCCTGAACCCGGACGAGCTCGTCGCCATCGACGTGCACACCCACGCCGAGATCTCCAAGGACGGCCACGGGGCGCTCAGCCCCGAGCTGTTCGGCGCCTCCGCGGAGTACTTCAAGGCCCACGGACACCGCACGCCGACGATCGACGAGATGGCCGCCCACTACCGCGAGCGCCGCATGGCCGCGGTGGTCTTCACCGTCGACGCCGAGCACGCCACCGGGCATCCGCGGATCGCCAACGAAGAGGTCGCCGAGAGCTGCGCCGCCCACCCGGACGTCCTCATCCCGTTCGCCTCCGTCGACCCCCACAAGGGCCGGGCCGGGGTCCGCGAGGCCCGTCGGCTGGTCGAGGAACACGGGGTGCGGGGCTTCAAGTTCCACCCGAGCATCCAGGCCTTCGCCCCCAACGACCGCCTCGCCTATCCGCTGTACGAGGCCATCGAGGAACTGGGCGTGCCCGCGCTGTTCCACACCGGCCAGACCGGCATCGGCGCAGGCGTCCCCGGCGGAGGCGGCATCCGGCTGAAGTACTCCAACCCCATGCTGGTGGACGACGTCGCCGTGGACTTCCCCGAGCTGCGGATCATCCTCGCCCACCCGTCCTTCCCCTGGCAGGACGAGGCGCTGGCAGTGGCCACGCACAAGCCCTACGTCCACATCGACCTGTCCGGATGGTCACCGAAGTACTTCCCGCCGCAGCTGGTGCGCTACGCCAACACCCTGCTCAAGGACAAGGTCCTCTTCGGCTCCGACTACCCCGTCATCACCCCCGACCGGTGGCTCGCCGACTTCGACAAGCTCGACATCAAACCCGAGGTCCGCCCGAAGATCCTCAAGGACAACGCCGCCCGCCTGCTCGGCCTGACCGACGACTGAAACGGAGGCCGCCGTGCGCAACCAAGGCATCGGCTCCTGGCCCGCACGCCGAGCCCGCAAGACCCCCGACCGGATCGCCGTCGTCCACGAGGACCGCGATTTCACCTACCGGCAGCTGCACGAACGGGCGCTGCGCCTGGCCCACGCCCTGCGCGGGCTGGGCGTGCGCCACGGCGACCGGGTCGCCTACCTGGGCCCCAATCACCCGGCCTTCCTGGAGACGCTGTTCGCGGCCGGCGCCCTCGGCGCGGTCTTCGTCCCGCTCAACACCCGCCTGGCCGCGCCGGAACTGGCGTACAACCTCACCGACTCCGGCGCCGGTGTCCTCGTGCACGCCCCCGAGCAGGCCGACGCCGCCACCGCGGCCGCCGCCGACGCCGGCGTGCGCCACCGCATCGCACTCGCCGGGGCCGCGGCCGGCGCCCTCGGCTACGAGGACCTGCTCGGCCGCGGCGGCACCGACCCGCTGGACGAGCCGGTGACCCCCGACGACCCGTGCATGATCATGTACACCTCGGGGACCACCGGCCACCCCAAGGGGGCGGTCCTCTCGCACGCCAACATCGTCTGGAACAGCGTCAACGTCCTGGTCGACCTCGATCTGGCCGCCGACGAGGTCACGCTGGTGACCGCCCCGCTGTTCCACACCGCGGCGCTCAACATGACCTGCCTGCCCACCCTCCTCAAGGGCGGCCGGGTGATCCTGCTCGGCGCCTTCGACCCCGACCGGGTGCTGCACCTGATCGAGACCCGGCGGGTGACCTGCATGTTCGGCGTACCGACCATGTACGACGCGCTCGCCGCCCGGCCGCACTGGCCGCAGGCCGACCTGTCCAGCCTGCGGACCCTCAACTGCGGCGGCGCGCCGGTCCCCGAACGCACCATCGCCGGCTACCTCGCCCGCGGTCTCGCCCTCAGCCAGGGCTACGGCATGACGGAGGCGTCCCCCGGCATCCTCTACTTGGACAAGGAGCAGACCTCGGCCAAGGCCGGCTCGGCGGGAGTGCCGCACTTCTTCACCGACACCCGCGTGGTCCTGCCCGACGGCAGCGACGCCGCACCGGGGGAGCGTGGGGAGATCCTGGTGTCCGGACCGCACGTCATGTCGGGCTACTGGAACCGGCCCGCCGAGACCGCCGCCGCGATCACCGACGACGGCTGGCTGCGCACCGGCGACATCGCCCGCACCGACGACGACGGCTTCGCCTACATCGTCGACCGGGTCAAGGACATGTACGTCTCCGGCGGGGAGAACGTCTACCCGGCGGAGATCGAGAACCTCATCCTCGACCACCCGGCCGTCGAAGAGTGCGCCGTCATCGGTGTCCCCGACCAGCAGTGGGGCGAGGTCGGCCGGGCCGTCGTCGTACTCACACCGGAAGCCCGTGCCGACGAGGCGGACATCCTCGGCCACCTGCGCGGGCGACTGGCCAAGTACAAGATCCCCAAGTCCGTCGTCTTCGCCGATGCGCTGCCCCGCACCGCCTCCGGCAAGCTCGTCAAACCCGCCCTGCGGTCGGCCTACACTCCGGCCCCCGCCGACCGCCGGTGAACCCCGAACACCACCCCAGGAAGGTCACCTCCCCATGCCCACCACCGCCCACGGCCTCGCCCAACTCAAGTCCCTCGCCGGGACCGACCTCGGCCGCACCGACTGGCGGGAGATAACCCAGCACCGGGTGAACACCTTCGCCGACGCCACCGACGACCACCAGTGGATCCACACCGATCCCGAGAAGGCGAAGGACGGGCCCTTCGGCGGCCCCATCGCCCACGGCTATCTCACGCTCTCTCTGATCATCCCGCTCTTCAACGAGCTGCTGGAGATCACCGGGGTCTCGATGAGCGTCAACTACGGCCTCGAAAAGGTCCGTTTCCCCAGCCCCGTTCCGGTCGGAGCCAAGATCCGCCTGCACGGCGTCGTCGACTCCGTCGAGGAGGTCAAGGGGAACGGCGTGCAGATGCAGCTGGCCTTCACCGTCGAGGTGGACGGCAGCGCCAAGCCGGCCTGCGTCGCCCAGGCCGTCTACCGCCACTACGCCTGACCACCCGCCACACCCATCAGCCGGATCCGGCCCTCCCGGGCCACCCAACAACTTACGGAGTGCCCATGCACAGGACCAGGCGCAGGTGGAGTTCGAGGATCATGGCGGCGGCGGTCGTCGCCGTGGCGGCCGGCGGAGTGACGTCGATGGGCCCGGCACAGGCCGCCACACCGTCGCGGAGCTACACGGGTACCTTGTCGGACGGTGCCGACTGGATGGCTGATGTGCCCGCCGCGTGGAACGGCACGCTCATCCTCTTCAGCCACGGCTACGGCCCCCTGCAGGCGCAGGACGCTCCGGACCCGGCCACCAAGAAGGAGCTGCTGGCCGAGGGGTACGCCCTGGCCGGGTCGTCGTACTCGGGCCCCTCGATGTGGGCCCTGCAGTCCGCAGTGAACGACCAGTTCGCCTCCCTGCGGGCGGTGCAGGACAAGATCGGCCATCCGCAGCGGACGATCGCCTGGGGCCGGTCCATGGGCGGGCTGGTCAGCGCGCTCGAGACACAGGACCCGCGGCACCAGGTCGACGGGACCCTGACCACCTGCGGGCTGGTCGGCGGCGCGCTCAACCTGAACAACTACCAGCTGGACGGCGAGTACGCCGCCTCCCGCCTGCTCGCCCCGGAACAGAAGATCCAGCTGGTCGGCTATCGAACTCCGCAGCAGGCCTCGACGGCGCTGGACGCACTGAACACGGCGACCTCGGCAGCACAGAACTCACCGCAGGGCCGGGCCCGGATCGCCCTCGCCGCCGCCCTGATCAACGAGCCCACCTGGTACTCAGGTCAGGCCGCGCCCGACCCGCACGACTACGCGGCGCAGGAGGCCCAGCAGGAGCAGACCCTCGTCGGCCCCGGATTCTCCCGCTATGTGACCGGACGTCAGCAGATTGAGCTGTCCGCCGGCGGGAACAGCGCCTACACCGCGGGGGTCGACTACCGGGCGCTGCTGAACAGCAGCAGCCACACCACTGAGGTCCGGGCGCTGTACAAGCAAGGCGGTCTCGACCTGAACGCCGACCTGTCCACGCTGACCCGCGACGCCGACATCCACGCCGATCCCCGGGCCGTCGCGTCCCTGACCCGCACCTCGATGGCCACCGGGCACCTGGGGGTCCCGGAGCTGGACATCCACACCACCAGCGACCAACTGGTGCCGGTGGAGCAGGAGAACTGGTACGCCCAACGGGTCGCCCAGGCCGGTGACAGCCACCTGCTGCGTCAGGCCTACGTCCAGGGCACCGGCCACTGCGCGTTCCAGCCGGCCGAGCAGATCGCCGCGCTGCACGCCTTGGAGCACCGGCTGGACACCGGCAGGTGGGACAACGCCGCCCGACCGACCGAGCTGAACGCGGCAGCCACCGCTCTGAACCTGGGCACCACCCCCCGCTACGCACCCTTCCACGCGCCGCGCCTCGTCGGCGGCCTGGGCGAGCCCGGGCGCGACCGGCTCCGTCACTGACTTCCGCACTCCGAGGCCGGTGGCGCAGACGGTTCTCCGCGATGGCACCGGAAGCTGATCACGGGCTCCGGGACTGAAACGAAGGCGATGACACCGGTAGGAACACGCCTCCTGCGGACTCCGCCAAAGGTGACGTCCAGGGGAGCGACCTTACAGCGCAGGTCAGCCAGTCGAGCATCACTGTCAAACAGTCGGGTGGTGCATCGTCCAAGGCGTCCACCGGACGGCTCTCGGCGGTCGACCCCAACTGGAAGCCCCCGGCGTGCTGGTACGAACCAGCCGCGACACCTGAGCAGGTGAAGGCTGCGGTTGACCATCTGAAGAAGGACCCGAACAGCAGACTGGTACACGTCACGCCCAATCTCTTGTGGGGCGAACAACTGATGGTGGACTACTACGAGAAGGGCAAACCGCACAGCGAAGGGGACGCAAGTTACAAGAACTACAACCTTGGCAAGGACGGAATGTTCTGGCGTGGGGTGGTCAACAACGGCTTTCAGCACGACCTTGCGGCATGGGACTGCGAACGCACAATGTTCTGGCAGGCCGGCACTGCTATTCCTGACAGCCCGGAAGCCCCGACCCCGAGACACTCGCGGCGTACGCCTACAACAGGATCAAGGTCCCGGAAACTGACATCGAGCTGAAACCAGCCACCAGGTCAACGGTGAACCTGCCCACGTGGGTCTGGCTGGACAAGGGCACGTTCAAGAGCATCGAGGTCACCGCGGAACTACCGCACACCAACCTGTGGGCGAGGACCACTGCGAAGCCGGTAGCTCTGCATCTGGATCCGGGCAGCCGCGACGCCGAGACATTTCCCGCCTCCGGTGACTGCGAGATCAACGCAGACGGTTCCATCGGCACTCCTTATACGCCGGGCTCGTCCAACAAGACCCCGCCCTGCGGCATCGACTACCTGCGGGCCACCGATGGCACGCCGTATCAGCTCAAGGCTTCGATCACCTGGGCCATTTCCTGGGAGGGCACTGGGGGAGCCAAGGGGGACCTCCCCGATGGAACCTTCGAGACCACCCAGGACATGAGCGTCCAGGAAATCCAATCGATCAACCGCTAGTGCCGTGACCGCATAGGTTCACCGGGTTGCTGGTGGCTTCCGGGGGGTGTGGCGCGCTTGGATGTCCGGGAACGTGCAGGCACGGTGCCGGGAGGCGGGAATGGAGCGTAGGGGTTCCCGGTCAACGCACCCGGTCGCGCCAAGGACCGTCCGGCACCAGGGCAGCGAGAACAGACATCAATGCCGGCGGCTCGATTCGATCCGCCAGCGTGTTCAGGCCGGACCACGCGACCCAGGCGTGATTGTGGAGATTGACTTGCTCATCGGGCAGGAGGCCGGTTGGACTCAACGTCGGCCGCTCCTCGGCAAAATGGGCCACGAAGAAATCCTCCGGCCCGACATACCGCTTCCCTTTCCACCAAACGTCACGTTCGACCGACACAGACCGGTCACGCACCGCGGTGGGGTCCAGGCCGGTCTCCTCCGCCAGTTCTCGCCGGGCCGCGATCAGCGGTGTCTCGCCCTGTTCGATGCCGCCACCAGGCGGCTCCCAGAGCATCACACCGTCAAACGGATCACGCCAGTGGAGAAGTAGTAGGCGCTGGGCAGCATCCAGGCAGATCACCCGCACGGCGGGCCGACGTGTCGTCTCCACGGCCTTGACACTACTTGACCATGCCATGACCACCCCGGCGAACGTTTGCGGTCAGAGCACTAGGAACCGCGGTGCGCCTTGGGCGCACTGGTGGCGGCGGGTGCTGCCTGCATCGTGGGCTGAGAGGTTTCACCGTGCGGGGTGAGGGCTGCAGCGGCAGCTTCCAGCCCGCTGTACGTGCACGTGCCCGAGCGGGGAACACCGGAACGCGGGAGACCAGTCGGATATCCAAAACCGTTCGGGATACCCGCAGTGACCACGGATGGGTACAAGACTCACTCCTGGTCACTTAATTGGAACGGTTCGTGGCGCTTCGGGTGCTGGAAGAAGTCCCGCGCGACTGAGGTCCCGCACGACTGGACGTGGGGGTGGTTGCTGCCCTGCCGCGCGGAACGCATGAGGCGGTCGGCCCCGCGCCTGGATCGAGCCCGGGGCGGACAGCGGCCTGCTCCGCGCCACGGCCAGATCAGCTCCCGGACAGCTCCTTGCTGGAGGGCACCTTGTTCTTGACCTCCGCGCCCGCGCTCTTCCCCGCGTCCTTCACCGACTTGATCACCTCGTCGAAGGTGCCCGCCGCGTTGCCGTCGCCGTCGCGCAGCTTGCTCGGCAGCTTCTTCAGCGAGTTGACACCCGCGGTGAGCGGCGCGACCGCCTTGGCCAGCGTGGGGTCCGCCTGGGCGTTCTTCAGGGCGGCCTTGAGCCTGTTGTACGCGAACGCACCGGCCAGTCCCGCTTTGATCACCGTGAACGTCCGGTGGTGCGCGCCCTTCTTGAACTTGCCCGCTTTGTACGGCTTCACGATCCACTCGTAGGTGGCACCGGCCGCGAGCCCCGCATTGGCGACGAAGCGGGTCTTGGCCAGCTTCTGCTTCTCGACGGTGCTGGTCGGCGACGCAGATGAAGGAGCCCCCGCGCTCTGCGTGCTGGCACTGCCGCATGCGGTCCCCCCGGTCAGCAGCGCACCGGAAAGGACCACGGCCACGGCGGTACGACGGAACGGGGCTGAGGTGACCACGGCGGACCTCCGGTGGGTCTTTTCGGGGAGTGCGCGCGGTGTGCGGACCGTGCAGGGCACTCTCCGAAGGCTCACCCGGGCGGGAGGCCGTAGCCAGCCGGTGTGGTCCGTACGGGTGACGGAACGGCGGCGAAAGCCGCGACCGATATCCGCGGCCGAACAGATCAGGAATCGAGAAGCGCGGACACCGGGCCGCGGCTAGCGTTCAGGACGTGGGCGGCCCCGCCCGACAGCGCCCCGCCCGACAGAGCCCGGCACGAAGCCCCGCCCGACAGATCCGGCGCCCGACACATGGAGACACGATGAGCAAGGCCACGAGGACGGAGACGCAGTTGCCCGTGCCGCACGTTGCCGACAGTCACGATCTGATCCGCGTGCACGGCGCACGCGAGAACAACCTCAAGGACGTCAGCGTCGAGATCCCGAAGCGGCGGCTGACCGTGTTCACCGGCGTCTCCGGTTCGGGCAAGAGCTCGCTGGTGTTCTACACGATCGCCGCGGAGTCGCAACGGATGATCAACGAGACCTACAGCACGTTCGTGCAGGGCTTCATGCCGACACTGGCCCGGCCCGAGGTCGACGTGCTCGACGGGTTGACCACCGCGATCATCGTCGACCAGCAGCGGTTGGGGGGCGACCCCCGCTCCACCGTCGGTACCGCGACCGACGCCAACGCGATGCTGCGCATCCTCTTCAGCCGGCTCGGGCAGCCGCACATCGGCTCGCCCAAGGCGTTCTCCTTCAACGTCGCCTCGATCAGCGGGGCGGGCGCGGTCACCATGGAGCGCGCCGGACAGACCGTGAAGGAGCGTCGCAGCTTCAGCATCATCGGTGGCATGTGTCCGCGCTGCGAGGGCCGGGGCTCGGTCACGGACATCGACCTGTCGCAGCTGTACGACGACAGCAAGTCGCTCAACGAGGGCGCGCTGACGATCCCCGGCTACAAGGCGGGCGGCTGGAACTACCGGCTCTTCAGCGCGTCGGGCTTCGTCGACCCGGACAAGCCGATCGCCGAGTACACCAAGAAGGAGCTGCACGACTTCCTCCACCATGAGCCGGTCAGGATGAAGATCGAGGGCATCAACATGACCTACGAGGGGCTCATCCTCCGGGTCCAGAAATCGATGCTCGCCAAGGACAAGGAGGCGATGCAGCCGCACGTCCGGGCGTTCGTGGAACGCGCGGTCACCTTCACCGACTGCCCCGAGTGCGGCGGCACCCGGCTCAGCGAAGGGGCCCGGTCCTCACGGATCGGCGGCATCAACATCGCCGACGCGTGCGCGATGCAGATCAGCGACCTGGCCGCCTGGGTGCGGGGCCTGGACGATCTTGGGGGTACCGCCCGCGCGTACGGGCGGGGGACGGTGGCTCCGCTGCTGACGGCGCTGGGCGAGACGCTCGACTCGTTCGTCGAAATCGGGCTCGGCTACCTCTCGCTGGACCGGTCGTCCGGCACCCTCTCGGGAGGTGAGGCACAGCGCACCAAGATGATCCGCCACCTCGGTTCGTCGCTGACCGATGTCACCTATGTCTTCGACGAGCCGACCGTCGGTCTGCACCCGCACGACATCCAGCGGATGAACGATCTGCTGCTGCGGCTGCGCGACAAGGGCAACACGGTGCTCGTCGTGGAGCACAAGCCGGAGGCGATCGCGATCGCCGACCACGTCGTCGACCTCGGCCCCGGCGCCGGTACGGCTGGCGGCACCGTCTGCTTCGAGGGCACCGTCGAGGGGCTGCGGGCCAGTGGCACCATCACCGGCCGCCACTTCGACGACCGGGCCTCTCTCAAGGAGACGGTACGCAAGCCCACCGGCACGCTGGAGATCCGGGGCGCGACGACCCACAACCTGCGCGACGTCGACGTCGACATCCCGCTCGGCGCGCTGGTCGTCGTCACCGGGGTGGCGGGCTCGGGCAAGAGCTCGCTGATCCAGGGATCGGTGTCGGGCCGGGACGGCGTGGTGTCGATCGACCAGGCGGCCATCAAGGGCTCGCGGCGCAGTAACCCGGCGACGTACACCGGACTGCTCGACCCGATCCGTAAGGCGTTCGCGAAGGCCAACGGCGTGAAGCCGGCGCTGTTCAGCGCCAACTCGGAGGGCGCCTGTCCCAACTGCAACGGCGCCGGCGTCGTCTACACCGATCTGGCGATCATGGCCGGTGTCGCCACCACCTGCGAGGTGTGCGAGGGGAAGCGGTTCGAGGCGTCGGTGCTCGACCACCACCTCGGCGGCCGCGACATCAGCGAGGTGCTCGCGATGTCGGTGGCGGAGGCCAAGGAGTTCTTCGGGTCCGGCGAGGCGCGCACTCCGGCCGCGCACGCCGTCCTCGAGCGGCTCGCCGACGTCGGGCTCGGTTATCTCAGCCTCGGCCAGCCGCTCACCACGCTGTCCGGCGGCGAGCGGCAGCGGCTCAAGCTGGCCACCCACATGGCCGAGAAGGGCGGCGTCTACGTCCTCGACGAGCCGACCGCCGGCCTGCACCTCGCCGACGTCGAGCAGCTGCTCGGGCTGCTGGACCGGCTCGTCGACTCCGGTAAGTCGGTCATCGTCATCGAGCACCACCAGGCGGTCATGGCGCACGCCGACTGGATCGTCGACCTCGGGCCCGGCGCCGGCCACGACGGCGGCCGGGTCGTCTTCGAGGGCACGCCCGCCGACCTCGTCGCCGCCCGCTCCACCCTCACCGGCGAGCACCTCGCGGCGTACGTCGGCAGCTGACCGGGTCCGCGCGAGACACACCAGAAAAAAATGCAAGCACGCTTGATTGTTTCTCGGACCGCTGCCATGCTCCGGGGCACGAAGTCGTGTCCCGGAGGGAGCGCCCGTGTCCGATGCAGCAGCCGTGCTGGACGATGTGTGCAGCGAAGGTGACGAACTCGACCTGCTGGTAACCGGGTTGGCCGAAGAGCAGTGGGCGCTGCCCACCCCCGCGCCCGGCTGGAGCATCGCGCACCAGATCGCCCACCTGGCCTGGACCGACCGGGTCGCGCTGCTCGCCGTGACCGATGCGGCGGCGTTCGCGGGGGAGGTCGGGAAGGCGCTGGCCGCCCCCGACACCTTCGTGGACGAGGGGGCGGCGGCCGGCGCGCGGCTGCCCGCGCCCGAGCTGCTGGCACAGTGGCGGGCCGGGCGCGAACAGCTGCTGCGGGCGCTGCGGACCGCGCCACCCGGCGCACGGTTCCCGTGGTACGGGCCGCCGATGAGCACGGCTTCGATGGCGACCGGGCGGCTGATGGAGACCTGGGCGCACGGCCAGGACATCGCCGACACGCTGGGCGTGCGGCGCGAGCCGACGGCGCGGCTGCGGCATGTGGCGCGGATCGGGGTGCGGGCGCGCGACTTCGCGTTCTCGGTACGGGGTCTGGCGGCGCCCGGCGAGGAGTTCCGGGTCGAGCTGACCGCGCCGGACGGGGCGCTCTGGAATTACGGGCCGGTGGACGCGGTGCAGCGGGTGTCCGGGCCGGCGTTGGATTTCTGCCTGCTGGTGACCCAGCGCTCGCACCGCGACGACCTCGCGGTACGCGCCGAGGGAGCCGACGCCGAGCAGTGGCTGGACATCGCGCAGGCCTTCGCCGGGCCACCCGGCGCGGGCCGCGCGCCGAAGGGGGAAGCGTGAGGCCGCTGCGGATCGGCAACGCGTCCGGGTTCTACGGCGACCGCTTCGACGCGCTGCGGGAGATGCTCACCGGTGGCCCGCTGGACGTCCTCACCGGGGACTATCTGGCCGAGCTGACCATGCTGATCCTCGGCCGCGACCGGCTGAAGGACCCCCGGCTCGGCTACGCCCGTACGTTTCTGCGCCAGTTGGAGGAGAGCCTCGGGGAGGCCCGTGACCGGGGCGTGCGGATCGTCAGCAACGCCGGCGGCCTCAACCCCGCCGGACTCGCCGACGCGATACGGGCGTTGGGCGAGCGGCTCGGCGTCGCGGTGCGCGTCGCGCATGTCGAGGGCGACGCACTGCCGCTGCCCGAGGGTGCGCTCACCGCCAACGCCTATCTGGGCGGAGCAGCCATCGCGGAGTGCCTGCGGGCGGGCGCGGAGGTCGTGGTCACCGGCCGGGTGACGGACGCGGCCCTGGTCACCGGGCCGGCGGTCTGGCACTTCGGATGGGGCCCCGGGGACCTCGACCGGCTGGCCGGAGCGGTGGTCGCCGGGCACGTACTCGAGTGCGGGACCCAGGCGACCGGCGGCAACTACTCGTTCTTCGCGGAGCACGACGTACGGCGTCCCGGCTTCCCACTGGCCGAGTTGTCCGAGGACGGCTCGGCAGTGATCACCAAGCACCCCGGTACGGGTGGTGTCGTCGACGTCGGCACCGTCACCGCGCAGCTGCTGTACGAGACGGGCGGCGCCCGCTATCCGGGGCCCGACGTCACGGCGCGGCTCGACACGGTACGGCTGACGCAGCAGGGCCCTGACCGGGTCCGGATCGACGGCGTACGCGGTGAGGCACCCCCGCCGGCGCTCAAGGCCGGGCTGAACCGGATCGGCGGCTGGCGCAACGAGGTGGTGTTCGTCCTCACCGGGCTTGACGTCGAGGCGAAGGCGGCCCTGGTGAGGGAGCAGATGGCGGCGGCACTCGGTAAGCCGGCGCCTGCCGAAATCCGTTGGGAGCTGTCGAGGACCGACCGGGCCGACGCGCCGACCGAGGAGTGCGCGAGCGCACTGCTGCGGCTCGTGGTGCGGGACCCCTCGGCCGAGGTGGTCGGCCGGAGCGTCAGCGGAGCGGCGATCGAGCTGGCGCTGGGGAGTTACCCCGGATTCCATGTGACCGCTCCGCCCGGCAAGGGCGCGCCGTACGGGGTCTTCGACGCGGTGTACGTGGACCGTGCGGAGGTCGAGCCGGTGGCCGTACTCCCGGACGGCACCCGGGTGCAGACGCCACCGGTGGCAACGACCCGGGTACTGGAACCGGCCCCGGAACCCGCCCTGCCCGAACCGCTCCCGGCCGGCCCCGTGCGCCGGGCGCCGCTCGGCCTGGTCGCCGGGGCCCGCAGCGGGGACAAGGGCGGCGACGCGAACGTGGGGGTGTGGGTGCGTACGGACGACGCCTGGCGATGGCTCGCGCACACCCTGACGGTGGACCGCTTCCGGGAACTGCTTCCGGAGACCGCCGGTTTGCCGGTCACCCGGCACGTGCTGCCGAAGCTGTGGGCGCTGAACTTCGTGGTCGAGGGACTGCTGGGCGAAGGAGTCGCCGCCCAGGCCCGGTTCGACCCGCAGGCCAAGGCACTGGGGGAGTGGCTGCGCTCCCGCGAACTCGACATACCTGAGGCCCTGATGGCCGGGGAGAGGAAGGCGGGCCGATGACCGCACTGCGTACCGCAGTCGACCCCGCGTCGCCCGAGTACACCGCCCACCGCCGGGCGATGCTCACCAAGCTGGCCGCGCTGGACGCCGAGCACACCAAGGCCCTCGCGGGCGGCGGCGAGAAGTACGTCGCCCGCCACCACGAGCGCGGGAAGCTGCTCGTCCGTGAGCGCATCGAGCTGCTGATCGACGAGGACACCCCCTTCCTCGAGCTCTCCCCGCTCGCCGCCTGGGGCAGCGACTACCCGCTGGGTGCCTCGCTCGTCACCGGCATCGGCACCGTCGAAGGCGTGGAGTGCCTGATCACCGCGAACGACCCGACCGTGCGCGGCGGCGCCAGCAACCCGTGGACGCTGAAGAAGGCCCTGCGGGCCAACGAGATCGCCCACGCCAACCGGCTGCCCACCATCAGCCTGGTCGAGTCCGGCGGGGCGGACCTGCCCTCCCAGAAGGAGATCTTCATCCCGGGCGGCGCGCTCTTCCGCGACCTCACCCGGCTCTCCGCCGCCGGTATCCCCACCGTGGCCGTCGTCTTCGGCAACTCCACAGCGGGCGGCGCGTACGTACCCGGCATGTCCGACCACGTGATCATGATCAAGGAGCGCTCCAAGGTCTTTCTCGGCGGACCGCCGCTGGTCAAGATGGCCACCGGCGAGGAGTCCGACGACGAGTCGCTCGGCGGCGCCGAGATGCACGCCCGGGTCTCCGGCCTCGCGGACTACCTCGCGCACGACGAACCGGACGCCCTCCGCCAGGCGCGCAGGGTCGTCGCCCGCCTCAACTGGCGTAAGGCGCACCCCGATCCGCCAGGACCCGCCGCCGTACCGAAGTACGAAGAGGACGAACTGCTCGGCATCGTCCCGGAGGACCTGAAGGTCCCGTTCGATCCCCGCGAGGTCATCGTCAGGATCACCGACGCTTCGGACTTCGACGAGTTCAAGCCGCTGTACGGGCCGAGCCTGGTCACCGGCTGGTCGGAGCTGCACGGCTATCCGGTCGGCATCCTCGCCAACGCCCAGGGCGTGCTGTTCTCCGCGGAGTCACAGAAGGCCGCCCAGTTCATCCAGCTCGCGAACCAGCGGGACATCCCGCTGATCTTCCTGCACAACACCACCGGCTACATGGTCGGCAAGGAGTACGAGCAGGGCGGCATCGTCAAACACGGCGCGATGATGATCAACGCGGTCTCGAACTCACGGGTCCCGCACCTCTCCGTCCTGATGGGCGCCTCCTACGGGGCCGGCCACTACGGCATGTGCGGCCGTGCCTACGACCCGCGGTTCCTCTTCGCCTGGCCGAGCGCCAAATCGGCCGTGATGGGGCCGCAGCAGCTGGCGGGCGTCTTGTCGATCGTCGCCCGGGCCTCCGCGCAGGCCAAGGGCCGCCCCTACGACGACGAGTCCGACGCGGCGCTGCGCGCCATGGTCGAGCAGCAGGTCGAGGCGGAGTCGCTGCCGATGTTCCTGTCCGGGCGGCTGTACGACGACGGGATCATCGACCCGCGCGACACCAGGACCGTCCTCGGACTGTGCCTGTCCGCCGTCCACAACGCACCGGTCGAGGGCGCCCGCGGCGGCTTCGGCGTCTTCCGGATGTGAGGCCCGCATGATTCGCACACTGCTCGTGGCCAACCGGGGCGAGATCGCCTGCCGGATCCTCCGCACCTGCCGTGACCTGGGCATCGCCACCGTGGCCGTGTACTCCGACGCGGACGCGGACGCCCGCCACGTACGGGAGGCGGACACGGCGGTACGGCTGCCGGGCGCGGCCCCGGCGGACACCTATCTGCGCGGCGACCTGATCGTCGCGGCAGCCCGCACGGCGGGCTCCGACGCCGTCCACCCGGGGTACGGCTTCCTGTCCGAGAACGCCGGCTTCGCCCGCGCGGTGACCGGAGCCGGGCTCACCTGGATCGGGCCGTCCGCCGACGCCATCGAGGCCATGGCGTCCAAGACCCGCGCCAAGAAACTCATGGCCGACGCGGGGGTGCCGCTGCTGGCCCCGGTCGACCTCGACGCGGCCACCGCCGAAAATCTGCCGTTGCTGCTGAAGGCCGCGTCCGGCGGTGGGGGCCGTGGCATGCGGGTGGTGCGTGATCTCGCCGCTCTGGAAGGTGAGTTGGAGGCGGCGGTCGCCGAGGCGCGGTCGGCCTTCGGGGACGGCGAGGTGTTCGCCGAGCCGTATGTGGAGCGCGGCCGGCATGTCGAGGTGCAGATCGTCGCCGACGGGCACGGCACCGTATGGGCGCTGGGCACCCGCGACTGTTCGCTGCAGCGCCGGCACCAGAAGGTCATCGAGGAATCCCCGGCGCCCGGCCTCTCCGGCGCGCTGCGCCGCACGCTCCGGGAGTCCGCGGTCGCGGCGGCCCGCGCGGTGGACTACCGGGGGGCCGGGACGGTCGAGTTCCTGGTCGCGGAGGACGGCGAGCGCGCCCATTTCCTGGAGATGAACACCCGCCTGCAGGTCGAACACCCGGTGACCGAAGCGGTGTTCTCCACCGACCTGGTCGCGCTGCAGATCAGGATCGCGCAGGGCGAACCGCTGCCGTCCGCCGAACCCGAACCGCACGGCCACGCCGTGGAGGCCCGGCTGTACGCGGAGGACCCGGCCCGGGGATGGGCGCCGCAGACCGGCGTACTGCACCGCCTGGACGTGCCCGGTGCGCGTCTCGACAGCGGTTACGCCGCCGGCGACACCATCGGCGTGCACTACGACCCGATGCTCGCCAAGGTCATCGCGCACGCCGCCACCCGCACCGAGGCCGTCCGCAAACTGGCTCATGCGCTGAGCCGGGCCCGGATCCACGGCCCGGCCACCAACCGCGAGCTGCTCGTACGGTCGCTGCGCCACCCGGACTTCGCCGCGGCCCGGCTCGACACCGGCTTCTACGACCGCCACCTGCCGGAGCTCACCGCGCCCACCCCCGACCCCCTGGCCGGCCTCGCGGCGGCGCTCGCGGACGCGTCCGGGGCACGGCCCGGCGGGCGGGGGACGGACGGCGGGCGCGTCGGCGGCGGGCGGATCGGCGGCGGCTGGCGGAACGTACCGTCCCAGCCGCAACGGAAGCGCTACCGCTCCGAACCGGACGGCGCCGAGTACGAGATCCGCTACCGGATCACCCGGGACGGCCTGATCGCCGCCGACTTCCCCGGTGTCCGGCTGCACTCCGCCACCCCCGACCGGGTCGCCCTCGAAGTGGACGGCGTACTGCGCCACTTCGACGTCGCTGTGGCCGGTGACCGCACCTTCGTCGGCCCGCACACCCTCACCCGGCTGCCCCGCTTCCCCGATCCGGCCACCCGTACCGCGCCCGGGTCGCTGCTCGCTCCCATGCCGGGGACGGTGGTCAGGGTGGGCAGGGTCGCGGTCGGTGACCACGTCGAGGCCGGCACACCACTGCTCTGGCTGGAGGCCATGAAGATGGAGCACCGGATCGTCGCTCCCGCCTCCGGCACCCTCACCGCACTGCACGCCACCCCCGGCCGCCAGGTCGAGGTCGGCGCGCTGCTCGCCGTCGTGCACGACGTACCGGAGGAAGAGTCCCTATGAGCCATGCTGTGAGCACCGCACTCGAAACCGAGGAGCGCCGGGCGCTGCGCTCCGCCGTCGGCGCCCTCGGCCGACACCATGCGGGCGACACCCCGCACGCGTACGACCGGCAGTCGCTGTGGGCCGACGCCGCGAAACTCGGCTACCTCGGCGTCAGCCTCCCCGAGGAGTACGGCGGCGGGGGCGGCGGCATAGCCGAGCTGTCCATCGTCCTGGAGGAGTTGGGCGCGGCCGGCTGCCCGCTGCTGATGATGATCGTGTCGCCCGCCATCTGCGGCACCGTCATCGCCCGCTTCGGCACCGACGAGCAGAAGCAGCGCTGGCTGCCCGGACTCGCCGACGGCAGCCTCACACTGGCCTTCGGCATCACCGAACCCGACGCCGGATCCAACTCGCACCGCATCACCACCACCGCCCGCCGGGACGACACCGGGGGCTGGGTGCTCACCGGACGCAAGGTGTTCGTCTCCGGGGTCGACATCGCTGACGCGACGCTCATCGTCGGCCGCACCGAGGACGCGAAAACGGGTCGGCTCAAACCGTGCCTCTTCCTCGTGCCCCGCGACGCGCCCGGCTTCCGCCGCTCGCCGATCGACATGGAACTCCGGGCGCAGGAGAAGCAGTTCGAGCTGACCCTGGACGACGTACGGTTGCCTGCCGACGCGCTGGTCGGCGACGAGGACGCCGGTCTGCTGCAGCTCTTCGCCGGGCTGAACCCCGAACGCATCATGACCGCCGCCTTCGGCATCGGCATGGGCCGCTACGCCCTGGCGAAGGCCGTCGAGTACGCGAAGACCCGGCAGGTCTGGAAGGAGCCGATCGGCGCCCACCAGGCCATCGCGCACCCGCTCGCGCAGGCCCACATCGAGCTGGAACTGGCCCGGTTGATGATGCAGAAGGCGGCCGCGCTGTACGACGCGGGGGACGACCTCGGCGCGGGCGAGGCCGCCAACATGGCCAAGTACGCAGCCGGCGAAGCCTGCGTGAAGGCCGTCGACCAGTCCGTGCACACCCTCGGCGGCAACGGACTCACCCGCGAGTACGGGCTGGCCTCGCTGATCACCGCGTCCCGGGTGGCCCGGATCGCACCGGTCAGCAGGGAGATGATCCTCAACTTCGTCTCCCACCAGTCGCTGGGCCTCCCCAAGTCCTACTGACATCCCCACACCTGCACCCCGATGCCTCGACCCACGGAGGAGGAGCACCACGTGACGCTCGCACCGCAGACGGTCCGTACGGCCCACGACCGGGGCGTCACCACGCTGACGCTGGACTCGCCGGTGAACCGCAACGCGCTCTCCGCCCAGTTGGTGGGCGAGCTGGCGGAGGCGCTGGCGGCCGTCGACGACTCCGTACGGGCGGTGGTCCTGACCCACACCGGGAACACCTTCTGTGCGGGCGCGGACCTCACGGGGCCGGCCGACCCGGCGGCGTTCGTCGCGCTGCTGCGGGCCGTCGTCGCGCACCCCGTACCGGTGGTCGCCCGGGTCACCGGGCACGCCAGGGCCGGCGGCCTCGGCCTGCTCGGGTCCTGCGACATCGCGGTGGCCGGTCCCGCCGCGACCTTCGCCTTCACCGAGTCCCGGCTCGGCCTGGCCCCCGCCGTCATCTCGATGCCGCTGCTGCCCCGAATGGACCCGCGGGCCGCGGGCCGCTACTACCTGACCGGGGAACGTTTCGATGCCGCCGAAGCCGCCCGTACCGGCCTGATCACCGAGGCGGCGGACGATGTGGACGACGCCCTCGCCCCCGTGCTCGACGGGCTGCGCCGGGCCTCACCCCAGGGCCTGGCCGCGTCGAAGTCCCTGGTCACCGCTACCGTACTGGAGGACTTCGACCGCAACACGGAAGCCCTGATCGCCCGCTCGGCGGCCCTCTTCGCCTCGGCGGAGGCCCGCGAAGGCGTGCAGGCCTTCCTCGAACGACGGGAACCCGCATGGGTGCTGTGACCAGGTCCGCCGACCGCGGCCCGAAACAGGACCGCAGCCGCGCCACCCGGCAGCGCCTGCTGGCGGCCGCCGTCTCCAGCCTGGCCGAACACGGCTGGGCCGGCTCCACGGTCGCCGCCGTGGCCGAACGCGCGGGCGTCTCGCGGGGCGCCGCCCAGCACCACTTCCCCACCCGCGAGGACCTCTTCACCGCCGCCGTCGAGTACGTCGCCGAGGAGCGTTCCACCGCTCTGCGCGCGCTGCCCGTCCAGGACCGCACGGCCGTCGTCGCCGCCCTCGTCGACCTCTACACCGGCCCGCTCTTCCGCGCCGCCCTCCAGCTCTGGGTCGCCGCCTCCAACGAGGACCAGCTCCGCCCCCGCGTCACGGAACTCGAGGCGCGGGTGGGCCGGGAGACCCACCGCATCGCCGTCGAACTCCTCGACGCCGACGAGTCCCGCCCCGGCGTACGCGAAACGGTCCAGGGTCTCCTCGACATGGCCCGCGGCCTGGGCCTCGCCAACGTACTCACCGACGACACCGCCCGCCGGCGTCGGGTCGTCGCCCAGTGGGCGCGGCTGCTGGACCACGCACTGGGCTGAGCACCCACCCGGTGCTGAGCCGTCAACGCGGTCATCGGCCTCGTCGCCCGCGTCCGCCGGGCCGCCGTCCTCTTCGGTGCGGGCAGGCACCGCGAGCCCGCGGAACGCGTGCCGCTACCGCGGCTTCCGTACGGAGAACTCGTTGCCGTCGGGGTCGAGCATCAGCGTCCGGCCGCTGTCTCCGGTGCCGGTGCCGGTGCGCGTCGCGCCGAGCGAGATCAGACGGTCGATCTCCGCCTCCCGGTCGGCGTCGGCGGGGAGCGCCAGCTCGAAGTACAGCCTGTTCGGGCCCGTCTTCGGCGCCACCGGAGGACCACCCCACGTGATCTTCGTACCGCCGCTCGGGGATTGGATCGCGGTCTCCTGGTCCTGGTCCCAGACCAGCGGCCACCGCAGCGCCTCGCTCCAGAAGTAACCGACCTGCTGCGTACCGTCGCAGGCCAGTGCTCCGATGAAGCCGGTGTCGGCGAGGAACTTGTTGCCCGCCTCGATGACGCAAAACTCGTTGCCGTCCGGATCGGCGAGCACCACATGCCCCTCGTCCCCGAGTTGGCCCACGTCGATGTGTTGCCCGCCGAATTCCAGCGCCCTGGCCACCGTCTGCTGCTGATTCTCCGGGGAGGTGCTCGTCAGGTCGAAGTGTGCCCGGTTCTGGCCGGTCTTCGGCTCCTGGCTCGGCAGGAAACGGATCCGGAACCCGGCGGCATCAGGGGGCAGGATCGCGGCATCGTCGTCCGTACCGTCGGCCAACTCCCAGCCCAGGAGCCGGGACCAGAACCGCGCCAGGCCCGACGGCCGGGTCGCATTGAAGCAGATCGCGAACAGTTGACTGGTCATATCCCGGGTATCTCCGCTCCCCTGACGTGCGATACGGCGCCTCGCTGTTCCCGCGAGCGCAGCCTAGGGGTGCGGTTCGGCACCCGCATCCGAGTTTCCGTCGTGGGGGAGTCCGGTGACGTGCCGGGCCTGCCGGGGCAGTTCCGCACCCGGTGCCCGGTGCCCGGTGCCCGCCGGTCCGCGTCGGTGAGGGCGCCGGTCCACTTCGGATCGGCGAGGACCTGCTGCAGCTGACACCCTCTTCACGTGACCGTTCTACGCGCGTACATTGGCGGCTGTCATGGACGTGCCAATTCCATTTTCGCTCGGAAAGGACAACGATGACTCCCTCCCGATCCGGCTCCGCGCTCCCCTCCGCTGCCGGCCGACGCGCCCTGCTGCGCGGTGCGCTCGCCGCGACTGCCGCGGTGACCCTCATTCCGCTGCTGCCGACCGGGACCGCGTACGCGTACGCGTGGTCCCGCACACTCAGCCAGGGCGCGACCGGGGCCGACGTGACGGAACTCCAGATCAGGGTCGCCGGGTGGGCGGCGGACAGCCCGAGACAGACCAGGGTGGCCATCGACGGTGACTTCGGTGCGGGAACGGCGGCCGCGGTACGCCGGTTCCAGGCCGCCTACGGCCTCAGCGCCGACGGCGTGGTCGGCCCGGCCACCCAGTCGAAGCTCAACGCCCTCCAGCAGTCCGACGGTTCGACCGTCCACTTCGACTGGAGCGAGTTCACCGACCGAGTCAGCGGCACCTTCTCCGGCGGAAAGCTGAGTTCGGCCGCCACCAAGGAGAACGTGCGGCGCGCCATGTACAAACTCGAAGCACTGCGCAAGAAGCTCGGCAACACGGCCATCACCGTCAACTCCGGCTTCCGCAGTATCCAGCACAACGCCGACGTGGGCGGGGCCAGCGACAGCATGCACCTGTACGGCACCGCCGCCGACCTGGGCGTTTCGGGCGTTTCCAACCGCACGGTCTACCAGAAGGCGGAGACCTGTGGGTTCTCCGGACTGGAGACCTACACCGAGGACCACCAGCACGTCGACAGCCGTGCCGACCTCGGCCGGGCCTGGTGGTGGCAGAACGGCACGGTCTGATCCCGTCGGGGGGTTGCTCCGCTGACGCGCAGGCGCGTCAGCGGTAGTCCTCGGGGTGGCCCTGCATCCAGGTGTTGATCGTGTCGCGGGTGCCGATCAGCGCGTCCTGGTGGCTCTTCAGGTTCTCGAAGGACCGGTCACCGCCGAGCTGCGCGTCGAGTTTCTTGATCAGGGCGATCGGCTCGGAGAAGTGGCCGGGTCCTTGCGGGTCCGCCTTCATGGCCCGGTCCGTCCGGTGCAGTTCGTCATAGACCCGCCCGAGGAAGTAGGCGCAGTTGCCCGGGGTGCACGAGTCGCGCAGGGTCGCCTGAAGCCCGGCGAAGGCGTCGCGGACCTTTTCCGCCGTTACCGGAACGGGCGCCGAGGACGGTACGGAGGCGGCCGCGGCTTCGCGGGCGCCGAGAACGAGGCGGGCGAGTCGGCCGCCGTACCGGCCGACCCCTCGGCCTTCGGCGTCGTGCCGCAGGAAACGCAGAGCGCGGCCAGGGCCACGGCGACAACGGCCGCGCCCCGCGCTGAAGACCTGAACATCGAATCCCCCCATGATCGTCTGATCAGCCGACCATACACAGCGGGCCGTGCGGTGGCGGGTGCGTCAACGCGCTGCCACGAGCCGGCGCCGGTACCGCACGCCGGGGTGCCCGCTGAGGGTGACGTCTCCTATCGCGACGAACCCGTTGCGGGCGAGCACCGCCGCCGATGCCCGGTTGTCCAGGGTGGTTCCCGCGTGGAGTACGGAGAGCCCGTACTCGGTGGCCGCCAGGCGGCACACCTCGTCGACCGCCGCCGTCGCGACGCCCCGGCCCGCGGCGCGCTCACCGATCCGGTAGCCGAGGTCAGCGTCGCCGTCCTCGACGTCCACGATATTGACGCGGCCGATCAGTCCCCCCCGGTCGTCCAGGATGACGTGGAAGTGACACACGCCGGCCTCCTGCTCGTCGAGCCGGGCACGAAGAAGGGCGGCGAAGTCGGCGAAGTACGCGTCCCCGCGATCCGGCACCGTCCGTGCGAAGTACTCCCGGTTCTCTTCCTCGAACGCCAGCAGAGCAGGCGCGTGGTCGGCCCGGAGCCGCTCCAGCTGCAACATGCCCGCGAGTATAGGAAGCGCCTCGTCACGAGGCGATCCGATTAACCGGCCTGACAGGGCTGCGGGTCGCCCGCCGTCAAGGGCCCGGGGCCCGGGCCCCGTGTGTCCCGGGTCCCGCGCCCCGAGCGCTACGAGGCAAGCCGTGGGATTCAATTCCCCAGTTCTGCCAACTGCTCGTACCCCTCGACCTCCCGGGGGTCGCGGACGCCCGGTCCCACGTAGCGAGCCGACGGCCGCACCAGGCGGCCCGTCCGCTTCTGTTCCAGGATGTGTGCGGACCAGCCCGCCGTACGGGCGCAGGTGAACATCGAGGTGAACATGTGGGCCGGGACTTCCGCGAAGTCGAGCATGATGGCCGCCCAGAACTCCACGTTGGTGGCCAGTACCCGGTCCGGGCGGCGGGCGTGCAGCTCCTCCAGGGCGGCCTTCTCCAAGGCTTCGGCGACCTCGAAGCGCGGGGCGCCGAGTTCCTTGGCCGTGCGGCGCAGGACGCGGGCGCGGGGGTCCTCGGCGCGGTAGACGCGGTGGCCGAAGCCCATCAGGCGATCGCCACGGTCCAGGGCCCGTTTCACGTAGGCGCTCGCGTCACCCGTGCGTTCGATCTCCTCGATCATGCCGAGCACCCGCGACGGCGCGCCGCCGTGCAGCGGTCCTGACATCGCACCCACCGCGCCGGACAGCGCGGCCGCGACATCGGCGCCGGTGGAGGCGATGACCCGGGCGGTGAAGGTGGAGGCGTTCATGCCGTGCTCGGCGGCCGAGGTCCAGTACGCGTCGACGGCCTTGACGTGCTTCGGGTCCGGCTCGCCGCGCCAGCGGATCATGAAGCGCTCGACGATCGACCCGGCCTTGTCGATCTCGCTCTGCGGGACCATCGGGCTGCCCTGGCCACGCGCCGACTGCGCCACGTACGAGAGCGCCATGACGGCGGCCCGCGCCAGGTTGTCCCGTGCGGTCTTCTCATCGATGTCCAGCAGCGGCTTGAGCCCCCACACAGGGGCGAGCATCGCCAGCGCGGACTGGACGTCGACCCGGATGTCACCGGAGTGCACCGGGATGGGGAAGGGCTCGGCCGGCGGCAGGCCGGGGTTGAACGCTCCGTCGACCAGCAGACCCCAGACGTTCCCGAAGGAGACCTGGCCGACCAGATCCTCGATGTCGACGCCTCGGTACCGGAGCGCGCCGCCCTCCTTGTCCGGTTCGGCGATCTCCGTCTCGAATGCGACGACTCCTTCGAGGCCGGGGACAAAGGCGGAAGAAGATGCGGACATCGGGTGGCTCCTCGTGACGCGGTCGGGGGGCGTGAAAAGTTTGAACGGGGTTACGGCGGGTTCGGTCTCCCCGGTCATGCCCCGTACGAGGGGCGGTCACGCAACGGGATCACACAGCACCCGGCCCCGAGCCGTCGGGGCCGGGTGCGCGCCGTTTTCTGGGGCGCGTTTTCGTGGAGAAATCGCCTGTGCGGCAGGATGGCCCCGTGCCGAACCCTGATCTGGATCTTGCCGCGATGCGCGAGCAGTACCGCACCACAGCCCTGGCCGAGTCGGAGCTGGCCCCCGGGCCGATGGAGCAGTTCTCCCGCTGGTTCGGGGAGGCGGTGGACGCCGGTCTGTACGAGCCGAACGCCATGGTGGTCGGCACGGCGGCTCCGGACGGCCGGCCGTCGTCGCGCACCGTGCTGCTCAAGCAGTATGACCGGCGCGGTTTCGTCTTCTTCACCAATTACGGCTCGCGCAAGGGCCGCGAACTCGCCGCCAATCCGGCGGTGACGCTGCTCTTTCCCTGGCACCGGATCGCCCGGCAGGTCATCGTCACGGGCACGGCCGCCCGGATTCCCCGGGAGGAGACGGTCGCCTACTTCCGTACCCGTCCGCACGGCTCTCAGCTCGGCGCCTGGGCGAGCGCCCAGTCGTCGGTCATCGAGACGCGGGAAGAACTGACGGACCGTTATCAGGAGTTGGCGGAGCGTTACCCGGAAGGCAGTGCGGTGCCGGTGCCGCCCGAGTGGGGTGGTTACCGGGTCGTTCCCGAGACGGTGGAGTTCTGGCAGGGGCACGAGAACCGGCTGCACGACCGGCTGCGATTCGTGGGCGGCAGCGGCGGTGGCTGGCGGGTGGAGCGGCTCTGTCCGTAGCCACCGGGGAACGCAGAAACCCGCGGGCTCTGGTTCCTCCGGAGAGGAGCCGGCCGGACTTACCGGCGAGCCCGCGGGTCGGTGACTGCTTGGGATTGGCCGGCGGTCTGCCGGCACTGCACAGAGTGCGACGACGGGCCGTCAGCCCGCAGCCACCTCGCGAGTCCGAGAAGACTTCACTTCCGAACCACCTCCTTTCGGCGTGACACCCACATTAGGCACCGCCCCGACGCGGCTCAAGTGATTTATCGGGACGCAAATTTTTCACCGAACGTGGTGTGGGGCGCATCACGTTCGCGTTGAATGATCCGACGTGCGGTACGTGCAGTACATGCAGCGGACACGTCCTGTTGGGGGTACCAGGTGAGTGCTTCCCGGATCGAGGCGACCAGCGCGCTGGGGCCCGACGAGCCGGAGCCGGGCGGGGGATCCGGAGCGGCCGGCGGGGCCGGACCGGATCAGGAACCGGCTGCCGAATCCGGCGGGGCAGGCTCCGATCTGCTGGCCGCGCTGCTCGACGGGATGGACGCCGCGCTCTGCGCGTTCGACGCGGACGGCGTGATCACCCATTGGAACCGCGAGGCCGAGCGGATCCTGGGCTGGTCCGCCGAGGAGGCCGTCGGGCGTACCGGCTTCGAGGGCTGGGCGGCGCGGACCGCCGACGCCGACGAGGTGCAGGGGCGGCTGATGGCCGCGATGACCGGCCAGGGCCGGCAGGTCCACGAGTTCGCGCTGCTGCGCAAGGACGGCGGCCGGGTGCTGGTGCGGACCCAGTCGGCCGGGGTGCGCGGCGCCGACGGTGCGCCCGCCGGGGTGTACTGCGCCTTCGGCGAGGTGCACGCCCAGATCGATCTGGAGCGGGGGATAGCGCTCAGCGAGGCGATGTTCGACGACGCGGCGTGGGGTGTCGTGCTGGTCGATGTCGATCTGCGGCCGACCGTGGTGAACGCCCACGCGGCGCGGGCGCTGAGCGCCGGCCGTACCACCCTGCTGGGGCGGCCCCTGGGCGAACTGATCGTGCAGGGGGTGGACGAACTGGAGGGCGCGCTGCACCACGTGCTGGCCGAGGGCGCGCTGCCCGCCCCCACCGAGCTGTGGGTGACACTGCGGACCGCGGAGGGTGAACGGCGGCGATGCTGGCGCAGCGGATTCCTGCGGCTGGCCTCACCGCTCGCCGAGTCACCGGTGCCGCTCGGCGTCGGCTGGTTGTTCCGGGACGTCACCGAGGCCAAGCTGGCCGAGCAGGAGTCGAGCCGGCTGCGCTTTCGCGGCAATCAGCTGCACCGGGCGTCGCATGCGGCCGCCGAGTGCGAGAACCCGATGGAAGCGGCCGCGTCATATCTGGACTACGCGCTCGCAGGCTTCGCCGACCACGCGCTGATCGACATCGCGCTGGTCGACAAGACCACCGGGGAGCCCTGCGGGCGGCTGGTCCGGGCTGCCGCGACGCCGTCCGGCGAGGTGGACGGACCGTGTCTGCCGGTGGCCGGCGCCTCCGTGCCGGTGCGCTATCCGACCGGGCACCCGGCGTTCCAGGCCGTGGACCGGATCGGCGCGGTGCGCGCGAGCGCGCCGGCGGCCGGGCCCGCGGCGGGCGAGTGGGCGACGGACCGGCAGTGGCCCGAGTCCACCGTGCACGCGCTGTGCACGGTGCTGCGCAGCCGGGGGCGGACACTCGGCGTGGTCACCTTTCTGCGCGGGCCGAGCCGCAGTGCCTTCGAACGGCCGGACGCCGTGTACGCGGAGAGCGTCGCGGTCCGGGTGGCGTCGGCGGTCGACCTGGCACAGAGCCTGCGGAGCGGTGCCCGGTAACCCGCTGGAGCGGGTCTGCAGGGGTCAGCAGGAGTGTCAGTGCCGGTAGAAGATCCGGTCGCCGTACTCCGTCATGACGCGCCCGTTCCACTCGTGGCCGCCGTCGACGTTTCCGGACCGCAGCAGCGGCGGCTCGATGCCGCGCCGGGCCAGCTCGCCCGCCGCGGTGGCCATCATCGCCTGCATCAGCGCGCTGGTGACCACGGTCGAGGCGGGCGCGAAGGGCGCGTCGACCCCGTCGAAGGTGAGCTCGGCGTCGCCCACCGCGATGCGGCTGTCGAGCACGATGTCGCAGTGGTCCTTGAGGTAGCTGCCCGAGGCGTGCCGGGACTTCGTCTCCTTCGTGTACGCCACCGAGGTCACCCCGATGACCTTGATCCCCAGCGCCCGCGCGTTCATCGCCATCTCCACCGGCAGCGCGTTGCGCCCGGAGAGCGAGATGATCACCAGCAGGTCACCCCGGCGGGCGGGGCTCGAATCGAGCACGGCGCTCGCGAGGCCGTCCACCCGCTCCAGAGCGGACCCGAGGGTGGCCGGCATGACGTCGACGCCGACCGTGCCCGGCACGGCGAGCAGGTTCATCAGGGCCAGACCGCCTGCCCGGTAGACGACATCCTGCGCGGCGAGTGAGGAGTGGCCGGCGCCGAAGGCGAACAGCCTGCCGCCCGCCTCGACGGTGTCGGCGACGGCGGTACCGGCCGCTGTGACGTTCTGCTGCTCCTCGTCCCGTACCAGCCGCAGCAGGCCGATCGCGGCGTCGAAGTACTCCCCGGCAAGGCTGCTGCTCCCGCTGTCCCCGCTGCTCTCGCTGCTCATGCGGATCACCGTGCGGTCCGGACCAGCGCGGTGTCAACACCGCACCGCGCGAATACCGGGCCGGGCCGGACCGCTGCGTCCGGCCCGGCCCGGTTGTCGCAGGTATGCGTCAGACTTGAGCCAGGGCAACAAGCGGCAGCGGAACGCAGCGGAACATAGGGGTACGTATGAGCGGGCTGATCGACACGACGGAGATGTACCTCCGCACCATCCTCGAGCTCGAGGAGGAAGGTGTGGTTCCCATGCGGGCCCGGATCGCGGAGCGGCTCGACCAGAGCGGCCCCACGGTCAGCCAGACGGTGGCCCGGATGGAGCGGGACGGCCTGGTGGCGGTCGCGAGCGATCGTCATCTGGAGCTGACCGAAGAGGGCCGCAGGCTGGCCACGCGCGTCATGCGCAAGCACCGGCTGGCCGAGTGTCTCCTGGTCGACGTGATCGGCCTGGAGTGGGAGCAGGTGCACGCCGAGGCATGCCGCTGGGAGCACGTGATGAGTGAGGCGGTGGAGCGGCGGGTGCTCGAGCTGCTGCGCCACCCCACCGAGTCGCCGTACGGCAATCCCATTCCGGGCCTCGAGGAGCTGGGCGAGAAGGCCGAGGCCGATCCGTTCCTGAACGCCGGCATGGTGAGCCTGGCCGACCTGGACCCGGGGGCCGACGGGAAGAACGTGGTCGTCCGGCGGATCGGCGAGCCCATCCAGACGGACGCCCAGCTGATGTACACGCTGCGCCGCGCGGGTGTGCAGCCCGGTTCCGTGGTGAGTGTCACGGAGTCACCGGGCGGAGTGCTGGTGGGCAGCGGCGGGGAGGCCGCGGAGCTCGATTCCGACGTGGCCTCGCACGTCTTCGTCGCCAAGCAGTAGCCGTTCAGCAAGCAGGAGCCGTTCGGCGGTGACCGGTCGGTGGTGACCGTGCAGACGGCCGTGCAGGCGACTGTGCATTGCGGAGGAAAAGCCCCGGAGGTGCCCAAGCCGTGCAAGGCTGGCCCCGGATGACCTGACGGCGCCGGGCTGATTCGGCTCGGTTCGCCCGTCCGGCTAGGGGAGGGAGCAGGCCGGATGTACCTGGCATGCGCGTATGGCCGGACCGGGACCCGGACGGGGACCGGGACCGGGACTCGGACCAGGAACCGGACTCGGACCAGGAACCGGAGCGAGGAGGGCCCCGGCGCCCTGGAGCGCCGGGGCCTGACCTCCCCATGTGCCGACCCGGAGCCCCGAGCTCCCAGGGTCGGCCTGTCGGACCCTCATCCCCGAGTGGTCCGCCTCCCGCAGAAAATCTCCCCGCGGCAGCAACCCTCAATCCTCGCCGGGTGTCACTCGAACGTGGGGTGTTCAGGGTGGCAACCGCATTTTCGAATGCGAGTTCGATAGCCTGATGTGACCTGACGGGTCCGATGAGAGTGACGGGCCGGCAGCACGGCCTGCCGGACGGGCGGACCGACCACCCGGGGGAATGAAGGGGGTGCCAGAACACATGGTGCGGCGCATCGACGTGACCGGAGCCGACGGCGTACGCCTCGCCGCCTGGGAGTTCGCCGACCCGCCCAAGGAGCGCGGCGACGGGCCGGACCCGGCTCCCGGCGTCTTACTGCTGCACGGCCTGATGGGCCGCGCCTCGCACTGGGCGTCCACCGCCCGCTGGCTCTCCGAGCGGCATCGCGCGGTCGCCCTCGACCAGCGCGGCCACGGCCGCAGCGACAAGCCGGCCCACGGCCCGTACACCCGGGAGGCCTACGTGGCCGACGCCGAGGCGGCGGTGGTCCAGCTGGGTCTGGGCCCGGTCACCCTGATCGGCCACTCGATGGGCGCACTGACAGCCTGGCAGCTCGCCGCCAAGCGTCCCGACCTGGTCCGAGCCGTGATCATCTGCGACATGCGGGCCTCCGCCCTGGGGATCGCATCGCAGCGGGAGTGGGAGGACTGGTTCAAGTCCTGGCCGGTGCCGTTCGCGACCCTCGCCGACGTACGGAAGTGGTTCGGCGAGGACGACCCCTGGGTGGAACGCCCCAATCCGGCCCGGGGTGAGTTCTACGCCGAGGTGATGGCCGAGCGGTCCGACGGCTGGCGCCCGGTCTTCTCCCGCAGGCAGATGCTGATGTCCCGGGAGACCTGGGTCTACGACGCGCACTGGGACGACCTCGCCCAGGTCCAGTGCCCCGCGCTGGTGGTCCGCGGCCTCGACGGCGAGCTGGGCCGCGCCGAATCCCAGGAGATGGTCCGGGTGCTGCCCCGCGGGCAGTACGCCGAGGTGGCCGACGCCGCCCATCTGGTCCACTACGACCAGCCCGAGGCCTGGCGCGCGGCGATCGAGCCGTTCCTGGATGCGGTGGCCGCGAGGTGAGCGGTCCGCGCGGACCGGTCCGCGCGGACGCCCGGACCGCCGTCGCTTCTCAGCCCTTGCTGACGGCGGTGAGGATCTCCGGCAGCCGGGCCGCCGCCTGCGGCGCCGCCACCCGCAGCCCCAGCCAGCCGGCCAGCGCCCCGTACACGGCGCCCAGCGGGAGCAGGACCCAGAGCCAGCCCCGGGCCCCGGTGACATGCAGCGTGATCAGCAGCGCGATCACCGGGGAGCAGAGCAGGGCCGCCGAGACCATCCCGCCGAAGATGGAGATCCAGGCGAGACCCGCCTGGCCGGGCGCGACGTTCTTGTGCGCGTTGTCCTGGGGGATGGAGTACGGGAAGCGCGCCGAGGTCACCGCCCCCGTCCCCAGCATCGCGCCCAGCAGGGCGAACGCCAGCCCCATCGCCTCGGGCAGCGCGGACCAGACACCGAGCAGCGCCGCGGTGACCACCGTGACCAGCGCCGTGTAGGGCAGAGTGATCACCAGCAACGCCAGCGCCCGCGAGCGCAGTTCGGCGTAGGCGTCCCGCTCCGATGAGATCGTCTGGGCGACCATCCAGAAGGCCGAGGTGTCCTGGCCGAACTGGTTGTACATCTGGATGCCGAGCATCCCGGCGGCGAAGCACGAGAAGTAGACCGAGCCGCTGCCCTGGATGGCGTTGAACAGCGGGACGATCAGACCGATCGCCAGCGAGGCGATCCAGGCCGCCTTGGTCTTCGGGTCCCGCCAGATGTAGCGCAGGGTCCGCAGCATCACCGCGCCGGTACGGCCGCCGGGCAGGAACCGCGAGATGCCCGCGGCGGACTCCTTGCGTCCGGGCCCCGACGCGGCGAGCGTCGACCCGTCCGGCGCCGTCATGAGCCGGACCAGGGTGCGCTGCCAGGCCAGCAGCAGCAGCACCAGACAGGCCGCCGTGATCAGCAGCTGCGCCGCGGCCTGCCCGTACGAACCGTGGGCCGCCGAGTCCACCGCGCCGATCGCCGATGCCGGCGGCAGCCACCGCAGGATGTCGCCGGTCGGGTCGAGCGCGGAGAGGCCACCGGCCCTGCCGAGCCGCTGTGCGCCGAAGTTGACCACCTGGATGCCGACCGCGATGACCAGTCCGCTCAGCACCGCGAGGTCGCGCCCCTTGCGGGAGGTGAGCAGCCGGACGTTGGCGGCGGCCACCGCCCGGGCCAGCGCCACGCAGACCAGCAGGGCGAGCGGGACGCCGAGCACGGCCACCGCAGCGGCCACCGGGCCGGTCGCCACCGCGATCGCCGCGCCGAGCACCAGACAGAGCGTGAACACCGGGCCGAGGCCCACCAGTGAGGAGACCAGCAGTGCCCGTACCAGCGGTTCCGGGCGCAGCGGCAGCATCACCAGACGGCTCGGGTCCAGCGTCTCGTCGCCGCTGGGGAAGAACAGCGGCATCGCGGCCCAGCCCACCGCGAGGACGGTCAGCAGGAGCGCGGTGACGGTGCCCGCGTGCGCGTTGCCGTGCAGGACGACCAGGCCGAGCAGCAGCAGCGCCGCGAAGAACAGCGCGACCACCATCGAAGCGATGTACGCGGCCCTGCGGCCGGAGGACTGGCGCAGCCCGTTGCGGAGCAGCGAGAGCTTGAGGCGGACCAGGACCGGGGTGAGCGCGGCCGCGGCGGACGCGGGCGGTACCGGGGCGGCCGGGCCGGGACCGGCCGGTTCGGGACGGGTCGGTTCCGCTCCGGCCGGTCCGGGAGCGGCGGGACCGGGGGCGGCGGCCGTCATCGGGGGCCACCGCCCAGCCAGTCGAGGCTGTCGCCGGTATTGACGCTGCCGGCGCCCACCAGTTCCAGGAACGCCTCCTGCAGGGACGGTGCGGAGCCCCGTACTTCGGCCAGCGGTCCCTGGGCACGGATGCGGCCGGCCGCCATCACCGCCACCCAGTCGCACAGCGACTCGACCAGCTCCATCACATGGCTGGAGAAGACGACCGTCGCGCCGGAGCGGGTGTAGCGCTCCAGGACACCGCGGATGGTCTGCGCCGACACCGGGTCGACCCCCTCGAACGGTTCGTCCAGGAAGAGCACTTCGGGGTTGTGCAGCAGGGCCGCGGCCAGACCGATCTTCTTGCGCATCCCGGTCGAGTAGTCGACGACGAGTTTGTGCTGGGCGCCCGCCAGATCCAGTACGTCCAGGAGCTGGGTGACCCGTTTGTCCACCTCGGCGCCGGGCAGGCCGCGCAACCGGCCGCTGTACGCGAGGAGTTCACGCCCGGAAAGCCGTTCGAAGAGTCGCAGCCCCTCGGGCAGTACCCCGATACGGGACTTGACCGCGACCGGATCCCGCCATACGTCGTGGCCGGCCACCCGGACGGTGCCCTGGTCGGGGCGGAGCAGACCCGTCACCATCGACAGGGTGGTGGTCTTGCCCGCGCCGTTCGGCCCCACCAGGCCGATGAACTGGCCTGCGGGCAGTTCGAGGTCGATCCCGGCGACCGCGATCTGCTCCCCGAACCGCTTCCACAGTCCTTCTACGCGTACGGCTGCCTGGTCCGGCATGGTGCGACGCCCTTCGAAGTCCCTGCTCTTGCAGACACCCTACGGGCGCGGCGCTCAGCCGCGGTGGCCCCGGGCCTCCTGACCGCAGGCATAGGCCAGCGGATTGATCAACTCCTCCGCGTCCGGCAGCCAGCGGTTGGCCACCGTGGGCCGGCGGGCCCACTGCACGGCGCCGCCCGACCCGACCCGGGTGGGCGGAGCGGCCACGTAGTCGCCCTCGCCGCGCACCGACAGGTCGACGGCGGAGAGGGTCCAGCCCAGACCGCTGACCAGAGCGGGCACCTTGGCGCCGGCGCCCGGCAGTACGAAGAACTGCATCCGGCGGTCCGGGGTGCAGGTCACCGGGCCGAGGTCCATGCCCAGTCGCTCCATCCGCGCCAGCGCCAGGAAACCGGCAGTTTCCGGCACGTCGATGGCGTCGAAGGTGCGTCCGGTCGGCAGCAGCACCGAGGCCCTCGGCTGCTGGGACCACAGGGTGCGGGCGGCGACGGCGCTCCCCGTCGCCAGGGCCGCCCAGTCGGGGCGCGTGGGGTGCGCGCCGGGCGCGGGGCACGCCGGGTCCGCGCAGGAGCAGCGCTCGACGCCCTCCATCGCCTCCAGCCAGGTGCCGGGGAGCACGTCCCAGTGCCGCTCCTCCGCGTACCGTACGGCGCTGTCCAGCAGCAGTTCCGCTCGCTGCTGCGGGATGTGGGCGGCTTCGGCGGCGGTGATGGTCTCTTTCACGAACAGCTCAACTCCCGCCGTCACCTGGGGTTACGGGCCGCCGGTGTCCGGCGGAGCGGCAGTCTTCCGGCATACGGGGCGCATGGAGGCATGAGCGGGGGCGCGCATGAGGTTGCACCCCGGTGAACGGGTATTCCTCTGCGGGGATGCATGGAGAATGCCGGGATTACTCCCGGCTTCCACCGCATTCTCCCGACATTTGCCGGGCAGTGATCAACCTGACCAGAGTAGTGATCGCCGCACGCCACAGGGGGTATTCATGGCCGTCAGGCCTCTCGTCGCCCGTCAGCCGAACGAACGACTGCAGGCGCTCATCCAGGAAGCCGGCTGCTCCAACGCCGGTCTGGCCCGCCGGGTGAACATGGTCGGCGCCGAGCGCGGCGTCGATCTCCGTTACGACAAGACGTCCGTCGCCCGGTGGCTGCGCGGCCAGCAGCCGAGAGGGCGGGCGCCGGGCATCATCGCCGAGGCGCTGGGTCGCAAGCTCACCCGCACGGTCACCATCGACGAGATCGGCATGGCCGACGGCAAGAACCTCGCCTCCGGCGTGGGGCTGCAGTTCTCGCCGACCGTGCTCGGCGCGATCGAGCAGGTCTGCGAGTTGTGGCGCAGCGATGTCGGGCGCCGCGACTTCCTCTCCGGCTCCACGGTGGCCGCCTCGGCCCTGGTCGAGCCGAGCCGCGACTGGCTGATCACCGGCACGGACCCGCAGGTGGCGCGGGCCACCGGGGCGCGCGTGGGAGCGTCCGACGTCGCGGCGGTGCAGGCCACCACGGCGGCGCTCACCGACCTCGACCACCGTTTCGGCAGCGGACATGTGCGGCCGATCATCGTCCACTACCTGAACAGCGTGGTGTCCGGACTGCTGGCCGGCTCGTACCGCGACGCGGTGGGCCGGGAGCTCTTCGCCGCGGTCGCCCGGCTGACCGAACTCGCCGGTTACATGGCCGTCGACACCGGCCAGCCCGGTCTCGCGCAGCGCTACTACATCCAGGCCCTGCGGCTGGCCCAGGCGGCGGGCGACCGTGGTTACGGCGGCTACGTCCTGGCCGCGTCGATGAGTCACCTCGCCGCCGAACTGGGCAACCCCCGCGAGATCGCCCAGCTGGCCCGGGCCGCGCAGGAGGGCGCCAGGGGGCGGGTCACGCCCCGCGCGGAGGCGATGTTCCTTGCGGCGGAGGCCCGGGGCCACGCCCTGCTCGGCGACGCCCGGGCCACCGAGGCGGCGGCCGGCCAGGCGCTGGCCGCGATGGACCGCGCGGATTCCGCCACCCGCTCGGGCGACGACCCGGCGTGGATCGCCCACTTCGACGGCGCCTACCTGGCCGACGAGCTGGCCCACTGCCACCGCGACCTCGGCCAGGGCGCGGCCTGCGCCCGCCGGGCCGAGGAGTCCCTCTCCGGCCTGCCCGAGACCAAGACCCGCCGCCGTGGCATCGCCCTCACCCTGCTGGCCACCGCCCAGGTCCAGCAACGCGAGATCGAACAGGCCTGCCGCACGGGCACCCGGGCGGTGGAACTCCTGGGCACGGTGCGGTCCAGCCGGGGGGCGGAGTATCTGGAGGACCTGCGCCTGCGCTTGGAGCCGTACGGGGAGGAGGCACCGGTACGGGAGTTGGGGGCGCGGATGGATCTCCAGGCGGCGTAGCGGGCGGCGGGGCGGGTGGCGTTGAACGCCGGCCGGGCTGCAAGGCGGCCTCGAACGCCGGCCGGGCCGGGTTTTGCCGGCCCCCCACCCCCACCTCGTAGCAGACCGCTACGTTCACCCGGTAGCGTGAACCGACGGTTCCGTAGGTCCACGCGCAGTAGGAGTCCCGGTGACGCAGAACGGACAGGGCGACGAGCCGCAGCTTCCCGCTGCGCGGCGCGCGCACGAAGGTGTCGTGATGCCGGCCGATGGGAGTGGGCCGTACGTGCCCGAGGTCGCCGGCGAGCACACCGTGCCCGCGGGCGGCCGGCCGTGGGGCCAGGCCTGGGGCCCGCAGGACGCCCAGCCGCAGCCTCCGCAGTACCAGGCCCCGTACCAGCAGGCCGCCCCGCAACCCCTGCCCCACGCCCAGCCGTTGCCCCCCGAGGCCGTCCCCGGCGCGGGTGACGGCGACGCCACGCAGTACATAGCGCCGGTGTCTCTGCCGCCCGAGAACCCGGCGGAATCGACCCAGTTCCTCGGCTACCCGCAGCAGCCCGCGCCCGGACCGGCCGGTTCCGACGCCGATCCCACCCAGTTCCTGCCGCCGGTCCCGGCCGCCCCCGCGGCGGCTCCGTACGGCATCAGACCCGGCGCCCCGGAGGACCGGCAGCCGCCCGCCGAGTTCGACAGCCTCTTCCGCACGGACGGTGGCGGTGCGGGGCCGCAAGCGGCCGGCGAGACGCAGCAGTTGCCCCGATTCGACCCCCAACAGCCCTACGGCAACGACCCGTACGCCCAGCCGCCGTATCAGCAGCCACCGCAGGCCCGGCCGCCGCACCAGCCGTACCAGCAGCAGCCACCGGCGCAGCCGTACGCCTCACAGCCCCCACCGCCCGTCACCCGGGCCGCCGCAGGCGACGAGCGGCGGCGGTCGTCCCGTACGCCGTTGATCGCCGCCGTGGTCGTCGGCTGTGCGGTGCTCGGTCTCGGGGCCGGGGCGCTGCTCAGCGGCGGCGGATCGGGCGACAAGAAGGACGACAAGGAGCCGGTCGCCGCCACGTCGGCGGAGGCCTCGAAGTCGCCGCAGGCCGCTGCCGACCCGGCCAAGCCGCAGGCTGTCTCGCTGGACAAGCTGCTCGGTGACAGCAACAGCAGCCGCTCGGCCGTGATCGCCGCGGTCGGCAACATCAGGTCCTGCCAGAACCTGCCGAAGGCGGCAGCGGATCTGCGGGACGCGGCGAAGCAGCGGCGCGGCCTGGTGACCCGGCTCGGCGCCCTCGCCGTCGACAAGCTCCCGAACAACGCGCAGTTGTCGGCTTCCCTCACCAAGGGTTGGAACGCGTCGGCCACCGCCGACGAGCAGTACGCCGCCTGGGCCCAGAAGGTCGCGGCCGCCGGTAAGAAGGGCTGCAAGCACGGCCACGCCAAGCGCACCGCCGAGGCGGGCCGCGGCGACCGGGCGAGTGGCGAGGCGACCGCGGCGAAGAAGCAGGCATCGACCCTGTGGAACGGCATCGCCGACAAGTACAGCCTGACCGAACGCCGGGGCGACCAGCTCTGACCCGGATCACTCCGCCATGGACGCCTTCTCCAGCGTGGGCCCCACATCCACGGCGTCCTTCTGCACCGCCACCAGCCGTCCCTCGCGCACCACTTGGTAGGTCACCCGGTGGTTGACCAGTCGCGGGAAGTCCCGCGACGCCAGCATGTCCTCGAAGCGCCACCGCAGGGTCGGTGTGATCCCGCCGGTGTGCACGGCGAAACCGCTGTCCAGTGCACGGGTGAGGTCGTCCGCCGTGACGTGGTCGCGGTGCAGCGACTCGATGGTCTGCCGCAGCGCCGAGTAGGCGATCCAGGTGGTCTGCACGCCCGCGTCGGCCGGGTCGATGCGGTTATCGTCGAACGCGTACCTGCCGATCACGTCGCGCATCGGCTGCCAGCGCGGGTCGCTCGCCTGCGGGTACCAGCCGGTGACATACGCCCCCTCGAAGGGGCTCCTGGCGCCGCCGGTGCTGTCGATGAGGCCTTGGTTCACGCTGCCGAGCACCGAGGCGACCCTGACCTTCCGGCCGGGCTGTTCGAGCCGCCGGAAGGAGTCGAAGAAGGTCTCGGTGCGGTCGCCCAGGGCCGCCGTCACGCATCCCTTGGCGGTCCGCGCGGTCGCTGTCGCCGTTCCGGTCCGGCCCGGCAGGCCCGGGTCGGCGCCCGCCGCCTTCAGCGCTGCCCCGGCCGGGCCGCTGTACTCGCCGGCGTCCGCGGTGGTGGGGATGTCGGTGGCCGGGCCCCGGTGGCTCTCGGCGAGGCCGGTGTCGAGCAGGACCGGCAGTTCGTCGCCGTCGACGGTCTCCGGCCGCACCAGCGCGATGTGTTCGCAGTCGCGGGCCAGTTGCTTGCCGTTTCCGGCCAGCAGCGCGGCCTGCCCGCCGTTGACCGGGTAGGAGAGCGACGAGCGGAACTCCTCGGACGAGGCGCCGTAACCGCCGATGTAGGGGATCCCCGCGGTTTCGAGCGGCGGCATGAACGACTGCCCGTAGATGCTGTACGAGCCGACGACCGCGATCGCGTTGTCGGTGACCGCCTGCCGCGCGCAGGCGGCCGCGCCGCGCAGGTCGTTGTGGTCGTTGCAGGTGACGATTCTCAGCCGGTGCCCGTCGATGCCGCCCTGTGCGTTCACCCAGCGCGCGTAGGCCGACGCCATGGCGGGCATCCCCGGCATATTGGTCGCGCCGGTGCCCTCGGGGGCCCAGGTCATGACCGTGACGGGGTCCCTGGAGCCCGCCGATGCGTCGGAGGACCCGCCACAGCCGGTGAGCAGGGCGGCCCCGACGGTCATGCAGAGTGCGAGGACGGTGAAGGAACGTCGCCAACCGGTCATGTCCCCGAACCCTTCCGTGCCCCGGGTAACGCGCCGGTGGCCTGCCCTCAACGGTCGGTGACCGCAGAGTGAATTCCGGGGGGTGGGGAGTCTCCACAACCGGGGAACGTACGATCGAAATCGTGCAAGCTTCCCCGAACGCTTCCCGTCACGGCCGTCGCTCCACCACCATGGGCGGCATGCCGCTCAACGACATGCCGTGGTGGCGCTGGCGCGCCAATGTGCGCTCGGCGCTGCATATGCTTTCCGATCCGGTCTTCCACCAGGAGTGCTGGCTGGCCGGGCGTGCGGAGTACGGGGACATCACCGACGCCGTGTACCGGCTGGTCGAGGACACCTGGCTCGATAACTGGTCCGCCGAGAAGTACGTCGGCACGGTGTTCCGGGACTCCGGCGAGGCCGCGCTCGTCGACGTCGCCGTGCTGCGGGTGCTGCGCATCATGCACCAAGTGGGGGCCGATGCTCCCGTATCGGTCTATATGGAACATCACGGCTGGCCGGAGGCGGTCAGGGCGGCACGGGAGGCCCATGTCCGGCTGGCCACCGCCGATGCGGATGATCCGGACGCGCCTCCGCGGACCCTGGAGGTGCTCCACATCATGACCAGGGCCCTCTGAGGCCGAACGTTTGTGGCACCCTGTTCCGCATGACCGACCAGTACGTCCTCACTCTCTCCTGCCCGGACAAGCAGGGCATCGTGCACGCCGTGTCGAGCTATCTGTTCATCACGGGATGCAACATCGAGGACAGCCAGCAGTTCGGGGACCGGGACACCGGTCTCTTCTTCATGCGGGTGCATTTCGCCGCCGAGCAGCCGGTGACCCTGGACAAGCTGCGGGCGAGTTTCGCCGCCGTCGGTGACGCCTTCGCGATGGACTGGCAGATCCACCGGGCCGACGACCGGATGCGGATCGTCCTGATGGTCAGCAAGTTCGGCCACTGCCTGAACGACCTGCTGTTCCGCTCCCGCACCGGCGCGCTGCCGGTGGAGATCGCGGCGGTCGTCTCCAACCACCCCGACTTCGCCGAGCTGGTCGGTTCGTACGGGATTCCGTTCCGGCACATCCCGGTGACGAAGGACAACAAGCCGGCCGCCGAGGCAGAGCTGCTGGAACTCGTCCGCGCCGAGGACGTCGAGCTGGTGGTCCTCGCCCGCTACATGCAGGTCATCTCCGACGACCTGTGCAAGGCGATGAACGGCCGGATCATCAACATCCACCACTCCTTCCTGCCGAGCTTCAAGGGCGCGAAGCCGTACCACCAGGCGCACGCCCGTGGCGTGAAGCTGATCGGCGCGACCGCGCACTATGTGACGGCCGACCTGGACGAAGGACCGATCATCGAGCAGGAAGTCGAACGGGTGGGGCACGACGTCACCCCGGAGCAGCTCGTCGCCATCGGCCGCGACGTGGAGTGCCGGGCGCTGGCCCGAGCGGTGAAGTGGCACGCGGAGCACCGGATCCTGCTCAATGGCCGCCGCACGGTGGTCTTCGACTAAGGGCTGTCATCGGTGCCGCTGGTAGCGTCGTCCACCATGGACGATATGCGGCAGATCGCCGGCAGCCGCCGCCCTGCGCAGGCGTCTGCGGCCGCTGTCCGGCGCATCCGACGGGCGGAGCCGACGGCCGCCGGTGCATCGGCCTCCGAGGGGCTGGTGTGGTACGCGGCGTACGGCTCGAACATGCACGCCGACCGCCTGGCGTACTACATCCAAGGCGGCCGGCCACCTGGTGGGGCCCGTACCTACCCGGGCTGCCGCGACCGCCGACTGCCGGAGCGAACGGTGCCGGTGCTGCTGCCCGGTCTGCTGTACTTCGCCCTGGAGTCGCTCGTGTGGACCGGCGGCATGGGTTTTTACGACCCCGACCTGGCCGGCGAGATGCCCGCCCGCGCCTACCTCGTCACCGCCGAGCAGTTCAGCGACATCGCCGCCCAGGAAATGCACCGGGACCCCGGCACGGACATCGACCTGACCCGGGCGCTCGCCACCGGCCGCGACCGGCTCGGCCCCGGCCGGTACGAGAACCTGGTCTGCCCCGGCGCGATCGACGGCATCCCGGTCTTCGCCATCACCGCCCCGTGGAGCCTCGCCGAGGCGGAGCTGAACGCCCCCTCCGCCGCGTACCTCAGTAACTTCGCCACCGGCCTCATCGAAGCCCACGGATGGACCCTGGAGCGCTCCGCCGAGTACCTCGCCACCCGCCCCGGTGCCACGGGCAGCCGGACGCCCTGAAGGCCCGGGCCTCGCGAGGCCGGACTACAGCCGCGACATGGAAGCCGTGGCGAACAGCACGTCCCGGATCGCCTCGCGGTCGCCGTCCTGGCCCGCCACCGCCTCATCGGGAGGCACATGCCCGGCCGCCAGCCGGCAGAATTCCGATCCGTCGAGCGCGACATGCGCCACCGCATGGTCCGCGGAGCCGACCGCGCCGGGGGAGTCCAGCGCGATGTACCAGTCGCCGCCGCCCGCGCCCTCGATCTCCAGCCGCAGCGAACGGCCGGGCGCCCCCGCGGGGACCAGCTCGCGCGGCGGGGCGGCGAGCCCCGCCCGGCGACGGCCGGCCAGCGTGGGCGGGAGCATCCGGGCCGCCAGGTCGATCATCCGGTGCATGTGCGGGCCGGCCGGCGGCTCGTACGGGTAGTCCACCGCCTCCGCGATGTCGGCCGCGTGCACCCAGCACTCGAAGGCCCGGTCCAGCATCGCATCCCGCAGCGGCAGGCTGAACTCGCCGTACGGCACGGGCAGTTCCGCCGTCCCGCCGCCCGCGAAGGAGACCGTACGGATCAGCGTGTGGCTCTGCTCGCGCCACGGCTCGCGTATCGACCCGGTCGGCGGGGCGGCGAGTGCGCGCCAGTACTGCGTGGTGCGCTCGGTCGGGGAGCGGGGGAATACCCGGCCGCCCGGTGCGCTCTGCGAGGCGTCTTCCCTGGTGTCACCGCGTGTGTCGCCTCGGGTGTCACCGAGGACCTTCCGCAGCGCGTCGTCCAGGCCGAGCGCCGCCGAGACCAGGCCGTCGACGGTCAGCAGGTGGCCGATGACACCGGCGACCGTGGTCCGGCGGGAGACCACCTGTTCGTCCTCGTACCACTTGAGCCGCACCGGCGCGTGCCACTCGGCGTCACCGAAGTCGTTGAGCAGGGCGTCGAGCCGCGCCGTCTCCGCGTCGTACGGCAGCGCCCAGTCCGGTACCGGGATGCGGGCCGGCCGGCGGCCCAGGCACCCCTGGAGCACGCGGGAGCGCAGCATCGGGTCGAGGTCCAGATTCCGGCCGGAGTGCAGCAGCGCCACCGCGTCCCGCAGCCGCAGCGCTTCGTCGGCGCACGGCGCGCAGTCGGTGAGGTGCGCCTCGACGGCGTCGGTCTCCTCGAAGGAGCACGCCGACAGTGCCCAGGCGCCGAGCAGTGACTTCAGCACTCGGTGGGAGAGCGTCACCGGCGGCTCCGGCAGTATCGAAAGATCGTCGGCCGCGCCCCGCGGGCCCGGTATGCACGGCGCCGGTTCCTCCTCCGGCGGCCCGGCCGGCTGTCCGGCCGGCCCCGTCACAGCGCCCCTCCGTATCCGGGCGGTGACGATCCGTCGACGGGCCGGGTGTTGGCCGTGGAGAGCAGCTGCAATCCCAGCCGCAGCCGCCGTCGCGCCTCGTCCTCCGTCACTCCGAGGTCGGCCGCGGTCTGGCGGTAGTCCCGGCGCTGGAAGTACGCGAGCTCCAGGGCGGCCCGCAGTGGCGCGGGCATGGACGTGACGATGTAGTCGGCACGGGCGGCCGCCGAGGCCCTGCGGACCTTCCGCTCCAGCTCCTCGGTGGTTCCCTCGCCGCTCGCGGCCAGTGACGCCGCCTCCGACTGCCACAGCCGCTGCACCGCCTGCCGGTGGGCGAGGGTGGCCACCCAGGACCTCATCGAGCCGTCCTTCGGTTCGTAGGCATCGGGATGTTCCCAGACATACCCGAAGACCTCACGGGTGATCCGGTCGGCGGCCTCGTCGTCGTCCAGCACCCGATGGGCCAGGCTGTGCACGAGGGACGCGAACCGGTCGTAGAGCTCACCGAGCGCCGCCGCTTCGCCCCGGGCGAGCCGCTGCTGCATTCTGCGGTCCCACCGGGGTGGTGCGTCCTTCGGCATGGAGCCCCCAAACGTCTGCTCTCCCTCGTTCGACAGTAGTCGGGTGCGTCGGTGGAGCGCTCCCCTTTGTACCAAGTACGACCTTGAAGACGTCAAACATGAACGGCCGGCCACCGATCCTTTGTCCGGTGGTCGATCATTTCTGTTCGAAATCTTCGGCGTGTTATAGGTGGAGGCGGTGTTTCATGGAGCGAATGGTGGGGCAGCCGCGAAAAGGAACGGGAACTTCCGGATCTTCCGGACCGACAGCTGAAGGGCCAGTCACGTGATGCTGAACGTGGACGAAGCCGAGCAGGGCGGTTGGGTTGTGCTGCGCATCTCCGGCGAACTGGACCTGGTGAGCTCGCCCGCGGTCCGCCAGCACGTGCACGACGCGGTCGCCGTCGGCTGTCACGACGTGGTCCTCGACCTCTCCGACGTGGTGTTCTGCGATTCCAGCGGCGTCGGCGTACTGATCGCCACCCGCCGCCTGATGCGTTCCTGCCAGGGCCGGCTGCGCCTGGTCCTCCCCTCGGAGGGCCGGGTCGGCGGCATGTCCGGCCAGGGCTCGGCCGCCCACGTCAACAAGGTCCTGGCGGCGCTGGGCGTCCGCCGCCTCTTCGACGTCTACCCGGACACCCGGCAGGCCACCGCCGACGACCCGCAGCCCCTCTCGGCCTGATCCAGGCGCGGGCTGCCGTGGGGGCTGTCGCGGGACCAGCTGGTGACGCGGCAGCCCGCACGGGGAAGTCACCGAGCGTTGATACCGGGTTGTGTCCTGCGCGCAAGCCGTCACGGCCCGGAGTCGGTGCCCGGCTCCGGTACGCTCCGTGGGATGCGAATGAGCGTGTTGCGCGGATGTGCCGGCGCTGCCCATCGGGTGGCCCCCGGAAAGGGAATGCGCGCCGTTCGCACCGTACGCAGGTGCGAGAGGCGCCTTCGTTCGACTCTCCGCAGCAGGCGTCGCACAGTATGCACTACGCCTACTCCTTCCCGCTGGAATATGCCCGAAGCGCTTGTTGCGGTGACTGTACGTCAACCATGCTGTCTCTCAAGGGAATCACGGTCCGTGACTCCCGGGAGGCGCTAGGCGATGTCCCCCCAGTGCTTGAACAGCCTGGGAGGTCCCCCAGCCGGTTCGGATGGTGTGAGCGGTGCAGGTGCTTCAGGTTCAGCTGACAGTCGGACCCGATCCCGCGGATGTGGGGCGGGCCCGCAGATGGGCTCGGTCCCGGCTCGTGGGGTGCGGCATAGGGGATGACGAGCCGCTGGCCGAGACGCTGATCCTGATCATCTCGGAACTGGTCACCAACGCCGTGGTGCACACCGGCTGTCCGGCCGTGCTGCGCATGCTGGTCGGCCCCGCGGACAGCGCGGGCACGGTCAGGGTCGAGGTCGCCGACTCCAGCGACTGTCCGCCCCGGCCGCGGCACGCGGAGGGCGATGACACCAATGGCCGGGGCCTCGAACTGGTCGACGGCCTCGCGGACCGGTGGGGCTGGCAGCCCGAGGGGCACGGCAAATCCATCTGGTGCGAGGTGGACCGGGGCGCCCGCGAAGGGGTGGCGGGAGCACCCGTGGGCGCGGCCGCACGCAGAGGACTCTGACGCCCCGGCAGGTCCGCCTCCGTGCGCCCGGTCGGACCACCCTTCCGGGAAGCGTCATGCGGACGACGCGCGGCGTTCAACGGCTCGGACCCTCTGACCTGTGAATCTTCGTACGACACAGAGGACACAGGAGCAGAGGGAGTCCATTCGTATGTCCGCAGATTGTTTGTCCGCAGACGACAGAGCCCGCTCCACCCACCCTGCCCGCCGTCGTTTCCTGGCCGGGTCGGCGCTGGTACTCGGCGCCGCGGCCACCGCCCAGCTTCCGTTCGCCGACCGAGCGGACGCTGTCGCCGCCGCACGTTCCGCCGCTCCCGCACGGTCCCACGCACCCGCCCTGCCCGCCGGGCTCTTCACGCTCGGTGTCGCGTCCGGCGACCCGCTGCCGGACGCCGTCGTGCTGTGGACCCGGCTCGCCCCCGATCCGCTGAACGGCGGCGGCATGCCGGCCGTCCCGGTCGCCGTCGAATGGCAGGTCGCCGACGACAGCCGCTTCCGGAAGCTCGTGTGTCACGGCACCGCGCAGGCCGTCCCGGAGCTCGCGCACAGCGTGCACGCCGACGCCACCGGCCTCCAGCCGGGCCGTCAGTACTGGTACCGCTTCCGGTGCGGCGGCCAGATCTCGCCCGTCGGCCGGACCCGGACGGCGCCTCACCCGCTCGCCGTCGGACGCAGCCTGCGGATCGCCCTGGCGTCCTGTCAGAACTGGCAGCAGGGCTTCTTCACCCCGTACGCCGACATGCGCGCCCAGGACCCGGACCTGGTCCTCTTCGTCGGCGACTACATCTACGAGTCGAAACCGGTCAGCTCGTCGGTGCGGGTGCACGAGGGGACGGACGAGCCGTACAGCCTGGTCGACTACCGCAACCGCTACGCCCAGTACCGCACCGACCCGGACCTGCAGGCCATGCACGCGCACGCGCCCTGGGTGGTGACCTTCGACGACCACGAGGTCGACAACGACTACGCGGGCCAGGTGCCGCAGGACCCGTCGAAGCAGTCGCACGACGCCTTCGGCCGCAGGATCACCGCCGCCTACCAGGCGTACTACGAGCACATGCCGGTGCGCGCGACCGCCGTGCCGGACGGCCCGCACATCCAGATGTACCGGCGCTTCGACTACGGCCGTCTCATCCGGCTGAACGTGCTGGACACCCGTCAGTTCCGCAGCAACCAGGCCACCACCCAGTCCGGCGCCCAGGACCCGAAGCTCACCATGCTCGGCGCCGCACAGCACCGCTGGCTGCTGGACGGGCTGCGCCGCTCGCCCGCCCGGTGGAACGTCATCGCCTCGCAGATCATGATGGCCGAGACCGATCTGCAGCTCGGTACGGGCAAACTCTGGTACTACGACGCCTGGGACGGCTACCAGGCCGAACGCAACGCGCTGATGGCGCAGTTCCAGCAGGTGCGCAATCCGCTGGTGCTCTCCGGCGACCGTCATTTCACGATGATCAGCGACCTGAAGAAGGACTTCGCCGAGCCCTCGTCGGCGGTGGTCGGCGCCGAGTTCGTCGGTACGTCCATCAGCAGCGGCGGCGACCAGGACCAGGCGGCCTTCCACCGGCAGTGGGACCCGCTGAAGGCCGACAACCCGCACTGGAAGGTCGTCGACGCGCACCGCGGCTACCACCTGTTCGACATCGGCCACGAGTCGGTCGGCGCCCAGGTCCGGGTCGTCGACACCGTGCTGAGCCACAAGGCCACCGCGAGCACGCAGGCCCGGCTGCAGGTGCGCTCGGACCGCCCCGGGGTGCACCTGCTCTGACGGGCCACGGCTCAGCCGCGCACTCCCGCCCCGGCACGGAACGTACGCCGATAGACCGTGGGCGGGACACCCAGCGCGGCCTGCAGATGCTGCCGCATCGACTGGGCCGTGCCGAACCCGGCCTCCTGGGCGATCCGGTCGATCGACAGGTCCGACGACTCGAGCAGACGGCGGGCGAGCTCCACCCGCTGGCGGGTCAGCCACTGACCGGGGCTGACCCCGGCCTCCTCGCGGAAGCGGCGGGTGAAGGTGCGCACGGACATCGACTCCTGCTCGGCCATGTCCCGCAGCTGGATCGGCTGGTGGAGCCGGCTGAGCGCCCAGGCGCGCGCGCCCGTCGTCGACGCCAACAGCACCTCCGGGACCGGACGTTCGATGTACTGGGCCTGCCCGCCGTCCCGGTGCGGTGGTACGACGGTGCGCCGGGCCACGTCGTTGGCGACGGCGGCGCCGTGGTCGCGGCGGACGATGTGCAGGCAGAGGTCGATGCCCGCGGCCACCCCCGCGGAGGTCAGCACCTCGCCGTCGTCGACGAACAGCACGTCGGGGTCCACCCGGACGGACGGGAACAGCCGCTGGAAGTGTTCGGCGGACGACCAGTGGGTGGTGGCGGGCCGGCCGTCGAGGTACCCGGCGGCGGCCAGTACGTAGGAACCGGTGCAGATGGAGACCAGCCGGGTGCCGGGTCTGATCCGCGCGAAAGCGGCGGCCAGTTCGTCCGTCAGTCTGCCCTCGGTGTACACCGGCCCGAGTTCGTACGAGGCGGGGATCACCACCGTGTCGGCGGGGGCGAGCGCCTCGGGGCCCTGCTCGACGGTGATCGAGAAGTCGGCGTCGGTACGGACCGGGCCGGGCGGCCGGACCGAACAGGTCACCACCTCGTACAGCCGGCGCCCGTCGGGGCCGACCGGGCGGTCGAAGATCCGGTGCGGGATGCCCAGTTCGAAGGGGAGCAGCCCGTCCAGTGCGAGGACGGCGACCCGGTGCGGACGGTGCATGTGCGGTACCTCCCGTGAGACGGGTCTGGTGGTCCAGACCACTCCTTGATATGCAGATTCACTGTGACCCACAAGCGCCCGGCCGGTCAGGCCATTCCCCACCCGGCGGCGGTACCGGCCCCGGGTTCCGCCCCCGTACGGGCCCCGGACCCGGAAACCCTCTGGAACCGTAACTTCCGCTGCTTCTTCACCGCCCGCACGGTCGCCCGCTTCGGCGACGGCATGGTCCCGGTCGCGCTCGCCGCCGGACTGCTGGACACCGGCCACGGCGCCTCCTCGGTGAGCTTCGCGCTCGGCGCCTGGATGGTGTGCTTCGCCGGGTTCGTGATCGTCGGCGGGGTGCTGGCCGACCGGTTCACCCCGCGCCGGATGATGGTGCTCGCGGACTCCATGCGGCTGATCGCCACCACGGTGCTCGCCGTGGTCTTCGCGTCGGGCGCCCCGCCACTGTGGCTGGTGTACGGGCAGAGCGCGGTCAACGGCCTGGGCGCCGCGCTCTTCCAGCCGGGCGTCGCCAGCATGCTGCCGAAGGTGGTGCCCGACGTGCAGCGCGGCAACGCGCTGCTGCGGGTGGCCGAGTCGCTGACCACGATGGCCGGACCGGCCGCGGCCGGTGCGCTGGCCGGTCTGGGCGGCCCCGGCACGGTCTTCGCGGCGAACGCCGGAACCTTCGCGGTCAGCGGTATCTGCCTCTTCCTGATCCGGATGGCGCCGATGGCCCGCACCCAGGGAGAGACGCTGGTCGCCGAAATAGTCGGCGGCTGGCGGGAGTTCCGGGCGCGCAACTGGCTGTGGGGGGTGATCGCGGTCTGGACGGTTTACGGAGTGACGGTGCTCGGCCCGCTGACCCCGCTGGAGGCGGTGGTGGTCACCGAGCGGCACAGCTCCGCGATGTACGGCCTGATGATGACGATCAACGGAGCGGGCAACGCGGTGGGCGGCCTGATCGCCATGCGGGCCCGGCCACGCCGTCCGCTGTTCGCCGGCACCTTCGCTCTCTTCGGGGTGATCGCCAACCTGCTGGTGCTGGCGTACGACGTACCGCTCGCACTGCTCTGCGCGGGCTTCTTCGTGGGCGGTGTGGCCTTCGCGTTCTGGCTGGTGATGTGGTCGACGACGGTCCAGACGCACGTCCCTTCGGAGGCGCTGAACCGGCTGCACGCCTATGACGTCGCGGGCTCGCTCATCATGCTCGCGGTGGGACGGGCCCTGGCCGGCCCGGTCGCCGACGCCGTCGGGATGAAGCAGGTGCTGGTCACCGGAGTGGTGATCAACGTGCTGGTGTGCGGGGTGCTCTTCGCGGTGCCCGCGATCCGGGGCCTGCGACGCAAGACATGACGCGTGGCCCGATGACGCGTGGCCCGATGACGTGTGGCCCGATGACGTGTGGCCCGATCCTAGCGAACACTGTCCGTCGGGCCACTCGTTGTGACTGTCCCGTTCCGGCGATGCTGACGCCGTGACACAGACAACCGAGCCCCGGGCACCCTGGGGCAAGCCGTCCGCAGTCCGCCGAACGCGACCGCACCGCGCCTGGTTCGTGGCGGCCGTCACCTTTGTGACGATCATCGGAGCCGCGGCCTTCTCCTCTCTCCCCGGCCTGCTGATCGACCCGTTGCACGAGGAGTTCCACTGGTCGCGCGGCACCATCGGCTTCGCGGTCTCCATCAACCTCGCGCTGTACGGGCTGACCGCGCCGTTCGCGGCGGCGCTGATGGACCGCTTCGGCATCCGGCGGGTGGTGGCCGTGGCGCTCACTGTGATCGCCGTGGGCTCGCTGCTCACCGTGTGGATGACGGCGGCCTGGCAACTGGTCCTCTACTGGGGCGTCCTGGTCGGCCTGGGCAGCGGATCGATGGCCCTGGCCTTCGCCGCCACGGTCACCAACCGCTGGTTCGTGGCCAGGAAGGGCCTGGTCACCGGTGTCCTCACGGCGGCCGGCGCCTCCGGCCAACTGGTCTTCCTGCCCTGCCTGTCCTGGCTGGTCGAACACCACGGCTGGCGCCCCGCGTCGGTCACCGTCGCGCTCGCCGCGCTGTCGGTGGTCCCGCTGGTGTGGATCCTGCTGCGCGACCACCCGGCCGATGTGGACGCGTCGCCGTACGGCTCACCGGTCTTCGTCCCGAAGCCGCCGCCGATGACCGGGGCGGCCCGCCGGGCGGTCGGTGTGCTCGTCCGGGCGGCCCGCACCGGCCCGTTCTGGCTGCTCGCGGGCACCTTCGCGATCTGCGGTGCGTCCACCAACGGCCTGGTCAAGACGCACTTCGTACCGGCCGAACACGACCACGGCATGCCCATCACGGCGGCCGCTTCACTGCTCGCGGTGATCGGTTTCTTCGACGTCGTCGGCACGATCGCCTCCGGGTGGTTCACCGACCGTTTCGAGTCCCGCCGCCTGCTGGCGGTCTACTACGCGCTGCGCGGCATCTCGCTGCTGTTCCTCCCGCTGCTGCTCGCCCCGGCCGTACACCCACCGATGATCTTCTTCATCGTCTTCTACGGCCTGGACTGGGTGGCCACGGTCCCGCCGACGATCGCCCTGTGCCGTGAGCACTACGGCGAGGACAGCGCGATCGTCTTCGGCTGGGTGCTGGCCTCCCACCAGGTGGGCGCGGCCCTGGTCGCGTTCCTGGGCGGTCTCGCCCGGGACGTCTTCGGCTCGTACGACGTGGTCTGGTACGCGTCGGGGGCGCTGTGCGCGGCGGCGGCGCTGATGGCCCTGGTGATCAGGCGCCGACCGGTGGCGTTGGCGGCCTGACCCCGCCCGAGGCGGGCGCGGCGCCCCGCAGGGCTGCCGTACAACCGTCCGCCCCTCCGGCGGGTCTCACCTCACAGGCACGCTTTCACCGGATCATCTCGTGGGGAGCCCCATGACATTCGCTGCATCAAGGGCACGCGCGGTGCGGACAGCGGCGGGTGCGGCGACTGTCGTCGGCCTGATCGGAGCGCTGACCGCAGGCCCGGCCGCAGCTGCTGAGGGCGCGTCGGCAGCTCCGGACCTCGCCTTCGGACCTTCCGGCTGCGGATCGACGAGGCCGTCACGAACGCCACCGGCCGGATGGCGTTCGTGAAGGGCCCGCACCGCTCGGGGATGCGGCCCTTCGACCACGACCCTGCCAACGACACGGCCCGGATCGTGGTCAACACGACCGCCGGCGGCGCGGGTTCCGGCACAGGTTCCCCGCAGGGCGGCGCGACGTCTCAGGGTGGCGGCAGCGGCGGTGATACCGCGCACAGCAGCACCGCCGGAGGCGGCGAACTGGCTCACACGGGGACCGGCGGCGCACTCGCGGCCGGTGGGGCGGCCGCCGCGCTGCTGGCCGGTGGACTGCTCCTCACTTCACGGCGACGGCGGACGCGATCTTCCGTGCGTCGATGGCGAGTTCGCGGAACATCCCGCTGATCGGGTTGGTGAAGCCGGTGAAGTACAGGCCGGGCGCCTGCTTCGGGGAGCGGCCGCCGTGCACGACCGGGCGGCCGCGTTCGTCCAGCACGCCCAGGTTTCCCACCAGCGGCTCCAGGGCCCGCCGGTAGCCCGTCGCGGCGATCACCGCGTCGGGTGAGATCCGGGTGCCGTCGGCCAGCACCACCTTGCCGTCATCGAAGGAGTCCACGGCCGCCACCGGTTCGACCCGGCCGGTGCGCACCGCGTCGATCAGGCCGACGTCCTGCACCGGGATCGCGCCCTCGCGCACCCGCGAGTAGAGCCCGGTGTCCGGGCGGGGCAGCCCCTGCGCGGAAAGGTCCGGCACCGCGATCCGGCACATCAACTCGCCCGCCCGGTCGACCAGGCGGGTCGGCAGCCGGCGCACCAGGATGCCGGTGGCCTGGGCCGGCCAGCCGGCCGTCGAGCGCCGGACGATGTGCGGGACCGTACGGACCGCCAGCCGCACCCGGCCGGCGCCGCCCTCGGCCAGGTCCACGGCGATCTCGGCGCCGGTGTTGCCGACACCGACCACCAGCACGTCCCGGTCCGCGTACGGCGCAGCGTTGCGGTACTCGCCCGCGTGCGTCAGCGTGCCGGTGTACGTGTCGCGGCCCGCCCAGTCCGGCAGTTCCGGGGTGTGGTTGTATCCGGTGGCCACCACCACGGCCCGTCCCGTCAGCTGCCGGCCACCGGTGGCCCGCAGCAGCCAGCCGGAGCCTTCGGCGCGGGTGACATCGATGACCTCCACTCCGGTGACGATCTCCACATCGTGGTACTGCGCGTACTTCTCCAGATAGCGCACCACGTCGTCGCGCGACACCCACCGGCCGAAGGAACGGGGTATGCGAAGCCCGGGCAGCGAGGAGAGCCGCCGGGTGGTGTGCAGGTGCAGGCGGTCGTAGTGGCTGCGCCAGGAGGCCGCGACCTCCTCGGACTTCTCCAGCACCACGGCCCGTACACCCCGCTCCCGCAACGCGACCGCCGCGGCGAGACCGCCGGGTCCCGCTCCGATCACGTAGACGGGCCGCACGTCGTTCGTATCGTCCATGAATCGGAGCGTAACGGGCCTATTCGGTTGATGGGGCTCGGTCAAAGACAGAACCGATTGCGAATGGATCACGCGGTTGGATGGACCGCATGAGCGACCACGATCCATACGCCCGGCCCGAGATCCACGGTCTCGGGCTGAGCCTGCGTCCCTGGGACCTGGCGGATGCCGACGTACTGCTCCGCGGCTTCACCGACCCGGAGCTGCTGCGCTGGAACACCCCGCGCCGGCCCATCACCGACCTGTCCGACGCACGGGCCGCCATCAGGGCCAGGGCAGCAGGTCTGGGCCGCCGGGAACTCGCGCAGTTCGCGGTGACCGAATCCGGCACGATCGTGGGCAGTGTCGGGCTGAGCGGAATCAACCACCCCATGCGCCGCGCGGCCATCGGCTACTGGGTCCTGCCCGAACACCGCCGCCGCTCCCTCGCCACCCGGGCCCTGGAGCTGTGCACCCGCTGGGCTTTCGAGCAGGGCGGCCTGCACCGGATCGAACTCGGCCACGCCGTCGAGCACATCGCCTCCTGCCGGGTCGCCGAGCGGTGTCGTTACCTCTTCGAGGGCACCAAACGGGACGGAATGTACGAGGCCCAGCGCACCGCGGCCTTCCGTGACCAGCACTTGCACGCCCGGTTGAGCACGGACCCGCCCCCCGCCATCAAAGAGCCTCACGGCCAGAGCAGCTCCCGCATCCAGCCACCGCCTCCGGCACGCCGGTAACGCAGCCGGACGTGGCGGCGTTGGGCGTCGCCCTGGAAGAACTCCACCTCGGTGGGCGCCAGTAGGTAACGCGTCCACGTCGGCACCGGCAGGTCGGGGTGGGCCTGGGCCCGCTCCCAGGCCTCGGCCGATGCCCGCGCCAACTCCTCCTGCGAGCCGAGCACGTCGCTCATCCGCCCGGTGAGCGCCGCCGCGAGCGAGCCCGTGGAGCGCGCATGCAGATCGGCCTGCCCCTCGGCATCCGGCGCCGCGACGACAGGCCCCCGTACCCGAACCTGCCGGGCCTGCACCGCCCAGTAGAAGCCGAGCGCGGCGTAGGGACGTTCGGCGAGCTGGCGGCCCTTGGCGCTGGTCGCGTGCGAGGCGAAGTGCCAGCCGCGCTCGTCGGCGCCGTGCAGCATCAGAGTCCGCACGTCGGGGTGTCCCTCGGCGTCCGTGGTGGCCAGCGTCATGCCGTGCGGCTCGGGCTGGCCCGCCGCGTGTGCGGCCCGCAGCCACTCCCGGAAGAGCGGCAGCGGTGCCTCCGGGGCGGTGGCCGGGTCGAACCGCGGCAGTTCGGGCAGGTCCCAGACACGCAGGGTGTGCAGAAAGGCGTCGAAGTCGTCCATGGGGGTCATTCTCACTCGGGATCGTGACACAACTGGGCGGTGATGACCTGGTGGAGCACGTCCGGGTCCACGAACACCCCGGCCACCGGCGGATCGCACCGCCAGTGCAGCGGATACGTGTTGCCGTCCGGCGCCGGCACGCCGACGTACTGGTCCCGCACGGCGGGCCCGAAACAGGTGGCGCCGGGCGGCCACTCGTAGTCCCGGCTCGTCCCGGGCGGAATGAGGAAGTACGTCCAGCGGCCCCCGGCGACCTCCCGTACGACCGGCCCCGGCTGCCCGTCGGTCAGTACGGCGAGGTGGTGCAGTACGGCCTCGCCCCGGACTCCCCGGACCCGGATCGCGTCGAAGTGGATACCGGCGAGCCGGAGTTGGTGGCCGGACGCGGGTACCCAATCCGGGAGGTTTTCGCTCGTCATGCCTACGAGCATCGCCGCGATTGCGTAGCGTGACCAGACGTACCAGGTGCACATCGGGGCGATGTGGAGAGGCAGGAGGCTCTTGTGGCGGCCAACAAGTCGAGTGAAACGAGCGCGGCGCAGCCGTCCCCGGCGCGTATGCACGTGGGGGAGCTGATCCGGAACTTCCGTGCGCGGGCGGGCCTGACCCGGCAGGACGTGGGGGACCGGCTGCTGATCTCGGAGTCCCTGGCCGGCGCCTACGAACGTGGCGAGCGCATCCCGACCACCAGCTTCCTGCACGACGCGGACACGGTGCTGGACGCGCGGGGCGCGCTCAAGTCGTGCATCGCGCTGATGGAGGAGGAGAAGTATCCGCGCACGTTCGTGGGGTGGGTGCGGCTGGAGAAGGTCGCTGCGAGCATCAGCGCGTACGAGAACATGCTGTTCCCCGGCCTGATGCAGACCGAGGACTACATCCAGGCCCTGTACGAGGTGCGGGTGCCGCAGCTGTCCGAGGCGGAGATCGACAAGAGTGTCGAGGCGCGGTTGGAACGCCAGGCGGTGCTGACCCGCAATCCGCTGCCGATCGTGGCATACGTCATCGAGGAGTCGGTCCTCCAGCGCCCCATCGGGGGCCGGGAAGTGCTGCGCAAACAACTGCTGCATGTACTGGATTGCATGGGGTCGATGCACAACCTGATGGTGCAGGTGATGCCGACGGCGCGTCATGTGCACGCCGGGCTGCACGGCACGTTCCAGTTGCTCAGCACGCCGGACGGGCGTAATTGGGGCTACGACGAAGGGCAGGCCGGAGGTACGTTGATCTCGAAGCCGCAGGAGGTCAACCAACTGATGGACCGCTTCGGCATGTTGCGGGCCCAGGCGCTGACGCCCTGGGAGTCCGCCGAACTGATCGAGAGGATGGCGGGGCAGCTATGACGACCGGACTGGCCTGGTTCAAGAGCAGCTACAGCAGCAACGAGGGTGGCGCCTGCCTCGAAGTCGCCTACGACTGGCACAAGTCCAGCCACAGCAGCAACGAGGGTGGCAACTGCGTAGAGGTCGCCGCCCACCCCCACGCCGTCCACATCCGCGACTCCAAGGTCCCCGACGGCCCGGTCTTCACCGTCGCCCCGGCCGCCTGGACGACGTTCCTGGACCGGCTCCCAAACTGACCTACCTGGTCGGCTTCTTGCCGGTGATGCCCAGATGTACCAGAAGGGCGAGGTTCGGGCGGAGCTCGGCCTGCTTGACGCCCCAGGTCTGGAACCCCTTCTGGTGCGAGGCCACCGCGGCGAGCATGGTGACGAGCGAACCCGCCATCGCGGCCGGGCTGACGTCCTTGTCGACCTTGCCCTTCGTCTGGAGTTCCTTGACCGCGTCGGTAAGGGAGCTGTTGACGGCGTTCAGGATCTTCATGCGGATCTTGTAGAACCGCTTGTCGCCCTCCGCGGCACCGAGGTCGATGACCCGGAGAATCGCGTCGTGCTTTCGCCAGAAATCGAGGAATCCCCCGACGAATTCGTCGGCTGCCTGCCAGCCGGCCTTACCGACCCAGGAACGGCCGGATACGAGTTCGGTCAGCCCGGCGCTCTCCTTGGCCAGTTCCTCGGCGAGCTCGAGGACAGCGCCCTCGACGTCCGGGAAGTACTGGTAGAAGGTCGCCGGAGAAGTGCCCGCCTTGCGGGCGACGTCTATGACTTTGACGTCCCGGTAGGGCGAGGAACTGAGCATTTCGCTGAGGCAGTCGAGTAGCTTCTGCCGGGTCGCTTGGCCGCGTCGTCCGGCTACGCGGCCGTCGACGGTGCGTACTTGTCCTGTCATGTCGTCAGCTTACCGACGGGTGATCGGAGCGCGATTTGATGCACTGCAAATGGGGTTCGGGCTGGTATAGGGGCGGGTCCCGGAAGTCGATGATGTTATCAACAGGCTGTGGATAACATCCGTGGACAACTTTGGTTTAAAAGCGGTCAGGGTTAATTTCTGGTCGCTCGTTCGATTCGAGGTCGGTGGCGTGCTGGGGCGCGGCCCAGGCGGAGCTCCCTCCCCACCGCATGTCCGAAAGATGCCGAGACACCCCCATCCGCCCCCGGGTTCGCAACCGCTGCCTCCGCCAGCAACAATCGGGGTGTGCACCGTCGGCCGGTGCCCAGTGGTGAGACGCTGAACGCAGCGGTAAGAGCGGGCCCCCTTCCCCGGGACCCGTACGGGGAGGTGGCAGGCACGGTGGAGCAGCTGACGCAGCACGATCCGCGGAGGATCGGCCCGTTCGAGGTGCTCGGACGGCTCGGGGCCGGTGGCATGGGCCTGGTCTACCTGGCACGCTCCGCTTCGGGCCGCCGGGTGGCGATCAAGACGGTGCGGACCGAGCTCGCCGAGGACCAGCTGTTCCGGGTCCGCTTCTCCCGCGAGGTGGAGGCGGCCCGCGCGGTCAGCGGCTTCTACACAGCCGCCGTGGTGGACGCCGACGCGCACGCCGCCGTGCCGTGGCTGGCGACCGCGTACGTCCCCGCGCCCTCCCTCGAGGAAATAGTGAACGAGTGCGGTCCGATGCCGGCCCAGGCGGTCCGCTGGCTGGCGGCGGGGATCGCCGAGGCCCTGCAGTCCATCCACGGCGCCGGGCTGGTGCACCGGGACCTGAAACCGTCCAATGTGCTGGTGGTCGAGGACGGGCCACGGGTGATCGACTTCGGCATCGCGTCCGGGGTCTCGAACACCCGGCTGACCATGACCAATGTCGCGGTGGGCACCCCGGCCTACATGTCACCGGAGCAGGCCAAGGACTCGCGCAATGTGAAGGGCGCCAGCGATGTCTTCTCGCTCGGCTCCACGCTGGTGTTCGCGGCGACCGGGCACGCGCCGTTCCATGGCGCGAATCCGGTCGAGACGGTCTTCATGCTGCTCAGGGAGGGCCCCAACCTGGAGGGCCTGCCCGATGAGCTGCGGCCGCTGATCGACGCGTGCATGCAGCAGGAGTTCCTGCAGCGGCCGAGTCCGGAGGACCTGCAGGCACAGCTGGCCCCGCATCTCTTCTCCACGGGCGGCGACGACAGCGGTACCGCGTCGGCGTGGCTGCCGGAGCGGGCCACCGCGATGATCGAGGCCCGCCGGGGCGGCCGCCCCGCGCCGGTGCCCAGGCCGGCTCGCCCGTCTCCGCCGCCGATGCCCGCGTACGAGCCGCCGGCCTACCCGCCCGCGCCGCAGCGCGAGCACCAACCGCGGTCCCACCGGCAGCCGCCGCCCGGTCCGCAGGACGGGCCGGTGCGGCTGGCCGGTGCGCCGGTGCCGATCGGTCCGGGGCCGCGGGTCGCCGAGGCCCGCGCCCACGCCGTCGCACCGGCCGGACCTGCCACCGGCTGGGTACGGCCGCCCGCGGGGGTCAACGCCGCCGAGGCGGCCCTTCCGGTAACGGCACAGCCCGCACCGGTATCGCAGCCCGTGCCGGCCCCGGAGGGTCCCGCCCGCTGGCGGCCGTGGCGTTTCCGGATGTCGAACGACGTCTGGGGCACGCCGGTCGTCGACGGAGACCTGCTGTACGTCACCTCCTTCGAGGTGCACGCGCTGGACGTGGGCAGCGGCCGGCGCCAGTTCAAGACCAAGGACGTGGCCTGGGCGATGGCCGTGTCCGGCGGCCGTATCCACGCCTCCGACGGGCCGACCCTGTACGCACTCGACGGCGCCGACGGCAGCGACCGCTGGCGGCTGACCACCGACGCCTGGGTCTACTCGCTGCAGGCCGACCGAGGCACCCTCATCACCGGCACCCGCGGCGGCGGCGTCCAGGCCTGGGAGGCCTCCAACGGCGAGAAGCTGTGGGAGATCACCGGCGCGCAGACGGACTTCGAGACGCCGGAGGCCGGGCCCGCGATCCACGGCGACACGGTGTACGTCTGGAAGGACGCCAGGCTCCTCGCGCTGGACCCCCGTACCGGCGCCGAGCGCTGGTCGTACCCGGTCGGTGACGCGGCCGCCTGCGGTGGCGTACCGGTCAGGGTGACCTCGGCCGACGACGGCTGCGTGTACGTCGCGGCCGGCACCCGGGTGCTGTCCGTCGACCGGGCGTCCGGCCGGGTCCGCTGGCACTTCGAGGCGCCCGCGGTCTTCCTCTGCGCGCCGGCCTACGCCCCCGGTCCCGCGGTGGCGGGCGGCGGCGTCTACCTCGCCGACTACCTCGGCACGGTGTACGCCCTGGACGCCACCACCGGCAAGGACCGCTGGCGCATCGCCACGGAGCCCCGCCAGTCCGTGCACCCGGTGCTGGTCACCCAGGGCAACGTCCACCTGGGCAGCGGCAGCGCGCTCTACACGCTGGACGCGGTGACCGGCACCCCCAAGTGGCGCTTCGCGGCCGGCGCGGAGGTCGTCGGCGCCCCCGTGGTGGCCGACGGCCGCCTGCACTTCGGCTCCGCCGACCACTGCCTCTACACGCTGGACGCGGTGGGCGGGCAGCTGCGCTGGAAGCTTGCCACCGGGGGTGAGATCACGGGGTCGCCGGTGGCACGGGGTGGGGTGGTGTATGCGTGCAGCAAGGATCGGTGCGTGTACGCGCTCGACGCGGTGAAGGGGACCGGAACGGGCCGCGGCTAACGCCGCGAAGCCCCCTCCCCGGGGGCGAGCCCCCGGCCCCCCAGTTGTCCTCAATCTCCCCCAGCTACCTCCCCCAGACTCCGTCCGGGGGGACCCCCACGGAGGTGCCCCCAGGACGGGCTTGATTTTTGCCGCCGTTAGTCTCATAGCGCGGCCAAATCAAGGGGCTGAGCGTCTGCTCATGGTGCGGCCAGAACAAGCCCCTCCGGCGCTTGAGGAGCGGGGTCTGGGGCGGAGCCCCAGGAGACGGGCGGGTCGCTACTCGCGGGGTCCCCACTGCCCCGGTTCCCCCGGCGGCCGGCCATGCCCCGGCCCCCGCTCGGGAGGAGCCGTCAGATCCTCCGGCAGATCGGACGACGAGATCCGGCCCGTGTTGTCGGGCCCGGAGGACGCCGGCGCCGAATACCCGCGCCCCACCCGCCGCGGCCGCGGCCCCCGGCCGCTCATCAGGGCCGCTCCGATCAGGAGCAGGATCCCGCCGGCCCAGGCGATCGCCACGCCCACGTCCAGCCCGTTTCCGTTACCGCTGAACGTCAGGCCGTGCTCGACCCGGCCCACCTGGACCATCCACAGGACGGTGAAGGCGATCGTGATGAGACCGGCCAGCATGACCAGCAGCCGGGATCGCAGCAGCACGCCGATCACGGTGATCGCGGCGGCGACGGCGAACGGGATGAGGATGGACGCGGCCGTGTCGGGCCGTGTGGTGGTGATGCCGGTGAAGAGGTCCTGGATGCGATAGGCGCTTCCGTGGCGGCCGTCGTACCAGATACGGAAGGGGCTGAATACGGCGGCCGCCGCTCCGACAAGAGCCACGACAGAGCCAAGGACGTTGCGGATCATCATCGGTCTCCTTCGGCGGATCTCGAATTCGACGCTACGCCGGGGTGTGGGGCCCCGCCATGTGGGACGAGTGCCCCGTGTATCGGGTGCGTATCAGGTCGCGGCCGGCCAGGACGACGGACGGTGCGGGACTGCTACGGTGTCGGCCGAAATGGGGGAAACAACATGCTGACAAAACGATTGACGAGGCGGCTGAGGTTCGGCACCGTCGTGGTGGCCGTGGTCCTTTCGCTGACCGGATTCTCACGGAGCCACCACGGGCACACCTCGCACGGCGGCGGGTGCTCCAGCAGTCAGAGCCACAGCAGTTCGACCACGCATCACCACTACGACGACGACTCCTACGGCTCCTCGAGCGGTTCGAGCAGCGGGTCGACGACCAGCAGGTACACGCCGAGCGCCACGCCCACCGCGTCGGCCAAGGCGGCCGTCGTCACCTGCGTGAAGAAGGGCCGCACGGCGGCCACCGTGAACGTGACGGCGGCCTCCGGCAGCGGGACGCACAACTACACCGTCACCATGAGCTTCCTCGCCGAGGACGGCAGCTACGTCGACGGCGGCAGCGCGGACATCCAGGTGTACAGCGGCTCCAGCGCGACGCTGAAGGTCCCGATGGACGAGCCGTCGAAGGTCTCGTCGGTCACGAAGTGCGTCGTCCAGTCGGTCGGCCCGCGGTACTGAGCGTCTCGGGCCGCACCCACAGCGACGGCCGCGGTGGCTCCCCTCCGGGCCACCGCGGCCGTTCCCCCACTGCCCCCGTTCCCCCGTCGTGGAGGATCCGGTCAGACGGATTCGTCCGTGATATGTGCGTTGTCCGGCGACACGACCGTGGGCTTGTCGGTGATGTGCGCGTTGTCGGGCGACGCCACGGTGGGCTTGTCGGTGATGTGCGCGTTGTCCGGGTCGACCGTGGTGCCGTTCGTAGGATCTGTCGCCATGATGCAACTCCCGTTGATACTGCGGTGGATGGGGCGCCGAAGCCCGTCCGGTCACTCCCCCGAGTGCTGACCGGACGGGCGTTCTGCCGGCCGCTCACCTTAGTTCCCCCGTGGTTCCCACGGTGCGAGGCCGCGTCGATCCGTCTGCCCCCCGACGCGACGGATCGTCGATGGAATGAGCATGGCGGGCGCCGATAAACGAATGATGAACGCCCGGCCGGACACCGTTTGCGGCCCCCGGACGTGCGCCGGTCAGGCCGCTGCGAGCGGGGCCAGCAGCTTCCGTACCTGGTCGGCTTCCGGGGACTCGAGACCCTCGTAAATGGTCAGCGCCTCCTGCCAGCACACCCGGGCGCGGCCGGACTGGCCGATGCCGGACAGGGCGCGGCCCAGGACCGTGAGGACATTGCCGCGCCGCCAGTCCCCGCCGATGCCGCGCAGCACGGTGAGTGCCATCTCGGCGCCGGCCGCGGCCTGGGCGGGACGTCCTGCGGCCAGGTCGACCTCGGCGATCCGGAAGAGGGCCATGCCTTCCCAGAGGCGCTGGCGGCTGTCGCGGAAAACCTCCAGGGCGCCCTGGAGTTGGTCGAAGGCGTCGTCGAGGCGGCCGCTCTGGGTGAGGGCGAGGCCCAGGGCGTAACGGCCGTTGGCGCCCTTGAGGGCGTGGCCCATCCGGTCGTACATCTCGGTGCCCTGCCGGGAGAGGTCAACGGCGGTGGCGACGTCACCGGTGACGAGGTGCAGCCGCGACAGGTTGCACAGCGCGCTCGCCTCGCCCGCCGCGTCCTCGCATGCGCGGAAACCCGCGACGGCGCGGCTGAGTTGCTCGATGCCTTCGTCGAAGTGGTTCTGGTAGAAGGCCATGATGCCGCGGAGGTTGGCCGCCCAGCACCGGGACAACGCGTCCTGGGTGTCCCCGGCGAGACGGTCGCCCTCCTCCGCCTCCCGGCTCCCCTGGTCGAAGCGGCCCGCGACATGGTGGACGTAGGCCAGCGCGATGGCGGCCCGCCCCTCCGCCCGGGGGTCCTGCTCGGCACGTGCCGCGTCCCGCAGCAGGCCGGCGGCCGAGGCGTATTCCTTGGAGTTGGCGCCCGACTCCGCCAGGTCGAGGGCCGACCAGAGCAGATCCACCGCCCGCCGCACGGTGCCCGGGCCCGCCGACTGCCGCACGCACGCCAGCAGCGACATCGCCTCGGCGTACAGCCAGTCCCGCGCGTCGTGCGGGTCGGTGAAGACCAGCCCCTCGTAGGTGGTCGGCTCCAGGTGGTCCGCCAGCCGGTCGCCCGGCCGCTCGATCGCGTACACCCGGGCCGCCGTCGCCAGGTAGAAGTCCAGCAGCCGGGACAGCGCCAGCTCCCTTTCCACCGGCGGCTGTTCGTCCCGCTCGGCGCACGAACGCGCGTAAAGGCGCACCAGGTCGTGGTACCGGTACCTGCCCGGAGCGGCCGACTCCAGCAGTGAGGTGTCGACCAGGGACTCCAGCACGTCCTCGGCCCGGTGCGGCTCCAGGTCCAGCACCGCGGCGGCGGCCGCCAGCGAGATGTCCGGGCCGTCCGCCAGGCCCAGCAGGCGGAACGCCCGGGCCTGCTGCGGCTCCAGCTGGCCGTAGCCCAGCTCGAAGGTCGCCTTGACCGCGAGGTCGCCCGCCTGCAGCTCGTCCAGCCTGCGGCGTTCGTCGGCGAGCTTGGCGGCCAGCACGGACACCGTCCAGGTGCGGCGGGCGGCGAGCCGGGAGGCGGCGATACGGATGGCGAGCGGCAGGAAGCCGCAGGCGGCCACCACGTCCAGGGACGCCTGGCGTTCGCTGGTGACCCGCTCCTCACCCACTATCCGGGTGAAGAGCTGCAGCGCCTCCTCGGGAGACATCACGTCCAGGTCGATCAGATGGGCGCCCGCCAGATCGACCATCCTGGCCCGGCTGGTGACCAGGGCGGCGGAACCCGCCGTACCGGGCAGCAGCGGCCGGATCTGCGCCGCGTCACGCGCGTTGTCCAGCAGCACGAGCACCCGACGGCCGTCCAGCGCGGAGCGGTAGAGCGCGGCGCGCTCGTCGAGCGAATCGGGGATGGCGCTGTCGTTCGTGCCGAGCGCACGCAGAAACGCACCGAGCACGGTCTCCGGCTCCGCGGCCCGGGACCCGGCGCCCTGGAGGTCGACGTAGAGCTGGCCGTCCGGGAAGTGCGGGCGGGCGGCGTGCGCCACGTGGACGGCGAGGGTGGTCTTGCCGACACCGCCGATGCCGGCGAGCGCGGACACGGCCATCACGGAGGTCTCGGCGGCCGCGAGCCGGTCGCCCAGTTCCCGTACGAAGGCCGCCCGGCCGGTGAAGTCCGGCACGGTGGCCGGGAGTTGGGCCGGCCGCAGCGTGGTGGACGCGGCGGGGGCCGCGGGCTCGGCGGGGCGGGCCAGCTCGGTGTCCGCCTGGAGGATCCGCTGCTGGAGCAGGGAGAGCTCGGGCCTCGGGTCCACCCCGAGCTCGTCGGCGAGCAGCCGGCGGGTGTCGGCGTACACCGCGAGTGCCTCGGCCTGCCGCCCGCTGCGGTAGAGGGCCAGCATCAGCAGCTCGCGGAGCCGCTCACGCAGCGGGTGGGCGGCGGTCAGCGCGGTCAGTTCGGAGACGGCCTCCGCGTGGGCGCCGACCTCCAGATCCACGTCCAGCCGGGACTCGATGAGCTGGAGCTTCCACTCCTCGAGCCGCGCGCGCTGGGTCTCGGCGTACGGTCCCGGCACGTTGGCCAGCGGCTCGCCGTCCCACAGTTCCAGCGCCTCGGCGATCAGCCCGCGGGCCTCGGTCCGGGCCCCGGCCGCGGTCGCCTTCTCCGCTCGGGCGGCCAACTGCTGGGCCCGGTTGAGGTCGACGGTCTCGGCCCGCACCCGGATCGCGTATCCACCGGACTCGCTGACCAGCACGCCCGGGTCGAGGATCTTGCGCAGCCGGGAGGCGTACGTCCGCAGCGCGGCCAGCGCCTGCGACGGCGACTCCTCGCCCCAGATCGCGTCGATCAGCTCGCCGGAGGTCGCGGTCCGCCCGTCCCGCATCAACAGGGCGGCCAGCAGGGCGCGCTGCTGCGGTGAGCCCGGCGGCAGCGGCTCACCGTCGCGCCATGCGCGCACGGGTCCGAGCACGCTGAAACAGAGCCCGGCGCCCCGGCTCTGCTGCGGAGCCCGCTGCTCCGGCACGCGCGGCCCGCTGTCACGGTCCATAGCTGCCCTGCCCCCTGCCCATGCCCGGCACTTCCGGTGTTGCTGTGTTGCCGCGTCACTGTGGTGCTGTGGTGCTGTGTCGCTGTAGCGCACAGGCCAGTTTGCCTTGTTCATGGCGGGTACGTCAGCTCTGGGCGGGTCCTCTGCACAAGCTCTTCGCGCAGAAGCCCCTGTGCAGCGTCATCGGCCGAGCTGACGTCCGGTCCACCCGGGGGCACGGCTCCGGCAGGCGGACAGCGCGGACATACATCTAGGAAACGCGCCGCCGCCGCCGGTACCGGGCCGTCAGGACCACGATCACCACGACCACACCGGCCCCGGCAGCCCATGCGAGGGGGCCCCGGTAGAGCCGGCACGGCAGGGCGGGTGACGCATCGAGCGGGATGGACGCGGTGTCGTTTCCGGGGGTGCGGTCGTACGGGTTGTACGTGCGGATGGTGCCCCGCGCGCCGGGCACCTGCCGGTCGATCCGGATGTGGAAGTCGATGGCGGTCGTGCCCCCTTCATGCCGCACCTCGTAGAAGTCGTCGTACCCGATGTCGCAGACGAACGCCCCGCCGGGCTTCTCCGGCCGCTTGCACGCCCACGTGCCGCCCGAGTCCTCGAAGGTGAACGGGATGGAGGTGACGGTGGTCCCCTCCGGCGGGACCACCTCGAAACGGCCCAGCACCTCCGCGTCGCTCAGCCGGCCCGGACCGAGGTCGCGCAGCCCGAGCCGCACCTTCACCGTGTCGCCGACCCGTCCCCGGACGGCTGCCGTCACCGGCTCGTAGTCGGCCTGCACGGTCGTCTCGACGCTGACGCTGCTACTGCCGTCGCTCGTCAGGCCGCGGTCGACGGTCCTGGTCAGAGTCAGCGGAGCACCCTTGCCGCGCACGGTGAGGTCGTCGGGCTTCCCGGTGTTCGGCCTCTCGGCTTCGGACGACCAGCTGTAGGACACCGTCCCGGTCAGCTCCCCGGGCAGGCCGGCCGTGTAGCTGATCGGGGAACCGGTGCGGTAAGCCGTGCCCGGTGCGGCCTCGGTGGCGAACGTGCACCATGCGGATGTGTACGCGGTGTTGAAGGAGCAGTTGCCGGGGCGCGACATCAGCCGCAGACCGCCCTGCGCGCTGATGTGCAGGGCGACACCCTGCTTCGCGGCGAAACGGCTGTGGTTGGCGAACCTGGGTGTCAGCGGTACGGACTTCCCCGGCCGGACACCCTTCACCGCCTTCTCCTCCTTGGGCGTGCGCAGCGTGGGACCGCCCACGATCATGCGGGTGGTGCCGGTGACCGGGGCCGCGTTGTCGGCCGTCACGGTGTACGTCACGGTCCCGCTGTCGCCCGGCTCGACGCCGTCCACACCGTGCAGGGTGAAGGGTGCGTTGGCCTCCCCGTCGCCGTTCTGCACGTTGCCGTACTCGCAGGTGAACACCGGGCCCGCGCCGGTGCAGTTCCCGTACCCGCCCTTCGCCGCCCGGGCAACGCCCGCCAGTCCCGACGTATCCACGACGACCTCGACGTTGCGGGCCGCCCCGCCGCCGCTGCGCTTGACGGCGACGGGCACCACGAAGTCGCTGTTCGACGCCCCCGTGCCCTCGTCGGCGTTGTACATACGGAAGGCCGCCGGCGTCCCCAGCCGCAACGCCACCTCGCGGGAGCCGTCGGCCGCTGCGGGCACCACGGCCGTGGCGAGGACGGCGGCGAGGCTTGCCGCCAGGGCGGCGGGGCGGCTGGTGGACCGTATCCGTCGGAGCATGCGGGGCACTATGCCAGCCGGGCTGTGCCGGCGGCCGCTGCGGGCACCACGGCCTCGGGGCTGTCCCGTCACCCGTCAGGAAGATCCGCATGGATCAACGGGTTCGGACCAGGTTCCGGAGTCTGCTGACGTGGGCTTGGACGTGGTGGTCGACGGCGGGTCGGTCGTGGGTGGCTGGGCGTTGGGTGGCGAGGTCTTGGGTGGCTGGGCGTTGGGTGGCTCGGTAGCAGGGGTGGCACAGGCCGTGCGGGAGTGCTTCGGGTGGGCCGGGGGTGCCGCATTCGGTGCATTCGACCATCAGGCGGTGGGCGGGGTTACCGGGTGCGGTCGGTGTGGGCAGGTGGGGTGGGGTGGGATGGCGGTGGTGAGGCGGTGGCGTACGAAGCGGGCGGGCCTGGCGACGTGGGCGGGGAGTCCCGCGGTGAGGGCGTGGGTGAGGTAGGTGGCGTCTACGCCCCGGTTGAACCATGCGGCGGCGAGGGCTTCGAGTGCGGCGCAGTCGGCGGCGGACAGGACCAGTCGGGGCTCGGTGCGGCCGAGTTGGGCGAGCGCGAGATACGCCGGGGAGCGGGGGTCGGGGGTGCGGCTCACGTCCAGCTGCTCCAGCTCCTGCGGGCGGGGCTGCGGTGGCGTGGACGGTGCGGGTGCGGGCTGGGCGGTGGGTTCGGCCGGGGTGTCCGTGGCGGCGGTGGCGGCCGGGCCCGGGGTTTCGCCGGC
>NZ_JBFBAL010000014.1:0-161824 GCF_040682175.1 Streptomyces sp. NPDC051320
CCAGCATCGAGCACCCCACCACCCCGTCGGCAAGACCATCAAACGCGCCGAATCAATCAAGGAACACCGAGGCCAGACTGGTTAAACGCCAAGCTGAGAAGCTGTTGTCCAACTCCCGCTGGGCTCGGAACGCTTCTGAACCGGCGACCCGTCAGTCCCGACAACGATCGCGTCGCTCCCCCAGGGCGGCGGCCTCCTCCGGGGTGAGGCCGCCGCCCTCGGCGTATGCGGCGTCGAACGCCTCGTCGCCGAGCACGGCGCGGGCGCGGCGGGAAGCCTCGTCGCGGTTTCTGCGCTCGATCGAACCGAAGTGGTGGTGGGCCGGCAACTGCGCGTCGGCCGCGGCGAGCACCATGGCCGCGTCGCGAGCCCCGCGATGGTCCCCGGTACCGGCCAGCGCCCGCGCGAGGACCATCAGGTGGACGGCGGCCATCTGCGGCGCCACCATCCGGGTGAGCGGGTCCCCGGCCCGGGCCAGCGCTGCCGTCGCATGCTCGACAGCCTCGTTGTAGCGGCCCTCCTCGTTGTCCAGCCACGCCAGGAGACCCAGCACGAACCCCTTGAACATCATGAGGGGCCCGGCCGTGAACTTCTCGAGCAGCGCCTCGAGATGAGTCCTCGCCTCGTCGATGCGACCGGTGCGCCCGAGCCACATCGCGAGAAACATCCGCGCCATCGGCCAGCTCTCCCGGCCCGGTGACTCCTCTTCCTCGGCGAGCAGCGCCCGCAGGATCTCCTCGGCCTCGTTGCCCCGGTCGCTCTCCATCAGTACGCCCGCGTACCGTGCCCGCAGCACCAGGACCTGGGACCGTGCGCCGAGTCGCTCGGCGTGGCCGAAGGCGCTGCGGTAGTCCTCGGCGGCGCGCGCGTAATCACCGGTCCGCTCGTGGGCCTCGCCACGCGCCGACAGCGCCTCGGCTGCCCCCCAGGCATCACCGATCCGGGTGAACAGTGCCAGCGCCTCGTCGGCGTCCCGGGCCGCATCGCCCGCCCAGTCGCTCCGGTTGGCCAGCACATTGGCCCGCAACTGCAGGGCGACGGCGAGTTCCCAGTCGTAGCCGATGTCCCGGCAGCCCCGCACGGTCTTCTCGAGGATCTCGTCCAGCCGCTCGTCACTGGTCAGCATCACCGAGAAGAACCACAGTGAGCCGGGCATCCGGCAGGTCTGGGGCAGCCCCGGGCGGTAGGTCTGGGCGATGGTGTTCATCCGCTCCATGCTCTCCGGCGCCAGCCAGCTGCCCTGGTCGAACTCCGCCGTGGCGAGCGCGATCAGCCGCGCTCCGCGCCGGGCCTCCTCGAGCAGTTCGGGCCGCATCGGGGGCGGGGCGTCGGTGCATCTGTCGTACAGCGGCGGGGCGGGCGTGACCGGCGGTTCGAAGGGGTCGGGCCCGAGTTCACAGGCCGCCTCGGCCCAGTACCGCGAGTCACTGCGCAGATCGCGCATCTGCCAGTACCAGGCGAGGGCGTGCAGCATGACCAGCACCTCCTGCTCGTCGCGGGCGGCGACGGCACGGCGCAGTGCGGTGCGCAGGTTCTCGTACTCGCGCACGATCAGGTCGATCGCGGCCCGCTGCCCGGGGCCGCGCAGTTCGATGTCGGCGCGGCGCACCAGCTCGCGGTAGTACACCAGGTGCCGTCGTTCGGCGTCCTCCCGGTCGCCGGACTCGTCGAGCCGTTCGGCGGCGTACTCACCCACCGTCTCCAGCAACCGATAGCGCATCGTCCCGGACTCCGAATCCACGGCGACCACCAGGGACTTGTCGACCAGCGAGCCCAGCCGGTCCAGGGCGTCCGGCCCGCAGACCGCTTCGGTGGCCGTCAGATCGCAGCCTCCGGCGAAGACCGAGAGCCTGCGCAGGGTCGCGCGCTCCCCCTCGTCGAGCAGATCCCAGGACCAGTCGACGACCGCGCGCAGCGTCTGCTGGCGCGGCAGCGTGGTCCGGAAGCCGCCGGTGAGCAGACGAAAGCGGTCGTCCAGGCGGTCGGCGATCTGGCGCGGGCCGAGCATCCGCAGCCGGGCCGCGGCGAGTTCGATGGCGAGCGGCAGCCCGTCCAGGCGGCGGCAGATCTCGGCGGCGGCTTCCGGGTCGTCCTCGATCCGGAAGCCGGGCCTGGCGGCCGCCCCGCGTTCCGCGAACAGCCGCAGCGAGGACGGCTGAGGCAGCGGTTCCACTGGGCGTACCACTTCCCCGGGGACCCCCAGCGGCTCGCGGCTGGTCGCCAGGACGGTGAGCCCGGGGCACTGCGCGAGCAGTTCGTCGGCGAGGGCGGCGGCCGCCTCGATGAGGTGCTCGCAGTTGTCGAGCAGCAACAGCATCCGGCGTCTGGCACAGTGCTCGGCGAGCCGGGTGAGGGGGTCCGCCGCATGTCGGTCGGCTGCCCGTATCTCGTCGGCGCCCGCGCCGCGCAGCACCGTCTCGCGTCCCCCGAGCGCGGTCAGTACCGCCTCGGGCACGGTCTCCGGGTCATCCACGGGGGCCAGTTCGGCCAGCCAGACCCCATCGGGCCAGGCTTCAGCGGCGGCCTCGGCGGCCTCCTGGGAGAGCCGCGTCTTGCCGGCACCGCCCGGCCCCAGGAGTGTCACGAGCCGGGCCCGCCCCAGGTCGGCGCGGAGCGCCGCGATGTCGCTCTCGCGGCCGACGAAACTGGTGAGCCTGGGGCGGAGGTTCCCAGCGGTGCGGTTCCGGTTCCCGGCCGCGTGGTCCCCGGCGTAGCCGTCCGGCGCCGGCGGTCCGGACGCGGCACCGTTCGCCTGCCCGGACGGTGCGGGCGGTGCGAGGGGTACGGACGGTGCAGGCGATGCGAATGGTGCGGGCGCTGCGAGGGGTGCCGACGATGGGAGGGGTGCGGCAGCAGCTGCGGGTGCGAGCAACTCCGCGTGCAGCGCCCGCAGTTCGGGCCCCGGATCGGCGCCGAGCCGTTCGACGAGGTCGCGCCGCACCTCCTCGTACGCGGCCAGCGCCTCCGCTGCCCGCCCGGCGTCCCGCAGCGCGCGGATCCGCAGAGCCCGCAGGGGTTCGTCGATGGGATGGGCGTCGCAGAGCGCGGCCAGCTCCGGCAGCGCCTCGTCGGCACGCCCCAGTGCCAGCGCCGCGGTCAGCGCGGTCCTGCGAGCGTCCAGTCGCCGGGTCTCCCAGCGGGCGGCGACGGCGGCACGGTCGGGAAGGTCGGCGAGCACCGGATCCCGCCACAGGGCCAGCGCGTCCTCGAGCAGGCCCGCGGCCTTCTCCGGGTCGCCCCCGTCCAGTGCCCTGCTGCCCTCCCCGGCGAGCCGCTCGAAGCGGTACAGGTCGATGTCGTCGGCATCGGCGCGGAGCCGGTAGCCGCCGTCCACCGAGTCGATGGCGGTGTGCCCGAGCGCCCGCCGCAGCCGGGCGACCAGCGCCTGGAGCGCACCGGTGGCGTCGGCCGGCGGCTCGCCGTCCCACACCTCGTCGACGAGGACGCCGGCCGGGACGGTCCGGCCCACGCGCAGCGCCAGCACGGTGAGCAGGGCGCGCAGTCGCGCACCGCCGATGGCGATGGCGGTTCCGTCGTCGCGGAGTGCCTGAGTCGTGGAGAGGATCCGGTAGCGCACCGGCCCATTGTCCGTTATCGCGAACACATCAGCCGCCCGATGTCTCCATCGGTGTCGCCACCGATGCCTCCGCCGACGTCTCCACCTCGACGAGAACGCCGGTCTCATAACGGCGCCGACCCCCTTCAGCAGGGCTGCGCCGGAACCACTTCGGGCAGGTCCGCACCGCTCGCAGCGACCGCTCCCCCGGCGCCCGCCGGTACTCGCCGGTGCCCGGTAGCACGGTGAAGCCGTCGGTCACCACCCGAATCGACCGCACCCGCCCGGCCACCCGCCTGGTGTCCGGTCCGCCGGCGCCGTGTGTGGCGACGTGCAGCACTCCGGCGTCCTCCGGGTCATCGGCCGCGCCGGGCGACGCCTCCCACACCACTTCGTCCCCCACCGAGAACGGCGTGCCACAGCACTCCATCGCCCAGTCGGCATACATCACCTGCCTTACGGTCATCCCCCCAGCTTCCCCGGAACTCCCCTCCCGGCGCGAGACGTTTAGAAGCCGGCGTCCAACTCCCGCCGGATCACCTGTACGGTCGGGGATCCCCGAGACCCGTCCCCACGACCAGGAGCACTGCCCATGCCCACCGCCACCACCCGCCACAGCGACCGGCGGGTCAGCCCTGTCTTCCTCGGGATCGTCGCGGTCATGGTGGTCACCGGCTGGGCGGTGTGGACGGATTTCGCGCCGGTGCCCGGCCTCGCCGTGTTCCTGTTCGTGACAGCCGCGTGGGTGGTCTCACTCTGTCTTCACGAGTACGCCCACGCCCGGAGCGCCCTGCACAGCGGGGACATCTCGATCGGCTCGAAGGGCTACCTGACGCTCAACCCCCTCGCCTACACCCACGCTCTGCTCAGCATCGTGCTGCCCGTCGTCTTCGTGATCCTGGGCGGCATCGGGCTTCCCGGCGGTGCGGTGTTCATCGAGCGGGGCCGGATCCGGGGCCGCTGGAAGCACAGCCTGATCTCCGCGGCGGGTCCGCTGACGAACGCCCTGTTCGCGGTGGTCTGCACGGCGCCGTTCTGGCTGCACGCCCTGGACGGTGTGCCGCTGGTCTTCCGTTACGCGCTCGGTTTCCTCGCCCTGCTCCAGGTCACCGCCGCGATCCTGAACTTCCTGCCCGTCCCGGGCCTGGACGGATACGGCGTGGTCGAGCCGTGGCTTTCGTACGGGATCCGCCGCCAGGTCGAGCCGTTCGCGCAGATCGGGCTGCTGGCGGTCTTCGCCCTGCTCTGGATCCCCTCGGTGAACCACGTGTTCTTCGACCTGGTCGACGCGATTCTGCGCGGGCTCGGGGTCGGCGATGTCGAAACCTACTGCGGTCAGGCGTTCTACCGGTTCTGGCAGGGCAAGCCGGAAGCGCTGTTCTGCCCGTCCGGCGGCTGACGCACACTTCCCGGTGGCGCCTGGTTCCTGGTGGCGCGCGCTTCCCGGCGGCGCCCACTTCCCGGCGGCGCCTACTTCGCGGCAGTGGCCGAGGCGCCCGTGTGCCGGCCCCTGCGCAGATAGAACCAGGCCATGTTCGATGAGAGTCCGGCCAGCAGGATCCAGACGATCCCGATGAGACTGCCCTGGACGAAGGACACCACGGCCGCAGCCACGGCAAGGGCGCAGACGACGAGGGCGTACACAGCAAGGCGGGGCATGGGGGTCGGCTCCACTTCCGGAAGGACGGCATCTCTCCCGCCCATTGTCCCCCATGCCCGCTTCGCCCTCACACGTCGGTGACGCGCAACCCCGCATGCGCCTTGTACCGGCGGTTGACCGAGATCAGGTTCGCCACCAGCGACTCGACCTGGTGGGCGTTGCGCAGCCGTCCGGCGAAGACCCCCCGCATGCCGGGGATACGGCCGGCCAGCGCCTGCACGATCTCGACGTCGGCGCGCTCCTCGCCCAGCACCATCACGTCGGTGTCGATCTCGGCGATCTCCGGGTTCTGCAGGAGCACGGCCGACAGGTGGTGGAAGGCGGCGGCGACCCGCGCCTCCGGCAGCAGAGTCGCGGCCTGTTCGGCGGCGCTGCCCTCGGCCGGCTTCAGCGCGTACGCCCCCTTCTTGTCGAAGCCGAGCGGGTTGACGCAGTCCACCACGAGCTTGCCGCTCAGTTCGTCCCGCAGTGACTCCAGCGTCTTGGCGTGCCCTTCCCACGGCACCGCCACGATGACGATGTCGCTGCGGCGCGCGCAGGCCGCGTTGTCCGCGCCCTCGACGCCGTGCCCCAGCTCATCGGCGGCGCTCTGCGCCCGCTCCGCCGCCCGCGAACCGATGATCACCTGCTGGCCCGCCCTGGCCAGCCGATAGGCGAGTCCGCGCCCCTGGTCCCCGGTCCCGCCGAGGACCCCCACGACCAGGCCCGATACGTCGGGGAGGTCCCAGGGGTCCTTGGGGGCGGGCTTCTGTGCACTGTCGGTGGAAGTCATGGGGCGACCTTACGTTCCGCGGGCGGCGGACCTCCCGGGGCCACCTCTCCCGTCGTCACCGCCCGCCCGGGTCAGCTGCCCGCACGGGTGAATCCGCGCCAACTCGCCCTCCCGGCGCGCCGACTGCGGCAGGATGCCGCCCCATGGATGCCGTCCGTGTGGCTCTGCTGAGAGAAGTGCTTGCCGGGACCGAGTGGCCGCGCGCCACCCGGAGGTTCGCGGGAGCGCTCCGGTCGTCCGTGGTGCCGCACGGTGGCGGGCTGCTGCTGGTGGGGACCGAGCGGCACGAGCCGTGGCATCTGGCCGCGCACCTGGTCGACGAGGCCGCCTGGTCGGGACTGCCCGAGCTGGCGCCGACGCTGGTACGGCACCGGGTCGGGGCCGGGGAGCCCGCGCATCTGTCGGTCGGACTCGGGCGGCTGGAGGCGGCGGGGCGGGGTGAGACGCTGCTGCTGGTGGTGGAGCAGCAGCCCGGCGAGGGCCTGCTGGAGCGGGTGCACGGGGCGCGCCGGGCCGGGGCGACGGTGCTGTCGCTCGACGGCGGGGACCCGGAGGTGCGGGGGCTCGCGCACGAGACGCTGACGGTGGCCGGTGAGGACGAGGTGGACTTCGACACCGTGCAGCATCTGGTCAGCGCGGCGGCCGGCGAGAACAGCCTGCCCGTCCAGCGGGGCCGGCCGCGCTTCCGGGACCGGCTGTCACGCCTCGCCGACCAGCTGACCGCTCCGCCGCCGAGCCGCTGGTAATCCGGTTGCGGGCGGAAAGCGACCCGGCCGAGCCCGACCCCTGGCGGCTCCCCCCACACGGCTCGGCGCGATACGTCCCGATCCGGCTCCCTGGCGTTCCTCGCACGGCTTCCGGCTGCGGTGGATCCAGGAGCTGAGCACCTACTTCGGCAGCTCGACGGCGCTGATCGCACTGCCGCCGCAGATCGAGGAGCTCACCGCGTCACCGGCCGCGGTCGGTGCGATGGGCGCCGTGGAACTGGTGCCGCTGGTGGCCTTCCGGCTGTACGGAGGCGCGCTCGCCGGCGCCGTCGACCGCCGCACGGTGATCCTGCGCACCGAGGCGGCGCTCGGCCTGTCGGCCGTCCGCTGCTGGCGAAGGTGCCCGGAAATCCGCTGCGGTGGCCCGTCCAGGTCGTCGCCGCCGGGTTGTCCGCCCTCGCAGGGCTGCGGCGCCCCGCGCTGGACCCCCTGATGGCGCGCATCGTGCCGTACGACCAGCTGACCGCGGCCGCCGCTGAACGCCCTGCGCCGGCAGACCGGCGCGATCGTGCGCCCGGCACCGGCGGGTCTGGTCGTCGCGTGCGCCGGGTACGCCGCCGCGTACAGCGTCGCAGCTGAGCCGCGCCCGGCAGGAGGTGGCGGCTGCGCTCTGAGCGGCGGCCCCGGTCAGTTGGCTCCGCCGCTCCGGTCGCTCCAGTTCGGGTCGTTGTCCCAGTCCTCGTTGCGCTCCGCCGCCCGGTCCATGGCGTGATTCGCCTCCTCGCGGGTGGCATAAGGGCCGAAACGGTTCTTCGACGGGCACTCGGGGCCCTCTTCGGCCTTCTTGTGCTGCAGGCAGTAGTACCATTCGCCCGGTTTCGGGGCCGCGCGCTTCTTGAACAGAGCCATGGTGCGCTCCTCTCTCCTACACTCGCTGACATGTCTGGCCAGTCACTGCTTGTACCAGGGGAGCTCTCTCCCACCCGTTCCGTCCCCGGAAACATCCGGCGTCCCGAGTACGTGGGCAAGCCCGCGCCGACGCCGTACACCGGACCGGAAGTCCAGAACGCCGAAACCATCGAGCGGATGCGCGTGGCGGGCCGTATCGCCGCGCAGGCGATGGCGGAGGCCGCCAAGTACATCGTGCCCGGTGTGACGACGGATGAACTCGACCGGGTCGCTCATGAGTTCATGTGCGACCACGGGGCCTACCCGTCCACGCTCGGCTACCGAGGGTTCAAGAAGTCGCTCTGCACCTCGGTCAACGAAGTGATCTGCCACGGGATTCCGGACTCCACGGTGCTCCGGGACGGCGACATCGTGAATCTGGACGTCACCGCCTACCTCAACGGCGTGCACGGCGACAACAACGCGACCTACCTCTGCGGTGACGTGGACGAGGAGTCGAAGCTGCTGGTGGAACGGACCAGGGAGTCGCTCAACCGGGCGATCAAGGCGGTCCGGCCCGGCCGTCAGATCAACATCATCGGCCGGGTCATCGAGTCGTACGCGAAACGATTCGGCTACGGGGTCGTGCGGGACTTCACCGGTCACGGCATCAGCACCGCGTTCCACTCCGGCCTGATCGTTCCGCACTACGACAGCCCGTACGCGACCCAGCTGATCCAGCCCGGGATGACCTTCACCATCGAGCCGATGCTCACCATCGGCACGCACGAGTACGACATGTGGGACGACGGCTGGACCGTGGTGACCAAGGACCGGAAGCGGACCGCGCAGTTCGAGCACACGCTGGTGGTGACGGAGACCGGGGCGGACATTCTCACGCTGCCCTGACGGTCGGGGGCCGGCCGGGCGTGCCGCTCAGCCGGCGAACCGCACCCGGCCGCCCAGTTCGATCGTGCCGTCCGGGGCGGGTGCGGTGAGCAGCTGGGAGCCGCGGCCCTGCGTGATGTTGAGCGCCCTGCCCAGCTCCGCGGTGAGCAGCAGAGCCGCCGCTCCGGTCGCCTCGTCCTCGGCGATCCCGTCGTCGCGACGCGGGAACCCGCGGGCCCTGACCCGTCCCGCGGCCTCGTCCTCCCAGGCCCAGGCGTACAGCCATCCCTCGCCGGGCGGCGGGCTCGGCAGCGCGTCGACGTCGGCGGCCGAGGCGTACCGCCGGATCTGCCGCTGCGGCGCCCATTCCGCGCGGGCGGTGATCCAGGTGAACTCGCCGTCCTGGCGGGCGAAGACGTCGCCGACCGCGAGTTCCAGCACGTCGATGTCCAGCAGCCAGGCGGTACCGACCAGCGAGTGCCCGGCGAACGGGAGGCGCCGGCCGGGGGTGTAGATGTCGAGGTGGCCGCGCTCCGGATCGTCGACGAACACGGTTTCGCTGAAGCCGAGCTCACCGGCGAGCGCCTGCCGGGACGCCACATCGGGGCAGCGGCTGCCGTCCCGCACAACGCCCAGCTTGTTGCCGTGGCCGCCGTCGGGCGCGCAGAAGACGCTGAGTACGTCGATCTCGTTCACGCCGACATTCAAGCAGGGCGTGCAAACAAGCAGGGGTGCAAACGAGCAGGGGCAAACAAGGAGGGGGTTCGAACCGCCTCCGCGCATGACGTGCCGTCCCGTCCTGCCACCGCCCCGTCAGGAATCGGCCAAGCCGAGGTCAAGTGAGACCCGAATCACGACCCTGGTGTGTCCCAGCCAGGTAAGCCTCAGTTAAGTTAGGTTCGCCTCACTCGCCCTTTCACCCAGCGTGGAGCCCGTATGCGACCCGTCCGTCTCTCCGTCGTCACCGCAGCCACAGCCGTGGCGGCCCTGACCGCCGTCACGGGCTGTGCCGAGAAGAGTGACGCGAAGGCAGGGGGCGGCGGCACCGTCCAGGTCACCGCGAGTGACTCCTCCTGCAAGGTGTCCAAGACGGAATTCCCGGCGGGCCACGTGAAGTTCGCCCTGCAGAACAAGGGCTCCAAGGTCACCGAGGTCTATCTGCTCTTCCCCGACGACCGCATCGTCGCCGAGCGCGAGAACATCGGCCCCGGCCTGAGCTCGACGCTGACGGCCGAGGTGAAGGCCGGCAGCTACGAGATCGCCTGCAAGCCGGGGATGAAGGGCAGCGGCATCCGCCAGAAGGTGACCGTCTCCGGCGGCAAGGCCGTCAAGCGGGATCCGAAGCTGGACGCCGCGGTCGCCGCCTACCGAACGTACGTGCAGGCGCAGGCCGACGCGACGATGCCGAAGGTCAAGGTCTTCACCGACGCCGTCCGTAAGGGCGGCCTGGCGGCCGCCAGGAAGGCGTATGCCCCCTCGCGTATCGGCTGGGAACGGACCGAGCCGGTCGCCGAGTCGTTCGGCGACATCGACCCGAAGACCGACACCCGCGCGGATGGCCTGGAGAAGGACCAGAAGTGGACGGGGTGGCACCGCCTGGAGAAGTCCCTGTGGCAGGACAAGAAGATCGGCGCCACCGAGAAGACGCTGGCGACCCGGCTGGACAAGGACCTCGCCGACTGGCAGAGGCGGGTCGGCACCGCCGAGATCACCCCCACCTCGATGGCCAACGGTGCCAAGGAGCTCCTCGACGAGGTCGCCACCGGGAAGGTCACCGGCGAGGAGGAGCGCTACAGCCACACCGACCTGGTCGACTTCAAGGCGAACCTCGAAGGCGCGCAGCAGGCGTACGAGCTGTTGAAGCCGGTCGCTTCGAAGAACGACCCGGCGCTGACCAAGGAACTCGACCAGCAGTTCGGCTCGCTGACCAAGCTGCTCGACAACTACCGCACGGACAAGGCCGGGTACGACTTCGTCTCGTACGACAAGGTCTCCGAGAAGGACCGCAAGGGACTCTCGGACGCGGTCAACGCGCTGGCCGAACCGCTGTCCAAGCTCGCCGCCGCCGTCTCGAAGTAGCGAAGGAGGTCCGTGATGACTGACGAACCCACCACCGGGGAATCCGCCTCCCGTACGCCGTCACGCCGTTCGCTGATCGGCTGGGGCGGTGCCGGGCTCGCGCTGGGCGCCGTCGCCGCGGGCGGGACCGCCGCCGCGCTGCATACCGGCGAGGATGCCGTGCCCGCGGCCGACACCGGCGGGGCCGTGGCGTTCCACGGGGTGCACCAGGCGGGCATCGCCACCGCTGTCCAGGACCGGCTGCACTTCGCGTCCTTCGACGTCACCACCGATGACCGCGCCGAGTTGGTCCAGCTACTCAAGGACTGGACGAAGGCGGCGGCGGTGCTGACCCAGGGACACCCGGTCGGCGACGGGGCCTACGGCGGTCTGCCGGAGGCTCCGCCGGACGACACCGGTGAGGCGCTCGGCCTCAGTCCGTCCCGGCTGACGCTGACCGTGGGATTCGGCCCCGGGCTGTTCGAGAAGGGCCGCTTCGGCCTCGAGGACAAGCGGCCGGATGCGCTGGTCGATCTGCCGAAGTTCCCCGGCGACAACCTGGAGGCGACGCGCAGCGGCGGCGACCTGTGCATCCAGGCCTGCGCCGACGACCCGCAGGTCGCGGTGCACGCGATCCGCAATCTGGCCAGGATCGGCTTCGGCAAGATCGCCATCCGGTGGTCGCAACTGGGCTTCGGCAAGACCTCGTCGACCACCCCGGACGCCCAGACGCCGCGCAACATGATGGGCTTCAAGGACGGCACGAGGAACATCTCGGGCACCGACACCGCCGCGCTGAAGGACCACGTGTGGGTGGCGGACAAGGCCGGCCCCGACTGGATGACGGGCGGCTCCTATCTGGTGGCGCGCCGGATCCGGATGCACATCGAGACCTGGGACCGTTCCTCGCTGCAGGAGCAGGAGGACGTCTTCGGCCGCAGCAAGGGCGAGGGCGCGCCGGTCGGCAAGGCCAAGGAGCGCGACGAGCCGTTCCTGAAGGCCCTGCTGCCCACCTCACACGTGCGGCTGGCCCACCCGGACTCCAACCACGGGATCCGTATCCTGCGGCGCGGCTACTCCTTCACCGACGGTACGGACGGCCTGGGCCGGCTGGACGCCGGGCTGTTCTTCATCGCGTACCAGAAGGACGCGCGTGAGGGCTTCATCCCGCTGCAGCGCAGCCTGGCCCGGCACGACGCGCTCAACGAGTACATCCAGCACGTGGGTTCGGCGCATTTCGCGGTCCCGCCCGGCGTCCGTGACAAGAGCGACTGGTGGGGCCGTGCACTCTTCGCGTGACTCCCGCAATCCGGTTCCTGCAACCAGGAAGGACCCGACGTGTTCGGCAACTATCTGATCGGTCTGCGCGAGGGGCTCGAAGCGAGCCTGGTCGTCTGCATCCTCATCGCCTATCTGGTCAAAACGGAGCGGCGTGACGCGCTGCGGCCGATCTGGATCGGCATCTCGACCGCCGTGCTGGTGGCGCTCGCTTTCGGCTTCGCGCTCGAGTTCGGTTCGCAGGAGCTGACGTTCAAGGCCCAGGAGGCGCTCGGCGGGTCGCTGTCAATCATCGCCGTGGGTCTGGTGACCTGGATGGTCTTCTGGATGCGGCGCACCGCGCGGCATCTGAAGACCGAGCTGCACGGCAAGCTGGACACCGCTCTGCAGATGGGTACCGGAGCGCTCGTCGCGACCGCCTTCCTGGCGGTGGGCCGGGAGGGTCTGGAGACCGCGCTGTTCATCTGGTCCTCGGTTCACACCTCGACCAACGGCACCCAGGGCCCGATGATCGGCGCGCTGCTCGGCATCGCCACCGCCGTGGTGCTCGGCTGGCTGTTCTACCGGGGCGCGGTCCGGATCAACCTGTCGAAGTTCTTCACCTGGACCGGCGGCATGCTGGTGATCGTGGCCGCGGGTGTGCTCGCGTACGGCGTCCACGACCTGCAGGAGGCCGCCTTCGTCCCCGGTCTGCAGAGCCTGGCGTTCGACATCAGCTCGACGATCCCGCCGGACAGCTGGTACGGCACGCTGCTGAAGGGCGTGTTCAACTTCCAGCCCGATCCGACGGTGCTGCAGACAACGGTCTGGGTGCTCTATCTGGTCCCCACGCTCGTGCTGTTCCTGGCCCCGGTAGGGTTCGCAGCGTCCTTGAAGGCAGCGGGATCGCGGGAGCAGAAGGCAACTGATGAGCAGGCTGGGGCGGCTGACGGCGGGGCTCGTGACGGCGGCGGCGATGTCGCTGACGGCGAGCGGGTGCATGACGGTGCACGGCGAGCTGGAGGTCGTGCCGTCGGCGACGAGGGCTGAGGCGGCGCAGGTACTCGCCGCCTTCACCGCCGCGTACAACAAGGCGGACAAGGCCTACGACCCGGCTCTGGACGCGGACCGGGTCACCGGCGCGCTCGGGGCGATCAACCAGGCGGGGCTGAAGGCGCGGCATTCCATCAGCCCGGGCGGCAATGCCGGGCACACGGAACTCGAGCTGACGGACGCGAAGTTCGCCATCCCGAAGAAGGCCGGCTGGCCGCGCTGGTTCGTCGCCGACACCGACTCCAACCGGGACCAGGACAGCGGGAAGCTGGACACCCGCTGGCTGGTGGTCTTCGTCCGCAATGCCGTGGACCAGCCGTGGAAGGCTGCCTATCTGTCGGTCCTCACACCCGCCGAGGTGCCGGTGTTCGCCACGGACAAGGACGGCTGGGCGAAGCCGGTCGAGCCGGCCGACCCGTCGCTCGCGGTGGCGCCGAAGGACCTGAGCGCGCAGTACGCGTCGTACCTCAAGGGCGGCACGCCCCAGCACTTCGCTCCGGGCACCCACACCAGCGTCTGGCGGCAGTCGCGGGCCAAGAACGCGAACCTGCCGGGGCTCGCCACCCAGTACGTCGACCAGCCGCTGACCACCGGCGACTATCGGCCGCTGGGACTGGCCACCCGGGGTGGCGGGGCGCTGGTCTTCTTCGCCACCCGCCACTACGAGCAGCAGACCGCGGCGAAGGGCCTGCATCTGACGGTCCCCGCGGATGTGAAGGCGCTGATGACCGGCGACGCCCAGAGCACCATCACCAAGGAGCGGATCTCCAACGAGGCCGCCCGGGTGCCCGCGAAGGGACAGGTGACCGTCCTCGACCGGGAGCAGGGTCTGGTGGCCGCCAAGGGCGCGTGACGCCCCCGGCGCGGCGTCTCGGCGCAGGTCGTTTCGGTACCCGGTGACTCGGCCCGGTCGTCTCGGCGCCGGTTCGTCCCGGCCCGGTCGTCTCGGCGCCGGTTCGTCTCAGCGCCGGTCGTGCCGGCGTCGGGAGGGTATCAGCGGCCGAGCGGCCAGGCCACCGCGCCGGCCTCCGGACCGTGGTCACCCGCGTAGCGGGCGCAGGCGTCGGTGAGCGTCTCCAGGAGGGTCAGCGGGTCGGGCAGCTCGTGTTCCAGACCGCGGACCCAGTCCACGCTCGCCCCGCCGGGCAGCCGCGCGGGCGGTACGAGTACGTAGCTGCCGCGGCAGTGCCAGCGCAGCCCCGGGTGCTCATCCATCGTCTCGGGGTGGCAGTCGAGCTCGCACGGCCACCACTCGTCCTCGTCCTCGGGGGTGCCGCGGGTGGCGGTGAAGAAGAGCATCCGGTCCTCGCCGGACCGGGCGACCGGACCGACGTCGATCCCCTGGGCGAGCAGCCGCTCCAGTGCGCTGCGTCCTGCGTCGAGCGGGACATCGAGCACGTCGAGAACCATGCCGGTCGCGGTGATGAAGTTGGCCTCCGGCTGGTTGCGGACCCACCGTTCGACCTGGGAGCGGTCCGTCGTCGACTGGGTCTGCCAGGCGAAGGAGAGCGGATGCCGGGCCGGCGTGGGACAGCCCACACGGTCGCAGGAACATCGGTAACCGATGGGGTGGGCGGCCGGTGAGAGCGGCAGACCGGCGGCCGCGGCGGCTGTCAGCAGCGTTTCGCGGCGGAGCTCACCGTCCGGTGACTCCTTGGGGCGGCGTCGCAGCCACTGGGGCATCCTGCTCGTCGTGACTCGGTTTCGGCCGAACTCTGTTCCCATCTATCCCCTCACTTCACCGCAGCCCCCACGGACCTCCATGCTGCCACCATCCTGCGCCCCGGGTGACCACACCTGCCGCCCGGGGTGGGTCCACCGGCCCCGCACGGGTCACTCGCCGGGCGGCCAGGCGTCGCCCCACTCGGTGTCCCGGGCCGCACGGTAGAGGTCGCCCTGCCGCTTGGAGACCGCTTCCCGGGTGAGCTCGCCGGCGTCCGTGCAGAGCTCCAGCAGCACCAGGCCCTTGCGGATCTGCGGTTTGCGTACGACCCGGGCGGCGGCGGCCTCCGCGTCGCCGCGAACGGCGGCGACGTAGCTGAACTTCTCGTCCTCGTACGGCAGGGTTCCGCCCTTGATCCGCCGGTGCAGCGATGATCTGGTCACCCGGGCCGAGAAGTGGCACCAGTCGCTGCCGCGTTCGATGGGGCAGGCCTCGCTGTGCGGGCAGGGTGCGGCGATCCGCAGGCCCGCGGCGATCAGCCGGTCGCGCGCTGCCATGATCCGCAGGTATCCGTCGGGGGTGCCCGGTTCGACGACGACGACGGCCTGCGCGGCGGCCGCCGCGGTGTCCACCACGGTGGTGCGGTCGGCCTCGGTCAGCTCGCCCAGGACATAGGAGAGGGTGACGAGATCGGTGCTCTGCAAGCTGAGCGCCGTTCCGATCCGGGCGCGCCGCCACTCGGCGTGCCGCAGCCCGGACGGTCCCGCGGCCGCGGCCAGTTCACGGCCGAGGTCGAGCGCGGGCTCCGCCCAGTCCAGCACGGTGCTGCGGAGATCGCCGCCGGTGTCCTCCCAGGCCGCGGCGACCGCCCAGCTCGCCGCCCCGGTGCCGCCCCCGATGTCCGTGTGGGTGGCGGGCGCCCAGCCGGGCACCGCGGCCCGGAAGGCGGCCAGTGCGGATCGCACCGCCTCGAAGGTCGCGGGCATCCGGTACGCCGCGTACGCCGCGACGTCCGAGCGATCGCGCAGAACCGGGGTGTGGGTGGGGGTGGTCCCCCGGTAGTTCGTGATCAGCCGCTCGACGGCCTGCGCCGCCTGTTTGGGCGGCAGCCCGTCGAGAAGACCGGCGAGGGCGTTGCGCAGGGCCTCTGCGGCGGGAAGGGAGTCGTTCACCGAAAGAGTCTAGACGGTGGTCCGAGGACGGGCTTTCCCCGCGGCACGGTGGCGCTACCGGCGGGGCTCCGGCACAGCCCCGCGCTGCTGCCAGGGACGGCACATCGCCAGGAAGCAGGTTCCGGCGCCCAGCGCGCACACCAGCTGCACCACCGCCATCGGGGCCGCCGTCGCCTCGCCCGCGATGCCGACCAGCGGGGACGTCACCGCGCCGAGCAGGAAGGTCGATGTGCCGAGCAGTGCCGATGCCGAGCCCGCGGCATGCGGGGTCCGCATCAGGGCCTGCGCGTTGGTGTTCGGCATGGCGAGCCCCATCGCCGACATCAGCACGAAGAGCCCTGCGGCGATCGGGAACAGGCCGACGTGACCGAAGACCCCGGTCGTCATCAGCAGCAGGGCGCCGGCGGCGAGCGTGATGACGGAAAGCCCGAACCCGAGGGCCTTGTCCAGGCTGACCCGGCCGACGAGCACCTTGCCGTTGAGCTGGCCGACCGCGACCAGACCGACCGAGTTGATGCCGAAGAGCAGGCTGAACGTCTGCGGCGACGCGCCGTAGATCTCCTGCACGACGAAGGGCGACGCGGAGATGTAGGCGAAGAGCGCCCCGAAGGCGAGACCGCCGGAGAGCAGATAGCCGGTGAAGACCCGGTCGGCCAGCAGTTCGCGCATGGTGCGGAGGGCGTGGCCGACGCCGCCCGGATGGCGCTGCTCCGGCGGCAGCGTCTCGTGCAGCCACTTCCACACCACCAGGGTCAGCAGGGCGCCGATGAAGGTGAGGAGGACGAATACCCCCCGCCAGTCGGTGATCTGCAGGATCTGCCCGCCGATGAGCGGGGCCACCACGGGTGCCACCCCGGAGATCAGCATCAGGGTCGAGAAGAACCGGGCCATGTCCATGCCGTCGTAGAGGTCACGTACCACCGCACGGGCGATCACGATGCCCGCGGCGCCGGCGAGTCCCTGCAACAGCCGGAAGCCGATGAGGAGTCCGGCGCTCGGTGCGAAGGCGCAGACCGCGGTGGCCGCGACGTACACGACCATGCCGATGAGCAGCGGCCGGCGCCGCCCCCACTTGTCACTCATCGGTCCGACGACGAGCTGGCCGAGCGCCATCCCCACCAGGCAGGCGGTGAGAGTGAGCTGGACGGTGGCGGCGGGAGCGTGCAGTGCTCCGGCGACCCCCGGCAGCGCGGGGAGGTACATGTCCATGGAGAGCGGCGGGAGCGCGGTCAGACCGCCGAGGACGAGTGTGACGAGGATTCCGGTGGAGCGGACGGCGGCGGGCGCGGGGTGCCCGACGCGTATGTGCGCGGGTGCGGAGGTCTTCGGCATGGCCTCTATGCTCTCAGCTCATAAGCAGTGGTCGGGACGATTTTTTGGGGCCGGGATGGACAGAACCGTGCGCTGGGGCGTGCTCGCAACGGGCGGCATAGCCGCGGCATTCACCGCTGACCTGCAGGGGATGCCGGACACCGAGGTGGTAGCGGTGGCCTCGCGCACCCTCGCCTCGGCGAAGGGATTCGCCGAACGCTTCGACATTCCCCGGGCGTACGGCACCTGGGACGAACTCGCCGCCGACGACGAAGTCGACGTGGTCTACGTCGCCACACCGCACTCCGCGCACCGGGCCGCCGCCGGACTCTGCCTGGAGGCCGGCCGTGCGGTGCTGTGCGAGAAGGCGTTCACGCTGAACGCCCGGGAGGCGGCCGAGCTGGTCGGCCTCGCGCGCTCGCGCGGCAGCTTCCTGATGGAGGCGATGTGGATGTACTGCCATCCGCTGCTGCGACGCATGGTGGGGCTGGTGAACGACGGGGCGATCGGTGAGATCCGCACCGTGCAGGCCGACTTCGGCCTGGAGGGCCCGTTCGACGCGGGTCACCGGCTGCGTGACCCGGCGCAGGGTGGTGGGGCGCTGCTCGACCTCGGCGTGTATCCGGTCTCCTTCGCGCAGCTGCTGCTGGGCGAGCCGGACCGGGTACAGGCCGACGCACTGCTGTCGGCCGAGGGCGTGGACCTGAACACCGGGATGCTGCTGGGCTGGGACAGCGGGGCGAGCGCCCTGCTCAGTGCCTCGGTGACCGCCGACACCCCGCAGACCGCCGCGGTGAGCGGCACGGCGGGCCGTATCGAGTTTCCGCGCGGCTTCTTCCACCCGGAGCGATTCGTACTGCACCGGGCCGGCCGGGAGCCCGAGGAGTTCACCGCCGAGCAGGCCGGGGGCGCTCTGCACGGGATGCAGTACGAAGCGGCCGAGGTCATGCGCTGCCTGCGGGCGGGCGAGACCGAGTCACCCCTGGTGCCGCTCGACGGCACGCTGGCGGTGATGCGGACGCTCGACGCGGTGCGGACGCGCATCGGCGTCCGCTACCCGGTGGACGGCGCGCCCGCCTGAGACTGTCGTAATCTGCGCCTTTATGGATACATCTGAAAAGACAGCGGTCGTCACCGGAGCCGGCTCGGGCATCGGCCGGAGCGTCGCGCTCACCCTCGCGGAGGCCGGCTGGTCGGTGGCGCTGGCCGGCCGTCGAACCGAGAAGCTGGCGGAGACGGCGTCGCTCACGGAGGGCGACACCTTCTGCGTCCGGGCCGACGTCTCCTCCCCCGACGAGGTGACCGCGCTCTTCGCAGCGGTGCGTGACCGGTGGGGCCGGCTCGACCTGCTCTTCAACAACGCGGGCACCGCCGGCCCCGGCGGTGTGACGGTGGAGGACCTCCCGTACTCGGCCTGGCGCAAGGTCGTCGACACGAACCTGACCGGGTCGTTCCTGTGTGCGCAGGCCGCCTTCCGGCTGATGAAGGAACAGGACCCGCAGGGCGGTCGGATCATCAACAACGGTTCCGTCTCGGCCCATACGCCGCGGCCGAACTCGATCGCCTACACCGCGACCAAGCACGCCCTGACGGGTCTGACCAAGTCCCTTTCGCTGGACGGCCGTCCGTACCGGATCGCGTGCGGGCAGATCGACATCGGGAACGCGGCGACCGAGATGACGGAACGGATGCAGCGGGGTATCCCGCAGGCCAACGGCGAGTTGGCGGTGGAGCCGGTGATGGCGGCGGCGGATGTGGCGCGGACCGTGCTGCACATGGCGGAGCTGCCGCTGGAGGCGAATGTGCAGTTCGCGACGGTGCTGGCGACGGCGATGCCGTACGTGGGACGGGGTTAGTCCGGCCGCCTGCCGCTCCCGGAAGCCACGAAGCCGCCCGACGATGCCGCTCCTCGAGGCGCTGCCGCCGTGAAACGCTGCCGCCATGGACGACGCGACCTGGAACACCATCGGCCGGCTCCACACCTGGCTTGCCGAAGCCGCCACCCGCCCGCCCCGCGAGGAGACTCTGCTCCGCATCCTGAAGCTGTCGGAAGAGGTGGGCGAGGTGGCGCAGGCCGTCATCGGCGTCACCGGGCAGAACCCGCGCAAAGGCACCACGCACGGCTGGCAGGACGTCCAGGACGAACTCTGCGATGTGATCGTGACCGCGATGGTCGCCCTGCGGACGCTCACCCCCGAAGCGGCCGAGGTCTTCACCACCCATCTGCAACGCGTCGCGGACCGCTCCCTCGACGGGACCGGCCCGGCCGCTTGACCTGTGCCCTGCCGCCCTGTCAGTGCTTACGGACCCGGCGGGGCCGGCGATTACGCACCGCCACCGTGCCGGCCGCCAGCACGGCGGTCAGTCCGCCGCCCACCCCCAGGAGTGGCCAGGAACTGCTGTCGGCACCGGGCTTGTCGGACCGCGCCGCCTGGGCCCCGTTCGCCCGGGCCGCCGCTGTCGAGCGGGAGGCCGTTTCGCTGAGCGGCTCCACGAGCGTGCCGATGGGGGTGACCTTCGTCGCCGCCCGGAAGCCCCAGTCGAGGAGCGCCTGGGTGTCCTTGTACACGGCGTCGTAACCGACTGCCGGGTGCATCACCGTGACCAGGAGGGTCCGGCCCGCCCGGGTCGCGGCGCCGGTGAAGGTGTTGCCCGCGTGCGTGGTGTAACCGTTCTTGACGCCGATCATGCCCTGGTAGACGCCGAGCAGGCGGTCGGTGTTCTGGATCTGGAAGTTCTTGCCGTGGCGCCCCGGGAACTCGGCCACCCGCATCCCGCAGTACCCCCGGAACTGCTCGCTCCGCAGCCCGTGCCGGGCGAACAGCGAGAGGTCGTACGCGGAAGACATCTGCCCGGGGTGGTCGTAGCCGTCCGGACTGACCACATGGGTGTCGAGTGCCTGAAGGTCCTTGGCCTTCGTCCCCATCTCGCGCACCGTCGCGGCCAGCCCGCCGTTCATCGAACTCAGCACGTGGACGGCGTCGTTGCCCGACCGCAGAAAGACCCCCCGCCACAACTCGTCGACGGTGTACGTCGTCCCGGCCTCGACCCCCACCAGGCTGCTGCCCTCCGGTACGTCCGCCAGGTCTGCGGCGGTGACCCGGTACTTCTCACTTCCGCTGAACTTCGGCAGAACGGTGTCCGCGAACAGCATCTTCAGAGTGGAGGCCGGCGGCAGCCGCCGGTGCGCACGGTAGGCAGCCAGTACCTCGCCGCTGGCGTAATCGGCCACCAGCCACGCCTGGGCCTCGGCGCGCGGCAGCTTCGGCGCACCGCCCAGCCGTCTCACCTGCACGCCGTCCAGGCCGAGCCGTTCGCCCCCCACCGCGGTGGCGGCCGAGGCGGGGGCGGCTCCGGCAAGGAGCGCGGCGGGCACGGCAGCGGCGGCGAGGCCGAGCACTGCGCGCCGTGAGGGCGAAGCGTTGCTGGTCACATGGCTGATCGTACGAACCTGGCGGGAGGGTGGGAACGGCGGGGGCACCGGACCGACGGCCCCGGTGGCAGCCTCCGTACGCGAAGCTTTTTCGTGGAATATATTGTCACCAATTTAGTCAGCGGTTAGTTCGGTCATCAGCCCGCCCCCTTCACGAGGGACCGCGGTGATCATCGACTGCCCCGGTCACTGCACGACCGCCCCGCCGCGGCTGGAGGCATGGCGCAATCAGCAGAACGACGGTCCGGCCGACCATGGGCAACGTCTTCTTCGACACCTGCGCCTACCACCAGCCCGGTTCGTACCTCCTGTTCGACGTCATCCCCGCCCGGAACCTCCTCTTCGCCTCGGAAATGATCGGTACGGTCCGCTCCGTCCACCCACGGACCGGTCACCACTTCGAGACACCCGTCGCTATGCCGAGGCCGCCAAACTGTCGGTGGACGACCTGGCCGCGATCCAGGAAACCCGTCGCGTCCGACGTTCCGGCTGCCGCCGGGAACCGTCGACGCGCAGTGCCACGTCTTCGGCCGCAGGCCGATTTCCCGTTCGCGCCGGAGCGCAAGTACACGCCCTGCGACGGTGGCAAGGCCGACCTTTTCGCGCTCCGCGCGGGGCTGTCAGGCGTACGGGACGGCCGGGGGCGGCGGGGTCCAGCGGTCGGTCCTCGGGCCGGTGGAGGTGACGCCGTACGCGCTCTTGAGGTGTTCCGGGATGGCGTAGTGCATGACCCGGCCGCGGGTGAGTGAGCTGAGCTCGAAGAGGGTGGTGAAGTGACCGAGCCGGTCGAGGGCCCAAGCACCCAGGGGGGAGTTGTCCTCGATGCGTTCGAGGATTCCGAGCAGCGCGGGAGCGGCTTTGACGGCTGTGTCCCAGGCGGTCCGCGGGACTTGGAGCCAGTCCGCGCAGGTGTCGCCCACGAGGTAGCGGATGAGAGCGGCGACCAGCGGGTCCAGGAGGGTTCCGGGGACGACCTCTTCGTACAGGTCGATGAGTTGGCGGGTCAGCCTGGCGCCTTCCTCGGACGGGCCCATGTGCCGGGTCATGTAGAGGTCCGAGAACTGCCGGGCGCTGTCGAGACCGTCCGGTGCGTGATCGAGGTCGATGCCGAGCATCGCGCCGACCACGCGCCAGGCGTAGAAGTAGGACTCCGCGCCGTCGACCGACATGTGGATGCCCAAGCGGTGCAGTGCGTCCAGGATCTGGATCGAGAACATCATCTGGCCGCCGATCAGGTCCTCCTGACAGATCGGCGTGCCCAGCCCGGCCACGTCCCAGCGGTCCTCGCGGCTGAGGTGGTAACGGATGGAGGCGTGCAGCAGCCGCACCTTCTGCGCGGCAGGAATGAACCGGCTGCCCGCTTCGAACGCCTCCGGCTGCATCAGATGGACGACGAACTGTCCGGTCTCGGCCATGCGCCGTGAGGGGTAGTCCAGGGAGTGGGTGGCGCTGAGCAGCTTGGCCACATGGGGAACGACGTAGCAGGCAGGCATCGCCGCGAAGGACAGCGCGGTGGAGATGTGCACGTTGTTGTCGATGAAGAAGAGCCGGGCCTGCTCCATCCGGTCCCAGTCCACCCAGTCCGGTGGGGTGCTGGTCGCCTCCAGGTATTCGCGGGCCACGTCGGGGAGCCCGTCGGGGAGATCCTGGCCGACGGTGGAGAAATAGCGCATCAGGGTGTTGAACTTGCCGACCTCGCCGCGCTCGAACAGTGTGTTCACCGTCGCGTCGGCAAGCTCGTCGCCCAGGACCCGCAGGGCGTTCATGGACTCGTTCGAGTAAGGCGTGCGGGGCGTGTTCGCGTGAGGCATGGACATCGGGTCCTTTCGGCGGATCAGGACTGGCGGGCTGCGGCCGAGCCCACCAGGTGCAGCAGCGCGTCGGCAGCGCAGGCCGGCAGGTCCGCGCGGCCGATCGCATCGACCGCCTCCTGCGTGCGCCGAGTGATCATCTCCTCGACGCGGGCGGGAGCTCCGGTGCGCTGCATGATCGCCCGCATCCGCAGCAGCGCGTCGTCATCGAGGTCGGACCGCCCGAGCAGGCCGTCCAGTTCCGCACGCTCGGCCGCGGTCGCGGCCGACCAGGTCTGGGCGAGCAGGGCGGTGGGCCGGTTTCCGCTGATGTCGTCCAGATTCGCCTTGCCGGTGCGCTCCGGGTCACCGAACAGCCCGAGCAGATCGTCGCGCAGTTGGAACGCCTCGCCCAGAGGCAGTCCGTAGGCGGTGAAGGTCTTCATCACGGAGTCGGACACACCCGCGAGCGCCCCACCGATGTGCAGGGGGTGCTCGACCGTGTACTTCGCCGTCTTGTACCTGATGACCTGCAGCGAACTGGCCGTATCGGGCCGACCACCGGTCCGCAGGATCTCCAGGCACTCGCCGGCGATGAGCTCCCTGGCCATGACCGCCCACAGTCCTCTTGCCCGGGACAGGTAGGCCGCGGGCAGGCCGCAGGAGGTGAAAAGCTGCCCGGCCCACGACATCAGCAGGTCCCCGGCCAGCATGGCCAGCGACCTGCCGCCCGCGGTGGAGCGGGTCCGGCCGGCGCAGGCCGAACGCAGGGCGATATGTGCGGTGGGCCTGCCGTGCCGCGCTGAGCTTTCATCGATCAGGTCGTCATGGACGACGGCTGCAGCATGCACCAACTCGATCGCCGCGGCGGCCTTGACCAGCGCATCGCTGTCCGGTTGGCCGCCTGCCCGCCACCCCCAGTAGCAGAACGCCGCCCGCAGCCGCTTGCCTCCGGCCACGGCCGCGGCCAACTGCTCGGCCACCGGGAGCAGATCGGCGTCCACGGCGACGAACTCCGCCGACTCGCGCCGAGTGAACTCCTGCAGAACGGCGTCCACCCGGGCACGGAGTGCGCCCTGCTGCTGATCCTCGCGCACCGAACGCGCGCCAGACACCACAAGCGTCCCAGGCACCACAGACACCCCCGGAACCACACGCGTCCCAGGCACCACACGCGACTCAGGCATCGCGCTGACCGGGACCAGCGGCGGCGCACCGACGGGCCAGCAGTTCCATGTGCGGTTCGCCCAGGGACACGCTCCGCTCGAGCGCGAGCCGCCCCCGCGCCTTCATCTCCTCCTGACCGTCCTGAGCCAGTTCGGCCAGGTCCGACCGTCGTAACAGACCTCGCGCTCCTCGCAGCACCGAACCGACCCCGCTGAGCATCAGATCAGCCACCCCGGCAGCCACCAGCACCGCGTCGCTCCCTCGGCCGTCCCCCGCCCCGTCACCCGCTGGCGTCACGGCATCCCCCCTTGCTCCCGGCCGACGTGACCCGTCTGCCGCCGTCGGGGAGAGTCTGTCCAGCCCGCCGGGGCTCCATGGCGCGCAGACCACATCGAGTGATCAATCAGTGAATCGGCACGGAGAACGCCGCCGGTGCTGTACATGGGCTGCCGCAATTTCCCGCGGGCATGGCCCGCAACGTGAGGGGTAGCCGGGATTCATTCCCGCCCACCGCCGAGGACGGGAATGAATAGTGCAATTTTCCGCGAGTCCGAGGAGAAGCGTTGAGCGAGCAGAACATTTTCGTCATCGGCCTGAGTGATACCAATCTGCGCACACTGGAGGCCGTGCCGGACGCGGGAAAATACCGCTTTCATCAGCTGTTGACCATGGAAGAGCTGCAACACGGCGAAGTGTCCGTGCCCGAATTGCTGGAGAAGGCTCAGCGCATACTCGACGCGTTCGACGGCACCATCGACGCGATCGTCGGCTACTGGGATTTCCCGGTCAGCACCCTCGTCCCGCTGCTCTCTGAGCGCTACGGCACGCGGAGCACCAGCCTTGCGTCCATCGTCAAATGCGAGCACAAGTACTGGAGCCGGCTGGAGCAGCAGAAAGTCGTCGACGAGCACCCTCGTTTCGGCAGGGTCGACCTGGACGCGGCCGACCCACGCCCCCCGGAGGGCGTGGGATTCCCGATGTGGCTGAAGCCCGCGCTGTCGTACTCCTCCGAGCTGGCCTTCGGGGTCAAGAACGAAGAGGACTTCCGCGCCGCGGTGACCCAGATCCGGGAAGGCATCAGCCGGGTGGGCCGTCCCTTCGAGTACATCCTCGAGCAGCTCGACCTGCCCCCGGAGATGAAGGGCGTCGGTGGTCAGGTGTGCCTCGCCGAGGAGGCACTCACCGGCATCCAGGTGGCGGTGGAGGGGTACGTCCATCGCGGCGAGGTCACTGTTTACGGGGTGCTGGACTCGATCAACTACCCGGACAGTTCGTCCTTCCTGCGCCACCAGTACCCGTCAGCACTGCCCGAGCCGGTCATCCGGCGGTTGCACGATGTCTCGCGGCGGGTGATGCAACAGATCGGCATGGACAGCGCCACCTTCAGCATCGAGTACTTCTACGACCCGGGCACCGACGCGCTCAACGTGTTGGAGATCAACCCGCGGCACTCGCAGTCGCACGCGGAACTGTTCGAATACGTGGACGGCGTTCCCAATCACCACAACATGCTTCGCCTCGCGCTGGGCGAGGACCCCGGCCTGCCGCGGGGAGCGGGCCCCTACGCGATGGCCGCCAAGTGGTACTACCGGTGGTTCGCCGACGGTGTCGCGTACGGAGTCCCCGACGAGGAGGCCATCCGGCGCATCGAACGGGAGGTGCCGGGCGTGCGGGTCGACATGATCCCCGAGGAGGGACAACGGCTGTCACGGATGCCCGAGCAGGACAGCTACAGCTTCGAGGTGGCCCACATCTTCACCGGGGGCGACAGCGAGGAGGAGCTGCGGGAGAAGTTCGACCGCTGCGTCGCGTCGCTGCATCTCGACTTCGACGGGGCCACGTCCCCGGACCACCAGGAACAGCAGGACTGAGCCGAACGGAGAGAACCGTCGTGCGGCACCCCGCAGTCCGGGGCCACAGCCCGGGCCGGCCCAGCACAAGGAGGACACGCGTATGCGTTTCGTGAGCAACCTGCCCTTCGCGACGATGGACGAGGACGTCACCGTTCCCATGTCGGACGGCGTGCACCTGTCGGCACGGATCTGGCGGCCGCGGTCCTCGGACGCCGAGCCGGTGCCCGCGGTGCTGGAGTACATCCCCTACCGCAAACGCGACCTGACCTCGGTACGCGACTCTCTGCACCACCCGTACATCGCCGGCCACGGCTACGCCTGCGTCCGCGTCGATCTGCGCGGCACGGGAGAGTCGGAGGGGGTGCTCGCGGACGAGTATCTGGAACGGGAGCAAGCCGATGCCGAGGAGATCCTGGCATGGCTGGCGGACCAGGACTGGTGCGACGGCAGCACCGGCATGATGGGCATCTCGTGGGGGGCCTTCGCCGCCCTGCAGGTGGCCGCGAGGCAGCCGCCCAGCCTGCGGGCGATCGTCATCTCGTCCTTCACCGACGACCGCTATGCCGACGACATGCACTACATGGGCGGCGCCATGCTGTCCGACAACCTGGCCGAGGCGGGCACCATGTTCGCCTACGCGACATGCCCGCCGGACCCGGCAGCTGTCGGCGAGCGCTGGCGCGAGATGTGGCACGAGCGCATGGAGCACAGCCGTCCCTGGGTGCTGGAATGGCTGCGGCACCAGCGTCGGGACCCCTACTGGGAGCACGCCTCCGTCTGTGAGGACTACGCGAGCGTGCGCTGTCCCGTCCTGGCCTCCAGCGGATGGGCCGACGGCTACTCCAACGCCGTGACCCGCCTGCTGGGACGTCTGGACGTGCCGCGCAAGGGACTGATCGGCCCCTGGTCGCACAAGTTCCCCCACCTGGGCGAGCCGGGGCCGGCCATCGGCTACCTGCAGGAGGTCGTCGCCTGGTGGGACCACTGGCTCAAGGGTGTCGACAACGGCACCATGGACGGGCCCATGCTGCAGGCCTGGATGCAGGACAGCGTGCCGCCCTCCACCTCCTACGAGGACCGGCCCGGCCGTTGGGTCGGCGAGCCGGAGTGGCCCTCACCGCACATCGAGACGACGACCCACCCGCTGAGCCGGCACCGCATCGGACTGCCCGGCGAGACCCCGGACGGCACGGAGGCCCTGACCGTGCGCTCGCCGTTGTCCGTCGGTCAGTTCGCCGGCAAGTGGGCGTCGTACAACGCGCCGCCCGACCTGCCGTACGACCAGCGTGAGGAGGACGGCGGCTCCCTCGTCTTCGACACGGAAGCGCTCACCGAGCAGGTGGAGATCCTGGGCTCTCCCAGCGTCGACCTCGACCTGTCCGTCAGCGAACCGGTGGCGATGGTGGCCGTCCGGCTCTCCGACGTGGCCCCGGACGGCAGTGCCACCCGGGTCACCTACGGGTTGCTCAACCTGACCCACTGCGAATCCGGCGGGAACCCCCGGGCCCTGGAGCCGGGCAAGCGGTACCGGGCGACGGTCCAACTCAACGGTGTCGCGCAGGCCTTTCCACCCGGCCACCGCATCCGCCTGTCGCTCTCCACGTCGTACTGGCCGCTGGCCTGGCCACCGCCCCGGCCGGTCCTGCTGAGCGTCCACGAGGGTTCCAGCAGTCTGTCCCTCCCGGTGCGCCCGACCCGTGAACCCGACCACCTGCCCCAGCGCCCCTTCGGCGAGCCCGAGGGCACACCGCCTCGCGCGACCACTCAGCTGACCCCACCGGAGCAGCGCTGGGAGGTCAGGCGCGACCTCATCGACTACCACTCGGCGCTGGAGATCGTGAAGGACCGCGGCCTGGTGCGTTACGAGGACATCGGCCTCGATGTCGGCCTGCGGGCCTATGAGCGGTACGCCTCCGTCGCCGACGACTTCACCTCCGTCAGCGGGGAGGCCGCCTGGACGATGCGCTTCCACCGGGAGGACTGGGACGTACGGGTGGAAACCCGCACCGTGTTGCGGTGCAGCGAATCGGAGTTCTTCGTGGACGCCACGCTCGACGGGTACGAGCACGACCGCCGGGTGTTCTCCCGCACATGGAACGAGACCCTGCCCCGCGACCTCCTCTGACTCGGCCCACGACCCGCGTGGCCGCCCCAGCGCCCTTCGCTACACGGGTGCGGCGCGGCGCGCGGTCGGCCGTCCCGTGGCCGGGTGCTGGTGTCGGTCCGGACGCCAGGTGGCGACGAGAGCCACGGCGAGGAGGAGTTCGGCGATGTCGCCCCCGTAGTACATGATCTCGGCGCTGCCCCGGACCTGGTCGATGGGAGCGTGGATGTCGGTCCAGAAGCCGCCGTAGACCATCTGTGAGATCACCGCGTGGGCCGCGATGGCCACGCCCAGGTAGACCAGCCGAGTCCGTACGCCCGGCCGTGCGGGTGCCGGGTCGGGGCCGGCGATGACGTAGGCGAACAGGCAACCGGACAACAGGAAGTGCGCGTCCAGCAGCCAGTGCGCTGCCGGGTGGTGCATGGTCCCGTTGTACAGAGGGGTGAAGTACAACACCGCCAGGCTGCCGGTGGACAGCAGCAGCGCCACGGCCGGGTGAGTGAGCACCTGGGCCGGGCGGCTGTGCAGCACCGTGGCCAGCTGACGGCCCCGGGTGGCCGGCAGGGTACGCAACAGGAGGGTGACCGGGGCGCCGAGGACAAGGGCCAGCGGGGCGTACATACCGACGAGCATGTGCTGGGCCATGTGGCCGCGGAAGTCGTCATGGGCGAACGGGGCGACGGGCGGGAGCAACGCGATCGCCAGCAGCCCGATCCCGGTCAGGAAGCCGGCCGTCCGCCCTCGCCCCCAGCCCCGAGCGGGATTGTGGCGGCGGGCCAGGTGGGTCAGCAGCAGGTAGGCGCCGGCGACGAGCAGCAGTGCGAGCGCGAGCAGAACCACGGCCGGCAGTCCGGTGGAAGTATCCTGGCCCCGGGCAGGCAGGTGATGGCCCATCAGGCACTCCGGGTCTCAGGGCCGCCGGCGGCCGGGGCGTCGGGTGACGGTGTGTCGGGTGCCGGCGTGTGGGGTGACGGCGTTTCGGGTGCCGCACGAGGTGCCATGGCGCCGGGGTCGAAGGGCCGGCCGCTGCGTTGCAGAAGGTATCCGCCGATGAGCAGCAACCCGCCCAGGACCAGGAACCCGGCGTCCCACCACGCCTGGTACGGCCCGCCATGAACGTGGTGGATACCCAGGATCTGGTGGTCCAGGAGTCCTTCGACGAGGTTGAAGAGACCCCAGCCGGCCAGAATCCAGCCCCACAGCACCCGGGAGGTCCACACCTGGCGCCGGTAGTGGGTGACACGGGAGTACAGGATGGCCAGTCCCAGCAGCACGGAGATCCAGCACACGGTGTGGAAGATGCCGTCCCACACCGTGTTCATCTCCAGGCCCGAGACGGTGTGGGGGTTGTAGTACTTCACCCCGATGTGGTCATGGTTCGTGCTGGTGAGCATGTGATGCCACTGCAGGAGCTGGTGCAGCAGGATGCCGTCGACGAACCCGCCCAGCCCCACCCCCAGCACGATCCCCGGCAACTGGATACTCCTGGGCGCCGCGCCCGCCCGGGCCTCACCGCCAGTAGTGGCCGCCATCGTGTGTCTCCGTCCGCCGTGCGCGTTTCGGGTCGGTGGACCCCGGAACAGCAGGTGTTCCCGCCCGCGTCCCGAAGGTCACACCGGCGGACGGTTTTGGCTCAGAACGGCGGCGCCGGCGTGGAAAAGCGGTCAGCGCCGGGCCGGGCGCGCAGGCGGCCGGTGGGTGGCGGGCTCCGCGACGAGCAACACGTGCTCCGGACGGGTGAGCATGACATCGATCGTGTCCGCGCCACCCACCCCGACGTACGACCGGCGAGGGGTCAGCGGGGCAGCCGGACCCGAGCGTCCGCGGGTGGAGAGCGACCCACGAGGCGTTCACCGCACCAACCGCTGCGTTCCGGCGCATGGCGACCCGGCATGGCTTAATCTGAGCGCCTGCCGGGCCCGAATTGGGGGGTGCCCGGCTTAAAACCCTTGGGGGGTCTTCATGCGCTACACCCGCACGCTCGCTGCCACCGTCATACCGGTCGCGGCCGGCGTCCTCCTGCTGCCCGCGCAGGCGCAGGCCGCTTCCGGCTCCGTCCACCTGACCAAGATCTACTACAACAGCCCCGGCTCCGACCTGCGTTCCAACAGCAGTCTCAACGCCGAGTGGGTCCAGATCAAGAACACGACGTCGAAGTCGGTCAGCCTCAAGGGCTGGACCCTGACCGACGCGTCGCGGCACAAGTACACCTTCGGCACCTACACCCTCGGGAAGGGCAGGACCGTCACCGTCCACACCGGCAGAGGCACCAACACCAGCGCCAACCGGTACCAGAACCGGCGCGCCTACGTCTGGAACAACGACCACGACAAGGCCACCCTGCGGAAGTCGTCGGGAAGCACGGTCGACACCTGCTCGTACAACTCGACCCGGGTCGCCTACAAGAACTGCTGACCAGCGGAGCGCGGAGTATGGCAGGCACGGGACGATGCGGCGGCATCCGTCAACAGACAGCGGCGCGCCGCTCGTCCCGAACTCCGTTGCTGCGGGGCATATGTGGCGCATAGTCGCATTTGACGGACCCCTTGCGCTGTACACGCCAAAGCCTCACACTGCACGCGTCCGGACAGCGGGTTTCCATTCCAGCTGAGCGGACGGTCGTTGCCCGTTGCTGTCCGGACGGGGTTCGGTACGCGTGGTCCGTGATGCCGCTGGGAGCCGGCGGCTGCCGTGAGGGAGCTCAAGATGTCGTTCTGGAACGCAGGAACCGCGTCGAAACGTCTGGGCGGCGGCATTGTCGCCCTCGCCGTGAGCACGGGGATGATCATTGCCGCAGCGCTTCCCGCCTCAGCGATCAACTCGTACAACGCGACCCCCGCGCCGGAGCGGACCGAGGTCGGCGCGCTGCTGGCTCAGTGGGACGACGACGCGGACCCTTCGACTCCCGACACGGTGGACTGGGTGTGTTCGGGGACCATGGTCGACAGCGACACCTTCGTCACGGCCGGACACTGCACCACCGACTGGCCCGCCGGGGTGCGCTTCTACGTGTCTCTGGACCAGGACGTGCAGTCCGGTCTCGACGCGGCGGCCGGCGCACACCCGGGGAACCCGTCGGCCGTCGCGGCGGCGGTGGGGGTCGAAGGGACCGCACACACGGACCCGGCCTACCCCGGCCCGTCCTCCGACCCGCACGACATCGCCGTGATCCAGTTGCCTGCCGAAGCGATTGCCGCGCGGTGGGCGTTCACCCCCGCAACCCTGCCCCGGGCAGGGGAACTCGGCGCTCTCGGGCCCCAGCGGCTGAACGCCACCCCGTTTTTGGTGGCCGGCTACGGCACCCAGGAGGCCACCCGCGGACCGGGCGGTCAGACGCATCCGGGCGGCGGCGTCCGGATGAAGGCACCGGTCACCTTCAACGCGCTCAACCCGTCCTGGGTCCGCCTGGCGATGACGGCGCCGCAGGGCAACGGCGGTGCCTGTTACGGCGACTCGGGCGGTCCGAACTTCGCCACGTTGGACGGCAGCTCGGTGCTCGTCGCGACGACCATTACAGGGGACTCCGCCTGCTACGCGACCAACGTCGCCTACCGGCTCGACTCTCCGGCTGCCCGGACGTTCCTCGCCGGGTTCGTCAGCCTTCCCTAGCCCGGCTCACCCATACCGGGCGCGACCACACCGGGCCCATCCATACCGCACCCCAACACCTCGGCCGATCCGCGCCCGGTGCCTGATACACGGCACTCGGCGCGCGGCGGACACGGCATTCCTCCTGTGCCGTGACACCGAGGTCTCACAGGAGTACCTGGCTGCGGCGGAAGCGACGTCCGCTCCTACCGGAACGGATCGCCTGCCGAGGTCGAGAACCCGCTCGACCACTATCAGAGGAGAGTCATATGCGAATGCGCGCACGGCTGTTCAGCATAGGTGTGGCGACGTTGGCGGCGATCCCGCTCGCGGCGCTCGGCACCGCTGAAGCCTCGCACGCCGCGGCCCAGCCCGCCCGGGCGAAGACCGCACACTCCTGCGCCGCCCCCCAGGCCGGCCACGCCTCCTGCAAGGCGATCGTCCGCACCGACATCACCTCCACGAGGTCGGTTTCGCCGCAGGCCACGCCCTCCGGCTACGGGCCCTCCAGCCTCCAGTCCGCCTACAAACTGCCCTCCGCGACCGCGGGTTCGGGACGTACGGTGGCCATCGTCGACGCCTACGACGACCCGACCGCCGAAGCCGATCTGGCCGTGTACCGCAGCCAGTTCGGGTTGCCCGCCTGCACCGCGGCCAACGGCTGCTTCAAGAAGACCGACCAGCGCGGTGGCACCAGGTACCCGCGCAAGGACGGCGGCTGGGCCCAGGAGATCTCGCTGGACCTCGACATGGCGTCGGCCATCTGCCCGAACTGCCACATCCTGCTGGTCGAGGCCAAATCCTCCAGCTTCGCCAACCTGGGCGCAGCGGTGAACCAGGCCGCCGCGACCCCCGGCGTGGTGGCGATCAGCAACAGCTACGGCGGTTCCGACGCCTCGGACGCCACCTACGGGTCGTACTACAACCACCCCGGCATCGCCGTCACGGCCAGCTCGGGTGACAACGGGTACGGCGCGAGCTACCCCGCTTCTTCGCACTATGTGACCGCCGTCGGCGGCACCACGCTCAACACCGCCTCGAACACCCGGGGCTGGGGCGAGACCGCGTGGAGCGGCGCAGGCAGCGGCTGCTCGACGTACAACGCGGCACTCAGCGCGGCCGCCTCCTTCGACACCGGCTGCGCCAAGCGGGCCGAGTCCGACGTGTCCGCCGTCGCCGACCCGTCCACCGGTGTGGCCGTCTACGACAGCACCGCGTACCAGGGCTACTCCGGCTGGATGGTCTTCGGCGGCACCAGCGTCTCCTCCCCCATCATCGCCTCGGTGTACGCGCTCGCCGGCAACACCGCCACGATCGACAACAACTACCCGTACACCCACTCCTCCGCGCTGTGGGACGTCACCTCCGGGAGCAACGGCACCTGCCCGACCTCCCAGTGGTGCAACGCCCGCACCGGCTGGGACGGCCCCACCGGCCTCGGCAGCCCCAACGGCATCGGCGCCTTCTGACCTGACCCCACACCCGGCCGGTCCCCGGATACCGGCGCCGGGCCGGAGGGCATCGCCACCCGCCCTCCGGCCCGTTTCTGGCGGATAACTTTGCAGGTCGGAGAAAGATCTAACGGGCAGACGAGTCGGGCTGTACGCCGGGTTCTGTCGCCCGGTCGCCTCGCGGCGGCCGGGGAGACGGCCATCCATCTAGGACCGGCATTGCTGCCGGCCTCCTGCGGTCTACCCGCGAACTCGGGCGGGCCGCCCTCGAACGTTCGCGCAAAGCCGTCTTGCGACGGCCTCTCTTGACCTTGCTCCAGGTGGGGTTTACCTAGCCGCCTGAGTCACCTCAGGCGCTGGTGGTCTCTTACACCACCGTTTCACCCTTACCGGAGCCGCCCTCTTTCGAGAGCACAGCCCCGGCGGTCTGTTTTCTGTGGCACTGTCCCGCGGGTCACCCCGGGTGGCCGTTAGCCACCACCTTGCCCTGTGGAGCCCGGACGTTCCTCGGGAAGATCCGGAGGATCTCCACGCGGCCGTCCGCCCGGCTCGTCTGCCGTGTTGACCATGGTACCCGGCCCGACGGGGAGGCTCAGACGAAGTCCGCGGTCTCCAGGTCGAAGGCGAAGGGCTCGGGCAGCGTCACGGTTTTGCCCAACGGGATCGTGCAGTGCTGGCGGTAGTCGTCGTTCTCGGGATCGCTGAAAAGCGTCACCGACGATGCCTCACGGTCGACGAGGAGGTAGAGCGGGATGCCGCCGCGGGCGTAGCAGCGGCGTTTGCCCTCTCGGTCCGCCTGTGGCTTGCTCACGGTGACCTCGACCACCAGCGCCACGCCCTCGCACGGCATCCAGGGTTCGGCGCCCCGGTACAGGCGCAGTTGCGTGGGGGCGAAGGTGCCGTCGGGGATGGTGTGGTTCTTCGGGCAGCCACCACCGCTGCTCAGCTTGAGGCCTTTGTTTCCGGCGAATTGCATAGGCGTCCTGGAACGTCGGATGACCTGCTCCAGGACCAACCCGATGTAGTCCTCATGATCCCCGTCCGGCGGCGGCGTCACGACGATCTCCCCCTCGATCAGCTCGGCCCGAAAGCCCTCCGGCGTTTCCAGCGCCAGGAAGCCATCCAGCAGGACCTCCGCCTGCGTGAGCGGTTCATGCGGCATGGCAGTCATGTCACGCCCCTTCCTCGGTCGCTCGCCAGACTGGGACATCAGCGGATTCACCGTCCGTGACTTGGGGGTTCTTCCCTCGATCGTGGCACATCGGGCAAGAGGTGGACGGAACTACGCCGGGACGAGCCGCGCCTTTACCCTTGCGATTGCCGCAGCTGCTGTACGTACGAAGGAGAACCGCCGTGCTCGTGCTCTTGCCGCCGTCCGAGGGGAAGGCCGCGAGCGGCTCCGGGGCCCCGCTCAAGCCCGAGTCGCTTGCTCTGCCCGGGCTGGCCGCCGCGCGCGCCACGGTGCTGGACGAGCTGGTCGAGTTGTGCGCGGCGGACGAGGAGAAGGCCCGGACGGTACTCGGGCTGAGCGAGGGGCTACGTGGCGAGGTCGCCAAGAACGCCGGGCTCCGGACGGCGGGTGCGCGGCCTGCCGGGCAGGTCTACACCGGGGTGCTGTACGACGCGCTGGGTCTCGCTTCGCTGGACCCGGCCGCCAAGCGCCGTGCCGCCAAGTGGCTGCTGGTCTTCTCGGGGTTGTGGGGCGCGGTGCGGATCGGTGACCGTATCCCCTCCTACCGCTGCTCGATGGGCGTGAAGCTGCCGGGGACCGGGGCGCTCGGTGCGTACTGGCGCGGGCCGATGGCCGACGTCATGCCGGAGGTGGCGGGCAACGGGCTGGTGCTGGATCTGCGGTCCGGCGCCTACGCGGCGGCCTGGAAGCCGAAGGGCGAGGTCGCGGAGCGTACGGCTTCCGTGCGGGTGCTGCACGCGCCGACCCGGAAGGTGGTCAGCCACTTCAACAAGGCGACCAAGGGGCGGATGGTCCGCGATCTGCTGCTGGCGGGCGCGGCGCCGGCCGGGCCGGCCGAGCTGGTCACCACCTTGCGGGAGCTGGGCTACGAGGTCGAGGCGTCGGCCCCCGACAAGGGCGGTAGGGCGTGGGAGCTGGATGTACTGGTGACGGAGATCCACTGAGTCGTTGCATAGTGTGCAACGCGCGTTGCGCAGGGCGGGCGCGGCGGGGCAGGATGCCGGTATGACTTCCGTGCTCGACCTTGCCCCCGTTGTCCCTGTCGTGGTGATCGACGATGCCGTCGACGCCGTACCGCTGGCGCGGGCGCTGGTTGCGGGCGGGCTGCCCGCGATCGAGGTGACGTTGCGGACCCCCGCGGCGCTGGACGCGATCCGGGCGATCGCCGCGGAGGTGCCGGACGCGGTGGTGGGCGCGGGCACCGTGCTGTCCCCCGGGACGGTCACCGGTTCGGTCGCCGCGGGTGCGCGTTTCCTGGTCAGCCCCGGGTGGTCGGAGCGGCTGCTCGGATCGATGCGGGATTCCGGGGTGCCGTTCCTGCCGGGCGTCTCGACGACGTCGGAGGTTGTGACGCTGCTCGAGCGCGGGATCACCGAGATGAAGTTCTTCCCCGCGGAGGCCGCGGGTGGCACGGCCTACCTCAAGTCCGTGAACGGGCCGCTGCCGCAGGTCCGGTTCTGCCCCACCGGCGGGATTTCGCTCAGTTCGGCGCCGTCGTATCTGGCGCTGCCGAACGTGGGATGTGTCGGGGGTACGTGGATGGTGCCCGCCGACGCGGTTGCCGCACGTGACTGGCAGCGGGTGGAGGAACTCGCGCGAGGTGCGGCGGGCCTTCGGGCCGGAGCGCCGTCCGCGAGCGCCGGCCGCGCCTGAACCGGCCGACGCATGAGGGGCGGCCGGTGACGGGCCGCGGCCTCACCGCAGATGCGACGTGTCGTTCAGCAGCCGTACCGACGCGTTGCCGTCCGCGTAGTACGCCACCTCCGAGACGGACGCGGCCGACAGCTCCATCCGGAACAGCGACTCGGGTGGCGCGCCCAGTGCGAGGCGGACCAGGGTCTTGATCGGGGTGACGTGGGTGACGAGCAGGACCGTGCGGCCCGCGTAGCGGGCGAGCAGCCGATCGCGGGTGGCTGCGACCCTGCGGGCGACCGCGGTGAAGCTCTCGCCGCCGGTCGGGGCGGCCTTCGGTGAGGCGAGCCAGGCATTGAGGTCGTCGACGTACCGCTCGCGCACTTCGCCGAACGTCAGCCCCTCCCAGGCGCCGAAATCCGTTTCCCGCAGGCCCTTCTCGATGGTGACGTCGAGCCCCAGGCGGCCGGCCACCGCGTCCGCCGTCTCGCGGCAGCGGCGCAGCGGTGACGAGACGACCGCCTGGATGGAGCCGCCTTCGGCGAAAGCGGCGGCGGCCCCTTCCGCCTGGGCGCGGCCGGTGGCCGACAGCTCGGGGTCCGTGCCGCCACTGCCGGAGAAGCGTTTCTCCGGGGTGAGTGCGGTCTCACCGTGTCGCAGCAGGACGAACGTCGCAGGGGTGCCGAGGTCCGCCGGGGCCGCCCAGCCCACGGTGGGCGCGGCCGGGGTGCCGGCCGGAGCGGCCAGGTCCGCCGTGGATACGGAGGGCTCCCACTGCTTGCCCCGGCTGCCCGCGTCCATCGCCTCGTTGGCCAGCCGGTCCGCGTGCTTGTTCCGGGCGCGCGGGATCCACTCGTAATCCACCCGGTCCGCCGGCACCAGCGCCGCCGCCTCCGCCGCCAGCGGCTTCATGGCGGGGTGCTTGATCTGCCAGCGTCCGGACATCTGCTCGACGACGAGTTTGGAGTCCATCCTGACCCGGATCCGGGCCGTCGGGTCCAGCGCAAGGGCGGCCCGCAACCCGGCGATCAGGCCCCGGTACTCGGCCACGTTGTTGGTGGTGACGCCGAGGTACTCCGCGGCCTCGGCCAGCGTTTCGCCGGTGTCCGGGTCGAGGACCACAGCGCCGTACCCGGCGGGCCCCGGGTTGCCCCGGGAGCCGCCGTCCGCCTCGACGACGAACGTCCGCATCAGATGCCCGAGTCGGCCGTACGCACCAGGATGCGGCGGCAGTTCTCGCACCGCAGAACCGTGTCCGGGGACGCCGCCTTGACCTCGTTGACCTCGGTGATGTTGAGCTCCAGGCGGCAGCCTTCGCAGCGCCGCTGGTACAGCCGGGCGGCGCCGACGCCGCCCTGCTGCACCCGCAGCTTCTCGTACAGCTTCAGCAGGTCGGCGGGGACGGAACCGGCGACGACCTCGCGCTCCTTGGTGAGCGTGGCGGCCTCCCGGTCGATCTCGCCCGTGGCCGTGTCACGGCGGGCGGTGGCGTCCTCGACCTTGCCCTCCACCGAGGCGACCCGCTCAGTGAGTTCGGCGGCCCGCTCCTGCGCGGACTCGCGCCGCTCCATGACTTCGAGGACCACGTCCTCCAGGTCGCCCTGGCGCTTGGCCAGCGAGGCGATCTCGCGCTGCAGGTTCTCCAGGTCCTTGGGCGAGCTGACCGCCCCGGAGTCGAGCCGCTGCTGGTCGCGCTGCGAGCGCTGGCGGACCTGGTCGACGTCCTGCTCCGCCTTGACCTGCTCGCGGGCGGTGTCGCTCTCCTCGGTCTGCACGGCGACGAGCAGGTCCCGCAGCTGGGTGAGGTCCTTGGTCAGCGAGTCGATCTCAGCGTGCTCGGGAAGCGACTTGCGCTTGTGCGCGAGCTGTGACAGCCGTACGTCGAGGGACTGGACGTCGAGAAGTCGGATCTGGTCGGCGTGCGCGGCGTTCAGTTGGGGGCTCCAGAAGTATCGGTGTCGGTGGCCGCGGCGTGGGCGGTCCAGGGATCTGTGACCGTACGGGAAACGTGGGTGCGCAGACCCCATCCGTTCCGGTCGGAAATTTCGTCGAGCTGGGCGGCCGCCTGGGTGCACCAGGGCCACTCGGTGGCCCAGTGCGCCGCGTCGACCAGGCCGAGGGCCGAGTGCTGCACCGCCTCGGACGCCGGGTGGTGGCGCAGGTCGGCGGTGAGGAAGGCGTCGACGCCCGCTGCACGCACCTCGTCGAAGAGGCTGTCGCCCGATCCGCCGCTGACCACCACGGTGCGGACCTGGGCGTCGGGGTCGCCGGCGATCCGGATGCCCTGCGCGGTGGCGGGCAGCCGCGCCGCGGCGCGGGCGGCGAATTCGCGCAGAGTCACGGGATGGTCGAGCTCGCACACCCGGCCGAGGCCCCGGCAGCCGTGCGGGTCGTCCGGATCGGGCACCAGCGGTCGCAGCACCCGCAGGTCCAGCGCACCGGCGAGTGCGTCGGAGACGCCCGGGTCGGCGGTGTCCGCGTTGGTGTGGGCGACGTGCAGCGCGATGTCCTGCTTGATCAGGGTGTGCACGACCCGGCCCTTGAAGGTGGAGGCCGCGACCGTCGTCGTACCGCGCAGATAGAGAGGGTGGTGGGTGACGATCAGCTGGGCGCCCAGCTTCACCGCCTCGTCGACGATGTCCTGAACGGGGTCCACGGCGAAGAGGACCCGGGTGATCTCCGCTTCCGGATCGCCGCAGACGGTGCCGACGGCGTCCCAGGATTCGGCCCGCTCGGGGGGCCAGAGGGCGTCGAGCGCGGAGAGGACTTCAGACAGACGGGGCACGGTTACAGGTTACCCGCGCCGGGTGCTCCGGCTGCCGGTCGGTCCCGGGACGGCGCGGGCAGCGGGGGAACGGCGGCGGCACCCCTGCTGACTCCGGGCGGCGAGCACACCCGGCGGCCGGTGCGCAGGGGAATTCGCCGACGGCCACCCGTATGTGTGAAGTGGCGCGTCGCGGTCGGGTCGGCAGGGCGTACGAAAACTAGCTTCGGTGTCCGGAGGTGACCGCATCATGACCGCCCCGGCTATGAAAACCGCTGTAGAGAGCGGTGCTGCCCGGCAGATGGATTTCACCATCGCCCATGACGGGTCCTACGCCGCCCGGCTGGCCCGCCACGAAACGGGCGGGTGGTTCCCCGAGCGCTGGACGCTGGACGGCCCCGAGCCGTACGCGGTGCGTCTGCCGGGCATTCAGTCCGAGGAGCCGGACTCCGACGTACTGCCGCTCGCCGACGGGCGGGTGCTGATCCGGCGGCTCACGGAGGGGCGGCACACCTTCTCGCTGCTGTACCCGACCGGCCCCGGCACCGGTGAACTGCCGCTGGGCACCGTCGAATGCGAGCAGCTGACCCTGCTCCCGCCCGCGCCCGGCGGGGCCTGTGCCTACGCCCTGCAGCCGGGTGAGCACACGACCACGGTGTGGCTGGTCGCGGGCGGCGCCTTCGGACCCGAGTACGTCACCGATGTGCCGGGGCGGTGCACCGGCGGGGTGTGGCTGGACCGGGCCGGCCGGATGCTCGCGCTGGACCGGGAGATCGACGGGGTCACCAAGGCGGTGGCGGTCGATCTGGAACGCGGCGGGGAGGTGACACCGCTGCTGCAGATCACCGAGGCCAGCGACGACCGGCTGCTGCTGGCAGACCCCGACAGCGGCCTGCTGTTGGTGCGGTCCGACGCACCGGGTTGCGAGCTGCTGGGCTGGGGGGTGCTGGGGAGCCGGCGGCCGGTGCGTTTCCCGGAGTGCCTGCATCTGGACGACGCGACGCTCTCGCCGTTCGCGGTGCAGCCGGGGCAGGTGCTGATGCCGGAGAGTTGCGGCGTCGCGCTGCGGATCGACGGCGGGTCGGCGAGCTGGCTGGGCGTGTGGCGGCCGGCCGGGCGCCGGTTGCTTCAGCTGGCCGGGCCCGCGGGGTGGCTGTCAGGCGCCGGATTGTGGAGCAGGGACGGGGTACTCCGGCTGCCGTACGCGACCGGCACGGTGCCCTGTGGAGTGGTCGATATCGAGCCGTTCGCGGGCGCTCCGGTCGACACCCCGTTCTACCCGGCGCATGACCACGCCGCCGATGGTCCGACTCATCCGATCACGGAACCTGCACAAGCGGATTGCGCAGGTCAGGAACCATTCGGCCCCCCGGAGACTCCTGTGGTGTGCAGGCCCGTACCGTTGCAGCAAGCTCCTCTGCGGAGCGGTCCGACAGCCGGCCGGAATTTCGGGCCTGCGCATATAAACAGCGATCACACGGGGTGATTTCCCATCATGTCTGAAGCCCGCACCGACACGGCCCAGACGCGTCCGCAGCCTGCGGCCGCCGACCGGGGCGCAGCCGGAGGCTCCGGAAAGCATCGAGGGGGTGCGGCTCCCACCGAGGCATCGGCGACGGAGACCAACGGCCGCCATCGCCGCTCGGCGGAGCAGCACTCGAACGCGGCCTGACCGACACTGCTGCACGTACGACCGGGCGAGGGTCGGTTCCTGTTACGGGAACCGGCCCTCGCCGGGTTTACGGACACCGGCCCTCGCCGGCTCAGTGGTGTTCGACGACGGTGTCGGCGAGGACCGGCGCGTCGTCCCGCTCGACGGCCGAGACCGCCACCTCGACCCGGCCGGGCGATTGCCACATCCGCAGCCGGAGCGTCTCGCCGGGAAAGACCACGCCGGCGAAGCGGGTGCGGTACGAGTCGACCCGGGCGACGTCGCCGCGAAGGAACGTGTCGACGACGGCCTTGAGGGTGATGCCGTACGAGCAGAGCCCGTGCAGGATCGGCCGGTCGAAACCGGCGCGCTCGGCGAAATCCGGGTCGGCGTGCAGCGGGTTCCAGTCGCCGGAGAGGCGGTAGAGCAGCGCCTGGTCGGGGCGGACCGGGCGCAGTTCGGTGCGGTCGGGCTCGCGGTCGGGGAGGGCGGAGCGCACCGACGGGCCGCGCTCACCCCCGAAGCCGCCTGCGCCGCGTACGAAGATCTGGGAGTCGCTGGTCCACAGCGGGCCCGAGTGGTCGGCCACCTCGGAGCGCTGCACGATGACCGCCGCACTGCCCTTGTCGTACACGGCCAGGACCCGGGAGGTGGAGACCGCCGATCCCCTGACGGGAAGGGGCCGGTGCAGGGTGAGGGTCTGGCCCCCGTGCAGCACCTTGGCCAGGTCGACCTCGATGCCGGGGGCGGAGAGGCCGGTGGTCAGGGCCATTTCGCCACCGGCGACGGTCGCGAAGCTCGGCAGGACCTGCAGCCGGGATTCGAGGGTGTAGCGCAGTTCGTCGGGGTCGGTGGCGGCCAGGCCGGCGCCGATGCCGAGGTGGTAGAGCTGGATGTCCTTGTGGTCCCAGGTGATCTCGCGGGAACGGGGCTCCGCGGCGACGGCCCGGGCGGCGTCCATGGGCATGAGGTGGCGTGCTCCTCGGCGGTGAACGGGGCTCGGCGCGACCGTCCGGGCGGGATGGCAGGGGTACACCGTACGCCCCGTGACATTTGTCCCGGCCGAGTCCGTACAAGCGCATCTGCCCATGGTGGGTGCGCACTCCGTAGCGTGCTGGGCATGACGCAGACATCAGACACCGGCCTCGCGGTGAGCTTCGCCGGGGCGGTCAAGACCTTCGGCACGATCCGGGCCGTGGACGGCGCCGACCTGGAGATCAACCGTGGCGAGACGGTGGCGCTCCTGGGGCGCAACGGGGCCGGCAAGTCCACCACCATCAGTCTGCTGCTGGGGCTCGACGCGCCGGACGCGGGCCGGGTGCGGCTGTTCGGTCGCGCTCCGGAAGAGGCCGTACGGGCCGGGCTGGTCGGCGCGATGCTGCAGGAGGGCCGGCCGATCCCCCGGGTGACGGTGCGCGAACTGGTCGCCTTCGTCGCGAGTACCTACCCGGACCCGCTGCCGGTGGACGAGGCGCTGGACATGGCCGGGCTCGGCGAGCACGGTGCTCGCCGGGTCGACAAGCTGTCCGGCGGCCAGGCGCAGCGGGTCCGCTTCGCCGTCGCGCTCGCCGGGAACCCCGAGCTGATCGTCCTGGACGAGCCGACGGCCGCGCTCGATGTGGAGGCCAGGCGGGCTTTCTGGGACTCGATGCGGGCCTACGCGCGGCGCGGCAACACCGTGCTCTTCTCCACTCACTATCTGGAGGAGGCCGACGACAACGCGGACCGCATCGTGGTCATCGACCGGGGACGGATCGTCGCCGACGGCAGCTCGGAGCTGATCAAGCGCTCGGGGGGCGGCAGCCTGGTCTCCTTCGATCTGGCGGGCCGCAGCACCGAGGGGCTTTCGCTGCTACCGGGTGTCAGCTCGGTGGAGATCCGCGGCGACCGGGCGTCGCTGCGGACCGACGACTCGGACGCCACGGTGATCGCCCTCGCGGAACTCAACGCGATCCGCGGCCTCGCCGTCGCCCCGGCGACCCTGGAGGACGCCTTCCTGACCCTCACCTCGCACGCATCCCTTTCCGAGAAGGCGGCTGTCTGATGCTGGAATACATCACGCTCGAAGTGCGGCGGACGCTGCGTGACCCCGGATTCGTCATCTTCGGCATCGGGATGCCGGTGATGATGTATCTGCTGTTCACCAACATCGGTGCCACCGGCGACGCCGACTCGGACGCCTGGAAGATCACCTCGATGGTCGGCATGGCGGCGTACGGCGCGCTGGGCGCGGCGCTGGGTGTCGGCACCGGAGTGGCGTCGGACAAGGCGATCGGCTGGCTGCGCCAGCTGCGGGTCACCCCGCTGGCGCCCTCGAAGGTGGTGCTGGGGCGGGCGATCGCCGGTTCGGTGACGGTGCTCCCCGGCATCCTGGCGGTGCTGATGGCCGGCGCGCTGATCAACGGCGTGCGGCTGGACCTCTGGCAGTGGGCGGCGCTCACGCTGCTGTTGTGGGCCGGCGCGCTGCCCTTCACGCTGCTCGGCATCGGCAACGGTTACCGGCTGACCGCGCAGACCACCGGTGTGGTGAACGTGGCCTCACTGATGGGACTCGCCATCGTGGGCGGCCTGTGGTTCCCCGTCGACGCCTTCCCCGGCTGGCTGCGGTCCGTCGCCCGTTACACGCCGACCAACCGCTTCGCCGATCTGGGCTGGTCCACCGCCGCGGGCAGCGCGCCGGGGCTCACCACCGTCGCGGTGCTGGTGGTCTGGCTGCTGGCGTTCGGTTCGTACGCGGTGATCTCGTACCGTCGGTCCGCGAGGACCGTGTGACAGGAGTAGCGATGAACAAGCCGGCCGAACTGAGGCGACGGCGCGCGCAGCGGCTGAAGCATCAGCGGGAGCACGGGCGGCCCGGCCCGCCGAACGCGTTCGCCCTGCTGCCGTGGTTGCTGCTCGGCCTCGGCAGTTTCTCCAATCTGATCGATGGCGAGTCTCCGAACCCCTGGGTCGGTGGTCTGGGACTGCTCACCTTCAACTCGCTCTACATCTCGGTGACCTTCCGTGCCTTCAAGGAGAAGGGGGCGAGCCGGACGACTCTCGCGCTGCTCGGCATCCTGGCCACGGTCACCTACGCGCTCGCCATCGGATACGGCAAGAACTGGCTCCTGTTCTTCCCGCTGCTCTCGCTGGCCGTCGGCACCACGCTGCGCAACAGACGGCTCAGCGTGGCGCTGGTCCTTCTCGGCGCCTCGGCCGGCTACATCTCGGGGCACGAGGGGCACAGCCCCTGGGACCCCTGGACCCTCGGCTACGGCACGTTCATCTCGGGCGCCGTGACGGCCGCGATCATGACGCTCTCCGAGACCGTGATGGAGCTGCGCGCCACCCGGCAGGAACTGGCCCGGACAGCGGTGGAGAAGGAGCGGCTGCGCTTCTCCCGTGATCTGCACGACCTGCTCGGCCACACGCTCTCGGTGATCGTGGTGAAGTCGGAGGCGGCCCGCCGGATCGCTCCCCGGGACATGGAGGCCGCGCTGGCTCAGGTCGCCGACATCGAGACGGTCGGCCGGCAGGCTCTCACCGAGATCCGGGAGGCGGTCACCGGTTACCGCGACGCCAGTCTCGCCGACGAACTGGACCGGGCCCGCTCGGCGCTGACCGCGGCGGGCATCGAACCCCTCGTACGGCAGTCGGGGCCACCGCTGGAACCGGAGAGCGCCGCACTGCTCGGCTGGGTCGTCAGGGAAGCGGTCACCAACGCGATCCGGCACAGCGGGGCGACGCGTTGCGAGATCATCGTGGACGGCGGCACCGGCGAACGGGTCCGGCTGGTGATCAACGACGACGGGCGCGGCGTAGGCTCAGCACCACCCGGCAGCGGACTGAAGGGGCTCACCGAGCGCCTCGCGGCGGCGGGCGGCTCGCTGGACGCCGGTCCCGGTCAGCGGAGCGGCTTCCGGCTGGTGGCCGAACTGCCGGTGACCGAACTGCCGGTGACCGAACGGCCGGTGACCGAACGGCCGGGGTGCGCGGACCGAGTCCCGGACACATCAGAAGAGTTGGAGCCCAGCGAATGATCCGAGTCCTCCTCGCCGAAGACCAGGGAATGATGCGCGGCGCACTCGCCATGCTTCTCGGGCTGGAGGAGGACATCGAAGTGGTCGCCCAAGTGGCCACCGGTGACAGGATCGTGGACGCGGCCCGCGAGGCGTCGCCCGACGTGGCGCTGCTGGACATCGAACTGCCCGGTCGCAGCGGGCTGGACGCCGCCGCTGATCTGCGCACGGCGTTCCCCGGCTGCCGGGTGCTGATCCTCACCACTTTCGGCAGGCCGGGCTATCTGCGCCGGGCGATGGAGGCGGGGGCGGCCGGTTTCCTGGTCAAGGACGGCCCGGTGGAGGAACTCGCCGCGGCGATCCGCCGGGTGCTGGCCGGCGAGACGGTCATCGATCCGGCGCTCGCCGCGGCCGCGTTGAGCGCGGGCCCCAGCCCGCTGACCGCACGCGAGTGCGATGTGCTGAACGCCTCCGTGGACGGCGCAACGGTCGCCGACATAGCGGGGAAGCTGCACCTGTCGGAGTCGACGGTTCGCAACTACCTGTCCTCGGCGATCGGCAAGACCGGGACCCGCAACCGGATGGAAGCGGTCCGCTCCGCCCGCCGGCAGGGGTGGCTGTAGCGACGGGAGCAGCAGGAGTGACCTGGTACCGCCGGGCGGCAAACGGACGGTGACGCAGATCACCCGCTCTCAAGCAGCGTTTATCGGAATATCCGAGCGTGGTCGGACGGTTTCACACTGCATCCACTTACGCCTCCGGAGGCTCCACGCATGGCACAGGCCGCTCCACGTCTGCCCGAGATCACCCCAGAGATCCACGCAGAGGAAAAGCGCACCCGCGGCGGGGGCGGGGTCGTTCCCGTCCTCGCCTTCGCAGGCATCGTCGTCGCGGTCATGCAGACCCTGCTCGTCCCGGTCATCAAGGACCTGCCGGCGCTGCTCGACACGTCAGCGTCCAACGCGACCTGGGTCGTGACGGCCACCCTCCTCGCGGGCGCGGTCGCCACCCCCATCATGGGCCGGCTCGGTGACCTCTACGGCAAGCGGCGGATGCTGCTCGCCAGCCTCGCCGTGATGGTCGTCGGCTCGCTGATCTGTGGTGTCACCGACAACTTGCTGATCATGATCGTCGGCCGTTCGCTGCAGGGCGTGGCCATGGGGGCCATCCCGCTCGGCATCGGCATCATGCGCGACGAGCTGCCCCGCGAGAAGCTCGGCTCGGCCATGGCGCTGATGAGCTCCTCCATCGGCGTGGGCGGCGGGCTCGCCCTGCCGGCCGCGGCGCTGGTGGCCCAGCATGCCGACTGGCACATCCTGTTCTTCGGGGCCGCCGGACTCGGCGTCGTCTCGATGGTGCTCACGGTGATCTTCGTGCCGGAGTCCTCGGTGCGCGCCCGTGGCTCCTTCGACCACCTCGGCGCGATCGGTCTCTCGGCCGGTCTGGTCTGCCTGCTGCTCCCGATCACCAAGGGATCGGACTGGGGCTGGAGTTCGGGCAGCACGCTCGGATTCTTCGCCGGTGCGCTCGCCATCCTGCTGCTGTGGGGTGTGATGGAACTGCGCATCGCCGCCCCGCTGGTGGACCTGCGTACCACCGTGCGCCGTGAGGTCCTGCTCACCAACCTGGCCTCGATCATGGTCGGTGTCGCGTTCTACGCCATCTCCCTGGTCCTGCCGCAACTGCTCCAGCTGCCGAAGTCGACCGGATACGGTCTGGGCCAGTCGATGGTGACGGCGGGCCTCTGTGTTGCTCCGCTCGGTCTCACCATGATGTTCACCGCGCCTCTCTACGCCAGGATCGCCGCGAAGTACGGCCCCAAGGTCTCCCTGATGATCGGCATGCTGATCATCGCCATCGGTTACGGCGCGGGGCTCGGCCTGATGAGCGCGCCCTGGCAGACCATCATCATCTCGGTCGTCGTCGGCGCCGGCATCGGCCTCGCTTACTCCTCGCTGCCCGCGCTGATCATCGGCGCGGTGGACGCGTCCGAGACCGGCGCGGCCAACGGTCTGAACACCCTGATGCGTTCCATCGGCACCTCGGTGTCCAGTGCGGTGATCGGCATGGTCCTGGCGCACTCGTCGACCGCGTTGGGCCCGGTGTCCGTGCCGACCATGAGCGGCTTCCGTACGTCGTTCGTGATCGCCACCGGAGCCGTGGTGATCGGCCTGGCGCTGGCGGTCTTCCTGCCCTCGCGCAAGCGGACGGCCGCGGCCGCGGCCGCGCTCTCCAAGCCGGTCGCCACCAGCGATCCGATCGGCCAGGACGCCACCGGGACGACCACCAACGCCGTCGCGGGCTTCACCGGATTCCGCGGCAAGGTCCTCGACGCGGACGGCTTCCCCGTGCCCCGCGCCACGGTCACGCTGATCGACCGCCGCGGCCGCCAGGCAGGCATCACGGTCGCCGCCGACGACGGCACGTACGCGCTCGGCGTGCGGGCGGCGGGGACGTACATCCTGGCCGTCACGGCCACGGGCCGGCCGCCGCTGGCCACCCCGGTCTCGTACATGACCGTGGACGAACTGGTGACGGTGGATCTGCGGCCGGCCGCGGTCACGGCGAGCGTGCCGCAGTAGCCAGGCGGGCAGCGCCCGGACCGGCGGAAACGACATAGCGGGCCGGCCCCTACCATGGGTCGGCCCGCTGCCCTGCCCGACCGCCCTACGAGAAGGACCCTCATGGCCGCCCCCAAGCCGAACACACTGGCCGCGTTCCAGGCCGCCAAGGGCTTCATGCCCGTGGACGAGGGTCTCGCCCTCCACGACGCGGCGACCGACGCCGCCGCGCTCGGTCTCCCACTGCTCGAGGTCGGCACCTACTGCGGCCGCTCCACCCTGCTCATCGCGGACGCCGCCCGGGAAGCCGCGGTGACCGCGATCACCGTCGACCACCACCGGGGCAGCGAGGAACAGCAGCCGGGCTGGGAGTACCACGACCCGGAGGTCGTGGATCCGGAGGTCGGCCTGATGGACACGCTCCCCACCTTCCGCCGCACCCTGCACAAGGCAGGGCTCGAAGACCACGTGATCGCCATCGTGGGCCGCTCTCCGCAGGTGGCGCGGGCGTGGGGTGGGCCCCTCGGGCTGGTCTTCATCGACGGCGGCCACACCGACGAACACGCCGGCGGCGACTACGAGGGCTGGGCCCCGCACCTGGCCGAGGGCGGTCTGCTGGTCATCCACGACGTGTTCCCCGACCCCGCTGACGGCGGCCGGGCCCCGTACCGGATCTATCGCAGGGCGCTGGCGTCCGGCGCGTTCACCGAGACCTCGGTGACCGGCTCGCTGCGGACGCTGCGGCGTACCGGGGCGGGGATCTGAGGCGGCGGCAGCAGCGGCGATAGGCTCGCGCCGTGCCGTACGACGACGATGACGACAACCAGCCCCGGTCCGCTCGCCGCTTCCGCCGCTCCACCCTGGTGACCGCGGTCGCCGCGCTGGTGGCGATCTGCCTGGCCGGGTGGTTCGTCCGCAGTGCGACGGCGGGATCCGATGACACGGCGGCGAGCGGGAAGCCGGGTGTTCACGCGGGTGGGACTCCGCAGACACCGGCGCCCCCGCACTCGACCGGCCACGACGACACCGGCCGTCACGACAGCGGCCAGGACGAAAAGCCCGCGGCCACCGGCCCCCTGGCCGGCAAGGTCGTGGTGATCGACCCCGGCCACAATCCGACGAATTACCGCTATCCCCGCGAAATCAATCGCAAGGTGAATATCGGCACCAACTCCAAGGAATGCGACACCACCGGCACATCGACGAACGCCGGTTATGCAGAGGCCCGGTTCACTCTTGATGTGTCGCACCGGCTGCGCGCCCTTCTCGAAAAAGAGGGCGCAACGGTCAAATTGACCCAGGACAACAACCGTCCGTACGGCCCGTGCGTCACGGAACGTGCCGCCATCGGGAACGAAGCCCGTGCCGACGCGGCCATTTCGGTGCACGCGGACGGCTCGGCGGCCGGCAATCGCGGCTTCCATGTGATTCTGCCCGCGCGGGTGAAGTCGGGCGCCGCGGACACCACGAAGATCGTCGCTCCCTCCCGTGACCTGGGCACCCGTATCGCCGGGACATTCCTACGGGACACCGGTAGCGCGCCTTCCAACTACATCGGCGGCGGTACCGGGTTGGACACTCGGGGCGATCTCGGCGGACTCAATCTCTCCACCGTGCCCAAAGTGTTCATCGAATGCGGCAATATGCGCGATCCTGAGGACGCCGCTCAACTCACGAGTGATAACTGGCGTCAGAAGGCCGCGCAGGGTATCGCGGACGGCATCACCGGTTTCCTCCACGGGTAGTTGCGAGACCCGGCACATGACCTACCGGCACAGGCGATAGATTCATCCCAACGACGGAGCCGCCCCCGAGCTCCACGCTGCCCAGACGAGCCGACCGACAAGGACTGTTAAGTGAACATCCGCTCTCTCACTCGAGGCGACGGCGTGGTGATCGGAGCAGCGGTGGTGCTGTTCATCGCCTCGTTCCTCGACCTCACCTCCTACGGCCGCCAGTGCAGCGGTGGCTACTGCTCCAGCATCGACGACTCCTCCGCGTGGGATGTGCTCGGCACGCTGATGAGCATGTTCCTCGGCGGCGTCATCGGGGCTGTCCTGATCATCGTGGCCCGCTCGATGCCGCAGCAGCGCAAGATCGCCGGGCTCGACATGGAGCACTTCGGTGTCGCGTTCGCCATCTTCGCCGCGTGGACGGGCTTTTGGACCCTGATCGACGCCGGAAGCCGTGGTGCCGGTCTCATCCTTGGTTTCATCGCCGCTCTGGTGCTCGCCGCCGGCGCTGTGGCCGGCCCGATCCTGCCTGCGCTCAAGGCGCCGCTGATGAGCGCGCCGAAGCCGGCCGTCACGCCGTCGCCCTACGGTGCGCAGGGTGGTCAGCCGGCCGCGGGCTACGGCTACCCGGGCGGCACCCAGGGCCAGCAGCCCTACGGCGCGCAACCGCAGCCCCAGTCGTTCGGCGGCCAGCCGCAGCAGGCCCAGCAGCCCGCCGCAGCCCAGCCCCAGCAGGCCCAGCCGCAGCCCGCGGCCGGTGCCCCCGCAGGGGACTTCGCCCCGTTCTGGTTCGCGGTTCCGGTCGCCCGGCCGCTGTACGGGGAGGACGGTTCGCCGGCCCCCATCGCCGAACTGGCCCCCGGCACGTGGTACCTGGCGGTCGAGGACCGAGGCCATGGTCTGATCGCGCAGACGCAGGACGGCCGGCGCGGTGTGCTGCAGGACATCACCGGCATTCAGCGCGGCTGACGGCCCGTCGGCGCGGGGCGCCGCGCTCCTCCTGTCCTCAATCGCCGGACGGGCTTGATTCTGGCCGACGTCAGTGCTCGGTCGGCCGAAACCAGCCCCTCCGGCGCTTGAGGCGCGGGGTCCGGGGCGGAGCCCCGGAGGGCCCGCCGCAGGCGGCCCGCTACCCGAACGACGCCCGCTTCAGCCAGAAGTCCAGCAGACCCGCGTCTCCCACCACCTCGACCCGCCCCGCATCCAGCGGCATCCGCCGGTAGAACGCCAGCAGCACATCAGCCAACGGCCCGCGGAGCTCCACCGTCGCATCCCCCGCGCCGCGCCGCCATGTGAACCCGTCCTCCCGGAACTCGATCAGCCACTGCGCCCAGCGGACATCCGTGGCGCAGAGGCGGATCGAGCGCCCGGCGCCGCGCAGCTCCGCCGCTTCCGGGTCGCCCGAGGCCGCCGCGAAGGCGACGATCTGCAGCCACTCCTCGATGGTGTCGGCGGCGATTTCGTCGTCCACCGTGAAGGGGACCCGCGTCGCCAGCATCGCGTCCGCCCGGTGGATGACCGTCTCATGGACCATCCGCCGGGCCCAGAACCCGGCGTGCCGGTCCCAGGCCCACGTCCACACCTCGGCCTCGGGGCCCGCCGCCCGCAGCGTCTCCGCCAGCATCGACGCGCCTTCGGCCAACCAGGTGTCCAGCGCGCCGGGTTCGGCGTCGGACGGGCCGGTGGCGTCGGGCACCTGGTCGTCCGGTACCTCTTCGGGGGCCTGCGTCCGCACGATCGTTTCGGCCCAGCGATGTGCGCCCCCGACGTGACGGGCCAGGTCGCCCAGGGTCCACGCCGGGCAGGTCGGTACCTTCACCGACAGGTCGGCGCCCGCCATTGCCCCCCGCAAAAGGCCGGCCTGCTCGACCAGTTCCTCACAGTAGCGATCATGTTCCCAGGTCATGGCAGCACGATAGATCGGACCGGGAAAGCCGCCCAACGGGTTTCACACGGTCACAAGCGGCAACACGCTCGAACATGTCTCGGTATTCGAACGGAAGCAAGCCGGCGGCGAACATCATCGTCGTGGTCGCCGATGTCGTGGCCTTCATCCTGGGCCTGTGGATTCTGATGTATCTGCTGGACGCGAACCGGGCCAACGACCTGGTGACGTTCATCCACCACGCGGCCGACTGGCTGGCAGGCTGGTCGCGTGACCTGTTCACCTTCGACGAAGCCTGGGCACGGGTGGTGGCCGGCTACGGTCTGGCGGCGGTCGTCTATCTCTTCATCGGGCATGCGCTGGCGGGCCGGGTGCGCCGCTTCTGACAGGCTGCGGGCCCCGGCACGCCGAACGCCTCAGCGGCAGCAGTCCGGCTCCAGTCCAGCCGGCAGTCGTTCGCCGCTGAACACCGCGGTGGTCGCCTCGTGTCCGCCGAGCGCGGCCACCGCGAGCAGCAGTGAGCCGGCGGTCCAGCTGGTGCGCTCCTCCGGCCACCGGGCCCGGTCGTCGAACACGTAGCCGGTCCAGTACATGCCGTCCTCGGCGCGCAGGTGCTGGATGGCCCGGAGGATCTCCAGTGCGCGGTCCGACTCCCCCATCACCCAGAGCGCCAGGGCCAGTTCGCAGCTCTCGCCACCGGTGACCCAGTTGTTGGGGAGGACGCAGCGCACGCCGAGGTCCGGCACGACGAAGCGGTCCCAGTGCGCTTCGATACGTGCGGTGGCCGCGGGTCCGGTGATCGCTCCGCCGAGGATCGGGTAGTACCAGTCCATCGAGTAGCGGCTCTTGTCCAGAAAGCGCTCGGGGTGGCTGCGGATCGCGTGCCCCAGCGCGCCTGTCGCCAACTCCCAGTCGGGCTGCGGCTCTTCGCGCGCCTCGGCGAGCGCCAGCGCGCAGCGCAGCGCCTGGTGGATCGAGGAGGAGCCGGTCAGCAGCGCGTCGGTGACGATGGCGCCGCCCTCCTCGGCGGGCTCCCGCTTCCAGCCGATCTCGCCGCCGGGCTGCTGCAGTTGCAGGACGAACTCGATCGCGCCGTGCACCACGGGCCACATCCGGTCGGCGAATCCGTCGTCGCCGGTGGCCAGATAGTGGTGCCAGACGCCGACCGCGACGTAGGCGCAGAAGTTGCTCTCCCGGCCGCGGTCGGTGACCTGTGCGGCGTCACCGTCCTGGTAGGCGGCATACCAGGAGCCGTCGTCGTTCTGATGTGCGGCGAGCCAGTCGTAGGCCCGCTCGGCTGCCCGGTGCCGGCCCCCCGCGTCCAGCGCCATGGCCGCCTCGATGTGGTCCCACGGGTCCAGGTGGTGCCCACGGAACCAGGGGATGGCACCGTCCGCCCGCTGTACGGCGAGGATCCCGGCGACCGTCAGGTCGGCCTGTTCGGCGGTGAGCACTCCGGGCAGGACCAGGTGTTCGGTACGGCCCGGTGACGTCACGCGCTGATCCCGGGGGTGTGCGGCTTGGTCGCGTACGCCACGAAGCTCTTGCCGACGACCGGGTTCAGCGCCCGCTCGGCGATCCGGGTGGCCAGCGGCTTCTTCATGATGTCCCAGACCAGCAGCTTGTGGTAGGCGCGCACCGGCAGCGCCTTGTCGTTGTCCACGCCGAAGGCGCACTTGAGCCACCAGTACGGGGAGTGCAGCGCGTGCGCGTGGTGGGATCCGTAGGGCCGCAGACCCGCCTCGCGGATCTTTACGAGCAGTTCGTCCGCCTTGTAGATCCGGATGTGTCCGCCCTCCACCTCGTGGTAGGCGTCGGACAGCGCCCAGCAGACCTTCTCCGGGCCGTACCGGGGCACGGTGATCGCGATCCGGCCGCCGGGCTTCAGCACCCGCACCATCTCCGCGAGCACCCCTTTGTCGTCGGGGATGTGCTCCATCACCTCCGAGATGATCACCACGTCGAAGGAGTCGTCGGGGAACGGCAGATTGAGTGCGTCGCCCTCCATGGCGGTGGCGGTGGCGCCCGCGGGGGCCTCGCCCTCCTCCTTCATGGCGGCGAACCACTTGGCGACCTCGCGGATCTCCGCACCGTTCTGGTCGAGGGCAACCACCTGAGCGCCGCGCCGGTAGCACTCGAAGGCGTGCCGGCCTGCGCCGCAGCCGAGGTCGAGGACACGGTCGCCCGGAGCGAGCGGGAAGCGGGAGAAGTCCACGGTGAGCACGGGGGTCTGCCTTCTTCGCGGGGTGGGTGGGGCGGGGTGGTGACGGACCGGCTAGGCGCTCGGGCGCCGGGCCGCGATCGCCTGGCGGTAGCGCTCTGCGGTGTCGATGGCGGCCTGCTTCCAGGTGAAGCGGGCGAGAACACGCTCCCGGCCCGCCGCGCCCAGCCGGGTACGGAGTACGGGGTCGGCGAGCAGCCGGGACAGCGCCACGGCCAGTGCGCCCGCGTCTCCGGGGGGCACCGCCAGGCAGGTCTCGCCGTCGGCGCCGGTGACCTCGGGGATCGCGCCGCCGGTGGTCGCGACCAGTGGGGTGCCGGTGGCCATCGCCTCGGCCGCGGGCAGCGAGAAGCCCTCGTACAGGGAGGGCACACAGGAGATCTGCGCGCCGCGCACCAGGTCGACGAGTTCCTGGTCGCTGACGCCCTTGACGAAGCGGACGGCGTCGTCGAGTCCGTACCGTTCGATGGCCTGCGCGACCGGGCCGTCCTCGGCCCGCTTGCCGACGACGACCAGATGGGCCGCCGGGTTCTCGGTGCGGATCTTCGCGAGGGCCTCGATCAGGTGGACCAGGCCCTTCAGCGGGACATCGGCGCTGGACGTCGTCACGATCCGTCCCGGAACCTCCGGCACCGACGGGTCGGGCGACCACAGGTCGGTGTCGGCGCCGATGTGCACCACGTGGATGCGGTCCCTGCGCACCCCGAGGTCCTCGACGATCTCCTGCTGCGACGAGCCGGAGACGGTCAGCACCGAGGGAAGTCTGCGGGCGACGCGCTTCTGCATCCGAGTGAAGCCGTACCACCGCCGGACGGAGGTCTTCCGCCGCCAGTCGGCGGCGGCCGCGAGCTCGAGCCTGCGGTCGACGGTGATGGGGTGGTGGATGGTCGTGACGAGGGGGGCGCCGAGGTCGCCGAGCAGTCCGTAGCCCAGCGTCTGGTTGTCGTGGATGACGTCGAACCGGCCGCGCCTCGACCTGAGGTGGCGCCCGGCCCGCAGCGAGAAGGTCAGCGGTTCGGGGAAGCCGCCGGTCCACATGGTGGCGACCTCCACGGCGTCGATCCAGTCGCGGTACTCGCCGAGCCCCGGGGTACGGAAGGGGTCGGGGCTGCGATAGAGGTCCAGGCTCGGCAGCTCGGTGAGCGGTACGCCCTCGTCGAGCACCGGGAAGGGCTGGGCGCCGATCACTTCGACGCTGTGCCCGAGCCGGGCCAGCTCCCGCGAGAGATGCCGGGCGTAGACACCCTGGCCTCCGCAGAAGGGGTTGCCCTTGTAGGTGAGGAACGCGATGCGCAGCGGGCCGTCCGCTCCGGCGCTCGGGCCGCCGGCAAGGGGGCCCGCTTCTATGGCCTCAGCGGTCACACTCGGCCCCCTTCTCACTGCAGTCCCGGCGGAGCGTAGCCGCTCGCGCTAATCTAGAACAAGTTCTCGCAGTCCCGGGGCCGGAGTGGGCCCCGGGAGAACACAGCCAGACTTGATCGTTGAATGAGCATCGTTCAACGAGGATCGCTCGATGAGCTTCGAATCTACCGGCAGGTAGCACCGCCGTAACAGCCGGATCAGGTGATTCGCGCCACGACGGGAGTGGATGGGACACACATGGCAGTGGAAGCCGGGCCGACGCCCCTGACGGAGCGCCAGCAGGCCCGACGCCGCCGGATTCTGCAGGCGGGCGCCCAGCTGGCCCGCCGGGGCGGCTTCGATGCGGTGCAGATGCGGGAGGTGGCCGAATCCTCGTCCGTCGCCCTCGGTACCCTCTATCGCTACTTTCCCTCCAAGATCCATTTGCTGGTCGCGACCATGCAGGACCAGCTGCAGCACCTGCACACAACCCTCCGCAAAAGGCCCCCTGCGGGTGACACGCCCGCCGAGCGGGTGGCATCGACCCTGATGGGTGCCTTCCGGTCGCTGCAGCGCGAGCCGCAGCTGGCGGACGCGATGGTGCGGGCCCTGACTTTCGCCGACCGGAGCGTCAGCCGTGAGGTGGACGCCGTCTCGCGGCTCACCACAGCGATCATTCTGGACGCGACGGGCCTGGCGGACCCGACCCCCGAACAGCTCTCGGCGGTCCGGGTCATCGAGCACACCTGGCACTCCGCGCTGATCACCTGGGTGTCGGGGCGGTCGTCGATCGCCCAGGTGAGGACCGATATCGAGACGGTCTGCCGGCTGATCGGTCCGACCGGGTGACCGACCCCGGACCGACGGAGGAACCGGGCACCGGGGTGGCCCAACAGGCCGCTCGGCCACGGCCGTCGAAGTCGGCACCGGGGGAGGATAGTCCGCAGGTCGCAGTACCGTTAAGGTCTGGGTCCAGTACCGCAATCACGAGGGGAGCGGCCGCCGATGGCGCCGGACGAGGCTGTGATCGGCTGCACGGGGAAGCTGGTCCTGGCCACGCGCGGAACCGCGGGCCCCGGTGAGGCCCTGGTTCAGGTGAGAGGTGGCTGGGAGGCCTTTCTCGCCTGGTCCGATGAGCCCATTCCGTACGGGGTGACCGTTCTCGTGATCGATTCGCGCGGTGCTCGCCAGGTCGACGTCATCAAGTGGACCGATCCAGTGGATCCACTCGATGCGCTGACCCTCGACCCCGGCGACGCAGACTAAGGAGAACAAAATGTTCGGTTACCGCGTTCCCGCGCCAGACGAGGCGATGCTGATCTCGGGTGGCAGGCGCGGGTTGGGGGGCGCACCGTTCAGGGTGGTGACCGGCCACGGAAAGTTCGTACTGCCGATCCTCCGCAAGACCCGCTTCCTCACGCTCGCGATGTGCGAGGCGGAGGTCGCCGAGACCTGTGTGACCCGCCAGGGCATCGTGCTGACCGTGAAGGCCGTGATCGCGTTCAAGGTCGGCAACGACACCGAGAGCATCGTCAACGCGGGCCAGCGGTTCCTCTCCGACCAGGACCAGATGTCGGTGCTGACCGGCCGGATCTTCGCCGGTCACCTGCGTTCGATCATCGGCTCGATGACCGTCGAGGAGATCGTCACCGAGCGCCAGAAGCTGGCCACCGAGGTCCTGGAGACCTCGAAGACCGAAATGGCGAAGATCGGCCTGATCGTGGACTCCCTCCAGATCCAGTCGATCGATGACGGCGAGACGGGATACATCGCCGCGATGTCCGCCCCGCACACGGCGGCCATCCAGCGACAGGCCCAGATCGCCCAGGCGCAGGCCACCCAGGCGTCCGTCGAGGCACAACAGGAGGCCACCCGCAACCAGGCCGAGTACGCGCGGCAGACCGCCGTCGTACAGGCGCAGTACTCCGCCGAGGTGGACCGGGCGCAGGCCCAGGCCGCGCAGGCCGGCCCGCTGGCCCAGGCGCACGCGCAGCAGGAGGTGCTCGCCGCGCAGACCGAACTGGCGGAGCGCGCCGCCCAGCTGCGGCAGCAGCAGCTGGTCGCGGAGATCGTGAAGCCCGCGGAGGCGGACGCCGAACGCATCAGGGTGCTGGCGGTGGCGGAGGCCGAGCGGATGAAGATCCAGGCCGCAGCCGCCGCGTCGTACGACCGGGTGGCGCTCGACAGGATGCTGATCGACCAGCTGCCGCAGATCGTCAAGGAGGCCGCGAGCGGTCTGGCCGGCGCCAACGTCAACGTGCTGAACGGCGCCGACGGCCTCGGCGAGATCGCGGCCGGCCTGGTGGGACAGGGCCTGACGATTCTCGACTCGGTACGCAAGAACCTGGGCGGCGACACCGAAGGACACCAAGGCGGGCGCGGGGCCGAGATCCAGCGGTACCTCGGTACGCACCGGGCCGCCGGCGAGGGCGACAACGGGCCGATCGACGTCAAGTAGGAGCGGGACGGGTGGTGGGTGACCGCCGTCGGGGCGGTCACCCACCGGCCGGTAGAGTGGCTCCGTCGTCATCACACCCGCACAGGGGGAAGCCGGTGGAAATCCGGCGCTGACTACCCGCAACCGTCATCCGCCGGCGCTTCGGCGGTGAGCCGGAATGCCCTGTCCGCGGACGTGACCGGCTCGTGTCACCGGAACCTCCGGTGACCGGCACCGTCGAGGTAAGCGGAGCCGGAGCCCCGGTGCCCGCGTGCGCCCGTGCCCGGCTTCCCCGCAGGAGAGGCCGCCGCCCGCCATGACCCTTCGCCGCAGCGCAGCAACCGCGCTCGTCGCTTCCGCCGTGATCTGCGGGGCCGCTGCTCCGGTGGCGCAGGCCGATGACGCGTCGCCCTCGGGGTCCGCCGCACCGTCCGCTTCGCCGTCCGTGGTGATCCCGTCCGGGCTCTACGGGAAGAAGGACCCGACGTTCGACGGGGTGTGGCGGCAGTCGTTGGCGCTGCTCGCCCAGGACACGGTCGATGTGCGGCCCGCGGCGAAGGCCGTCGACTGGCTCACCGCGCAGCAGTGCGCCAACGGCGGTTTCGCCTCCTTCCGTGCGGACCCGGCCAAGCCGTGCGACGACAAGACACTGCTCGACACCAACGCGACCGCCGCCGCCGTGCAGGCACTGGACGCGCTCGGCGGGCACGACGCCGCCGTCCGGAAGGGCGCCGACTGGCTGAAGTCGGTGGCCAACAAGGACGGCGGCTGGAGCTACAACCCGGGCGGCGCCAGCGACGCCAACTCGACCTCCGTGGTGATCGGCGCGCTCGCCGCCGCGGGTGACCCGACCGGCGACGCCAAGAAGGTGCTGGTGTCGCTCTCCATCCCGTGTGACGCAGGGCCGGGCGCCGGGGCCTTCGCCTACCAGCCCGACAAGAAGTCAGCGGGGAAGTCGTATCTGCAGTCGCACATGCCCGGCGCCGAGGACCAGCCGGACTTCGGCAACACCGCCGACGCGGTGACCGCGCTGGGCGCCGACGGCCTGGCCGCGCAGGCCAGGCAACCGCTCGCCTGGCTGGAGCAGAATGCCGCGCCCTGGGCGAAGGACGGCGGACCGGCCGCGTACGCCCAGCTGATCTTCGCGGCGCACGCCAACAACGCCGACCCGCGTGCCTTCGGCACCACCGATCTGGTCAAGGGAATCAACGCGACCGGACCCGCCCCGGCCTCGCTGCACGGCAGCAGTGTGCAGAAGAAGGACACGTCGGGCAGCAGCATCACCATCTGGTGGATCGTCGCCATCGGTCTGGTGGCCGGGGTCGGCGTCGGATTCCTGATGAGCATGCGCGGCAGGAAGCGGCAGCGCTGATGCGTATGCGCAGGACCGCCCCGGCTGTCACCCGGCGCCTCATACCGGCCGTTGTAGCGGCCGTCGCACCGGCCGCGGCGCTCGCGGTGCTCGTCGCCGGACCCGCCCAGGCGGCCGGGTACCGCTACTGGTCGTTCTGGGACCGCTCGGGCAGGACGTGGCAGTTCGCCACCCAGGGCCCCTCTTCGGCGCGGCCGGCCGACGGCGACGTGCAGGGTTTCCGGTTCGCCGTCAGCGCGGACTCGCAGGACGCGAGCAAGCCGCGCGGCGCCGCGGACTTCGACACCATCTGCGGGGGGACGCCCGCCACTGACGGTGCCAAGCGGGTCGCGCTGGTGATCGACTTCGGTACGCCGGCGGACGCTTCCGGCGGGGCGAAGCCCCCGGCGGAACGCACCGCGTGCGCGCAGGTCTCCCCGGACGCCACCAGCGCGGAGGCACTCGCCGCGGTGGCGAAACCGCTGCGCTACAACAGCGCGGCACTGCTCTGCTCGATCGCCGGATATCCGCGGACCGGCTGCGGCGAGCAGGTGTCGACGACCGGCGCCGACCGGACCGGCAGCAGCAGCACTGACACCTCCGGAACCTCCCACGCGAACGGCACTTCCCCCGCGGACGGCACGTCCGACGCGAACGGCGGCCCTTCGGCCGGCCTCATCGGCGGGCTCGCCGCGGTGATCGCGCTGGCCGGCGCCGGGGTGTGGCAGGCGCGCCGCCGGCGCCACCGCGGATGAAGGTGTCGCTCCGCGCCCCCGTGGCCGGCCGTAGCAACGCCCTGCACGCCGGGGCCTGGTGGTTGTGGGCGCTCGGTCTCGCCACCGCCGCCTCCCGCACCACCAACCCCTTGCTGCTCGGTCTGCTGGTCGGGGTCGCCGGCTACGTGGTGGCGGCCCGGCGCACCGACGCCCCGTGGGCCCGCTCGTACCGCACCTTCGTCACGCTCGGGCTGCTGGTCATCGGCATCCGGCTGGCCTTCTCCGTCGTACTCGGCTCGCCGATTCCCGGCTCGCACGTGCTGTTCACGCTGCCCGATGTGCCGCTGCCGCACTGGGCGCGCGGCGTTCGCATCGGCGGCCGGGTCACCGCCGAGCAACTGGTGTTCGCGCTCTACGACGGGGCGAAACTGGCCACCCTGCTGATCTGCGTGGGCGCCGCCAACGCACTGGCCAATCCGGCCCGGCTGCTCAAGTCACTGCCCGGGGCGCTCTACGAGGTCGGGGTGGCGGTGGTCGTCGCGATGACCTTCGCGCCGAACATGGTGGCCGATGTGGTGCGGCTGCGCACCGCCCGCCGGCTGCGCGGCCGGCCGGCCGGCGGGATCAGGGCGGTCCTGCAGATCGGGCTGCCGGTCCTGGAGGGGGCGCTGGAACGTTCGGTCGCGGTGGCCGCGTCGATGGACGCCCGGGGTTACGGCCGCACGGCGCAAGTGCCGACCGCCGTACGGCACACCACCACCGTGCTCACCCTCGGCGGGCTGCTCGGCGTCTGCGCCGGGACGTACGGTCTGCTCGCCGCCGAGGGCGCCTCGTACGGTGTTCCGGTGCTCGTCCTGGGACTGCTCGCCGCTCTCGCCGGGCTGCGTCTCGGCGGCCGCCGCTCGGTGCGCACCCGCTACCGCCCGGACCGCTGGGGCGTACGGTCCTGGCTGGTCGCCGGGTCGGGAATCGCCGTCGCCGCGCTGATGATCCGGGCGGGCGGTGACGGCTCCGGCGCGCTGCACCCGGGGGTCGTGCCGCTGGTGGCGCCGGCCCTGCCGCTGTGGCCCGCGGCTTCGGTACTGATCGGCGTGCTGCCCGCCTTCGTGGCCCCCGTACCGAAGGAGACGACGTAAGTGATCCGGTTCGAGCAGATGTCGGTCCACTACGCCGACGCTCCGCACCCCGCCGTCCAGGGCGTCGACCTGACCGTCCCGGAGGGCGAGTTGGTGCTGCTCGTCGGCCCTTCGGGTGCCGGGAAGTCGACCCTGCTCGGTGCCGTCAGCGGCCTCGTGCCGCATTTCACCGGTGGTGTGCTGAGCGGCCGGGTCACCGTCGGAGGCCGCGACACCCGCACCCACAAACCGCGTGAACTCGCCGACCTGGTCGGAACGGTGGGCCAGGACCCGCTCGCCCATTTCGTCACGGACACCGTCGAGGACGAACTCGCCTACGGCATGGAGTCCCTCGGCATCGCGCCCGACGTGATGCGCCGCCGGGTCGAGGAGACGCTCGACCTGCTGGGCCTCACCGAGCTGCGCGACCGGCCGATCGCCACGCTCTCGGGCGGGCAGCAACAGCGGGTCGCCATCGGTTCGGTGCTGACCCCGCACCCCCGTGTGCTGGTCCTGGACGAACCGACGTCCGCGCTGGATCCCGCCGCCGCCGAGGAGGTGCTCGCGGTGCTGCAGCGGCTCGTCCATGACCTGGGGACGACCGTGCTGATGGCCGAGCACCGCCTCGAACGGGTCGTGCAGTACGCGGACCAGGTCATTCTGCTGCCCGGCCCGGGCGAGGCACCGATACTGGGCGCACCGGCCGAGGTGATGGCGCTTTCCCCGGTGTTTCCGCCGGTCGTCGCGCTGGGACGGCTGGCCGGCTGGGACCCGCTGCCGCTGTCCGTACGGGACGCCCGCCGCCGGGCCGCCGGGCTGCGTGAGCGGTTGGCGAACGCCGAGCCCCCTCCCCCGAACTCCGACGCGCATACCGGCCCGAACGCCGAACCGGTCGCCGTCGCCACCAAGCTCGGGCTGCGGCGCGGGCGGATCGATGCGCTGCGGCAGATATCGCTGTCGGTGCGCCCCGGGGAGACCGTCGCCCTGATGGGCCGCAACGGTGCGGGGAAGTCCAGCCTGCTCGGCGCTCTGGTCGGCATGCACGAGCCGACCGCGGGCAGCGTGCGAGTCGGCGGGAAGGTCCCCCACCGGACCGGGCCGCGCGACATGATCCGCCGGGTCGGCCTCGTACCGCAGGAGCCGCGGGATCTGCTGTACGCGGACACGGTGGCCGCCGAGTGCGCCGCGGCGGACACGGACGCGGGGGCCGAGCCCGGGTCCTGCCGGGCGCTGGTCGGTGAACTGCTCCCCGGCGTCCTGGACACCACGCATCCACGGGACCTCTCCGAGGGTCAGCGACTCGCGCTGGCGCTGGCGATCGTACTGACCGGGCGGCCCCCACTGCTGCTCCTCGACGAGCCGACCCGCGGCCTGGACTACGCGGCGAAGAGCCGACTGGTCGGCGTGCTGCGCGGGCTCGCCCGGGACGGGCACGCCATTGTGCTAGCCACGCACGACGTCGAACTGGCCGCCGAGCTGGCCCACCGGGTCGTGGTGCTGGCCGACGGCGAGGTCGTCGCGGACGGTCCGACACCCGAGGTCGTCGTCTCGTCACCGTCCTTCGCCCCGCAGGTGTCCAAAATTCTCGCGCCGCAGGAGTGGCTGACGGTGACGCAGATACGGGAGGCGCTGTGAGGGCCGTCCGACTCGGCCCGCGCTCGGTCGTCGCGCTGGTGCTGATCACCGTGATGGGTGTCTTCGCCTTCGGCTGGCCGCTGCTCGCCGACTCCGCTTCCGGCCTCGCTCACTCCCAGGACGCTCCCTGGCTGTTCGCCGCGCTGCTCCCGCTGCTGGTCGCGGTGGTGGTGGCGACGATCGCCGACACCGGCCTGGACGCCAAGGCGGTGGCGATGCTCGGCGTACTGGCCGCGGTGGGCGCTGCGTTGCGCCCGCTCGGTGCGGGTACGGCGGGGCTCGAGCCGATGTTCTTCCTGATGGTGCTGAGCGGGCGGGTGCTCGGGCCGGGGTTCGGTTTCGTACTCGGCTCGGTCACGATGTTCGCCTCCGCGCTGCTGACCGGCGGGGTCGGGCCGTGGATGCCGTTCCAGATGCTGGCGATGGGCTGGTTCACCATGTGCGCGGGCCTGCTGCCGGGGGCGGCCGCACTGCGCGGGCGGGCGGAACTGCTGATGCTCGCCGGGTACGGGTGCGTGGCGGCCTTCGCGTACGGCACGGTCATGAACCTGCAGGGCTGGACCTACATCGGCGGCCTGTCCACCGGCATCTCCTTCCACCCCGGGGACCCGGTGGGAGCCAACCTCTCGCGGTTCTTCGCCTACTGCGCGGCGACCTCACTCGGCTGGGACCTGGGCCGGGCCACCGTCACGGTCGTCCTGACCCTCGTCGTCGGCGCCCCGCTCCTCAAAGCCCTCCGCCGCGCGACCCGCCGCGCGGCCTTCGACACGGCCGTGACCTTCACCCCTGCCGAGCGTCAGCGGGTGCCTTAGGCGTCGCTCGGCGCATGGTCCCGGACGGTCGGGGCCCGGTCAGGTACCGCATCGGGCCGTTCCCGGGGCGGGAGCAGCGTGCGCTGTCCTGCCAGCGCATAGGTGAGGCCGAAGCCGAGCAGTACGACCGTCGCCCCGCCCATCGCGTCCAGTACCCAGTGGTTGGCGGTGGTGATGATCGCGCTGACCGTGAAGAGCGGATGCAGCATCGCGATCGCCTTCATCCACCACTTCGGCACCAGTACGGCGACGACGATGCCGCACCACAGCGCCCAGCCGAAGTGCAGCGAGGGCATGGCCGCGTACTGATTGGTCATCGCGGTCAGCGTGCCGTAGTCGGGATGGGCGAAGTCCTGCACGCCGTGGACGGTGTCGATGAAGCCGAGACCCGGCATCAACCGGGGCGGGGCCAGCGGGAAGAAGAAGAAACCGACCAGGCCGAGCAGGGTGGCGAAGGACAGCGAGGTACGGGCCCAGCGGTAGTCGGTGGGCCTGCGCACGTACAGCACGGCGAGGATCGCCAGCGGCACGATGAAGTGGAACGTCTCGTAGTAGAAGTCGAAGAAGGACTCGAGCCAGTGGATCTTCACCACGGCGTGGTTGGCCCAGTGCTCGATGTCGATGTGCAGGGCGCGCTCGATGGCGACGACCGTGTGGCCGTGGGCTTCGGCGGTGCCCCTGCCGGCCTTGGCCTGGGCGCGGATGTGCGAGTACGCCGAGTAGCCGACCCGGATCGCCAGCAGCTCCAGCAGCAGATTGGGGCGCGTCGTCACCCGGCGCCAGAACGGCGCCAGCGGCACGGCGCTCCAGCGCGCCGGGACCGGCTCGGCGTACACCGTCGGGATCGCCGCCTCCCAGTGCGGCGACGTGCGCTCGAGGAACGGCACCGCGCAGGCCGCGGCCAGCGCGGTCAGCAGCACCACGTTGTCCCGCAGTGAGTACACCGCCGCGATGTTGGGAAGCAACACCGCGCCGGGCAGCGTCATTACCAGGACCACCACCGCGGGCCACACCATCCGGTCGGCCGCGCGCCTGCCCACCCGGCCGACGACCGCGAGCAGTACCCACAACAGCTGGTGCTGCCAGGCCGTCGGCGAGACGGCCACCGCGACACAGCCGGTCAACGCGACGGCGAGCAGCGGCTGCCCGTCCTTGGCGTACCGCACCGCGCGGCGCAGCCCGAGCGCCGTGACGGCGGCGGCGAGCGCCAGGAAGAGCACGATCTCCGGCGGCCCGTGCAGGCCGAGGCGCAGCAGCGCACCGTGCAGCGACTGGTTGGCCAGTCCGTCGGGGTGCGAGCCGAGGCCGGTACCCGCCACGTGGTGGACCCAGTAGGTCCAGGAATCGCGCGCCATCAGCGCCCAGGCCAGCGCCGTACACGCGGCGAAGACCGCCGCGGTGGAGAGCGCGGCGCGTCTGCGTCCGGTCAGCCAGAGCAGGGGAACGAACAGCAGCACCATCGGTTGCAGCGCCGCCCCGATCCCGACGAGCAGACCAGCGCCGCGTTCGCCGCGTGCGACGAAGAACCCGAGCAGGACGAGCAGGACCGGGATGATGCTGGTCTGGCCGAGATGAAGCGCGTTACGGACCGGCAGCGACAGCATCAGCAGGCTGATCGCCACGGGCGCGGCGAGCTGGGACGTACGCCGGGACCTCGGTCCGGGCAGCGCACGGGAGGCCACCACGCCCAGCGCGACGACGAGCAGCAGTGTGCCGAAGGTCCAGGCGACACCGAAACTCGCCTCGGCGGAACGGGTCAGCGGTTTGAGTACGAGTCCGGCGAACGGCGTCCCGGTGAACTTGCCGGTCTCGTAGAGCGGGTCCCCGAGATGCAGGACTCCGTTCGCTCCGGTCCAGGTCTCCAGGTCGGTCAGGCGCTCGCTGGGCGGCAGCCGCAGCAGCGCTGCCACCTGCCGCACGGCCAGTGCGGCAACGACCAGCCACAGCACGGCACGCGTCCGCTCGATCCCCGCTCCCGCACCGACCGCATCCCGCGCTCCACTGTGCCCGTCATTCGCCACGCCCCGCCGGACCTCCACCCGTCTTCAGCACCGGCCTTTTCCACACTGGCCGCCTAGAGCCTCGCACTGCCCGGACGAACGGACGCAGGCAACCCCCCGTTCGCCTGACCTGTGCGGTACGTTTCCGGCCATTCAAGCACCCGGCACCGTCATCGGCGGGTCCCTGCTCGGGCCGGCCGGCCGTCGGTGGCAGTGGACCGGTACGGAACCGGTCCCGCCCGCGCACCGTCTGTGCTCGTGGCAGGGCGCGATGGAGAGGCACGGGGGATGCGGAACAGAACACTGCTGGTGGTGCTGGCGCTGCTGGTGATGCAGCTGGGATCGCTGGTGGCACCGGCATACGCCTGCGGGTGCGGCGCGATGGTGCACGACCCGTCGTCCCGGCTGAATGTGGACCGCGAGACCTCGGCGGTGCGCTGGGACGGCCGCAGCGAGCAGATCGTGATGAGTCTCCACGTCGAGGGGAACGCCAAGGAGGCCGCCTGGATCATGCCCGTGCCGCACCGGGCCACCGTCTCGCTCGGTGACGACGCGCTTTTCGACGCGCTGGAATCGGTCACCGCACCGGTGCACCGCGCCCGGTACTACTTCTGGCCGCACAGCGGCGACTGGCCCTTCGGCTCCGGCGCGGGTTCGGACGGCCCGACCGCCGCTCTCCCGGCATCCGGCACGTCCTCGGTCGGTGTGGTCGGCCGCGAGCAGCTGGGGCCGTTCGATGTCGCCCGGTTGACCGCCACCGACCCGAAGGCGCTGGGCAGTTGGCTCGAGCTGAACGGTTTCCGGCTGCCCGACGGGCTGTCGAAGGACTTGCAGCCCTACGTCGACCGGAAATGGGAGTACGTCGCGATCCGGCTGGCCCCCGAGCGCCCGGGCAGGCCACTGGCCGGGACCCTCGACCCGCTGCGGTTGAAGTTCGCCAGCGACCGGCTGGTCTATCCGATGCGGCTGTCACGGCGGGCGAAGACCCCTCAGTCGCTGGGCCTCTATGTGCTGGCCGCCCACCGGATGGAACCCTCCGGCGACATCGGCGGGCTACCGCCCGAGGTCACCTACGCGGGCAGGGCACCGTCCACCGGCGTACTCGGGCGGTTCGCGGACGGTGAGCGGTACCTGACCGCCGTGCAGCAGTCCTTCCCGGTCCCGTCCCGTATCGACGGTGACCACCGGTTGGTACGGGTCTCCTCCGACAAGCCGTTCCAGCGGGTGATCCACGACGACCGGCTGTTCACGGTGGCCGGCATGCCGGTCTGGCTGCTGACGGTGGGCGGCGGGCTGCTGCTGATCGTCATCACGGTGGTCCTGCTGGTGGCCGTGCGACGCCGGCGTCCCGTGGTTCCGCCCCGACCGGTGCACGCGCCGCCGCCGATCTTTTGACGTTGCTCTCGTCATCGCCCGCGTGGTGGGCCGGCCGGCCCGTACGGCAGGATGGAAGGCATGAGCGTCGTGAAGATCAACGTGCTGACCGTGCCCGACGACCAGCGGGCGGTCCTGGAGCAGCGGTTCGCCGCCCGCGCGGGATCGGTGGAGAACTCGGACGGTTTCGAGTGGTTCGAGCTGCTGCGCCCCGTCGAGGGCACCGACCAGTACCTCGTCTACACCCGTTGGGCCACCGAGGCGGACTTCGAGAAGTGGATGGCCACGTCGATGCGCGGTGCACACGGCGGCGGATCCGAAGGCACCGACCGTCCCAGGCCCGCCGCCTCCGGATCCGCCCTGTGGTCGTTCGAGGTCGTCCAGCAGGCGGCCCCGAAGTAACGCCTGATCAAAGCCTCAGCAGCCGCTCGGTCAACGCACGGTAGTCGCGGAGCAGGAGCCGCAGATCCTCCGTCGCCGGCCCCTGCTCCGTGCCCTTCCAGGCCGTACGGAGGGCGCTGCTCCGCTCGGTGAGGGTGCCGGTCATCCGGGTCACCGCCTCTTCGAAGATCCGGTCGGCCTGCTCGACCGCCTGCTCGGGGCTGTCGACGAAGCCGTTGACCGCCTGCTGAAGGCGCAGGGTCAGCCTGTCGCGTTCACCGGCCGGCAGGAGGGTCGGGGTGTCGCTTGCGGCGTCCGCGGGTTGCGGATGATCGAGCGGCTCGGCCGCTCCGGTTCGCTCGAGATGCCCGGTCGGCTCGGCCGCTCCGGTCCGCTCGAGGTGCCCCGTCGGCTCGCCCGCTCCGGTTCGCTCGAGGTGCCCGGTCGGCTCGCCCGCTCCTGTCCGCCCCCGGTCTCCGGCTGTCGCGGCCCGCTCCGGCCGGCTCCGGTCCCCGGCTGTCGCGGCCCGCTCCGGCCGGCTCTTCGCCGTCAGGTGTTTCACGGTCTCCGGCTGCTTCGGTTCGTACGTCATCAGGCACCGCTTCCCTTCACGTGCCGCCGCATCAGCAGCGTCTTCGGCCCGGTCTGCTCACGGCTCCGCACCCGCTCCGGATCGTGTGCCTCCGTAGCCACCAGTCGGCCGAAGAGTGCGCGTGCTTCGAGCATCGCTGTGCGCAGGTCTTCGGTACCGCCCTCGCCCCGCACCGACCGGTGCAGCGTGCGGTATCCGTCGATCTGGCCCGGGTGGTGGACGGAAAGCGCGGAGAGCTGTTCCTCGCGGTCGTCGGCGGGCGGGAAGCCCCGGTCCCCGGCGAGCGCGGCCAGCAGCTGTTCCGCGTCGGCGACCGCCGTCCGCGGGGAGTCGACGAACTGTTCCTGGAGTCCGGCCCAGCGGGCCACGTACTGCTCGCGCTGCTCCGCGGTGAGCGGACGGGTCTGCAGCGAGCCGTGTCGCTTCACCCGCTCACCCAGCTCGGTCTCGGCCGCCTTGGTGTCCCCGTCGTGCCGGGCGACCACCCTGTCGTACTCGGGGCCGAAACGGCGCTTCAGGCTGCCGTGCCCGGCCCGCTTGCCTGGCCGGCGGACCAAGACGGCGGCGACGGCGATGAGGATCACCGCGATCACGATGACGATCACGACTGTGGACATGAGTGCCTTCCCTGTACTCGGACGCTCTCGGATGTTCTCGAAAGAGGCTCGGCCGTACGGTTCGCGCACTGACCGCGTTGCCCGTAACTCGCGTGCGAAACGGCGCGGCCCTCCGTCAGACTGTCCGGCGTGAACTGGATCGTGACCGCCGAGTCCTTCGACACCGCTGATGCCCGCACCCTGCGCCGCGACTACTACGACGAGGTGGCCAGCCGTTACTGGCGGCGTCCCGCGACCGAGCAGGAGATCGACGAGGGGCTCGCCGACGACGGGGTGGAGCAGCTGGTGCCGCCCACCGGGGAGTTCCTGGTCGGGCGGCACGGCGGGAAGGCCGCATGCTGCGGCGGGGTGCTGCTCAGGGATGCGGAGACCGCCGAGCTCACCCGGGTTTTCGTCCGCCCCGCCCAGCGCGGTACCGGGGGTGGCGGGGCGCTGCTGCGCATGCTGGAGGATGCCGCACGCCGCCTCGGAGCCTGGCGCATGGTGCTGGACACCCGGCTCGACCTGGTGGAGGCCCGGGCGCTGTACACCCGGCACGGGTACCGCGAGATACCGGCGTACAAGTCAGGTCCGTACATGGAGATCTGGTACGGAAAAGGTCTCTGACGCCAGGCATCCGGCCGGCGGCCGCCGGTCAGACGGCCGGGGACCCCGCGGTCCGGGCCCGGCGCGGCCGCTCCGCGTCGGAGCCGCACAGCTCCTCGCTCAGCTCCGCGACCAGGGCGACCAGATCGGTCGGCCGTTCGGGTCCCCACCAGTCGCCGAGCAACTCGGCGAGGGACTCCTCGCGGGCCTTGGCCAGCCGGGCCGATGCGGTCACGCCCGGGTCGGCCAGGGTGAGGTTGACGCCTTCCCGGGCGGCCAGCCCGCGGCCCTCGAGCTGGCGGGCCGCTTCGATGATGGCCCGCAGCGAGACCGGTGAGATCTCGGCGAGTCTGCCCGGTTCGACCAGGCCGTGGCGTTTGATCCGGAGCAGCAGCCAGCTCGCCGCGGGGAGCAGATCGTAGCCCGCCTTCGCGGTGATTCTTTCGTAGATCTCGCGCCGTCCCTCCCGGCTGCCGAGCACCGAGAGGGCCCGCAGCACCTCGTCGTGGGACGACCGCTGGACCGGGTTGGACGCCAGGGTCTCGCTGGCCTCGGGGGTGGTGACCGATCCGCGCAGCGGATCCTCCTTGAGGAACCAGGCGACGACGAACGCCAGCAGCACCACCGGGACCGCGTACAGGAAGACGTCGGTGATGGAGGTCGCGTAGGCGTGCAGCACGGGAGGGCGCAGCCGCGACGGGAGTGTCCCGATGGCGCGCGGATCGGCTTCCAGCCGCTGCGCGCTCACCCCGGGTGGCAGGTTCTGTCCGGCGAGCGCGTCGGCGAGTTTGCCGCCGAGCCGGCTGGTGAAGATGGTGCCGAAGATCGCGACTCCGAACGAGGCCCCGATGGAGCGGAAAAAGGTCGCCCCGGAGGTGGCGACACCCAGGTCCTGGTAGCTCACCGCGTTCTGCACCGCGAGCACCAGCACCTGCATCACCAGACCGAGGCCCAGCCCGAAGACGAAGAAGTAGACACTCATCGTCAGGGTGGAGCTGGCCTCGCTCAGCCGGTGCAACAGCAGCAGTCCCAGCGCGGTGATGGCGGTGCCCGCGATCGGGAAGACCTTCCAGCGGCCGGTACGGCTGACGATCTGCCCCGACACGGTGGAGGACAGCAGCAGACCGAACACCATCGGCAGCATGTGAACGCCGGACAGGGTGGGGGTGATGCCGTGGACGACCTGGAGGAACGTCGGCAGATAGGTCATCGCGCCGAACATCGAGAAACCGACGATGAAGCTGATGACCGAACAGAGCAGAAAGGTCCTGATCCGGAAGAGCTTCAGCGGCAGCACCGGCTCGGCGGCCCGCCGTTCGACGTACAGGAAGGCGGCGAGCAGCAGCACGCCGAGGACCGCGAGGCCGATGATCTGCGCGGAGGCCCAGGGCCAGCTCGTACCGCCGAGCGAGGCGACCAGCACCAGGCAGGTGGCGACCGAGGCGATCAGGAGGGTGCCGAGGTAGTCGATGGTGTGCTTGGCCGAGCGGACCGGGATGTGCAGTACCGCGGCGATGACGGCGAGCGCGATGATGCCGATCGGGATGTTGATGTAGAAGACCCAGCGCCAGCTGAGGTGCTCGGTGAAGAAGCCGCCGAGCAGTGGTCCGAGCACGCTGGTCGCGCCGAAGACCGCGCCGAACAGCCCTTGGTACTTGCCGCGTTCGCGTGGCGGCACGATGTCGCCGACGATCGCCATCGACAGCACCATCAGACCGCCACCGCCGAGGCCCTGGAGTGCCCGGAAGCCGATGAGCTGCGGCATGTTCTGGGCGATGCCGCAGAGCGCGGAACCGATCAGAAAGATGACGATGGCGGTCTGGAAGAGTTTCTTGCGACCGTACTGGTCGCCGAGCTTCCCCCACAGCGGGGTGGCCGCCGTCGAGGCCAGCATGTAGGCCGTGACCACCCAGGCGAGGTGTTTCATCCCGCCGAGGTCGCTGACGATCGTGGGAAGTGCGGTGGAGACGATCGTCTGGTCGAGTGCGGCGATGAGCATGCCGAGCAGCAGGGCGCCGATGGCCACCAGGACGGCCCGCTGCGGCCGGCCGTCGGCCTCGGCGGGCGCCGTCGGTGGTGCCGCGGATTGCTGAGCCATGCCCTCCATCCTGGGGCTGCGGCATAATCGCCGCGAGTTCAAGGGGGTGGCCAAGTTGAGCCATGAGGAATTCGATCCACTGCGGGTCCGGCCGTACGTCCAGCTGCCCGATCCGGTACCGGATCCGGCGGACGACGTGGTGGGGGCGGCGTACACGACCCTGCCGATCCCGGCGGTACGGGCCGAGGAACCGGCCGCGGAGCCGGCCGGTCAGCCCGGCGCACGGGCGCCGTCGTCGTCGCAACGGCGGCGAAGACCGTTCGCCGTGTTCGCGGGCGGTGCGGGGGTGGTGGCGGTCCTGGGTGCGGCCGCGTTCGCCGCCGGGCTGTTCTCCGCCGACGACTCGGCGCAGGACCGCGCGCTGCCGGACACGGCCAGCACCGCACCGGACGAGCCGTTGCCGTCACCGGTCATGCCGTCGGCGTCGGCAACCCCCTCCGCCACACCGTCCACCGCGCGGCCTTCGCCGTCCGCCTCGCCGTCCGTGCACCCGAGCACGCCCCACCCGAGTGCGACGGCGACGGCCTCCGCGGTCTCCTCGCCCTCCCCCTCGATCACCGCCCGGGTCACCGCCGAGGTGTCGGAGCCCAGCAGCCCGGCGCCGGCCCACGGGGTACTGCGGCGCGGGGACAGCGGACCGGGCGTCGTGAACCTGCAGCAGCGGATGAACCAGGTGTACGTCTACCGCGGCCCCGCCGACGGCCTGTTCGACCAGGACGTGGAGGAGGCGGTGGGCCGGTACCAGTCCTGGATGGGTATCCAGGACGATCCGCCGGGGGTGTACGGGCCGGCGACCCGGCGCGCTCTGGAGGCGGCGACCCAGCAGAGCCGGTGACTGACCAGGCACGCTGGCGCGGACCTTCCTTGTTTTGTACCCTACGGAAACAAAGTGGTCCTGCCCGTACTCCCTGACCGGCGGGTGGGACCGCCTTGTTCCTGCCGACGGCCGGCGTCTTTGTACCATGGGGAAACAAACCACGGCCGCCGCAGTAAGGAAAACCCGTTGAGCACCTCAGACCAAGTCCCAGCCGTGAAGGCCGTCGGTTCCTGCAAGGCCGTGCTGCTCGACATGGACGGCACCCTGGTGAACTCCGACGCCGCCGTCGAGCGCATCTGGCACCGGTGGGCCGTGGCGCACGGTCTGGATCCGCAGGAGGCCCTCAAGGTGGTGCACGGTCGGCAGGGGTACGCCACCATGGCCGTGCTGCTCCCGGAGCGCCCGATGGAGGAGAACTACGCGGACAACCGCGAGATGCTGGCCCTGGAGACGGCGGACACCGAGGGCGTGGTGCCGGTGGCCGGTGCTCCCGAGTTCATGGCGTCACTGGCCGGTCTGCCGCATGCCCTGGTCACCTCGGCGGACGAGGCGCTGGCGCAGGCCCGGATGACCGCATCGGGTCTGCCGATGCCGCGCGTCCGGGTCACCGCGGAGGACGTCGGGGCCAGCAAGCCGGACCCGGAGGGCTTCCTCAAGGGCGCGGCCGAGCTGGGCTTCGCCCCGGCGGACTGCATCGTCTTCGAGGACTCGGAGGCCGGCATCCGGGCCGGTCTGGCGGCCGGCATGCGGGTGGTGGGCGTCGGCCCGCGGGCCGCAGCGCACGCCCCCACCGTGCAGGTGCGCGACCTGACACAGGTCCGCGTCGAGCGCGCAGCCGACGGCTCGTTGGACGTACGCGTCTCGGACTGACCGCGGCGCGGCCCACCCCCCGGAGACAGGGCGGTGGGCCGCACCGGCTGCAAGGGCCGTACCGGCGAAACGGGAGGGCCCCGCCGCCTCGGCCCGCGCGGACCGGCAGGGCCCCGCCCGGCTCAGCCCGCGATCGCCTCATAGAGGCTGAACCCGGCGAGCAGCAGCATCAGGCCGGCCGCGACCTTGGTGATCAGCTTGAGCGGCACGTGCTTCATCAGCTTCCGGCCGCCGAGGATGCCCAGTCCGGCCACCGCCCAGAGCGCCAGCACCGCGCCGATGCCGACGGAGACCGGACTGTCGTAGCGGGCCGCCAGATTGGCCGTCATGATCTGCGTCAGGTCACCGAACTCGGCGACCAGAATCAGCGTGAAACCGGCCCCGGCGACCTTCCAGAAGGACTGATCCGCGGGGGGCTTGACCTCTTCGTCCTCGTCGTCCTTCTTGAACAGCAGCATCGCGGCGCCCGCCAGGAACAGCACGCCGACGATCGCCTGCAGCAGCCGGTGCGGGATCAGGGTCAGCACGCTGCCCGCCGCGATGGCGAGCGCGACGTGCACCGCGAAGGCGGCGGCCACTCCGACGAAGACGTAGGAGGCGCGGTAGCGGGTGCCCAGCATCAGACCGGCGAGGGCCGTCTTGTCCGGGAGTTCGGCGAGAAAGACCACACCGAAGGTGATCGCCAGGATCGTGAAGCTGATCACGGGTTGTTTTTCCTCAATCGGTCGGGGCTGCCCGTACCGAGATGACCCGACCCGGAGAAATCACCCGGACAAAAAGGGTCGCTTCGGCACGGCAGCATCAATAGGACACTGCGGCCGAAGGTCTCGCTGGCGGATCTCCAAGAAGTTCCGCCTCCGGGCGCCGGCCGAACCGAGGTTCAGCAGTATGTCGACGTTCCGGCGAAGAGCTACTCCCCTTCTGCTCCGTCCAGGGTACGGCACCTGATCACCGGTTCAGCCGCCCCCTGGCCACCAGCTCGAGCACCACGGCGACCGCCACCGCCTGCACCGCGCACAGCGCGACCAGCACAAACAGCTGCACCGCTCCCGCCAGCACCGGGGACGCGCCGCCCAGCAGCATGCCGACGAAGGCACCGGGAAGTGTGACCAGACCCACGGTCCTGGTCTGGTCGAGCCCCGGCAACAGCGCGTCGGAAGCGGCGGTCCTGGCGATCTCCAGACGCGCTTCCCGGTCCAGCAGCCCGAGCGCCATCCCGGCCTCGACCTCGCCCCGCCGCATCGCCAGCTCGTCCAGCGCGCGCCGCCCGCCGAGTACGGTCGCGGTGAGCGCGCCGCCGATCAGGATGCCGGTGACCGGGATGACGGCGATGCCGTGCAGCGGTACCAGGCCGGTCAGCAACAGCACCCCCACCACCGGGAACACGCCGGCCGCGATGGGCACCGCGACCCACCACCAGGTCCCGTTCCGCGTGACGCGGCGCCCGGCGGTCCGTACCGCGACCGCGTACATCAGCACCACGAAGCCGTACGAGAGTCCGGATCGCACCACCCAGCCGATCAGCAGCGCGACGGCCGCGAGCTGGATCGCCGCCCGGGCACCCGCGGTGAGGATCTGCCGGCCGTGGCCCAGACTCGCCAGGGCCGCCACCGCGGCCGCAACCAGCAGCAGTGCGGCGAGGACGACTCCGAGGGTGACGTTGACCGGTAGCAGCACGCCGTCAACCGTACGGCGGAGCGCGGGCGGTGGCGGTGCGTCGGGCCGGCTCCGCATCGACACCGTCCCAGGTCTTGATATGACGTGCACATGTCGCCACGCTGTTACCTGGCGCTCACCCCGGGGAAACCCCGCGCCGCCACGCTGATCCAGCCAGATCGGCAACAGCCCCCCACCCCATGGGAGTTCGCATGTCAGGTGTCTACGCGCGTCGAATAGCCGTTCTCGCGGCAACCGCGGGCCTCACCGTCGCCGGCCTCGTCACCGCACCCGCCGCCCAGGCCGCGCTGCCCACCCCGGTGAGCGCCTCGACCGCGAGGAGCTACCTCAGCTCCCTCACGGTCAAGGCCGAGGGTTCGTCCGACGGCTACAGCCGCGACAAGTTCCCGCACTGGATCACCCAGTCCGGTTCCTGCGACACCCGCGAGGTGGTGCTCAAACGCGACGGCACCAATGTCGTACAGAGCTCTACCTGTGCGGCCACCAGCGGCAGTTGGTACTCCGAGTACGACGGCGCGACCTGGACCGCGTCCAGCGACGTGGACATCGACCACATGGTCCCGCTCGCCGAGGCCTGGCGCTCCGGTGCCAGCAGCTGGACCACCGCACGGCGGCAGTCGTACGCCAACGACCTGACCCGGCCCCAGCTCATCGCCGTCACCGACAACGTCAACCAGTCCAAGGGGGACCGGGATCCGGCCGAGTGGCTGCCCCCGCGGACCGCGTACCGGTGCACCTACGCGCGGGCCTGGGTCCAGGTGAAGCACTACTACGGCCTCACCGTCGATTCGGCCGAGAAGACCGCGCTGCAGGGCGTGCTGAACAACTGCTGAACCACCGCTCGTGCCGTATGCCGCCGTTATTCCGTACCGTACGGAACGACGGAGGAGGACATTCATGACCGAACTGCGACTGGGACCGCTGCTGAGGTACGTCGACTGGACCGGGGGTGGCTCCGCGACCATCTGGGTCGAGACCGACCGCGCGTGCACCGCCGAGGTGCGCTGCGCGGACGGCGCCGGCGGCGAGTCCGCCACCTTCCTGATCGCGGGCCACCACTACGCGCTGGTGCCGGTGACCGGTCTGACGCCCGACACCACCACGGCGTACGAGGTGCTGCTCGACGGGGAGCCGGTGTGGCCGCCGGCCGACTCGGCCTTCCCGGCCAGCACCATCCGTACCCCGGGAGCGGCGGCCGAAGAGGCGCGGGTCTCCTTCGGATCCTGCCGCTGGGCGGCCCCGGCCGCCGGGGAATCCGACCCGGTCGGACCTGACGCCCTGGACACCCTCGCGGTCCGCCTGGCCGCCGAGCCCACAGCCGAGCGCCCGGACGTCCTGCTGCTGCTCGGCGACCAGGTGTACGCGGACGAGGTGTCCGCCGACACCCGGGAGTGGCTGGCCACCCGCCGCGACCTGGCAGTGGATCCCGGCGCCCAGGTGACGGACTACGAGGAGTACACCCGCCTCTACTACGAGTCCTGGCTCGACCCCGAGGTGCGGTGGCTGCTGTCCACCGTCCCCAGCTGCATGATCTTCGACGACCACGATGTCACCGACGACTGGAACACCAGCGCCGCCTGGGTGGCGGACATGCGCAGGAAACCGTGGTGGCAGGGGCGGATCCTCAGCGCGCTGATGTCGTACTGGGTGTATCAGCACCTCGGCAATCTCTCCCCGGAGGAGCTGGCGGCCGACAAGCTCTACGCCGCCGTCCGTGAAGCCCCGGACGGCACCGGCCTGTTGCGCGAGTTCGCCGCCTCCGCCGATACGGAACCGTCCCTGCACCGCTGGAGCTACCGCCGCGACTTCGGCCGGACCCGCCTGCTGATGGTCGACTCCCGCGCGGGACGGGTGCTGGATGAGCGGAACCGGTCGATGATCGACGACGTGGAGGCGGACTGGCTGCGCGAGCAGTCGCTGGAAGCACCGGGGACCTTCGACCATCTGCTGATCGGCACCTCACTGCCCTGGCTGCTGCCCCCGCTGATCCATGACGCGGAGAGCTGGGACTCGGCGCTGTGCGCCGGGGTGCGCGGCGATCGCTGGGCGCGCCGGGGCGAGAAGCTGCGCAGGGCTGCGGACCTGGAGCACTGGGCCGCCTTCCCGGAGTCCTTCGTACGGTTGACCCGGCTGATCGCCCGGGTGGGCACGGGCGAGGACGCTCCGGCCACCATCTGTGTCCTGTCGGGCGATGTGCACCACGCGTACATCACCGAACCGCACTGGCCGGCCGGCCCGGGGAGTACCGGACCGGACTCCCGGGTGCTGCAGCTGACCTGCTCCCCCGTGCACAACAAGGTCCCGGCGTACATGAAGTTCGGCTTCCGCTTCGGCTGGAGCCGAGTGGGCCGGGCACTGGGCCGGGTGCTGATCCGGCACGGGCGGCTGGCCGAGCCGCCCGTGCGCTGGCGCAAGCAGGGCGGCCCGTGGTTCGGCAACCAGCTGATGACACTGGACCTGCGCGGCCGCAAGGCCCGGCTGCGCCTCGTTCAAGCGCGCGGGGACAGCGCCGACGCCCGGCTGGAGACGGTGCTGGACACCGACCTCACCGGCAATCGGTGAGACGCACCCGGCCCCGGCCCGCCAGGGCGCAAGCACCGGGCGTACGCTGTACGGCTGTACTGCCGCTTCTGCTTTCCCCCGTCTCTCCGTGAGCAGGGGACGTCACCTTCCCTGCGAGACGCGGCTTGCTTGCCGACGAGCCGTGGAGAACAAGTGCTGGAGAGTGTGCGGTCGCTGACCGACAGTCCATGGATCTATGCCGTGGTCGCGCTCTCCGTCGTCCTCGACGTCTTCGTCCCGGTGCTGCCCAGCGGTGTCCTGGTGATCACCGCGGCCACCGCCGCCGCCGCGGGCTCCACCACCGTGGCCGGCGAAGTCCCGCACAACGTCCCCGATCTGCTCGCACTGATGGCCTGCGCCACCGTCGCCTCGATCCTGGGCGACCTGGTTGCGTACCGGCTGGCCTGGCGCGGCGGTGAGCGGCTCGACCGGGCCATTGCCCGGTCCCGACGGCTGACCCGCGCACAGGAACGCCTCGGCGCGGCTCTCGCCAGGGGCGGCGGCCTGCTCGTCGTCATAGCCCGCTTCGCCCCGGCCGGCCGCTCGATCGTCTCCCTCGGCGCCGGCGCGGCCCACCGCAAGGCCAAGGAGTTCCTGCCCTGGTCCGCCCTGGCGGGCGCCGCCTGGGCCGGATACAGCGTGGGGCTCGGCTACTTCGGCGGCCAGTGGCTGGGCGCCGGCTGGCTGGGCACCGCGGTGTCCGTACTCGCCCTCTTCGGCGCCGGATCACTGGCCGCCCTCGTCATGCGCCGCCCGGCCGCGACGGCTACGGCGTCCTGACGCCGCCCCGCACCTCCAGCTCATCGAGCAGCCGCCCGGTCGCGGCGGCGATCTCGTCCACGGCCCGGTCGAATACCTCGCGGTTGTGCGCGGCGGGGGCCCGGAAGCCGGAGACCTTCCGCACGTACTGGAGCGCGGCGGCCCTGATCTCCTCCTCGGTGGCTTCTTCGGGGAGGACGGGCGGGCGGAGTGTTTTGATACTGCGGCACATGCCTCCAGTCTCACTCGGTTCCCTCGAAATTGTCGCGGGTCGTGAGGGAGAAGATGCCCCGGCACCCGCGGGGCGGCGTCCTCCGCATCCGTGCGGTCGGTGCCGGGGAATGGGTCGGGCGGGACGGCGCCGGTACGGCCGCTACCGGGGTCGACGGGGCTCGATGGGCGGGATGCGGTAGGTCCCGTCCAGCACCTCCTGCCGGGGTGTGTAGAGCCGGAGCAGGGGCCGGAAGGCACCTGCGGGGGCGGGCAGCCAGTTGGCGGCCCCGGCGGGGTCCTCGGGGCGATCCCGCTGGATGTACACGGTCAGCGAACCGTCCTCGCCGTGCACCAGGCCGGGGGTCCGGTCGCCGATGGAGTAGCGGTCGGCGGGGTTGTCGACGAGGTAGTAGTCCGGGGTCTCGTACATGGTGAGGGACCAGAACGACTCCACCGGGGGCGGCCGGTCGAAGCGCAGGGTGTAGGCGTGTTCGCCGGTGAGCCACTGTCCCTCCGCGTCCCGGAAGGTGTGCGCGGACACCGCCTCGTAACCGTGGTCGCCCCACAGGGCGGTCCGCGCGGCCACCGCCCGGGTCAGGTACGACGCCTCGCGGTCCGCGATCCGCCACTCCGGCGAGTCGTGGGTGCCGATGCCGAACCAGTCCAGGTTGTAGTCGAAGAGGTGCGGGTCCAGCTGCCAGGCCCCGGGGTCCCGGTCGTCGTCCGCGGGAGTGGGACGGGATGCCTTCTCGACGCGTTCGGTGCCGCGCTTCAGTCCTTCGGCCAGCGCCCTGACGATCCCCGGTTCAGCGGTGGCGTACGGCGAAGGGCCCTCCTCCAGCAACCCCAGCGGCTGGAAGCGGTCCTGGTACGCACGATCGGCCGCGGCGGGCGGGAAGCCGGCCATCCAGACCCTGAGCTGCTCGAAGAACCGCAGCACCCCGGGTACGCCCGGCTCCGGGGCCGGCAGGCCGGTGCGGTGCCGGTGCCCGTCGAGCGGGGTGAGGGTGAACTGCCGTTGCAGGGCCTGGACCCGCGGAATGTCGGCAGGCCCCGCGCAGGCGTTGCGTCCGACGATGGTGACCATGGCGGTGGGGGCGTCGATCACCCCCCGCACGTCCTCAGGTGTCCGTCCCGCCCAGCCGGGCGGGACGATCAGCCAGTCGCCCTCACCGGTGCCGGTGGCGCGGCGCCCGAGGTAGGCGAAGTTGTTGGTCCAGGCGTCGACGAACTGCAGGACGTAGTACGCCCCGGCGGTGTCCGGTACGTGCAGCCGTAGCGGCCCTCCGCTGAGGTCCAGCTGCGCGATCGAGTACAGCGTGTCGTTGTTCACCGAGACGAAGTGCGCTGCGGGCGTGGCCAGTCGGGAGGAGTGGGCGAACGCGTTGAAGGACGCGGGCGGCAGCGCGCCGAAGCCGTTGCGCAGTGCGTTCTGGACCATGGAGAGATCGAAGACCAGCGGGTAGCCGTAGACGTACGCCTCGGCGGCGAGTTCGGTGCGGTCACTCATCCCGGGGCTCCTGTCGGCGACGCACGGAGAGTTCCGATTCTGTGCGTCGAGGCTGCGGCGGGCGACTCGGGGGCGGCCATTCGGGTGAGGTGCCGCCGTTGAGGCAGAGGGGCGGGGCGGGTGGAGGACGGGGGCGCATTAATGGCGGCTTAAGACACTCTTATGCAACCACCTTGCAGAACATAGGCACAGGTCAAGGAACGTTTTTCCGGAATGCTCAACCATTGGCCCCGGCCGTCACTCTGCGTACGATCAGACTCCATCGACCGCAGCCAGTGGCGTCCAGAGAGCGCTCTCAGGCCGGGTCGCCCATTCCCCGGATCCTCCCCCCACCGCGAGACACCGCATGGAAGGAACCACCCCATGACCCCCCGCCATCACCGCCCGATCACCCGTCGTAAGTTGCTCACCGCGCTGGCCGGCGCCGCCGTGGCCGGTCCGGCGATCGCCGTGGTCGCTCCGCACGCCCTCGCCTCGGTGGCCCCGGGCGGCGGGGCGTCCCCGAAGGCGGCGGGCGCGCTCCCGCTGAAGATCGTCAACAACACCGGCTCGTACGCGAATTCAGCCGTGTACCTCTACGTCGTCGGCAACCAGGACGGCAAGCAGGTCCGGGTCACCCCGGACGGTGCGCTCGCCCCGATATCCCTCTCGGACAACGGCTCGGACGGCTTCACGGACTACGCCATAGCCCTCGCCGGCAGCGGCGCGACAACGCTGTCACTGCCGTACATGTCCGGGCGGATCTATGTGGCGTTGGGCGACAAACTCAAGTTCAAGGCGGTGGCGGACGGTAACGGCAATCCGGCCCTGCAGTATCCGGCGGGCTGGGTGAAGTCCGATCCCAGCTACTCCGTGCTGCACGATTGCGCCGAGTTCACCTACAACGCGTCCGGGATGTTCTGCAACACCACCATGGTCGACATGTTCAGTGTCCCGCTGAGCATCGAACTGACCGGCGCCAAGGACCAGACCACCGGCACACTGCGGGACGGCGGGCGCGCCCAGGCCTTCGCCGCCGTCAAGGCGGTCCCGGAGTTCGCGCCGCTGGTGGTGGACGATCTGCGCATCATCGCGCCCGGGCACGGCCTGGACGCGGGGATCTTCGCCAGTGACTACTTCGCCCCGTACATCGACCAGGTGTGGAGCACCTACGCCGGCCGGGACCTCACCATCACCACCAACGCCGGCGCCTTCACCGGCCGGGTCAGCGGCGGCCGGTTGGCCTTCAAGGGGCCGGCCTCGGTCTCCTTCGACAAGCCGTCCACCCGCGACGTGCTCTTCTGCGACGGCAAACTGGCCGCGCCCAACGACGGGACGACCGGTCCGGTCGCCGCCGTACTCGGTGCCGGCTTCAACCGGTCCACCCTGGTGGGCAGCGCCGCGCAGCCCACCACGGACCCGGCCGGCTTCTACGGTGCGGCCGTCACCAACCACTACGCCAAGGCGATCCACGCGGCGACCGAGGACGGCAAGGCCTACGGCTTCGCCTTCGACGACGTGGCCGACTTCGCCTCGTACATCCAGGACACGGCGCCGACCGGCATCCAGCTGACGCTGACACCCTTGGGATAGCCACCTGGCACGCGCAGGGTCACCGCGTCGCCTCCGCGCGCGCCCGGGGCGCTCCGGCCAGGAGTTCGGCCAGGCCCTGCCGGGTCGCCGCCAGCACCACGCGGTCCTGGGCACCCAGCACATAGCCCTGCGGCAGGTTCCACACCAGCTCGGTACGGCGCTCCTCCCCGCCATCGGGGAGGGGCGCCGAAAGATCCGGGCGCCGCTCTCCCGGTGCGGCCAGGTCCAGGGCGAGGATGCGCCAGGAACCGGGGCGGAACGCCTCCTCGACGGTCAGGCCATCCAGCAGCGGGTGGCCCGCCACATCGATCGCCGCGAAGAGCAGCACGGTCCGCTCCACCGGCATGGCGCCGAGGATCTGTCGGCCCATCATCGCGCCGGCGAAGGCCGGTGCGGCGAGGGTCGAGACGCTGCGGCTCCGGGTGACGGCCTGCGGGTGGGCGGCACGCAGGGTGCGGTAGACCGCGGAGGCGAATTCGTCGTCGAACAGCCGCATCGACACCTGGAGTTCCGGCTGTACGGTACGGGCGCAGAGCGCCGCCTCCATGTTGGTGATGTCCGCACTGGTGAGCGCGAGCAGGGCGTGGGCCCGCTCGATCTTGGCAGCCTCCAGCACCCCTTCGGTGGCGACGTCACCGATCACGATCGGCACGCGCAGCCGACGGGCCAGAGCGATGCCGCGCGCCTCCGGATCGGCCTCCACGCACACCACCGGGATGTCCAGTTCACGCAGGCTGGTCAGGACCCGGGTACCGATCTTGCCCAGGCCGAGCAGGACGACATGGCCGGAGAGGCCGCGGGGCGGCCGGCGCAGTGAGGCGGAGGTGCGGAACGTACCGAGCCCCTCGAGGACCGCGGCGACCAGCAACAGCAGACCGGTCAGCCCGGACAGTATCTGGAGCACCTGCCGGCCGGCCGGCTGCCCGATGGCGGGGTCGTCGATGGCGAAGAGGTCGAGCAAGGTCAGGTATGCGGCGTGCAGGGGATTGCCGCGAGTGGTCAGCCAGGAGGCGACCGCCAGCGCGAACACCGAGGCGAAGACGCCGAGGAGGGACCAGCGCAGTCTGCGGGAGAAGAGCTGTCCCAGCGGGGCTCCACGGCCGGCCAGCCGGCCGGGTGTCACGGCGGGGCCGGTGTAGGAGACGGCCTGCAGCTCGATGGTGCCCCGCCCGGCGGCGGGGTGCCCGGCGGCGGTCGGCCCGTCGGTGGCCGGCCCGTTGGCCTCCCGCACGGACTGTTCGTCGGGGAGCAGTTGCGGGCCACGCCCGCCGTGGCCGTCCGGACCGTCGGCCCCTGCCGGGTCGCCGCCGGTGGCCGAGAGCAGCGCGAGGGTGCACAACCCCGGACCGGCGGCCCCGCCCCGCTCCCCGGGCATCCGCTCCACCGCCCGCAGCAGCAGCCCGTCCGCCTGGACCACCTTGCCGGTTCCGACCGCCGCGGTGGCGGCGAGCGACGGGGCTGCGGTGTCCGCGTCCGAGAGGACGGTCGTGGAGGCGTCGACCGCTTCCCGGGCCAGGTCCGGCGCGGCGACCGCGGCGGCCTGGTCGAGGAGCCGTTCCAGATACTGGCCGAGCTTGCGGTTGTAGAGCCGGATCACCAGCCGGAGCCGGGGGTTGAGGCGCCGCGCCGCGAGTGCGGCCCGGATGTTCACCTCGTCGTCCTGGTGGACGAGCGCCAGCGCGGACGCCTGCTCGACCCCGGCGGCGCTCAGCGCCTCCTCGTCGAGGTCGGCGGCCTCGATCAGTCGCTGGGCGATCGCTCCCCGGTCGCCGGACTGCGGCCGGGCGACGACCGCGGTCATCCGCCCGAAGAGCGCCGAGGCGCGGCCGGCCGGCACGACCAGGGTGCGCTCGGGGACTCCGGTGCCCCCGGCCGGCGGTACGACGAGCGTCACCTGCTGCCCGTACACGTCGCGCAGTTCGGCGGTCAGCCGGTGGGCCAGGCCGTCGTCGCCGCAGACCACCATGTGCCCGGAGCCGACGGCCGGTTGGCCTGGCGGGCTCGATTGCGGGAGTGAGTACACAGCAGCACAGACTGCCCTACGGGGCCGTTCGGTTTCACACCGGCGCTCACCGCCGCGGAGTACGCACCGTCTCGTCCAGCCGCACGAAGGGAATCCGCCGGCCGGCCTCCCGGAAGCTCTCCGGACTTCCGTCGGTGCGGAAACCCAGGTAGCCGCAGAGGACCTTCGCGGCGCGCGGATGCACCGGGGCGTAGCGCGCCATCACCTCGCCGCCCTCCTCGGCGGTCAGGAAGTGCGCGGTGACGGCGTGATAACGCCGGCCGACCTGGATAGTGGCCTGCGGGGTGTGGCGCAGGTTCCGGTACCACTGGGCCTTCGGGCCGAAGCCGGAGGCCACGGTCCAGGACCGCGGCTCGGTCCCGTGGGCCACCACCTCGATGACGACCCGCCGGGCCTGGCCCGAGGTGCGGCCGGTGTGGATGAGCAGCATCATCCGCCGGCCGAAGAGCGACCCCAGGCCCGCCCGGTACAGATGCACCGGCAGCCTGGCCACCAGCCGCTTCCATCCGGTGGGCGGCTGGGGGCGGTTGGGTTCCGCGGGAAGCGATGTCACAGCTCGGCCTCTCCTGGTGCTGAGATCCTGGTGGTACCTGACTACGCACGTGTACCTGCGGCCTCTATTGCGTAACGGCACAGCGGTCACAATGCTTCGCATAGGGAACTTTTGCATAGTCTAAACATCGATGGGCCCGGTCGGCCGGGTAACGGAACCATTCGTTGGTGCATCTGAGAGATATGGAGGTCGGAGGCTCCCCACGCCCCGCAGCACGACCACCGCACCCTTGCTACACCGCCGCCAGACCACGGAGAGCGTCATGTCAGAGGAGAAGGGCCCCTCGTTCACCACGCTGTCCGTGCTGCCGTTCGGTGTGATGGCCGTGGTCACCGTGGTGGACGTGGCGGCCGGTCCGACGCTGGGATTCCTGCCGCTGATCTCACTCGGGCCCGCCTTCGCCGGGCTGGTCGGCGGCTGGCGCCGCACCGCGGTCATCGGCCTCCTCGCGCTTGCGCTCTGCTACGTACTCGGCTGGTACGACGGGGCGTTCCACGCGCGGCGCGGTATCACCGCGATGGCTTCGGTGGCCGGGGTGACCGCAGCGGGCATCGCGGCGGCCCGCACCCGGCAGCGCCGTGAGGCCCTGCTGGCCAGCGTCCGGTCCATCGCCGAGGTCGCCCAGCGAGTGCTGCTGAGGCCCGTGCCGCACAGCGCCGGCCATCTGCGGGCCGCCGTCTCGTACACGTCGGCGGTGGCCGAGGCACACATCGGCGGCGATCTGTACGAGGTGGTCGCGGCCCCGGAGGGGGTACGGGTGATCGTCGGCGATGTGCAGGGCAAGGGACTGGAGGCGGTGGAGACCGCGGCGGTGGTGCTCGGCGCCTTCCGGGAGGCGGCGCACGACGAGGCCGGTCTGCTGGGCGTCGGTGCGCGGGTCGAGCGGGCCGCGGACCGGGCGCTGCAGGGCGAGAAGTTCGTGACCGCGGTGATCGCCGAGATCACCAGCGACGGCGGCGCGGTGTTCCTCAACTACGGTCATCCGCCGCCCCTGGTGGTCCGGGCCGACGGCTCGGCGCACTTCCCTGAGCCGCTCCAGTACGCGTTGCCGCTCGGCCTGGGGGTGCACGAAAAGGAGAGCCCGCGGCCCTTCCAGGTCGATTTCGGCCCCGGCGACCAACTGCTGCTCTACACCGACGGGGTCACCGAGGCCCGGGACCGGGAGGGCACCTTCTATCCGCTCGGCGAGCGGCACCAGCTGCTGAAGGACCCCGACCCGGAGACCGCATTGGAGACCCTGCGCAGGGATCTGGTGGAACACACCGCCGGGCCGCTGCAGGACGACGCCGCCATGCTGCTGCTGCGGTACCGCGACGAGGGCGGACAGGCCGGCAACGACGGCATGGACGGGTAGGAGGACGACGAAGGAACGCTCCTGACGCCGGGGCAGGACGGTGCCCCGGGTCGGTTATCCGTACGGTCCGACGTCTTGTGTGGTGAGCGCTTTCGTCTGATGCTGGTCGTTCTTGTTGCCTTCCGTTCGGAGTCGCTGCATGAGCACATACCGTCCGAGCCGTCGTTCCGTACTTTCGACCGGCGCGGCCCTCGCGGGCTGGGCCGTTTTCTCGGCTCAGAAGCAAGCATTCGCCGCGGACACCGCCGCCGCGGAGAGTCCCGTATGGGACGCACAACCACGCGTTTTCCAGGTCAACAGAGAGGCGGCGCGGGCCCAACTGGTGCCGTACGCGAGCGTCTCGGACGCCCTGCGCGGAGATCTGGAGCGGTCGCCCTATTTCCGTTCACTGAACGGCAGCTGGCGGTTCCGCTGGTCGAAGAACCCGGATGTCCGGCCGAGCGGCTTCGAGGCGCCCGACTACGACGACAGCGGCTGGGACCACATCTCCGTACCGTCGAACTGGGAGATCGCCGGTTACCCGGAGCCGATCTACCTCAACATCCGTTACCCGTGGATCGGCTACGAGACCCCCGAACCCCCGAACGTTCCGCGTGAGTTCAACCCGGTCGGCGCCTATCGCCGTACGTTCACCGTGCCGGGCGGCTGGTCCGGCCGGCGCACCCTGATCTCGTTCCAGGGCGTGAAGTCGGCGTTCTTCCTCTGGGTCAACGGCAAGAAGGTCGGCTACAGCGAGGACAGCTACACGCCCGCCGAATTCGACATCACCGACCACGTGCGGTCCGGCGAGAACAGTCTGGCCGTCGAGGTGTACCGCTGGTCCGACGGCAGTTGGCTCGAGGACCAGGACATGATCGACCTGTCCGGCATCTTCCGCGATGTCTACGTGTACGCGATCCCGCAGGTCCACGTGCAGGACCTGTTCGTGCAGACCGCGCTGGACTCCGCCTACCGCGATGCCGCCCTCACGGTCACCACGACCGTACGCAACCGGGGCGACGCGGCGGCAGGCGACCACCGGCTCGAAGCCACGCTGTACGACGGCAGGGGGCGCCGCGTCGGCCGTCCACTCACCGGCGACGTCCCGCTGGGCTCCGGGGACGCGAAGGTGACGCTGAAGGCCGACGTCAAGGCGCCCGCCCTGTGGTCGGCCGAGGACCCGAACCTTTACACCCTGGTCGTCACCCTCATCGACGGATCGGGGCGGACCGTAGACGTCCAGCGCACCCGCATCGGGTTCCGCGAAGTCGAGTACGGGCCCGGCAAGTTCACCGTGAACGGCAAGCCGGTCATGTTCCGCGGCACCGACCGTCACGAGACCGACCCGGACCACGGTCAGGCGATCCGCGAGCCACGGATGATCGAGGACATCCGGCTGATGAAGCAGCACAACATCAACGCGGTGCGCACCTCGCACTATCCGAACCATCCGCGCTGGCTGGAACTGTGCGACGAGTACGGCCTGTACGTCATCGGTGAGACGAACCTGGAGTCGCACGGGGTGCGCGACACCCTGCCCGCCTCACTGCCCGAGTGGACCGACGCCTGTGTGGACCGGCTCCGCTCCATGGTCGAGCGGGACAAGAACCACCCGAGCATCGTGGTCTGGTCGCTGGGCAACGAAGCCGGTCAGGGCTCCAACTTCCAGACGATGGCGGACTGGGTGCACGCACGGGACGCCTCCCGTCCTGTGCACTACGAGGGCATGAACGCGGTCGCCGATCTGCACAGCGAGATGTACACCAAGCCGGCCGGTGTGGAGGCGTACGGAAAGTCGGGCAACCCGACGCCCTTCATGCTCTGCGAGTACGCGCATGCCATGGGCAACAGCAACGGCAACCTCAAGGAGTACTGGGACATCTTCGAGCGCTACCCCAACCTGCACGGTGCGTTCGTGTGGGACTGGGTCGACCAGGCGATCCGGCTCCCGGTGCCGGGCGACGCCAAACACAGCTATCTGTCGTACGGCGGTGACTGGCACGCCGGATACCCGACGGACGCCAACTTCTGCTGCAACGGCCTGGTCTCCGCGGACCGCATACCGCACCCCGGTCTGCTGGAGCTGAAGAAGGTCTACCAGCCGGTCGCGGTCAGCGCCGCGGATCTCGCGGCCGGCACGGTGACGGTGCGGAACAAGCACCTGTTCAGCACCCTGGACGCGTACGAGCTGCAGTGGACGGTGACCTGTGACGGTCGGCCCGTGCAGCAGGGGAAGCTCGCCGCGCCGCACGTGCGGCCGGGCGACGCGGGCACCGTACACATCCCCTACCGGAAGCCGCGGTCACCCGAGCCGGGCGCCGAGTACTGGCTGAACGTGTCCTTCGTCCTGAAGTCGAAGACCAGGTGGGCCGAGGCCGGGCACCCGGTGGCCGGCGAACAGCTCGCACTGGACTGGCACACCCCGGCCACCGCGGAACCGGGCCCGGACACCCTGCCCGCTCTCACCCTCGACGAGACCGACGCGCAGGTGCGGATCAGCGGGCGCGATGTGGAGGTGGTGCTCGACAAGTCCACCGGGACGCTCGCCTCGTACCGGGTGAAGGGGCGGCTGCTGCTGGCCGGCGGCCCGGTGCCGAACTTCTGGCGTGGCCCGACTGACAACGATATCGGCCGGGGCGCCCAGAACTCGCTGCGGACCTGGCGGGCGGCCGGCACCGACCGCAAGGTGACGTCCGTCAAGACCGACCGGCCATCGCCGGGAGCGGTTACCGTCCAGGTGGTCTGCACGCTGCCCACCTCCCCCTCCGCTTCGACCTGGACCACCGTCTTCACGGTGCGCGGCGACGGGGAGATCCGGGTCCGGCACACCCTGGACGCGCCCGGCGGGCTGCCCGATCTTCCCCTGGTCGGCGCCCTGTTGACGGTGCCCGGCGGCCACGAACAGATCGAGTGGTACGGGCGCGGGCCGCAGGAGAACTACTGGGACCGGCACACCGGCGCCTTCGTGGGCCGTTACCGCTCCACGGTCGACCAGCAGGTCGCCGCGTACATCCGGCCCGAGCAGACGGGCAACATGACCGACGTGCGCAGGCTGTCGGTGACGGACCGGTCGGGCACCGGACTGCTGGTGCAGGCCGAACCGGGTGAGGGCGAGCCGATGCTGGAGACCAGCGTCCTGCACTACTCGCCGTTCGACCTGGACGGGCCGAAACACGCGTACCAGGTGAAGCGGCGCGACGAGACGATCCTGGGCGTCAACCACCGGCAGATGGGTGTCGGCGGCAACGACTCGTGGGGTGCGCCGCCCCTCGCGCAGTACCTGCTGCACTCGGGGCGCACCTATACGTACGCGTACCGGCTCCGGTCCGCGTAACGGGGTGCCCCGGTCCGCCTGCTCCCCCACGGCGGGCGGACCGGGGCTTCCGTTCAGCGGGCAGGACCGCTCACCGGACAGGGGACTCTCACCGGCCAGGGACGCCTCACCGGGGCAGGGACACCCGGAACACCGTGTTCCCGGGCGTGCTGGTGAGGCTGACGGTCCCGCCGTGCGCGGTGATCACGGCGTGCACGATGGCGAGTCCCAGGCCGGTGCTCCCGGTGCTGCGGGAGCGGTTGTGGTCGGCCCGGACGAAGCGGCCGAAGACCTCGGGCTGCAGCTCCGCCGGGACGCCGGGGCCACTGTCCGACACGGTCAGCCCGGCCGATGCGGCGTCGGCTTCGAGTGCGACGGTCACCTCGGTGCCCGGCGGGGTGTGGACGCGGGCGTTGGCGAGGAGGTTGCCGATGGCCTGCTGGAGGCGGTGCGCGTCGCCGCGGACGATCACCGGCTGTTCCGGGAGGTCGAGCAGCCAGCGGTGGCCGGGCCCCGCGGCGCGGGCGTCGGCGGTGGCGTTGAGCACCAGCAGAGTCAGGTCGACCGCCTCGTGTTCGAGGGGGCGGCCGGCGTCCAGACGGGCGAGCAGCAGCAGGTCGTCGACGAGCCGGGTCATGCGCTGCGACTCCGAGTGGATGCGTTCCAGTGCGTGCTGGACCTCGGCGGGGAGCGGTTCGTCGTGCCGCAGGGCGAGTTCGGCGTGGCCCCGGACGTTGGCGACCGGAGTGCGCAGTTCGTGGCTGGCGTCGGCGGCGAAGTGCCGCAGCCGTTCCTCGCTGGCCTGGCGCCGGGTGAGGGCGTCCTCGACATGTCCGAGCATCCGGTTCAGCGCGGTGGCGACCTGACCGACCTCGGTGCGCGGATTCGCGTCCGGCAGTGGCGCCGGCATGTCCACGTCTCCGCTGGCCAGCGGCAGCCGGGCGACGCCTGCCGCCTGGGCGGTGACGCGTTGCAGCGGACGCAGCGAAGTGCGCACCCACAGGGCCCCCGCGACGCCGGTGGCGATCAGGGCCGCGCCGAAGACCACCGCCTCGACCGCCTCCAGCCGGTGCAGGGTCTCCTCCACCGGGTGCAGCGGCAGCCCGGTGATGAGGATGTCCTGGTCATCACCCTGGACGGCGGTGACCCGGTAGGCGCCGAGGGTGGCCAGCGGGATGTCGTGGCCACGGCCGTCGGCGGGCACCCCGGTCAGCGCGCCCCGGTCGCCCGGGGTGAGCGCCACCTTGCGGTCGGCGGCCTCGTCGACCACGGAGGCCTGGGTGACGGCGCCCCTCAGCAGTCGCGCTCCGAAGGTGGACTCGGCCTGCCCGCGGGTGTCGGGGCGGTTGTCCGCGTCGGGCCTGGATTCGTGTTCCAGGCTGGCCGCGAACCGGCCACCGGACGCCTCCAGCTGCTGGTCGAGCCGGCCGACGAGGAACCCCCGCAGGGCCAGGACGGTGGTGATGCCCACCGCCGCGGAGGCGATCGCGAGCAGCAGGACGAGGCCGGCGGTGAGCTGACCGCGCAGCGTGTGCGGAGGCGGGCGCCTCACGTCGGACCTTTGAGTACGTATCCGACGCCCCGGACGGTGTGGATCATCGGGGTGCGCCCCGCGTCGATCTTCTTGCGCAGGTAGCTGATGTAGAGCTCGACGATGTGGGCGCGGCCCCCGAAGTCGTAGGCCCACACCCGGTCGAGGATCTGCTCCTTGGACAGCACCCGGCGGGGGTTGCGCATCAGGAACCGCAGGAGCTCGAATTCGGTCCGGGAGAGATCGACGTTCACCCCGCCACGCCGGACCTCCCTGGCCTCCTCATCCATGGTGAGATCGCCGACCGAGAGTCTGTTCTCCCCCGGCTCGGCCGCCATTCCGGCCCGGCGCAGCAGTCCGCGCAGCCGCGCCAGCACCTCTTCCAGGCTGTACGGCTTGGTGACGTAGTCGTCACCGCCCGCGGTGATGCCGGTGATGCGGTCCTCGACCGCGTCGCGCGCGGTCAGGAAGAGCACGCAGACACGGCCGGCCTCGCGCCGCAGTTCGCGCAGCACCTGAAGCCCGTCGAGGTCGGGCAGCATCCAGTCGAGTACGACGGCGTCGGGCCGGAAGTCCCGGGCCGAGGCGAGCGCCGAGAGGCCGTCGGCGGCGGTCCGGACGTCCCAGCCCTCGCCGGTCAGGACCCGTTCCAGTACTTCGGTGACGTCGGGTTCGTCGTCGACGACGAGGACCCGGACGGGGGCTCCGTCGGGGCGGCGCAGGAGGCTCTTCGCGCGGTGCTCTTCCATGGTCCGTCCAGCATCCCCCGACGCGACCCCGCCGCGGGTCCGGGCGCCCTCTGAATTCCCTATGAGGGTGCGCTGAACAGCGGCCGACGGCGGTGTTTCAGAAGGTACACAGAGGTTGGGCTGTGAGGCTGACCGCCCATTCCCGGACCCTCGGGATCGCCGGACCCCCGGGAAGGAGCCTCATGGTCACCACCGTCACACCCACCAGCTCCGCGAGCCGCGGCCTGCGCCACCGCCGGCCGCGCCGCAGCCTGGCGCCGCTCATCGCGCCGCTGCTGATCTGGGCGGGCGCCGCCGGAGTGCTGGCCCTGTGGTGGAGCGACACCACATCGGTGATCGGTCCGGCGGGCTGGCTGACCGGCGCGGGACGCATCTCCGGGCTGCTCGCCGGTTACGGCTGCGCGGTGCTGCTGGCGCTGATGGCCCGCGTCCCGCTGCTGGACCACAGCATCGGCACGGACCGGCTGGCCCGCTGGCACGCCATGGGCGGCCGGTACACGATTTCGCTGGCGCTCACCCACACCCTGCTGATCATCTGGGGCTACTCCGTCACCTCCCACACCACGCTGGTCGGCCAGACCACCACCCTGGTCCTGCACTACCCCGACCTGCTCAAGGGCACCATCGGCTTCCTGCTGTTCCTCGCCACCGCGGTGTTCTCCGCCCGCGCCGCCCGCCGCCGGATGAGCTACGAGACCTGGCACTACCTGCACTTCGCCACCTATCTGGCGGTCTTCCTCACCTTCGGCCACCAGCTCTCCAACGGTGCGGACTTCGTCGGGAACCGCCCCGCCCAGCTCGCCTGGTACGCCCTCTTCCTCGGCGTCTCGGCTCTGCTGGCCTGGTACCGGTTCGCCGTCCCGCTGCGGCGCGGACTGCGCCACGGTCTGCGGGTGGCCGCCGTGCACCCCGAGGCGCCGGGTGTCGTGTCGGTCCATCTCACCGGGCGCAACCTGGACGAATTCCGCGCGGCGCCCGGCCAGTTCCTGCGCTGGCGCTTCCTCACCCGCGGGCTGTGGTGGACCGCCAACCCGTACTCGCTCTCCGCTCCCGCGACCCCGCATGCGCTGCGGATCACCGTGAAGACGGCGGGCGGGCACAGTGCGGCGCTCGCCGGGCTGGCTCCGGGCACCCGGGTGTGGGCCGAGGGCCCGTACGGCGGTTTCACCGCCGACCGCCGCACCGTGCCCAAGGTGCTGTTGCTCGGCGGAGGCGTCGGCATCACTCCGCTGCGCGCCCTGTTCGAGACCCTGCCCGGACAGGTGACCCTCATCTACCGGGCCCGGCGCCCCGAGGATCTGGCGCTGCGCGGTGAACTCGACGCGATCGCCGCGCACCGTGGCGCGACGGTCCATTACGTGGTCGACGAGCCGGCCCGGTTCTCCTCGCCGCTCACCGCGCGGGGTCTGGGCTCTCTCGTCCCCGACCTGGCCGCCCACGACGTCTATCTCTGCGGCCCGCCCGGCATGACGGAGGCCGCGATCGGCGCACTGCGTGATGCGGGTGTGCCCGGCCGCCGTATCCACCACGAGTCCTTCGCCCTTTAGGAGAACGCCATGCGTCGTGCCGTCATCGCCTCCGCCGGGTTCAGTGCCCTGGTCGTCGCGCTGCTCTCGCTCAAACCGCACCAGCTGCCCGCCCTCGCCGCCGCATCGCCGAGGTCCACGGCCGGCTCGGCCCCGCACGCCACGACCGGCTCCTCCCCGCACGCCACGGCGAGCGCGCAGGCGGGCGCCGGGAGCGGAACGGGCACCTTCACCGGTGACGCCGTCGACACCCAGTACGGCCCGGTGCAGGTCGCGGTCACCCTGGCCAAGGGCAAGCTCACCGCCGTAAAGGTGCTCCAGGTCCCGGACCGGGGTGGCCGGGACCAGGAGATCGCCTCCTACTCCGTGCCCCGGCTGACCCAGGAGGCGCTGGGCGCGCAGAGCGCCCACATCGACTCCGTATCCGGTGCGAGTTACACCAGCCAGGGCTACATCCAGTCACTGCAGAGCGCACTGGACAAGGCCGGTGCCTGACGCCGGGCGCGGGCTGCGCCACGTCGAGCACGTGATGGGGACGGTCTTCTCCTTCGACATCCGCGACACGCCCACCGCCGCCATCCACCGCGCGCTGGCCGAAGCCGTCCGGGGACTGCACCACGTCGACGCGGTGTTCTCCACCTACCGCCCGGACAGCGCCATCAGCCGCCTCGGACGCGGCGAGACCACCCTGGGGGCCTGCCCGCCCGAGGTCCGTGACGTACTCGCCCTCTGCAGGACGGCGGACGAGACCAGCCACGGCTGGTTCACCGCCACCCCGGGCGGCAGCCTCGACCCCTCCGGGCTCGTCAAGGGCTGGGCGACGGAAGCCGCCGCGCAGCTCCTGCATGAGGCCGGCGCACACAACGCCTGCGTCAACGGCGGCGGCGACCTCCAGTTGCGCGGCGAGGCGTCCCCCGGCACGCCCTGGCGCATCGGTGTCGCCCACCCGCTGTCCCCCGGCGAACTCGCCACCGTCGTCACCGGCCGGGACCTGGCGGTCGCCACCTCGGGCACCGCGGAACGCGGCGCCCACATCCTCGACCCGCACACCGGCAAGCCCGCCACCGGGCTCGCCTCCGTCACGGTCACCGGCCCCCGGCTGACCCTGACGGACGCCTACGCCACCGCCGCGTTCGCCCGGGGCGAGGACGCGCGCGACTGGCTGGAGTCGCTGGAGGGTTACGAGGCGCTGGCCGTCCGGCCCGACGGCAGCGTCTGGCGGACCGCAGGTTTCCCCAGCGGCGACTGACGCGCCGGCTCAGCCCCCGTCCGCGGTGCGGGCCGTCCAGCGTTCTTCGACCCTGGCTATCCGCCAGTAACCCAGTGCCGCCGCCCACACCACCACGAAGAGACCCACGATGATGTAACCGACGTTGCCCAGGTCGAGGCCGGCTACCCAGTCGGTCACCGCGTCCTTGAGGTCGAGTTTGTCGTGCAGGACGGTGACCAGCTCGATGGTGCCGATGAAGAAGGCGACGGCGATCGACAGGCCGGTGATGGCGAGGTTGTAGAACACCTTGCGTACCGGGTTCGAGAACGCCCACTGGTACGCGAAGTTCATGAACGTGCCGTCGAGGGTGTCGAAGAGGCTCATCCCCGCGGCGAACAGCAGCGGCAGGCACAGGATCGCGTACCAGGGCATCCCGGCGGCGGCGCCACTGCCGGCCATCACCATCAGGGTGACCTCGGTGGCGGTGTCGAAGCCGAGACCGAAGAGGAAGCCGAGCGGATACATCTGGCCCGGCCGGCTGACGGACTTCGTGAAGCGGCCCAGGATGCGGTTCATGAACCCCCGGGAATCCAGCTGCGCTTCGAGCTCCGTCTCGTCGAACCGTCCCGCCCGCATCGACCTGAACACCCGCAGGATGCCGAACAACGCCACCAGGTTCAGCGCCGCGATGAGGTAGAGGAAGGAACCGGAGATGGTGGTACTGACGGCGCCGAGCATCTGGTGGGTACCTGAGTTCTCGCTGGCCAGCACGCCCGCGAGGCGCGCTCCCCCGGCGACCAGGGCCGCCATCGCGACGACGACACTGGAGTGCCCCAGCGCGAACCAGAAGCCCACGGACACCGGCCGCTTGCCGTCGGCCATGAGCTTGCGCGTGGTGTTGTCGATTGCGGCGATGTGGTCCGCGTCGAACGCGTGCCGCATGCCGAGCGTGTAGGCGGTGACGCCCAGGCCGATGCCGAACGCCTGGGAGCCGACCTCGTAGTGCCGCGGCACCACCAGCAGCAACAGGATGCCGAAAGCCACCACGTGGAGGGCGGCGATCACGCCGAGCAGTCCAGCCGTGCGGAGGGTGTCCGAGCGTCGCCAGGCGAACGCGGTGGGGTGGGGCGCGGCTTGATGAGACGCACCGCAGTGGGGCGCAGCTGTGTCGGGCAAGCCTGAGGGGGGCAGGCTTGAGTGGGGCAGGGTCATACGGTCACGCTCCAGCACCTCGTGGATCACTTCGTGAGATGCCGTGGCCGGTCTCCTGGCTTACGGGTTCGCTGACGCTCGCCCCCGGCCCACCTTCCCAGCCGCGCTCTGCGGCCAGTGGTGTCATGGGCCGGGAACTCCCCGATCACAGTGGCGAGGGCCGCTCCGGTCTGAGGCTTATGAGGGCCTGTCACCGGTCTTCCCGAACACCACGACCCGGCCCACCCTAGGTTGCCGACAACAACGCTTGCAAGCCTGCACAGTTGCGCAGGTGCCGAAGATCACAGATGCCGACGTGCAAGGATCACCGCATGCACCTCGTTCCCGCCGAGCGCGCCGGCCACCGCATCATCGACGACCACCGGGTCTGTGACGCCATCGCCGCCATCGGAGAGCCCGATCACGTCCGCTCCTGGGCCGACCGCTTCTCCCTGCTGGCCGACCCCGGACGGCTCGCCCTGCTGATCGCAGTCCACCGGGCGGGCCCCATCGCCGTGTCCGACCTCGCGGTCGCCACCGGCATGAAGGACCCGGCCGTCTCCCAGGCCCTGCGCCTCCTCCGGGCCGCGGGTGTGGTGGCGGGCGACAAGGACGGCCGGGTGGTCCGCTACCGCATCGTCGACGGCGCGGTGGCCGACCTGTTGGGGCGGTGCGCCCACGGGTAGCGCCCGTCGGCGTGGGTATTGATTCCACCTACATCTATATGCATAATGACCCTATGCATAAGCGGGTTATGGACCCGGACGCCCCACTCATCGAGGCGTCCGACGCATCCGACGCATCCCCGGAAGAGCTGATGACCGCCGTAGAGCGGATCGTTCGCTACGTGCGGCACAGCGCGACCGCCGGCGGCCTGAGCACCGCAGCCTCCTCGGCGCTGGGCCGGCTGGGCCGCGAGGGCCCCTCCCGGCTGACCGAACTGGCCCGGGCGGAGGGGGTCTCGCAACCGAACATGACCCAGCTCGTCACCCGTATGGAACGCGCGGCCCTGGTACGGCGCACCACCGACAGCCGTGACGGCCGGGGCGTCCTGGTTGAAGCCACCGACCTCGGCCTGGAGGTCTTCGGTCAGCGGCGCACCGAGCGAACAGAGGCGCTGCAGCAGCTGATCGAAGAGCTGACGGAATCCGAACAGCATGCGGTGACGCTTGCGCTGCCGGCGCTGGCTCGTGCGATCCAGGACCGGCAGGCGCGCTCCTGAAACCACCCGTTGTGGCGACGTTTCGCCGCTTCCCCGCTTCCCCGCCAACGTAAGGAGAGAGAACCGCACATGAGTGCTTCGCACGGGAAGACCGCCAGCCCGTTCAAGCAGCCGAAGGCCGTCTGGGCCGTCGCGTTCGCCTGCGTCATCTCCTTCATGGGCATCGGCCTGGTCGACCCGATCCTCCCCGCCCTCGGCAAGAGCCTGCACGCCTCGCCCAGTCAGGTCTCCCTGCTGTTCAGCAGCTACCTGATCGTCACCGCCGTCGCCATGCTCTTCGTCGGCTGGGTCTCCAGCCACCTCGGCGCCAAGCGCACCCTCGTCATCGGCCTGGCGGTCATCGTGGTCTTCGCCGCCCTGGCCGGCAGTACCGGCTCCATCAACGGCATCGTCGGCTTCCGCGCCGGCTGGGGGCTGGGCAACGCGCTGTTCATCGCCACCTCCCTCGCCGTCATCGTCGCATCGGCCAGCGGCGGCTTCGGCGGGGCGATCATCCTGTACGAGACCGCCCTGGGACTCGGCATCGCCGTCGGCCCTTTGCTCGGCGGGGAGTTGGGCGGCATCAGCTGGCGCGGCCCGTTCTTCGGCGTCGCGATCCTGATGGCCATCGCCCTGACCGCGACCATCGCGTTCGTCCCCGACCTGCCCAAGCCGAAACGTGCTACGTCGCCCCTCGCCCCGCTCAGGGCGCTGCGCCACCGCGGACTGCTGACCATGGGGATCATGGCCCTGCTGTACAACTGGGGCTTCTTCACCATGCTCGGCTACGCCCCCTACCCCATGGAGCTGAGCGCCCATCAGCTCGGCCTGGTCTTCACCGGCTGGGGGCTCCTGGTGGCCGCCTTCAGCGTCTTCTTCGCCCCGCGCCTGCAGGCCCGTTACGGCACCGCACCCGTGCTGTACGCCAACCTGTTCGGCCTCGGCATCGTGATGGCCGTCATCGCCGCGGGTGTCAGCACCCCGACCGTGGTCATCGTGGCCGTCATCGTGAGCGGCGCCTTCATCGGCATCAACAACACCCTCACCACTCAGGCCGTCATGCTCGTCTCCCCGGTCGAGCGCCCGGTGGCCTCCTCCGCGTACGGCTTTCTCCGCTTCATCGGTGGCGGCCTGGCCCCCTTCGTCGCCGGCAAGCTGGCCGACGCCACCGACCTGGGCGTCCCCTTCTACCTGGGCGCCGCCACCTTCCTCCTGGCCATCCCCGTCCTGGCCAGCGGTCACCGCCTGCTCCGCCAGGCCGAGGAGCGCCCTGCCGAAGGCAGGCCCATGGCCCCCTCGCTCACGCCCGTGGGCGCCCCCGCCCCGACGACCGATACGCCTCCGGTCATCGTCGCCGTCGGTGCCCACGACAGGGCGGCCGCCATCGTCGACACCGCGGCCCGACTCGCCCGCGACACCGGCAGTCCCCTGGAGGTCGTGCACGTCCAGCAGACCGCTGTCGTCGAGGAGCAGGCCGCCGAAACCGAGACCGCCGAGCAGGCCCGCGCGGCCGTCACCAGTCACCTCGACCGCCTCTCGGCGCAAGGCATCGCCGCCACCGGCCAGATCCTCACCAGCGTCGGCGACCACGCCGCTGCCGGCCGCGCCCTGGCCCAGCACGCCGCCGACATCCACGCCCGGACCATCACCGTCGGACGTTCCCCGCACGGCCCTCTCACCCAGTTCGCCAACGGCAGCTTCACCACCGCCCTCACCCACACCGCCGCCTGCACCGTCGTCCTCATAGACCCGAACCACACCCCGCGACCGCTCACCACGGCCACCCTGGCGGATCTGCGCAACAGCCCGGCCTGACTCCTACGGCAGGTCGCAACACCCGAGGGCCGGGGGCTCCCGGGTCAGGTGGTCGCTACCAGCAGTTCCTCTCCGCTCGACGTCCCGAGGCCGTCCGTCCGGCCCGCGAAGTACCTCTGGTTGAGCATGGCGGCCGACACGTGCCGGGCTTCTTTGAATCCGGCGTCGCGGGCCAGTGCCAGCATCTCCGGCGGGGCGAAGAAGCTGATGAACGGGGTGCCCGCTGCTCCGGCCCCTTTCGCCGCGGCCTGGAGTCCGGCACGCTTCTCCTCGTCGAGGAGCTCCGGAGGGAGCTGGAACGTCATGGCCAGCGTGGAGCCGGGGGCCAGCGACGCGAGTCGGCGCAGCGTCGCCGCGTTCGCGTCCTTGGTGAGGTACATGGCGACGCCGGCGGACGCCACCACCGCCGGCTGGTCCGCGTCGAATCCGGCAGCCGCCAGTTGATCCCACCACGACCCGCCTGCCTCGAAGTCGACCGGTACCAGTCGTAGCCAGTCGGGGATGCCATAGCCGAGTTCGGCCAGCCGTTGGCGCTTCCAGGCTTGGGGATCGGGCTGGTCGACCTCGAACACCCGCAGGCGGGAGGCGACTTCCGGCCGGCGCTGGGCGAACGTGTCCAGGCCGGCGCCCATGATGACGTACTGGCCCACGCCCTGCCCGGCCTGCTCCACGACCAGGTCCTCGACGAAGCGGGCCCGAGCCACGATCGACGCCCGGAACCAACTGGTCGCGCTCGGGTCCATGTCCCCGCGGCTACGCCAGTCGTCGCCGGGGCCGGCGAGCCGCAGGCCGATCTCGTCCTCGAGCACATGCGGCGGCGCGTCGGCCTGAACGTGCAGCGCCCGCCACAGGGCCACCCGTACCGCCGTGCTGTCCGGCTTTGCGGTCTGTTCGTCAGCCATGCCGCATTCCCCTCTCTTCCCGTGATCAGTTCTTGGCCGGGGCCTGGATGCTCCACAGACGCCCGTCGGGGTCCCGCACGGTCATCTCCTTGGTGCCGAAGTGGGTGTCCGCGAACGGGGTGACCACCTCAACCCCGGGCGCGGGGCGGAACGCTTCCGCGTCGGGCACCTTCAGGACGAGCCGCGCATCGGGCTCCTTGCTCTCAGGCACCTCCGCAATGAAGAGGTAGGGACCGCCACCATTGCGGAGCAGGCCGGAGTGGTGATCCGTGGAGAACTCGAGCTCGTACCCCAGCCCCTGGAAGAACTTGACCGCCTTGCCCCAGTTGTGGGTCTCCAGGAACACGGCCTCGATGCCTTCGGTCGTCATGTCAGTTCTCCTTCTCGGACGATGGCTCTCGCTCATCCTGGGTGTCATCGAGGTAGGCGCGCAGCGCAGCGGCAACCAATGCCGACAGCGACAGCTCCGACTCGATGGCATGGTGTTTGACCTGCTTGATCAACCCGATCGGCAAGTACACGTTGAACTGCTTCACATCTTCGTCGCCCACGCGAGCATGCTAGCAAATTAGCTACCTAAATGCTGGTCCTCCGATTACAGGAGGACGGTGCTCACTTCCGAGCGAGGGGAAGCGGCTGTGGCGAAGACGTACCGAGTCGGCGCGTTCAACCGTCTGGTCAACGCGGTGTTCTCGGCGATGACCGGACGCGGTCTCGGCCGCGCCGACCGCCACGTGCTCACGGTGCGGGGCCGCAGAAGCGGGGTCGACCGCTCGGTGCCCGTGGACGTCATGTCGTCCCCGGACGGCGTTCGCTTCCTGGTCGCCGCCTACAAGGTCGGAGGCTGGGTGCACAACGTACGCGAGGCAGGCGAAGTAGCCCTGAGCCGCGGCGGCCACACCGAGCGTCTGCGGGCGGTTGAGCTCGCGCCCGAGCAGTGCGTGCCCGTCCTGCGCCAGTATCTGCGCGAGGTACCCGTCACCCGGCCGTACTTCGACATCACCGCCGACTCATCGGACCCCGCGGTCATCGCCGCGTCCGTCCACCACCCGGTCTTCCGGCTCGAAGCCCTCCCGGCACCCGCGACGCCGTAGCACCGCAGCCATCCGCGGGGCCGTCGTCGGCAGCGACGGTTCTGTGCCGCCGGGCCCTCCTGCGTCCGTCGTCCACCACCGTCGGCACACAGGGGACGCATCATGCCCCGGGAGCCCTGTGCGGTTGGCCCGACCGAGTCCCGGCCGGCAAACGCGGTTGCGACCGGCATCCACGGCGGCACAAACGGAGGACCAGATGTTGCCGCCCTGATCGCCCGGGAACAGGCTGAGCGGGACGTCACCGGTCTCACGCGCGCGGACAGACCCGTGCCGCCGGTAGCGGGCGGTGGGCGGACGGAGTAATGCCATGCGGGTCATGTTGAGAGCGCAGATGGACACCCAGCTCGCGAATGCAGCAGCCAAGGACGGCACTCTGCAGAAGATCGTGCAGTCGATGACGGAACGGCTCAAGCCGGAGGCCGCCTACTTCGCCACCAGCGAGGGTAAGCGGACCTGCACCCTGGTCTTCGACATGCAGGACAGCTCCCAGCTGCCCAGCATCGCGGAGCCGCTCTTCGCGGGGCTCGGCGCGAAGATCGAGATCCAGCCGGTGATGAACATCGAAGACTTGCAGAAGGGTTTTGCCGCCCTGCAGCAGGGCTGATCCCTTCCAAGGACCACCCAACCTCCCGCGCACCAGTCGCGGACGGTTGTCACTCCGGTCGGCTTCCTCTCCCGAGAAGTCGACTCTCGGTGGGCCGGTTCGGTGGCCCGGTTCCGTGGCCCGGTTCCGTGTGCAGGACGTCAGCCGTCGGCCTCGACACGTCCGACGAGGCCGGTGACACCCTGTCCGCAGCCCTCTCGAACCGGTTGGAACAGGTCATCGGGGTCCCCGTCATGGGAGGCCCGGCCCCCAACGACGGTGGCACCCCCTGTCCTCGGGTGAGGTCACATGATCGAGGAGCCGCACGCCGCCTCGCGGTCTCAGCCCCCGCGGCGTGCGGCCAAGTGACGCTTGGCGACGTACTGGGCAACAGCCGTTACGCCTTGATCAGCTGCTCGCTCATCTCCCAGAGACGACGCGCGGACCCCGGGTCGATGGAATGCGGCACGACGTTCTGTGACCGGATCATGTCGGCACCTTGGGCGGTGGGATCCGCGGCGCCGTCCAGTGGCGAGATGTCGTTGTCCCTCAGGTAGACACCGCCGATGTCGGCGAGCAGGGGGCTGGTGGCTCCGAACACGATGGTGGCGGCACCCTGCTGTGGTGTCTTCTTCCCGCTCTCGGGGTCGATGATCGGCCGACCGGACTCGTCGACCAGCCCCATGGCCACGTGCATGGCCTGCACCCGGTCCGCAGGCATCGAGCCGCCGAGCTTCGTGCCGACGATGATGCCCGGGTGCGCGGCGTAGCCACGGATTCCGTCTGGGGCCCATCGGCGGTCCAGTTCGACGGCGAACAGCACGTTGGCGGTCTTGGACTGGGCGTAGGCGAGGTGGCCGTCATAGCCGGTGGCGAAGTGCGGGTCGTCCCAACGGATATCCGAGATGCGGGTCGCACCGGACGTCGTGTTGACCACCCGGGCACCGTGCGCCGCGCGCAGTGCGGGCAACACGCCCAGGGTCAGCTGGAAGTGGCCGAGGTGGTTGGTGGCGAACTGGGCCTCGTAGCCGCGCGCATCAAGAAGCAGCTCGGCGGGAGCCATGATGCCGGCGTTGTTGAGCAGGAGGTGCAGCGGACGACTCGAGTCCAGGTAGCGGCCGGCGAAAGCGTTGACCGAGGCCGGGTCCAGCAGGTCAAGTTGACCGATCTCGACGCCGTCGATGCCGGCCAGAGCCGACGCTGCGCGATCCGGGTGGCGTGACCCGACGGTGACCGAGGCGCCCGCCTCGGCGAGCGCACGAGTGGCCTCCAGGCCGAGCCCGACGTGGCCACCGGTCACGACGACGTTCTTACCGGATACATCGATACCGGCGAGGACCTCACGCGCCGTTGAGGCCGCGGTGAAGCCGGATCCGAGGGGGCGCTGATTGTTTGCCATGTCACCAGACTGCGTCCACGCGTTCGTACTCTGAATAATTGACAGTTCGGATTTCTTGCTCGACAGTACAATCGTGGTAGCCGACCAACTCTCCGAAGTGTTCGACCTCGTCGAGATCCGCGGTCTGGTATCGGGCGGGTTCGCGGCACGGGGCCCCTGGGTGGCGCGCGCCGCCATCGAGGACCCGCTGAAGCTCATCGCGATGGTGTACGGCCGGTCCCGGCTGACCACTGACGGGGTCGACGGGCCGACCAACCTCGAGCCGGGCGATGTCGCCATCCTGAACAACCGGTCATGGCTCGAACAGAAGGGCGGCAGCGGCGACGGACCGCGCCATGAGATCACACCCAAGATGAACTTCACCCGGCTCGTCGGCGCCGAACGCGGCACCGACGACGTCGTCATCGGGATCGCCGTCGATCTCAACCCGACCGGTCAGGCGCTGCTGCAGCAGGCGCTCCCAGCTGTGGGGCACGTCCGGGCGTCGGCTGCCGCTGCGACCAACCTGCGCAGCAGTCTGGACCGACTGTTCGACGAGGTGACCCGGAACCGCATCGGCTCGGCATTCGCGATCCGGCAGTACGGCCAGCTCCTGCTACTCGAAGTGATGCGCGCCTACGTCGACCAGGCCGACCTGCCCCCGGGATGGCTGCGGTTGGTGACCGACGAACGATTGCGTCCGGCACTCGGCCTCATGCATGCCGAACCCGGAAAGCCCTGGGGCCTGCAGGAATTGGCACGCGCCGCAGCGATGTCGCGTACATCCTTCGCCGAACGCTTCCGGAGCGTGGCGGGCCAACCTCCGTTGGCCTACCTCAACCGCTGGCGGATGCTCCTGGCGCAGCGCGCTCTCCGTGATGGGGATGTTCGCATCGGGTCGTTGGCCTCCGAGTTGGGCTACGCGTCCGAGAGCGCCTTCAGCACCGCGTTCAAGCGGGCGGTGGGCGAGTCGCCGCTGCGCTATCGACACCGAGTACGCGACGAATCGTCACCCCCCGGGCCACGTCGGTACGGGCATGATCTTCACGGTGCGCCCGGTAAGACACCGAGAAGTGCCTGGCCAGAACGCTCTGACCAGAGCCTTCTCTGGTGACCTGCCGGTCAGCATCGTGGAACGCGGACGGTTCGAACCGGCGACGTCTGCCTGGTGAGTCCGATCAGCGGTAACAGCGGCCCTGGATCGCTACGGCTGCATGACTGCACCTACTCCGCCGAGAACCGCGGCGATCCGGCGGCGTCCGCTGTCGTGGAGGTCAGGCGTGGAGGTCAGCCTGCCCATCGATGCCTGTGGTCGCTCGTATCGCTCGTTCGGGTGCGTAGCTCGTGCAGGTTCCAGCCCAGATGTCCAGGCTTGGGCTCACGATGTGTCTCCTCGTGAAAGTGAAAGAACATGCCGACGTACGTCACCTTGCTGAACTGGACCGATCAAGGGACCCGAAACTACAAGGACACCGCGAAGCGCGCCGAGGCCTTCGGCTCAGCGGTACAGAAGCTCGGGGCGAAGCTCCTGAGTATCTACTGGACCGTCGGTCCCTACGACCTCGTGGCCATCGTCGAGGCGCCCGACGAGGAAACTGCCACGGCAGCGCTCCTGCGGCTCGGTGGGGTGGGCAACGTCCGTTCCACGACTCTGCGGGCCTTCGGTCGCGAGGAGATGGAGCGCATCATCGCCAAGGCGGCCGGCTGACGACCACCACACAGTGCAAGCGATGGCGTCCGGCGATTCACGAGGAACATCTACGCCCACGGTGGTCCAGGACACGCAGCGAGGATCATCGACTTCGAGGACATTGGCGAAGATCGCAAAGACCATTTCGAAGTCTGAGCCAAAATTGAGCGGATGGGCACGGTAGTCGATCCCATCGAGCAGATCGCTGTCCAACGTGCCGTTGCCCAAGTAGAACGCGAAGAACCGGAGAGCGGCCCGCACGTCTCTCGTAAGAGGTGTCACGAGATCCCTTCAGGAGGTCGGCGGAGCCCTAATGGCTCAGTCAAGCCCTTGGGCACAGGAGCACCAGTTCGGAAGAGCGCGTACGTGGGTGTTGCCCGACCTGCGGGTTCGCTGACCTGCGCGTACGTGGGCCACTCGCCGAGGCTCCCCGCTGCGGATCCGCTTTCGCATGCCTTGCGATCGGGCACGCATGGCGCACCGATGCCCTTCTCCCGGCCTGATAGCCCCCTGCTGGTCCAGACTTGGAGCCCCGTGTTTGGCGCTACAGACGGCGCCTGTCGCGCAAGTAGGGCGGCACGAGGAACCTGGGCCTGTTGAACACGGCGATGGAAGCGAGCACGAGCCAGCAGACCAACATCAAGAGGAAGAGCACCGTCCCACTGGTCTCCAGGGGGCCGTGAACGGCGCTCCAGGTCTCGGCTCCGAGAAACGAGATCACGATGAGGGCCAGGCAAGTGAACATGGCGGCGACGGGCACGATGCCGCGCGTGACCGCCCAAGCCCCACGCTTGCCGAGCCGTTTCAACCCATCGGCTTCCGTTCGTGCCCGGCGGGGATCGCGCCACACCGTGACGGCACTCCGAACCACGTACGCGGCCAGAGCGACGAACCCAACACAAACCACTATGTTCATGAGCCCCCCATGCCCGGATGGTAGCCGGGCGCTCGGGGAAGCCTCAATGGCCGAGGCTCTGCCCTTCATTGCCCGCCAGTGAACCGCCTCCCTCCCCACCACCTACCGCATCCGGGCGGAAGAGTTCCAGCGGTGTGGACTCGGTGAGCGGGCTGGACAACCACGTGAGGAACGAGGTGGGGCGATCGCTCGGGTGACCTGCAGCTTCGCAGCTCTGGCTAGTCGCCACTTCCGTTCCGTCGAACTCCGTGCTTCCCCATGACTTCCGGCCCGTTGTGGCGCGCATGTGGCGCGGCGTCCGGTGGCGCTAAGCAACCTCGGTGGTTCGCCAAGCTTCCGTGACGCAGCCCTCTTCCATGTGCCACCACTCCTGATCAGGGCCGCGTGCGGCAGTATCGACCACGACGTCCTCGATGTGAGCCCGCGGGCCGGACGGCAGGGGAGACGTCACCAATGTCAATGTCCCGACGATCACGTCCCCGACACGGGCCACCAGCAGGGTGTTGGTGCTGCTCGTCACCAAGCTCGCCACTGCTTCATGGTCCAGGGGCTTGGCTTTGGACGACAGTTGCGGAAGGAGGCGAGCGAACGCCTCCACCAGTTCATCAGTCGCCTCGTGAACGACCTCAGTCTCAACGCTCATGCTGTCGAACCGATCGGCTCCTTCGAGTGGCCGATCAGCGGTTTGTGACCATCTGGAGCAGCACAGACCTGTACCCACCACTCACCCCGGCTTCCATCCCGTCCGCCTTCGACCCACACACCGTGGAGCGGGCGTGGTTCAGGGCGTCAAGGTGGAGCGCGCCACTGTACGAACTACCTTGACGCCCTGGGCCACGACTGCTCGGCTCTGCCTGGGTCGGAGGTGGTCGGGATGGGAGCCCCACCCACGCCCACCACGAATCCGCCGGCACTCGCCAACGGCACCCCTTCCATCCCGGAGTCTGAGCGCCCCCCGCCGGAGGCATCTCATTCGCCTGCGCGGACTCTGTCGGCTCGGCCTCAGCGGGGTTCCGCACTCCCGTGCCGGCCGTTTCTCTCGGGCTGGTGTCGCGCTCGGTGCGCCGCCGCCCGGCCGGGGGCAGCCGGGGCGGAGACAGAGGCAGCCCGCGGCCGGGGGTGCGGCGCGCGCCGCGCTTGCGCGGCGCCTTGAACCCGTAGAGAAGGTTTCTACTCAGCAACCCAGCACAACACGATGCGCCCGAGGAACCGCCGTCACCTACTACCGTCAACGCCCCCGCAGCGACTCGCTGCGGGGGCGTTCTGACTGGTGGGCGCGGACGGTTTCGAACCGCCGACATCTGCTTTGTAAGAGCAGCGCTCTACCCCTGAGCTACGCACCCGTGGATGAAGGAACAGGGTACACGGCGCCGGGACCCTGCTCGAACCCTGTTGTGCCTGCTGTACCTGCTGCACGGGCTGCGGAAACGGGCCGGGCGCCGACCGGGGCCGCCGCGCAGCGGGCCGGGGGCTATCCCCACCCCCGATCCGGTGGGCGGCCGGATCGTCAGGGGGTAGGGCGGGTTCGTACGGTAGGGGCATTCGGCAGGCTTACCTGGGGGAAATGATCACCGTGGCACTCCGTATCCGCACGCTTCTCGCCGTCGGCGGGGTCGTTGTCGTCTCTGTTGGGCTGGCGGGGTGTGGGGCTGATCCCTCCGATGCGCCGGCGGAGCACAAATCGTTCGCGTTGAGCGGGAAGACGCTGACCGTGGACTCCGACACCTCGTCCGTGGAGCTGGTGCCCGCGGATGTGAAGTCGGTGGAGGTCACCCGGCGGGTCGACGGGTGGGTCTTCATGGGGAACGGGCCGGACAGCTCGTGGTCGATGAAGAACGACGAGCTCACGCTGCGGCTGAAGTGCAGCGGCATCTCGAGCGACTGTCAGGCCCGGCATCAGATCAAGGTGCCGCGCGGGGTGAAAGTGGTGGTGAAGGACGGGAACGGCAGCGTCACCGCCACCGGGTTCGACACGCCGCTGGACCTGTGGTCCGGCAACGGCAAGGTGGTGGTCCGGGACTCCAGTGGTGCGCTGAAAATGGGCAGTGCCAACGGGGCGATCGTGGCCGACAACGTGTCGTCCAGGAAGGTGACCGCGAACTCCAACAACGGGGAGGTACGGCTGACGCTCACCGTCGCGCCCGACCGGGTGGAGGGGATCAGTGACAACGGGGCGGTCGAGATCGCGCTGCCGACGAAACCGGGTCTCGAGTACCGGGTCGACGCCCGTACCAGCCACGGGAACGACAAGATCAGCGTGCCCAAGAGCGACGCGAGCAGCCATGTGGTGCGTGCCCGCAGCGACAACGGGGAAGTGACCGTGCGAAGCGCGAACTGACCGGCCCGTGTGTTCGTCCTGGCCGGGTGGGAGAATAGGCCGGGCAGGGCGGACCAGCACGGGAGAGGGATGTGACGGCAAGACACGGGCAGCCGTATGCGCGAGCGAGTGCCGTCCGGGATGTCCTGACGCTCATGGTCCTTCCGGTGCCTCTGCTGGCGGGCCTGGCCGGGGCCTTCGCCGGGGGAGGTACGCGGCGCTGGTTCGGCGGGCGCGGGGAGAATCACCGGGCCGAGGCGCAGGCCGCGAAGGACGCCGCGGCGGCGGCGTTCTACGAATTGGACACCGCGCAGCGCGATCTGCAGATCTCGATCGAGACCATCACCGCGGTGGACGATTCGCCCGAGGCGCGCAAGGCCTTGGCCGATTTCGGCGCGCTGGGGCGGCGTATTGACGAGGTCAGTTCGGCGTACATCACCGCGGTCGACGCGCATGATCTGGACCGGGACGACCTGGAGGTCTCGGCGGTCGCCCATGCTCGTACACAGCTGACGCTGGCCAAGGACGATCTCGTACGGGTGAAGGGCGAGCTCGACCGCTTCGGCCAGGGGCTGGGGCCGCTGCTCGGCAAGGCCGAGACGCAGCTGGCCCGGCTGGCTCCGGCGGTGGAGCGGGCGCGGCAGGCGCTCCTTTCCGCGAGCAATGCTCTCGATTCGGTGCGTGACTCCGGTTTGAAGGCGGACGATCTCGCGGCGCGGCTCGCGGCCCTGGGACCTGAGCTGACCATGCTCAATCAGGGTGCCGGCCGTCACGGCGTGACGGAGACGCTGCAACGCGCCGACCGGGTGTTGCGGGACGCCGAAGCGGTACGCGCCGAGGCATCCCGGCTGCCGGAGCGGGCGGCCGAGATCGACCGGCGCCTGGTCTCGTTGCGGACCCGCGCACAGGCGCTCACCACCCGTACCGGGACGGTCGAGCCCGTACTGAGCGAGCTGCGGCGGCGCTTCACCGCGCCGTGCTGGCAGGATCTCCAGCAGGTGCCCGAGCACGCCGCGGTGTCCCTGCGGCAGGCCGAGGAGAAGCTCAAGGAGGCGTCAAAGGCGCGTGCCGAGCAGCGCTGGCCGGATGCGACGTCCCTGCTCAGTACGGTCAGGGCGTTGCTGAACAGCACCGACGAGGCGGTGTCGGCGGCGCGCGGGCGACTGGACCGGCTCAATGCGGTCGCCAAGGATCCGGAGCAGGAGATCCAGCGGACCCGGTTCGCCCTTCGGGACGCCCAGCGGCTGGCGATGGCGGGTCGCAACACGCCCGAGCCGCGCCATGCGCGACCGCTGGACCTGGCCGTGGAGCGGCTGGAGCAGGCGATCGCCGGGCTCGAGGGCCGGCACCCCGACTACTGGCACTTCCTGACCGAGACGGAGGAGGTCCGAAAGACCGCGACCCGGGTGGTCGAGCAGATCCGCGAGGAGCGCGGCGCCGGGCACTGATCCCGGCGAGACAGAGGCACAGCGGGGTCGCTGGCGGGGCAGGATGGCCGTCTCCTTCAACAAATAATTGATAAATAACTAGTACTCGTGCGAGGCTGGCTCCGTAAGCGTCCCCTGGCCCAGGAGCCCGTCATGACGGCACCGCAGGCAGCCCCCGATGCCTCCTACATCGGCCGTGGTGTCCACCGGGTCGCTGTGGAGGCCCTTGCGCGGAGGGTCTTCGACGGGACGTACGCCGAGGGCGACACCCTGGATCTGCCGCAGCTGATGGCCGAGCTCGACGTGAGCCAGACCGTGCTGCGCGAGGCGATCAAGGTGCTGACCGTCAAGGGCCTGCTCGACGCCCGGCAGCGGCGCGGCACGTTCGTCCGGTCGCGGGAGAACTGGAATCTGCTGGACAGTGACGTACTGCGCTGGCGGCTCGCCTCCGGCTCCGGCGACGAGCGGTTCTTCGGCGAACTCTTCGAGCTGCGCCGCTCCGTCGAGCCGGCCGCCGCGGCACTGGCCGCCCTGCGCCGTACCGACGAGGATCTGGCGGCGCTGGATGCCGCGCTGGCCGCGATGGGCCCCGGCGTGAGTGACCCCGCTCTGCTGGTGGACGCCGACGCCGCCTTCCACACCGCGCTGCTGGCGGCCTCGCACAACCGCTTCTTCGTCCAGATGCAGCGGGTCGTGATCCCCGCACTGATCGAGCGGGACCGCGTGGTGCACGCGGGGCGGCCGGAGCATCCGCTGGCCGTGCACGTCTCGGTGGTGGACCGGGTGCGCGCCGGGGACGGGGACGGGGCGTCGCGCGCGATGCTGGCGCTGCTCGACTTCGGCCTGCACCACTCCGGCCCGCACGACCACCACCGCCACACCGAGGGAAACAGACCGTGAAGATCAGCCGTATCGAGACGTTCATGACCCCGCCGCGCTGGATGTTCGTCCGGGTGGAGACCGACGAGGGCACCGTCGGCTGGGGCGAGCCGGTCGTCGAGGGGCGGGCCGAGCCGGTGCGGGCCGCCGTGCAGGTGCTCGCCGAGTATCTGATCGGCGCGGACCCGATGCGGATCGAGGACCACTGGCAGGTGATGACCAAGGGCGGCTTCTACCGGGGCGGCCCGGTGCTGTCCAGCGCCGTCGCGGGGCTGGACCAGGCGCTCTGGGACATCAAGGGCAAGGTGTACGGGCAGCCCGTGCACCAGTTGCTCGGCGGCCCGGTGCGCGACAGCATCCGGGCGTACGCCTGGGTCGGCGGCGACGAGCCCGCCCAGGTCCGCGAGGCGATCGCCGAGCAGGTGGCGGCCGGATTCACCGCGGTCAAGATGAACGCGAGCGGCCGGATGACCGCGATCGCCACCCGTGGCGAGATACGGGAGGTGCTGTTGCGCGCCGAGGCCGCCCGCGAAGTCCTGGGCGACGACCGGGACTTCGCGCTCGACTTCCACGGCCGGGTCTCCCCCGCCAACGCCCGGCGACTGCTGCCGCTGCTCACCGAGGCGGCGCCGCTGTTCGTCGAGGAGCCGGTGCTGTCCGAGCAGCTGGCGGCGGTGCCCGACCTGGTGAACGCCTCCAACATCCCGATCGCACTCGGCGAACGGCTCTTCGCCCGCCACGACTTCCTGCGCGCGCTGCAGGCGGGTGTGGCGGTCGTGCAGCCGGACATCTCGCACGCCGGTGGCATCTCGGAGCTGCGACGCATCGCCGCGCTGGCCGAGGTGTACGGGGCGCAGATCGCCCCGCACTGCCCCCTGGGGCCGATCGCGCTGGCCGCGAGCCTCCAGGTCGCCTTCACGACACCGAACTTTCTCATCCAGGAACAGTCCATCGGCATTCACTACAACGAGACGGCCGAGCTGCTGGACTACGTCGCCGACCCGGGCCCCTTCCGGTTCCGGTCCGGCGCGCTGGTACGGACCGACCGGCCGGGCCTCGGGGTGGAGGTCGACGAGGCGGCGGTACGGGCCGCCGACAAGAAGGGCCACGAGTGGCGCAATCCGGTGTGGCGTCACGAGGACGGGGCGTTCGCCGAATGGTGACGTCCGCGGTTCGTCAGCGTATTCGTGAGAAGCCGTCGAGGATGCGTCGGAGGAAGGGAGCAATGATGGATTTCCGCACCGCTCTGCGGGACGAACGGCTGGTCGCCATCGTCCGCGGCAGCGATCCCGATGCGGCCTTCAGGACCGTGCTTTCGCTGGTCGAGGCCGGACTGCCGCTGGTCGAGGTGTCGCTCAGCGGCGCCGGTGCGCTCGACGTCATCGGTCGGGCCCGGGACGAACTCGGCGCCGGGGCCTGGCTGGGCGCCGGGACCGTACTGACCGCCGACGACGCCCGCCGGGCCGCGGAGGCCGGGGCCAATCTGATCGTCACGCCCGGGCTCGGGGCCGGGGTGACGGAGGCCGTGCGGCTCGGGCTGCCGGTGCTGGCCGGGGTCAGCACACCGACCGAGGTGATCGCCGGTGTCGCGGCGGGCGCGGCCGCGTTGAAACTCTTCCCCGCTTCGGTGGGCGGCCCTTCGTACCTGAAGGCGCTGCGCGGCCCGTTCCCCGAGCTGCCCTTCGTGCCGGTGGGCGGGGTGGACGCGGCAGCGGCCGCCCAGTATCTGGCGCTGGGCGCGGTCGCCGTGGGGGTCGGCTCGCCGCTGGTCGGCGATGCCGCGGACGGTGGTGATCTCGGCGAACTACGCAAGCGGACCGCTGAGTTCATGCGGGTCGCAACCGATGCGGCAGCGGGGCCGGTGCGGTCTTGAGCGTGTTCACCTTCGGGGAGACGATGGTCGCGCTGCGGGGCAGCGGGCCGCTGAAGCTCGGCGGGACGATGGCCGTCTCGGTCGCCGGCGCCGAGTCGAATGTGGCCATCGGGCTGGCCCGGCTGGGTCATCCCGTGCACTGGGCGGGCTCGGTCGGCGCGGATGAGGCCGGCGAGCTGGTGCTGCGGACGCTGCGCGCCGAGGGCGTCGACGTGTCCGGCGCCGCGCGCGCCGGGGACGCACCGACCGGGCTGATTCTCTTCGAACCGCGGCTGCCGGAGGTGACCCGGGTGCACTACTACCGGGCGGGGTCGGCGGGTTCACTGGTGTCGGCCGATGACGTCGACCGGGCGTTCGGTGCGGCCTTCGGTGCGGACCCGGGTACGGCCTTCGATGCGGCCGGGGAACCACCGCGGGTGCTGCATCTCACCGGTATCACTCCGGCCCTCTCACCGGCCGCCCGGGCAGCGGCCGAGCGGGCGCTGGAACTGGCCTGCGAACACAGCGTGCTGGTCAGTCTCGACGTCAACTACCGGTCCCGGCTGTGGAGTACGCAGCAGGCCTCGGCGGTGCTGCGCTCCTGGGCGCCGCGCGCCGACGTATTGATCGCGTCGGACGACGAGCTGCCGCTGTGCCTGCCCGACGGCTCCCCCGACGACACGGCTCTGCTGGCCCGGGCGCTGCTGGACGCGGGGGCGGGCGAAGTGGTGGTGAAGCTCGGCGCCGCAGGCGCGACGGCGTACACCTCGGGCGGGAAGCGGCACTGCCCGGCGCGGCCGGTACGGAGTGTGGACCCGGTCGGCGCCGGTGACGCCTTTGTCGCCGGGTACCTTTCGGCGCTGCTCGACGGCGCGGACACCGCGAGCCGACTGCACCGCGCGGTGACCACGGGCGCGTTCGCGGTCGCCACGCCGGGCGACTGGGAGGGCGCTCCGACCCGCGCCGAGCTGGGACTGCTGGCCGCGGACTCCGGCACGGTGGTGCGCTGAGCGCACCGACCCCGTCGGACGCTGGAGCCGCCGGTCGTGCGGCAGGCCGCTAATGTGGGCGCATGCCTCGCTACGAGTACCGCTGCCGCACCTGCGGAGACACCTTTGAGCTCAGCCGCCCGATGGCGGAGTCCTCGGCGCCCGCCCCCTGCCCCGACGGTCATGAGGACACCGTGAAGCTGCTGTCGGCGGTGGCCGTGGGCGGCGCGGCCGGGGCGCAGGCACCGGCCGGCGGGGGCGGTGGTGGTGGCGGTTGCTGCGGTGGGGGTTGCTGCGGGTAGGCGCGTCACCTACCCGCCCAGGGGCGCTCAGATCTTCCGGGACAGCGTCAGTCCGTCCGAGATCGCCAGCAGCACGCTCTCCATCCGCCGGTCGGCGGCGACGTGGTCGTTGAACCTCCGGATCGCCTCGGCGCCGCCGCCGGCCGAGGGGTCGACGACCCGGCCGTGGAAGAGCACATTGTCCGCGACGATCAGCCCGCCCCTGCGCATGCGCGGGACCAGCTCCTCCCAGTACGGGATGTAGTTGCCCTTGTCCGCGTCCAGGTAGGCGAGGTCGATGTGCGGCTCGCCGGCCATCGCGGTCAGGGTGTCCAGGGCCGGTGCGATGCGCAGGTCGATACGGTCGGCTACGCCTGCTGCCGCCCACGCCTCGCGGCCGTACCCGGTCCACTCCTCCGAGACGTCGCAGGCGATCAGCGTCCCGTCGGCCGGCAGCGCCTGGGCCATCGACAGCGCGGAGAAACCGGTGAAGGTGCCGACCTCGACGATGTGCCGGGCGCCGATCAGCCGGACCAGGAAGGCCAGCAGCGGCCCCTGCTCCTCGGCCGACTGCATGCCGGCCTGCTCGGGCAGCCGCGTGTAGGTCGTCTCCACCAGCTCTCGTTGTACGGCGTCCAACGGCGGGTTGTGCGCCAGCATGTACGCGTAGAGCTCGTCGGTGATCCTGGTGCTGTTCCCCTTGGTCATGCGGGCTCTCCACTCGGTTGCCGCCACGGTCAGCCGGGATGCCCGCCGACGGCGTGTCGGAATTCCCGCAGGATCTCCTCGCCCGCCGCGACACCCCGACCGGAGGTTACGGCAACCGTCGGCGCGCTCCACCCCGTGTCGGCCAGTTCGCCGTGTGCGGGTCGCCAGCCCCGGTCGGCAGCGAGCAGCAGGTCCGCGTCCAGCAGCGAGTCCCCCGCGGCGAGGGTGAGGTCCGCGCCGGTGCGGCGGGCCACCTCGCGTACGGCGGCGCTCTTGGTGAGCGGGTTGGGCACGGCGTACAGCTTGCGGCCCTGCAGGGACACCGACCAGCCGCGCTCCCTCGCCCATACGGAGAGCTCCTTGACCCAGCCTTCGGGCAGCAGGGAGCGCTCCACGACCAGGTAGGCGAAGAGGTCCTCGGCGACCCGTTCATCGATCAGCCAGGCAGGGTCGGCCGCGGCGACCAGGTGGGCGCGTACCTCCGCGAGCGACGCCGATTCGGCCGCCAGCCTGCGTCGTACCGTGGCGTGCCAGCCGGGGTCCGGGACGCCGTCGACCATCAGGTGGCCACCGTTGGCGCAGATGGCGAACCGCGGGGGCGGGCAGGGCAGGTGGATGCGGTGGTACTGCTCCCGGGTGCGGGTGGTCGTCGGTACGAAGACGGCGTCGGCGGCGAGCTGTGCCAGCAGCCCGGCCGCGGTCTCCGTGAGGTAGGAGAGCGGCTTGCCGCGGTACACCTCGACGCACAGCAGCCTGGGCGCTTCGGCGTCCGGCATGGTCAGGTCCAGGGCCGCCGCCGAGTAGATGAGGGTGCGGTCCAGGTCGCTGGCTACGAGGACGGTCGGGGCGGCGGTCACTCAGCCACCACCGCGGTGCCGTGGGCGCCGGTGGCGCCGCGGGTGAAGCGCGGGTGGATGAGGCCCACGCAGGTGTACGGAAGGCCGTCGACCTCCTCGACGGGTACGCCGCGCTGTTCGGCCAGCAGCCGCACATGGTCGAGGTCGGCCCCCGCCCCCCTGGCGGCCAGGACCTTCCAGGGCACCCGTCGCAGCAGCACCCGGGTGGTCTCCCCGACGCCCGGTTTGACCAGGTTGACGTCATGGATGCCGTACTGCTCGCTGATCCGCTCGACGGCGGCCCAGCCCTCCCAGGTCGGCGCCCGGTCGGCGGAGAGCATTTCCTTCACTTCGGTGTCCACGGCGCCGGCCACCTCACCGAAGCGGGCGGCGATGGTGTCGATGAAGTCGTTGGAGACGTCGTTTCCGGCCAGCTCGCGGTAGAACTTCCCGCCGTGGAAGTCGTCGGGGCCGACCAGGTCGGCGCGCAGCACGGTGCGTGATATCAGCCCGGAGACCGTGGAGTTGAGGCAGGCCGAGGGGATCAGGAAATCCTCGCGGGTGCCGTAGGTCCGCACGCAGCCGCCCGGATCGGCGAGGACCGCGATCTCCGGGCTGAAACCGGGGAACTCCCGCAGCGCCTCGGCCAGTTCGCGGGTGATCGCGCCCTTGCCCGTCCAGCCGTCCACGAACACCACGTCGGCCGGGTCGTGGTGGACGGCCAGCCAGCGCAGCGCGTTGGCGTCGATGCCGCGGCCGCGCACGATGGACACCGCGTAGTGCGGCAGGTCCAGCCCGTGGCGGTGCTGCGCCCAGCGGCGCATCAGCACCCCGACGGGCGTGCCGGCCCGCGCCAGCGAGACCAGCACCGGACGGGGAGACCCCTGGGCCAGCACCGTGTCGGTGACGGTGCCGACAGCCCGCGCGATGCGGGCCGCCGAGGTCTCCAGGGCCGCCCGGAAGAGCTGCTGGTACTGCTCGCTCGGCTGGTACTCGACGGGCAGCGACTCGGCGTAGTGCGCTCCCCCCGCCTGGATCGCCTCTTCGCGCTCCTCGGTGGGCGCTTCGAGCTGGACCCCGGACAGATCCTGGAGCAGCCAGCCGACGTCCTCGGCCGCGTACGACGAGAAGGCGGGACCGCGCAACGGCTCGGGCAGCTGCTGGGGCATGGGGGGCGCTTTCTCTTCCGGGTGGACGGGCGACGCGGGCCTGACCGGCTGTTCGGGCCGCGCCGCGGGTACGTAGGAGGGCACCACGGCCAGCAGCACCTGCGGGACGTGCGCGGCGAGCTGCGCCAGGAGTCCGCCGGGGGCGTGCAGCGCGGGGGTGTCCGCGGTGGAGTCGACGACCGCGACCACCGCGTCGAAGCAACCGTCGGTGACGTTGTACGCGTACCGCTCATCGGGGCCGCCGGGGCTGTCGTGCGGGTCGTCGTGGGCCGGGAAGACCAGCCGGGTGCGTATCGCGTAACCGGGGTCGTCGACGGCGAGCACCGGGGAGCGGGTGGTGGTGGAGAAGCGCACGTCGTGTCCGGCGCGCTCCAGCTGGAGGGCGAGCCGCAGCGGTGCGTACATCAGCTCCTCGAAGCCGAGGACGAGGACCCGCCGGACGTCCCCCGGCAGTTCCGCTACCAGCCGGGAGGCCATCCCGGGCAGTGCGGCATCGAGTGCGCTCCGGTGCGCGGGTGTGAAGCCGTGCCGGCCGCCGTCCGGGATTCCGGTCGGCCAGCCGAGGTCGACCCGTACGAATTCACCGCCGGTGCGCAGGGCCGGCGGCTGCGCCTCGGCCGCCGTGTGCGCCTCGGCCGCCGCGTGCTCCTCGACGATCCGCTGCCCCTTCGCCAGCACGCCCTCCGGCAGCCGTACGGTGCCGCGGGCGGTGGTCACCAGGTCCACCCGGGCGCCGATCTCCTGGGTGAAGGCGTCCAGCCGCCCCAGGTCGGCGGCCGACCGCATGTCCACCAGCGCGACGATCACGTACCGCTCGCGCGGGTAGCGCCGGTGCAGGGCGCGGATGGTGTTGAGCACGGTGTTGCCGGTGGAGAACTCGTCGTCGACCAGGATCAGCGTTCCGTCCCCGGCGAGCAGGTCCGGGTCCTCGGGGAGCAGCAGATGCGAGGTGGCATGGGAGTGCGCCTCCTCGAAGCCGCCCGCCTGATCGACCCCGGCGACCGGGCGGCGGGTGGAGTGCAGGTAGGGGGCAAGGTGCACGCCGTCGGCGACCGAGTGGCCGAGTCCCGTCGCGGTCTCGGCGTATCCGAGGACGACGGCCCGGCTCGCGGCCTCGTCACCGAGCAGCTCGCGCACTTTCCGGCCGAGCCGGTAGCCGTGGCCGTACACCGTGGACGGGCGCTGCGGCACGTGTTTGCCCAGCACGTTCGACACGAGCAGATGGGCCCGCTTGGGGTTGCGCCGCAGCGCGAGGCCGAGCAGCTCCCGCAGCTCGTCGTCCCCGACGAGCTCCACGCCGAGTCTGCGTGCGACCCATGTTCCCGACCAGACCACGTTGCCCGTCTCTTCTCTCACAGGCCGCATCAGCCGGGCAGTCCGGCGGTCAGCAGCTCGACAAACCCGATGTCTTCCCTGGCCACGCCGAAGACCTCGGCCCGCAGCAGGGTGCGTTCGGCCCATGCCCGGTGCGGCTTCACCTCATTCATCTTGTTCGTGTAGACCGAGCGGAGCACCCCGCCGCCGCCCCGCTCGGGACGCAGGATGTCCTGGGCGTCGCTGTACTCCTCGTGGCTGACCACCGACAGCGCGTGCACCGGCACCACGTGCGAGGGGTGGATGCAGGTCTTGCCCAGCAGCCCGTTGGCCCGGTCCAGCTCGATCTCGTGGAGCAGTCCGTCCAGGTCGTGCTCGATGAGGGTGGTGCGGAGCTGTTCGGCGCGGCTCTCCATGAAGGGGCTGCGGCGCAGCTGCGGCTTGAACATCCGCTCCTGGACCCGGAAGTACTCCCAGACCGGCCCGGTGATGGTGAAGCCGGTGCCGTCCGAGCGGCCCAGGACGTTCACCACGTCACCGATGACGGCGGCTACGATCTGGACGTCGTACGCGGTCATGTCGGGCGCCCTGCGCAGTCCGTACGCGGAACAGAAGTCGGTGACGCCCAGGCGTAGTGCGAGTACCCGCTCGCGGTACTTGTCGACGGTGCGGGCGATCCCGGCGAGGGCTTCGCCGCGGGTCTCCAGATGCAGCAGTTCCGGCGATTCGAGTACCGGCATGGCGAAGAGCCGCTGGCCGCCGGAGCTTTCCGCGGCGCTGAGCGCCTCCAGGAAGGCCGTACCGCGCTCCTCGGTGAACTTCGGCAGTACGAATCCGGTCAGCAGCCGGGCGGCGGCGCCCAGCCTGCTGACCAGGTCGGGTATCTGCTCCGGTTCGCGGACCCGGATGAAGAGCAGTGGCACCTCGGCGCTCCTGGCGTCGAGGTCGGCGAACTGCCGCACCAGATTGGCCTCGGCGGCGGCGACCTCCGTGTCGTCGATGGAATCCTCCAGGCAGAGGACCATGGAGACGACCCCGCGTGCGGCCTGTTTCAGCACGTCGTCGGCGAGCGCCGGCCGGGTGGCCGGGCTGTAGAGGGTGGCACCGAGTGCGGCGGCGATCGTGCTCGGCGGGGAGGCGGCGCTGAAGTCGGCCGGCTCCCGGTGGAACAGCCCCTCCCGGACGACGGACGGGATATGCCCGAAATGACGCATAAAGTTCCCCCCGTGCTACGTAGACGGTCCTGATGAAGTGTGGCCGGTAATAGTACGTAGAGACGGATGTCGCCAGTTCCATCGACGGCGACATTTTCCTCGGCGGGCCCGTTCGACCAGGTGCGGGCGCCGACTCGCCGGACGCGGCGGAAAGCGCCCCCGCGTTGTCCGCCGCCGTGCCGGGAAGGCAGGATGACCGCCATGACGCACGCGATGCTGAAGGGCTCGAACGTCCCGCTGGACGCCATGGCGGTACGGGCCGTGCTCCGCTGGACGCCGGGCCCCGACATCCCCGACATCGACGCGTCCGCGCTGCTGCTGGGGCACGGTGGCCGGGTGCGCTCCGACGAGGACTTCGTCTTCTACAACCAGCCGCGCCATCCGTCCGGGCTGGTCCGGCGGCTGCCCAAGAAACGGGCGGGCGCCGGTCTCACCGACACCGTCGAAGCGGATCTGGCGGCCCTCGATCCCTCGGTCGAGCAGGTGGTACTGGCCGCGTCCACCGATGACGCGCCGTTCCTCGCCGTACGGGATCTGCGCATCCTGCTGTACGACGCCGCCGCGCCTGCCGACGGCGACGCGCCGGCGCTCGCGGTCTTCGACATACAGCCGGAGACCGGGCAGGAGACCGCGATGATCTGCGGCGAGCTCTACCGTCGCGGGGACGGGTGGAAGTTCCGGGCGGTGGGCCAGGGGTACCCGACCGGGCTGGTCGGCCTCGCCACCGCGTTCGGCATCTCGGTGGACGAGACGGAGGCGGACGGGACGGCGGAAGCGCAGCCCCGGCCCGAGCCGCAGCCGCACCGGGCGGCCGCCGCGGTCGCCGCTCCGCCCGAGCAGGTCACCGCGGTCACCGCCGCCCTGCCGCAGCCGCCGCCTCCGCAGACCGCGCCGCCGGCCGCCTACCCGCTGCCACAGCCACAGCCGGCGGTGGCCCAGCCCGCGCGCTCGGCATCCGAAGGACCATATGGGAGCCGAGACGGAGCGCCGCACAGTGGCTACCCCCAGCCGGCCGCCGCGGCGGCACCCGCTCCCGATCCGTACTTCGAGCTGCCGCCGATGGGGCCGCAGTTCCTGCCCCGGTAGGGCAGGCCCGGCCGCTCCGCCCCCCGTACCGCGCCCGAGGTTTCGTGCGGTGCTCAGATCTTGCTCTTGTAGCCGCGGCCCCACTGCAGCCCCCACCCGTAGAGCCGGTCGAGCTCGGCCTGGAAGCCGTACACGAACTTCACCTCGCGGCGGACGACCAGGTCGCCCTTGACGTTCTCGACGGAGAACACCGCGCAGGAGCGGGCCTGCGGGTGCCGTTCCTCCAGCTGGATCTCGATCCGCGGCCCGTTGCTGGGGTAGAGCGTCACGATGGCGTGAGTGCGGTCGAAGGCCGGCGTCTGGTCGTAGATGTAGACGAAGACCAGCAGTCGCTTGATCTTCTCGCGGTGGTCGAGGTTGATGAAGATCGTCTCGCCGGACGGCGCCCCGAACCGGTCGTCGCCGCTGAGCTGCACGTACGGCGGTTCGTTGAGACCACCGAAGAGGCTGCCCAGCGGCTGCACCACGCCCTTGCTGCCGTCCGTGAGCTCGTAGAGGCACCCCAGATCCAGGTCGACGTTGACGACGCCCTGCGTGTGCGCCTGCACCACATCGGGCTGCAACGCCCTGAGCGGGTGCCGGAGCAGGCTGGCGTTCGGCCGGCTCCGGCCGCCGATGTCCGATGTGCGCATCCGCCACGACAGGTTGACCCGCAGGTTCCCGGTGGTCGCCCCCTGCTTGGTGAGCGACACCACCGGGTGCCGTTTGGTGAGCTCGATGGCGTTGGACGCGGCGTTGCCGGAGTCGAAGTGTGGACCACGCTCCCGTCGCAGACCGTCCCAGAAGGCCATGCGCCCCACCCCCAGCTGTTCGGTGACTCTTCCCCGGTGCTTCCCGTGCCGACCCCACGCCGAACGGGGCGGCCAGGAGGCTGACGCGTCCTGGCCGCCCCGTTCAGAGCGTTCCGCAATCCCTTACGGGTCACACCCCGGAAGGGACTTCCGTCTTGTCTCCGGCGCCTTCCCCGCCGCCTTCCGCCTCGATCCGCCGGTTGCGGCGGACGGACGACCAGAAGGACCAGGCGATGAGGACGACACCGACGAGACCGGTGATGACCTCGTTGATCTCGTACTGAATGGTGACGAGCAGGATGCCGGACAGCGCGCCGATGGCGTAGTGCGCGCCGTGCTCCAGGTAGACGTAGTCGTCCAGGGTGCCCTGGCGGACCAGGTAGACGGTGAGCGACCTGACGTACATGGCGCCGATACCGAGGCCGAGCGCCATCAGCACGATGTCGTTGGTGATGGCGAAGGCGCCGATGACACCGTCGAAGGAGAAGGACGCGTCCAGCACCTCGAGGTAGAGGAACATGAAGAACGCCGCCTTGCCGGCCAGCACCACCGCGGCGACGCTCGAGCCGGACTTCCTGGCCTCTTCCTCGGCCTCCTGCTCGCGCTCCTCCTCTTCCTCGAGACGGTTCTCGAAGAAGCCGGAGAGACCGCCCACCACGAGATAGGTGATCAGACCGGCGATCCCCGAGATGAGGACGGTCTGCGCCTTGTCCGCATGCACGCCGCCGTGCTGGTGGGCGTGGGCGGCGACGGTCATGGACGAGACCAGCAGCACGATCAGCGCGATGCAGACCGAGAGCATGTCGACCTTGCCCAGCTTGGCCAGCGGGCGCTCGATCCAGCGCAGCCACTGGACGTCGCGGTCCTCGAAGATGAAGTCGAGGAAGATCATCATGAGGAACATGCCACCGAAGGCGGCGATCGACGGATGCGCGTCGGTCACCAGCTGCTGGTAGTGGTCCTTCTCGTTGACCGCGAGTTTGACCGCTTCAATCGGATTGATCTTGGCGCTGATCGCGACGACCACGACCGGGAACACCAGTCGCATGCCGAAGACGGCGATGAGCACACCGACCGTGAGGAAGATCTTCTGCCAGAAGGCATTCATCTTCTTCAGGATTCCGGCGTTGATCACCGCGTTGTCGAAGGACAGCGAGATCTCGAGGATGCCCAGGATCGCCACAATGCCCAGGGCGGTCCATCCGTCGTAGATCACCGCCACGGCAAAACCGATCACGGTGATCACGAGTGACCACCCGAAGGTCTTCAGAAGCACTGGCTACCCCATCGTGTGTGTACGGGTTCCCCCGCGCCGTGCGCGGCGTTGCACAACATTCTCCCGGGGTACCGCCCCCGGGCCCCCAGCACGAAATCCCGGGGCCTCCCGGACTTGAACCGTGCCGGAAGAATGCTTTAGGAAACATTGACCCCGAAGTCTAGGGCGATGCCCCGCAGCCCCGACGCGTACCCCTGCCCAACGGCCCGGAACTTCCACTCGCCGCCATAGCGGTAGAGCTCGCCGAAGATCATCGCGGTCTCCGTGGAGGCGTCCTCGCTCAGGTCGTAGCGGGCGAGTTCCTGGCCGTCGGCCTGGTTCACCACCCGGATGAAGGCGTTGGCGACCTGCCCGAACGTCTGACCGCGGTTGTCCGCGTCATGGATCGAGACCGGGAAAACGATCTTGTCGCAGTGCGCGGGCACCGCGGAGAGGTCGACAATGATCGACTCGTCGTCACCCTCGCCCTCACCGGTGAGGTTGTCACCGGTGTGCTCGACCGAACCGTCCGGGCTGGTCAGCTGGTTGTAGAAGATGAACCACTCGTCGCCGAGCACCCGGCCGGACTGGCACAGCAGCGCGCTGGCGTCCAGGTCGAAGTCCGCTCCAGTGGTGGAACGTGCGTCCCAGCCGAGCCCGACCAGCACTTGCGTGAGGTTGGGTGCGGCCTTGGAGAGGGAGACATTGCCTCCCTTGGCGAGCGTGACGCCCATGATCGTTTTCCTCCCCGACGGTACGAACGGTTGGCGATACGAACGGTTGGCGAGCGCGTCCGGCGCCGCACGGATGTGCGGCGCCGGACGAGGGAACTTCCTGCTCAGACGTTGACGCCGAAGTCCTGCGCGATGCCGCGCAGGCCCGAGGCGTAGCCCTGGCCGATGGCGCGGAACTTCCACTCCGCACCGTTGCGGTAGAGCTCGCCGAAGACCATGGCGGTCTCCGTCGAGGCGTCCTCGCTCAGGTCGTAGCGCGCGAGCTCGGAGTTGTCGGCCTGGTTCACCACGCGGATGTACGCGTTGCGGACCTGGCCGAAGCTCTGCTGGCGGGTCTCGGCCTCGTAGATCGAGACCGGGAACACCACCTTGTCGACATCGGCGGGGACGCCGGCGAGGTTCACCTTGATGACCTCGTCGTCGCCCTCGCCCTCACCGGTGAGGTTGTCACCGGTGTGCTCGACCGAGCCGTCGGGGCTCTTGAGGTTGTTGAAGAAGACGAAGTTCGAGTCGTTGGCGACCTTGCCCTCGGTGTTCGTCAGCAGTGCGCTGGCGTCGAGGTCGAAGTCGCCACCGGTGGTGGTGCGTGCGTCCCAGCCGAGACCGACGATGACCGCGGTCAGATTGGGCGCGGCCTTGGTCAGCGAGACGTTGCCGCCCTTGCTGAGGCTGACTCCCACGAGTCCTCCCAAATGGTGTCGAGGGGCCGAGGAGGGCCCTGCCCCCGTTTTGCCAGACATTTCTTACGTCGTACCGGATCAACGATTCGATCCTAGTGACCGGTTCCCGGACTCGGCAGGCTCTTGACCGACCGGTTCGGAGGGTGTCCGGTCAGAGGGTGTCGAGCGCCTTGACGTACTCGTTCAGGTCGCGCGCGTCGGGCAGACCGTTGACCACGGTCCAGCGGACGACGCCCTCCTTGTCGATGATGAAGGTTCCCCGCACCGCGCACCCCTTGTCCTCGTCGAAGACGCCGTAGGCCCGGGAGGCCTCACCGTGCGGCCAGAAGTCCGAGAGCAGCGGGTATTCCAGGCCCTCCTGCTCGGCGAAGACCCGCAGCGTGTGGATGGAGTCGTTGGAGACGGCGAGCAGCTGCACCTCGTCATTGACGAACGCCGGCAGTTCGTCGCGTAGCGCGCAGAGTTCGCCGGTGCAGACCCCGGTGAAGGCGAAGGGGTAGAACAGCAGCACCACGTTCTTCGCGCCGCGGAAGTCCGACAGCCCGACCGTCCGGCCGTGGTTGTCCTTCAGCTCGAAATCCGGGGCTTTCGTGCCGACCTCGATCGCCATGGAAACTCTTCCCTTCGGTGGGGCCATTCGAATGATGTCCACCCTAGGGCGAGCGCCGATCCCCGCCCGGGGCGGGGCGGCAGGGCAGAGCCCCCGCCGGCGGACTCGCCGGCGGGGGCTCGGGCTCACGACGACTCAGCGCTTGCCCGACTTGGCCACCTTCGGCGTGATCAGACGGCTTCCCGTCCAGTCCTTGCCCGCATTGATGCTCTTGGTCTGGGCAAGACCGGCGGTCTGCGAAGCCTCGTTGATGTCGCTCGGCTCGACGTAACCGTCACGGCCGGTCTTGGGGGTCAGCAGCCAGACCGCGCCGCCGTCGTCGACCAGACCGATGGCGTCAACCAGCGCGTCCGTAAGGTCGCCGTCGTCCTCGCGGAACCACAGCACGACGGCGTCAGCCACGTCGTCGTAATCCTCGTCGACGAGTTCCTGGCCGATGACACTCTCAATACCCTCACGGAGTTCCTGCTCGACGTCGTCGTCGTAGCCGATCTCCTGGACCACTTGTCCGGGCTCGAACCCCAGGCGTGCTGCCTGATTGGTCCGCTCCTCCGCGTGGTCCGCGGTCGCGCTCACGGTTTGCCTCCTGATCGTTTTTGGAAATGCGTCAGCCACGCGCGTGCGCGGGGCGTTGGCGGTAGTCCACACGGACGGGACCGATCGCGCAAGTACCCCGCGTCCGAGACAGCCGAAACGGTGACGATTAGATACAGCTCGTCCCAACTCCGGGCAGGTCCGGACGACGTCACGTGACGCACGCCACACTGTTCATCCTGATTTGCGAGCTTACGCCGCTTCGTTACGTCCATGATGGCCGCACGGGCTTTGGAACGCTTGAGCGTGCCGGGCGTAAGATTGCGATTTGGCCGGACCCATCCCCCGCCTTCGGACGGGAAATCCCGCCGAGCGGTGGTTACCCCTCGGTAGAGATGACGTTTGCGTCCCTGCGGTACACGATGGAGGCGGCGTACACCCGTATGGCACCGACCCGTATCGCACCGACCGAACAGCGAAGGAACAGCGTGGCTTCCGGATCCGATCGCACCCCGATCATCATTGGCGGCCTTCCGAGCCAGGTCCCGGACTTCGATCCCGAAGAGACCCAGGAATGGCTCGACTCACTCGACGCCGCCGTCGACGAGCGAGGCCGTGAACGTGCCCGCTACCTGATGCTCCGTCTGATCGAGCGCGCGCGCGAGAAGCGTGTGGCCGTGCCCGAGATGCGCAGCACGGACTACGTCAACACCATCGCCACCAAGGACGAGCCGTTCTTCCCCGGGAACGAGGAGATCGAGCGCAAGGTCCTGAACGCCACCCGGTGGAACGCGGCCGTGATGGTCTCGCGCGCCCAGCGCCCCGGTATCGGGGTCGGCGGCCACATCGCCACCTTCGCCTCGTCCGCCTCGCTGTACGACGTGGGCTTCAACCACTTCTTCCGTGGCAAGGACGACGGTCTCGGCGGCGACCAGGTCTTCTTCCAGGGGCACGCGTCCCCCGGGATCTACGCCCGCGCCTACCTCCTCGACCGGCTCTCCGAGCAGCAGCTCGACGGTTTCCGCCAGGAGAAGTCGAAGGCGCCGGACGGCCTGTCCAGCTACCCGCACCCGCGGTCGATGCCGGACTTCTGGGAGTTCCCGACCGTGTCCATGGGCCTCGGTCCGCTGGGCGCGATCTACCAGGCCCGGATGAACCGCTACATGGAGGCACGCGGTATCGCCGACACCTCCAAGTCGCATGTCTGGGCCTATCTCGGCGACGGCGAGATGGACGAGCCCGAGTCGCTCGGCCAGCTCTCCATCGCGGCCCGTGAGGGCCTGGACAACCTGACGTTCGTGGTGAACTGCAACCTGCAGCGGCTCGACGGTCCGGTGCGCGGCAACGGCAAGATCATTCAGGAGCTGGAGTCGCAGTTCCGCGGAGCCGGCTGGAACGTCATCAAGCTGATCTGGGACCGGAGCTGGGACCCGCTGCTCGCCCAGGACCGCACCGGCATCCTGGTCGACAAGCTGAACCGGACGCCCGACGGCCAGTTCCAGACGTACGCCACCGAGACCGGCGCCTACATCCGGGAGCACTTCTTCGGCGACGACCAGCGGCTGCGCTCCATGGTCGAGGGCATGACCGACGAGCAGATCCTGCACCTGGGCCGCGGCGGCCACGACCACCGGAAGGTCTACGCGGCCTATGCGGCGGCCAAGGCGCACAAGGGCCAGCCGACGGTGATCCTCGCGCAGACGATCAAGGGCTGGACGCTGGGGCCGAACTTCGAGGGCCGCAACGCGACGCACCAGATGAAGAAGCTGACGGCCGAGGACCTGAAGCGCTTCCGCGACCGGCTGCACCTGCCGATCGCGGACAAGGAGCTGGAGGACGGCAACCCGCCGTACTACCACCCGGGCCGGGACTCCGAAGAGATCCAGTACATGCACGAGCACCGCAAGTCCTGCGGTGGGTACGTACCGACCCGGGTGGTGCGCGCCAAGCCGCTGCCGCTGCCCGGCGACAAGGCGTACGCGACTGCGAAGAAGGGTTCGGGTCAGCAGTCGATCGCCACCACCATGGCGTTCGTCCGTGTCCTGAAGGATGTGATGCGGGACAAGGAGATCGGCAAGCGGTTCGTGCTGATCGCCCCCGACGAGTACCGCACGTTCGGGATGGACGCGTTCTTCCCGAGCGCGAAGATCTACAACCCGCTCGGTCAGCAGTACGAGTCCGTCGACCGTGATCTGCTGCTCGCGTACAAGGAGTCGCCGACCGGTCAGATGCTGCACGACGGCATCTCCGAGGCCGGCTGTACGGCGTCGCTGATCGCGGCCGGTTCGGCCTACGCCACGCATGGCGAGCCGATGATCCCGGTGTACGTCTTCTACTCGATGTTCGGCTTCCAGCGCACCGGCGACCAGTTCTGGCAGATGGCCGACCAGCTCGCCCGCGGCTTCGTGCTCGGCGCCACGGCCGGCCGCACCACACTGACCGGTGAGGGCCTGCAGCACGCGGACGGCCACTCGCAGCTGCTGGCGTCGAGCAACCCGGCGTGCGTCGCCTACGACCCGGCCTACGGGTACGAGATCGCGCACATCTTCCAGGACGGTCTGCGCCGGATGTACGGCGGGACGCCCGAGGAGAACGAGGACGTCTTCTACTACCTGACCGTCTACAACGAGCCGATCCAGCACCCGGCGGAGCCCGCTGACGTCGATGTCGAGGGCATCCTCAAGGGCATCCACCGCCTCCAGCGCGGCGAGAAGGGCCAGATCCCGGCCCAGATCATGGCGTCCGGTGTCGCGGTGCCGTGGGCGATCGAGGCGCAGCGGATCCTCGCCGACGAGTGGGACGTCAAGGCCGACGTCTGGTCCGCGACCTCCTGGAACGAGCTGCGCCGCGACGCCATCGATGTGGAGCAGCACAATCTGCTCCACCCCGAGGAGGAGCAGCGCGTCCCGTACGTCACGCGGAAGCTCGCCGACGCCGAGGGGCCCTTCGTGGCCGTGTCGGACTGGATGCGCGCGGTGCCCGACCAGATCGCGCGCTGGGTCCCCGGCACCTACCAGTCGCTGGGCGCGGACGGCTTCGGCTTCGCGGACACCCGGGGTGCGGCCCGCCGCTTCTTCCACATCGACGCCCAGTCGATCGTCCTCGCGGTGCTCACCGAGCTCGCCAAGGAGGGGAAGATCGACCGCTCGGCGCTGAAGCAGGCGCTCGACCGCTACCAGCTCCTGAACGTCTCCTCGGCCGACCCGGGTGCGGCGGGCGGCGACGCGTAGCACTCGTCCGGCACGCGACCGCGGAGGGCGGCGGGACCCTGGGGGTCCCGCCGCCCTCCGGGTTTCCTTACGATGCGCTGCATGAAGCAGCAACCAGCTCAGATGCGGTGGGAGCGGCGCACACAGTGGCCGTTGCTGGCGCTGGCCGTCGCTTTCGCCGTCGCCTACTCGGTGCCGATCATCGCGCCCGGCTCCCATTCGGTGTGGCGTGCGGTGTGTTCGGTGACCGAATGGGTGGTGTGGGCGGCCTTCGCGGCCGACTATGCGGTCCGCCTCGCGCTGACACCCGACCGGAAGTTCTTCGTCCGCACCCATTGGCTGGATCTGCTGGCCGTGTTGCTGCCGCTGGCCCGGCCGCTCAGGCTGCTGCGGCTGGTCTCCACGCTGGCCCTGGTCGGGCGGCGCGCCAGGATGGCGCCGCAGATCCAGTTGACGACGTATGTGGGCGGCGCGGTGGTCGGCCTGTTGATGTTCGGGTCGCTGGCCGTGCTGGAGGCCGAGCGGGACGCGCCGAACGGCAACATCAAGACGCTCGGCGACGCGGTGTGGTGGTCGTTCACCACCATGACCACGGTCGGATACGGGGACCACTCGCCCACCACCGGGCTCGGCCGGGTGGTCGCGGTGGGGCTGATGATTTCGGGGATCGCGCTGCTCGGGGTGGTCACGGCGAACATCGCGGCCTGGTTCATCTCCCGGTTCGAGCGGGACGACGAGGAGGAGCACCGCCGTACCGCCGCGATCGAGGCGCTCACCGCGGAGGTGTCGTCGCTGCGGGCGGCCGTCGCGGCGCTGGCCGCCGACCGGGCGGACCCGGCCGCGGACGGGACTCCGCCCGCGCCGACGGCCGCCGTCAGTTCTCCCAGATCTTGAACGCCCTCACCTGATAGGGCGATCGCGGCAGCCAGGTCCCTCCGCCGGGGTACGTGTCGAACTCGCCGGTGTCCGCGCACTCCTCGGACTGGTACGTGGTGACCGGCCGCCCGGTGCGGTTGGCCACGGCCTGCGCGGTGGTCCCCGTGGGGAGGACCACGCAGCTCTCGATGTCGGTACCGGACAGTTCGAAGGTGCGGCGGGCGCCCTTGAAGTCGGCCCGCTCCCAGAGGCAGAGCTGACCGGCCGCGCAGTCCCCGAGCCGGGGCCGGGCCGACGCCGGTGCGGGCTGCGGGGCAAGGACCGCGGTGGCCAGGAGCACGGCGGGCACGGCGGTACGCAACAGGTTCCTGCTGTTCATGTTCATCCCCCGGGTTGTACGGATCAGTTGACGCGACCGGCTGACCGCAGCCGGTTGACCGCAGTCGGTTGACGGCAGCCGGTTGACCGCAGTCGGTCGGCCAGTCGGTTGACCGCAGCCTGATCCGCAGCGGGGTGTCACCGGAAGGGGCGACCGCGTACACCACCCGGATAGGCGACAGCCCCGCCGGAACCGTCCGGCGGGACTGTCGTGGCGCGAGGTTGACGCCATGCCCGGGTCGGTGCCGAGCCGGTCCGGCGTCAGATGTGCGCGGCGCCCGCACCCGCTTCCGCGTTGTCCCCGCGCTTGGTGAGCAGCGCCACGAAGATCGCGACGGCGGCGACCCCCGCGGCCACCAGACAGGCCAGACCCATGCCCGAAATGAAGGTGTCGTGCGCGACGTCGGTTATCTTCGCGGCGATCGCGGCCGGAGTGTTCGGCGGCACCGGGGCGCTGCCGACCTGGACTGCCTGCGAGGCCTGGTCCAGCTGCTCGGGCTTGAGCGGCGGGAGCTTGGCCGCGGCCCAGTTGCCGGGCAGCGCGCTGTCGACCTTCGACGCCATGACGGCGCCGAGCACCGCCGTACCGAGGCTGCCGCCGATCTGCATGGCCGCCTGCTGCAGACCGCCCGCGACTCCGGAGAGTTCCATCGGGGCGTGGCCGACGATGACCTCGGTCGCGCCGACCATGACCGGCGCGAGGCCGAGGCCGAGCAGCGCGAACCAGACCGACATGGCGACGCTGCCGGTGTCGGTCTCCAGTGTGGACATGCCGAACATGGCGACCGCGGTGAGCAGCATCCCGCCGGCCAGCGGAATGCGCGGGCCGAGTTTGGTGATCAACGCGCCGGCCAGCGGCGAGCCGACGATCATCATGCCGGTGAGCGGCAGCAGATGGAGGCCGGCGTCGACCGGGCTCATCCCGTGCACGTTCTGCAGGTAGAAGGTGACGAAGAACAGACCGCCCATGAAGGCGATGGCCATCAGCACCATCAGCACCACACCGGCCGACAGCGGCACCGAGCGGAACAGCCCCAGCGGGATGAGGGGTTCCGCGACCTTCGTCTCCCAGAGGGCGAAGAGCGCGAAGCACACCACGGCAACGAGCAGGAAGCCCCACACCTTGCCGTCGCCCCAGCCCCACGCCGGGGCCTTGATGAGCGCCCAGACCAGGCAGAACATGGCCGCCGACAGCAGCACGATGCCCAGCAGGTCGAAGGAGCGCGGGGCGTTCTCGGCGCGGTGGTCCTTGAGGATCACCAGGCCCATGACCAGCGCCACCACACCGACCGGCACATTGATGAAGAAGACCGACTGCCAGCTGACGTGCTGGACGAGCAGACCACCGATGATCGGGCCGCCGGCCGTGGAGGCGCCGATGACCATGCCCCAGAGGCCGATGGCCATGTTGAGCTTCTCGGCGGGGAAGGTCGCACGCAGCAGGCCGAGGGCGGCCGGCATCAGCAGGGCGCCGAACAGACCTTGCAGCACCCGGAAGGTGACGACCAGGCTGACGCTCCCGGAGAAACCGATGGCGCAGGACGCGGACGCGAAGCCCACCACTCCGATGAGGAAGGTCTGCCGGTGTCCGAAGCGGTCGCCGAGCTTGCCCGCGGTGATCAGGGTCACGGCGAGGGCAAGGAAGTAGCCGTTCGTGATCCACTGGACCTGGGCGAAGGTCGCGCCGAGGTCCTTCTGGATGGCCGGGTTGGCGATCGCGACGATGGTGCCGTCGAGCGCGACCATCATCACGCCGATGGCCACGGAGATGAGCGTCAGCCAAGGGTGGCCACGGAGCCCCTTGGCCGGCGGGCCCCCGGCATCCCGCGGCGCCTGTTCAACGGTGGTCTGACTAGTCATACAAGCCAGACTAATGTCAGTCTCTGACAGTTGACCAACCGATTGACCCGCCGAGCGCTGTCAGGTGGGTCACAGGTAATCTGAGGGATTCCCGGACAAACATACAGAAAGCGGAAAGTGGGTCGACGAGTGACGATCGAGCAGACCGACCAGCCGGCGCCGGGCGCGCCGACAGGTCTTCGGGAGCGCAAGAAGCAGCGCACCCGCGACGCTCTGCTGCGCGCCGCCCTCGAACTCTTCACCACGCAGGGGTACGAGCGCACGACCGTCGATGAGATCGCCGACGCCGTGGACGTCTCCCAGCGCACCTTCTTCCGCTACTTCGCCAACAAGGAGGAAGTGGCCTTCGCCGTGCAGGACGTGGTCGACTCCTATTACGCCACCGCGCTGCGCGCCCGGCCGCCCGAGGAGAGCCCGTTCGAGGCGATGCGCAACGCGGTGCTCCAGTCCTGGGACAGCATCGGCCAGGCGATCGAGGACCTGGTCCCGGTCGACCTCTACCTGCGGACCTGCCGGCTGATCGAGTCCTCCCCCGCGCTGTTCGCGGTCCACCTGCGCCGCTGGGCCGAGATGGAGGAGAAGATCGCGCAGCTGATCGCCGAGCGCGAGGGCCTCGACGTGCACACCGATCCCCGGCCACGGGTGGCGGTGGCCGCCTTCACCGGGGTGATGCGGGTGACCGAGCAGCTGTGGGGCAGGGGGCCGGACGTCAGCGTGACGGCCATGCGGGAGCTGACCGTTCGTCATCTCGACCAGATAGGCCCTGCGTTGGCAGGGAACTGGCGTACGACAGACGCACACGGTGCGTAGCCATCCGGATTCATTCCCCCGTTAAAACGTGATGTCAGTCACTGCCTTCGTGAGGGCACCCCCCTGTCTCCTAGGGTGGTGCCCAGTGACTTCCTTGGACTCCTCCCCCACGCTCACCGTCTGGCGCACGCTGCTCGCGCTCGCGGTGGTTTTCGTCATGCTCGCCACGACCGGATGGACCGCGGCGCATCACCGAAGAACCCCCGGCCCACGCGAGGCGGCACTCACGGCCTGGGGGCAGGGCACCATCGCCGGTCACCACCTGCCCGCCGCTGACGCCTCACCGTCCCGGCTGAAGGAATTCTTCGCCACGCTGAGCGCCGCCCAGCGCATCCGGCTCGCCGACCGCTACCCGCTGGTCGTCGGAAATCTCAACGGCGCGCCGGTGACCCTCCGTTACCAGGCCAATCATCAGGCGCTGCTCGATGCCCGTACCGAGGAACGCCGACGGCTGACCGATCCCTCGCTGAGCGCCGACGGTCACCGGAACGCGGTGCGCACCTACGACCGCTACACGGCACTGACGCAGGACGGCCGGCAGATCATCGCGTTCGACCCCACGGGCACCGGTCGGGTCGCCGAAGTCATCGGCGATCTCCAGCGCGCCGAGCACGTCTCGGTCGTCGTCCCCGGCGTCGACACCAATCTGCTGACCTTCCAGCGGGACCAGCGCCCGTACTCGGCGCCGCTGGGCATGGCCAAGTCGCTGTACGCCGCCGAGCACAAGGAAAGACCCGCGGCTCACACGGCGGTCATTGCCTGGGCCGACTACACCTCACCCGTCGGCATCGGGGTGGACGCCGCCATCGGCCGGCTCGCCGAGGACGGCGCGGTACGGCTGCACGCGCTCATCGACGCACTGCCGGGAAACGCCCCGGTCGCGCTGGTCTGCCACAGTTACGGGTCCGTGGTGTGCGGCGTGGCCGCGCACCACCTGTCCACCCGGGTCAGCGACATCGCCGTCGCGGGAAGCCCCGGGATGCGGGCCGAAAGCGCCGCCGGACTGCGCACCGACGCACGGATCTGGGCGATGCGGGACAGCGACGACTGGATCCAGGACGTTCCGCATCTGGATGTCGGCGGCCTCGGGCACGGCGCCGACCCGGTGTCGGCGGACTTCGGCGCCCGAGTCGTCTCGGCGGGCCGGGCTCACGGCCACGCAGGCTATTTCCAGCCGGGCACCGAAAGTCTCAGCAATTTCGCCGCGGTGGGTCTCGGCGACTTCGCGGCGGTGAGCTGCGCGGACGGAAGCGACGCCTGTCACAGTTGATTTTGCGGTGACAGGCGGGACGAACGCGCGTAGAAGCCCGTACATCCGGTCCGGCGCCGAGGGGCGACGCGCGGGCGCACGCCCCCTACGATGTGGCACATGGGTGATGTTCTGGCCGGAATTCAAGCCACTTGGGAGTTCGCGACAGGCTCCGTGCTCATCCGCTTCGGACGGGGGATCCGCACGCCAAAGCTCTTCTCGGCGCTGCGCGGACGCCGTATCCCGCACGAAGCGCTGGAGTCCGTGACCCTCACCGGGGGCAGACGCGGGACGGTCGTACTGCAGGCGGTGCCACGCGCGGGCGCCGATCCACTGATGGAGGCCGCCTCCGGCCAGCTCAAGAAGGAGTGCGACCCCTACCGTCTGGTGCTGCCCGCCGAGCGGGGGACGCTGGCCGAGTACTACGCCGAGGAACTGACCGCCCGGCTCGCACCCGATGCCGGCGAACCGGCCGACCGCTTCCTGGTGGCGGCGCCCGAGGCGCCGCTGCACTTCAAGGCGTACGACGGCAAGGCGTCCTTCGACGGCACCCAGGTGTCCTTCCGCTGGTCCTGGACGGGAGCCTCGTCCGCCAAGTGGAAGTGCGGCGACCAGCGCATCCCGGTCACCGAGCTGACCGGCGTCGACTGGCGCTCCCCCGAAGCCTTCGACGGCTATCTGCGTCTGCTGCGCCGCGGCGACGCGAACGTCCCGCAGGCCGACCAGGACCCGGCGGCCGTTCTCTTCGGCCTGGGCTACGGCCCGGTGCACGAGTCGCTGCCCTTCGCCGCCGCCGTACTCGGAGCGGCCCGGAACGCCAGGAAGGCCCCGGTGCCCGCGGTAGCCGTCGGGCGCCGCGATCCCGCCGACATCGCGGAGCGGATACGACACCTCGGCGAACTGCACCAGTCGGGGCTGGTGACCGACGAGGAGTTCCACCTGAAGAAGGCGGAACTCCTCGCCGAGCTGTGACGTCCTGCGGGCCCTATTCGCGGGCGGCCGAGGTCGACGACATGTCCGGGTAGCGGTCACCCGCGACCTGCCCGGCGATCGGCTCCAGCAGCGCCAGTTCGTCGGTGGACAGCCGGAGCCGGGTGGCGCCGGTGTTCTCCAGCAGACGGCTGCGCTTACGGGTGCCCGGGATCGGCACCACCGCGAGGCCGTGCACCTCGGCCCGCTGCTGCACCCAGGCGAGGGCCACCTGGGCGGCCGTCGCGCCGTGTGCCGCCGCGATCTTGTGCACCGGTTCGAGCAGCGCCGCGTTGGCCCGGGCGTTGTCTCCGGTGAAGCGGGGCTGGTACGCGCGGAAATCGCCGCCGGACAGCTCCTTGGAGGCGTCTGCGAACGAGCCGGTGAGGAAACCCCGGCCGAGCGGTGAGTACGGCACCACGGCCACCCCGAGCTCGGCGGCCGCGCCCGAGGCGCTGATCTCGATGTCACGGCTGAACAGCGACCACTCGGACTGCAGCGCGGTGATCGGGTGCACCGCGTGCGCCTCGCGCAGCTCGGCCCCGGTCACCTCGCTGAGCCCGAGGTACTTGACCTTGCCCGCCTGCACCAGCTCGGCCATCGCGCCGACCGACTCGGCGAACGGGACGGCGGGGTCGCGGCGGTGCATGTAGTAGAGGTCGATCACCTCGACGTTCAACCGGCGCAGGCTGGCCTCGACGGCCTGCCGGATGTAGGCCGGGTCGTTGCGCACCGCCCGGTAGTCGGGGTCGTCCGCGCTCCGCTCGATGGCGAACTTGGTGGCCAGGGTGATCTCGTCGCGGTGCGCGGCGACGAACGGCGCGAGGAACTGCTCGTTGGCCCCCGAGCCGTAGATGTCGGCCGTGTCGATCAGAGTGACGCCCGCCTCGACGGTGGCCTCCAGGGTGTCCCTGGCCGCCGCTTCGTCGGTGTCCCCGTAGAACTCGCTGATGCCCATGGCACCGAAGCCCTGCACACCGACCTCGGGCCCGTTGTGGCCCAGCTGCACCTTGCTGATCTTCTCGATGCTCATCAGGTTCTAGAACCTCTCCGACGCCCGGCGGGCGTCCGCGTAAAAGCCGATCTTGGTGTCGAGCACGGCGAGGGTGTCCTGCAGCTCCGCGATGCGCGTCCGTACATCACGGCGGGTCTGCTCCAGAAGTTCCTGCCGGGCTTCGAAGGTGTCCTCGCCCTCGCGTGCCAGCTCGGCGTAGCGGACCATGTCCGCGACCGGCATTCCGGTCAGCCGCAGCTTGCCGACGAAGGCGAGCCAGTCCAGGTCGCGATTGGTGAAGCGGCGCTGACCGGTGTGCGACCGGTCGACGTGCGGCATCAGACCGATCCTCTCGTACCAGCGCAGGGTGTGCGCGGTGAGCCCGGTGAAGGCGACGACCTCGCTGATCGTGTACTGATCCGCCCCGTCAGGACGCCTGCCCCGGGTGGACGGCGCCGCACAGAGGTCCACCGCGGTGTCCGTTGCGGTGGGCCCGGACACGGTCTCGGTCACAGTCATGCGGTCCCAGCTCCTTCGTCCTCGCGACACCGTCAACGCTAGATCCTTGGAGTGCACTCCAAGCAAGCGAAATCAGGGAGAACTTTCCCCGGCGGTACGGCTAGCCTGCGGCGCTATGAGCCCCGCCCGCCGCGCCACCCCCGACGACGCCGGCGAACTGGTGCGCCTGCGCACGATCATGCTGGACTCGATGGCCGGGAAGCCGAACCCGGACACCGGCTGGCAGCCGGCCGCCGTGGACACCCTGCGCGCGAAGCTCGCGGATCCGTCGGGCGACCTCACCGCGTTCGTCGCGGACCGACCGGACGGCGGTGGTCTGGCGTCCTGTGTGGTCGGGACGATCGAGTACCGCCTCGGCGGCCCGGGAAACCCCCAGGGCGTGAGCGGCTACGTGTTCAGCGTCGCCACCGACCCGGACATGCGCCGCCGCGGCCTCTCCCGGGCGTGCATGGAGGCGCTGCTGGACTGGTTCCTGGAGCGCGGGGTCCGGAAGATAGACCTGCGTGCCTCGCCATCCGGTCTGCCCCTCTACGCCTCGCTCGGCTTCGTACGGACCCCCGATCCGGCGATGCGGCTCACGTGGTAGTTAGGCTCGTGCCTCATGAAGAGCCTGGCGATGACCGAGAACTGGCCGGTACCGACCGTGGCAGCAGCCGTCGTACGAGCGGACGGGACCCTGGCCGGCTCCGTCGGCCCGACCGCGCACCGCTTCCCGCTCGCCTCGGTCACCAAGCCGCTCGCCGCATACGCGGCGCTGGTGGCGTACGAGGAAGGCGCCGTCGAGCTCGACGAACCGGCCGGCCCCAGCGGCTCCACCGTCCGCCACCTGCTCGCCCACACCAGCGGTCTGGCCTTCGACGAGCCACGGGTGATGGCGGCCCCCGGCGAGCGCCGGATCTACTCCAACGCCGGCTTCGAGGCGCTCGGCGACCACATCGCGAAGGCCACCGAGATCCCCTTCCCGGAATACCTGCGGCAGGCGGTGCTGGAGCCGCTGGGCATGGCGTCGACCACGCTGGACGGCTCGCCCGCCAAGGACGGCGTATCGACCGTGGCCGACCTGGCGCGGTTCGCGGCCGAGGTGCAGGCGCCCCGGCTGCTCGACCCGCGCACCGTCCTGGCGGCGCAGACCGTCGTACACCCCGGTCTCAAGGGCGTGCTGCCCGGCTACGGTCAGCAGAACCCCAACGACTGGGGCCTCGGCCTCGAGATCCGCGACGCCAAGTCGCCCCACTGGACCGGTAGTTCCTCATCCCCGGCGACGTTCGGGCATTTCGGCCAGTCTGGCACCTTCCTGTGGGTGGACCCGGTGGCGGGCGCGGCCTGTGTCGTCCTGACCGACCGGGACTTCGGTCCGTGGGCCATCGAGGCCTGGCCGCCCTTCACCGACGCGGTACTGGCGGAGCTCGGCTCCGCCCGCTGAGCTGCTCATCCCGCTGAGCTGTCCCGCCCGCTGCCCCACCCCGCGATCAGGCGGTCAGAGCAGTCGCCACAGGTGGTCGTCGGTGCCGTTGTCGTCGAACTGGACGACCTGCGCGCTGTTCGCGGTGGACATTCCGTCCACCCCGAGGACCTTGCCGCTGTTCTTGTTGCGGACGCGGTACCAGCCGTCCCCGTTGTCGACCAGGGTCCACAGGTGGTCGTCGGTGCCGTTGTCGTCGAACTGGACGACCTGCGCGCTGTTGGCCGTGGACATTCCGTCCACCCCCAGGACCTTGCCGCTGTAGCCGTTGCGGATCAGGTGAAGGCCGTCGCCCTTGTCGACGAGCTGCCAGGCGTGGTCGCCCGTACCCGTGTTGTCGAACTGCACGACGTGGGCGCTGTTCTCCGTCGACATGCCGTCGACGGCGAGCACCTTGCCACTGTTCTTGTTGGCGATCCGCCGGTAGGCGGGCTCCGGTGTCCAGGCCGTGCCGCCGGGCGACGCCTGCGGGAACGACGTGATCCTCAGCCGGGCCGCGCCCATCGGGACGAGCGTGACGGTTTCGACCGGGGCGTCGCTGCGGGCCGGGCCGTTCTGCAGAGGTGCTACGACATGCTCGTCGTCGGCGATCCACTCGTCGATACGGCGGGCGCGGGCGGTGATGCGGACCGGGGTCGTCCCGTGCGTGAAGGGGTTGTCCGCGATCGGTTCGTCCGCGCGGCTGAACGCCAGGGCCGGCGCCGGATCGAGGCCGTAGTTCCAGGCCGACGTCGCGTGCACCTCGTCATGGGGGAACGTGTCGTCACCGGCGTACCGCTCGTACTTCTCGCCGATCTCCAACGAGTAGGTGAGCGGCCCGTGCTGGACGCTGACGGCGTCGTGGTTGTCGGGCCAGTGGCGCACGGAACTCTGCTGCGGAAGCCGTAGCGTCACCACGTCTCCGTCGTGCCAGGTGCGCTCCACGGTGGCCCAGGCGGGGCCGTCCTGCGCCGCCATCCGCCGGCCGTTGACCCGGAGCTCGGGCCCGCGGCACCAGCCGGGGACCCGGAGCTGGAGAGGGAAGCGCACCGGCTTGGGAGTGGAGAGGGTGAACGTCACCGAGTCGGTGAACGGGTAGCCGGTCTCCTCGGTGAGGGTCACCGTCGTGCCGTGCGCGACCTCGGTACGGACCGTGCACGGGGCGTACATCGCGGCGGCGAGCCCCTTGCCGGGGGTGGCGAGCCACAGCTCCTCGTTGAAGTAGGGCCAGCCCATACCGTAGTTGTGCGGGCAGCAGCGGTACTGGTCGACTCCCGGCTGCAGGGACTGCATGGCGAAGCCGTTCTGGAACTGGCCCTGGGTCTTGGGCTTGTTGTCCAGGTCGATGCTGTTGGCGCTGGTGATGTAGTGCAGGGACTTGCCCTCGGGATCGAGCGCCGCCGGCAGCATGTTGAACGCCAGCTCTTCGCAGCGGTCGGCCCACACCGGGTCACCGGTGATCCGGGTGAGCAGCTCGTGGCTGGCCATGAACTCCACGATGCCGCAGGTCTCGAAGCCCTGGCGCGGGTCACCGAAACCGGGCCGGTAGTTCTCGTCGCCCGCCATGCCGCCACCGGGGAACCGGCCGTAGGCGCCCATGACGGTGTCGTACCCGCGGTAGGTGGCCCCGGTCAGTTCGGTGGAGCCGTTGAGCTGTGCGTACTGCGCCGGCTCCCGGAAGCCCTGGGCGATGTTCACGTTGTGCCGCGAGGGGGTCTCGCCCGTCCAGTTCGCCCCCAGGGTGTGCATCTTGTCGGCCAGGTCGAGCAGGAAGTTCTCCCCGGTGCGGCGGTAGAGCCACACGGCGATGTCGAGCCCGTCACCCCAGCGGTAGGAGACCCAACTGGTGTTGAACGCGCCGGGTCCCTGGGCGTTCATGAAGCGCATGAAGCGGGTGATGAAGGGGATGATGCGCTGGTCGTGTGCGTACTCCTGGTACGTCCGGAGCGCCATCAGGAGCGGCAGGAACGGCCAGAAGTCCGGACCTCCGTTCAGCGACGTACGCAGGGCACGGGGCCCGAAGAAGCCGTCGCTCTGCTGGGTGGCGAGGATCGCGTCGATCCACTCGCGCGAGCGGGTGAGCGCGTGCTGGTCACCGGTGGCGACGGCGAGCGGGACGTAACCGCGCAACCAGTACGGCAGTTCCTCCCAGGCGTTCTTCTCGGGGTGCACCCAGCCGGTGGCCGAGAAGTCGAGAAAGTGCGAGAGTTTCTCGTACTGTCCGCACAGCCCGTCGAGCTGGAGGCTCAGCTGCCCCGCGAGCCACCCACGGGCGGTGACGCTTCCGGAGGGCAGCTTCTGGAACGCGTCGGGAAGCAGCCTATCGGCCGATGACCGGGGGGCTGCTGACGCCGACGTGGCGAACGGACCGCCAAGTGCTGCGGTACCGAGGCTCACTGCGCCGACACCGAGGAACGAGCGTCTGCTGACGGGCATGCGGGGGCTCCTGTTCTGAGGTACTCGGGGTTGCCGGGCCGGGGGTGGCGCTCCGGGCGCCCGCTGCCCTTGATGGTGCGCAGCGGGGGCCCGGAGCGAGCGATGCGGTGTGCCTCAGTTGGCGGAGCAGCCGGCCACGGTCGCCTGCGACGCGTCGTGGATCAGCGCGTCCTGCGCCGCCTTCACCCGCTTCACATCGGGCTTGACGACCTTCCGGTCGTACGTCATCAGGCCGTTGAGCTCACCTTCGACGTCCGATATCTGGGTGTACACGGCGCCGTTGCTGCCCTGGCAGGCCAGCTTGTGGACCTCGGCGAGCCGTGCCAGATAGTCGTCCGTGTAGGCCGACGGGTCGACGTCGACGTACGACTGCTGCACGGCCCAGGCGTGCCCGGGCACCGCGAGTCCGAGACCGCCGTACTCGCCGCTCACCAGTGCGCGCTTGCCGTCGGGGTGGGGCGGCAGAGCCGGGCTCGGGTAGCCGTGCTCGTCCATGATGTCGCCGGTCCCGCCGTCGGCGCCCAGGTTGAGGCCCGACATGTTGTTGACCAGCCGGGTCGGGTCCCAGGCCTTGGCCTGCGCGGCGATGCGCCCCACGTCGTACTGGCCCCAGCCCTCGTTGAAGGTGACCCACATGATCACCGAGGGGTGGTTGCTGTGCTGGTCGATCATCTGCTTCATCTCGTGCTCGTACTCGGCGCGCGCGGCCGTGTCCGGTGTGCTGCTCATGGCCGGCATGTCCTGCCAGACGAGGAGGCCGAGCTTGTCCGCCCAGTAGAACCAGCGGTCGGGTTCCACCTTGATGTGCTTGCGGACCGAGTTGAAGCCCATCTGCTTGTGCATCTTGAGGTCGTAGGACAGCGCCTGGTCGGTCGGTGCCGTGTACAGCCCGTCCGGCCAGAAGCCCTGGTCGAGCGTGGCCATCATGAAGATCGGCTTGCCGTTGAGGACCGTGCGGGGGGTGCCGTTCACCTTCTCGACGGCGATGGAGCGCATCCCGAAGTAGCTACCGACGCGGTCCTGTCCGACGCGCACCTTGAGGTGGTAGAGGAACGGGTCGTCCGGAGACCACAGGTGGGCCTTGTTGATCTTCAGGGTCAGCGGCGCACCGGTGCGCCCGCTCGCCGTGGCGACCGCGCGCTCACCGTCGTACGCCGTCGCCGTGACCGGCACACCGTCGCGTACGCCGGTGGCCTCCACGGTGGCCAGTCCCGCCTTGACGTTCGGCGTGATCTTGAGGTCGGTGGCGTGATCGGCGGCCACCGGCTCCATCCACACGGTCTGCCAGATGCCCGAGGACGGGGTGTACCAGATGCCGCTGGGATCGGTGCGCTGCTTGCCGACCGGCGGGTTCTCCCCGCCCGCCTCATCGGTCGGGTCGTAGACGCCGACGATCAGTTCCTGGGTGCTGCCGGGCTTCAGCGCGTCCGTGATGTCGGCGCTGAACTTGTCGTAACCACCCTTGTGTTCGGCGACCTTCTTGCCGTTGACGTACACCTCGGACTGCCAGTCGACGGCGCCGAAGTTGAGCTGCAGCCGCTGGTCGCTGTTCTTCCCGTGGCCCGTGCCCACCTTCCAGTTCTTCGGAACGGTGAAGGTGCGGCGGTACCACATCCGGTCCTCGTGCCGCTCGATGCCGGAGAGCTGGGACTCGACCGGGTACGGCACGAGGATCTTCTCGCCGAGTTGCTTGCCGACCGGAGGCTCGTCGCCGGCCTTGGCGGCGGCGAACTGCCACTGGCCGTTGAGGTTCTGCCAGTCGTGGCGGGTGAGCTGCGGGCGCGGGTACTCGGGGTGAGCGTTGGACGGGCTGACGTCGGCCGCCCACTTGGTGCTCAGCTCGTACTCGGAGTCGTTCGGGCCGCTGCTCCAGAACTGGCTGACGGCTGTGCCGTCGCTGCCGCTCAGGCCGCCCTTGCCGTCGTAGATGATGTCGGCCTGGCCGGCGGCGCCGCCGCCCTTCTTGCCGACGACCGGTTCCTTGAGTCCGACGACGAGGGAGCGCGGGTCGGCCGGGTCGGCCGTGACCGTGCTGAGGGGCCACTTGGAACCGCCGATGACGGCCTGCAGGTGGTCGAGCAGGCCGGTCGGCGGAGCCGCCAGGGGCTGCGCGAAGTCGAGCTTGAGCGTGCGCCCGTCCTTGAGGACGGTCGTGGAGATCGCCCCGTTGTAGTGCCAGTCGGCGGGCAGGCGGAAGGCGGAGGAGGGGATCGCCTCCTTGCTCTCGCCGGGCTCGGTCCAGCGCACGTGGAGGTTCGATCCCCCGAAGTGCTCGAAGTACTCGACCTTGATGTCATAGGCCTTGCCGGCCGTCAGGTTGACCGGCTGGGAGGTCTGTTCCTTGTCCCAGTCGTCGACCCAGTGGTCGATGGTGAGCTTGCCGTCGATCCAGAGCCGGAAGCCGTTGTCGCCGCTGATGGAGAACGTCGTCGGGCCGGTCTTCTCCGGGACGACCTCACCCGTCCAGCGGACGTTGTCGTCGTCGGACTGGCCGGTGGCGGTCTGGAGCCGGGAGTCGAGGCTGTTGAAGTCGAGGTCGGGGTCGAATCCGGTGGCCTTGAGTTCGTGGAAGTCGAAGGCCCCGGGTGCGGACTGCGTGTAGTACTCGCCCTTGAGGCCCTGCGGTCCGCCGGGGTCGTCGGCGGCTGCGGCTGCGGCCTGCGGCGACACGGTGAGGGCCGCCAGACCGAGTCCCGCGGCCAGCAGCATGGCCAGTTGGCCTCTGAGTCGTCGTTTGGTACGCACGGATCCTCCGTAGCTGAAGTAGGAACGGCTGGTCACTTTGTGCTCTCTACAACGTTGAAAAGAGCGGCAGTTGGCATGACAGCACGCGCTGCCGCGCGCTGTCCAGAGTCGGGTACGCGAGAGTGGGCGTCAGCGGGACAGCGACAGCAGTGCGAAGATGCCGCCGACGACGGGCCGGGCCTGGAAGCCGCCACTCTGATGGTTGTTCACGGTGTCGTACCAGTCGGTAAAGGGCACCCGGGACGGTGAGGTGTTGACGAAGTCGTACAGAGCGCTCACGAGGTAGTCACGGACCGGATGGCCGTGCAGCCAGGCCGCCGTCCACATCTCCCAGTCGCCCTTGGTGTAGGCGTGGCGGTTGTCCAGGGGAATGCCGAACTGGTTGACCTGGGTCATGTACCAGTCGCCTTCCTCCTTCGCGACCGCGCTCGGCACCAGGTCCAGCCCGAGCAGGGCGTCCGGGTAGCCGTTGTACTTCAGGCTCCACGTCCCCGACTGGTCGTAGGCGAGTTTGAGATGGGCGGGGGTGGTGTCCTGGGCCTTGCCGACCCACTGACCGATGTACTTCTTCGCGGTGGCCAGACAGCTCTCGGTGTCCGACTTCTTGCCTGCGAACGCAGCGACCTGGCTCATCGCGCCGATGGCGATGATGCCCTTGAGTGCCAGGTTGGCGCTGTGCCCGATGAAGCCGGTGAAGTCGTCGGTCTGGTTCTGGTAGCCGGGATCGAGGGCGTTGTCGGTGAGGTAGTCGGCCCACTGCTTGAGGATCGGGTAGTGGTCCGTGGCGAATGCCTTCGCGGTCGCCGGGTCCGTACGGGCGAGGTAGGCGGCCGTCATGATGAGCATGTTCGCGGATTCCTCGACCGGCATGTCCTCCTCGTTGCCGTCGTTGTGGCCGGCCGCATTGGGGTAGTGGGAACCGAGGTCGTGTTCGGCGAAGGTCTTGGGCCAGCCGCCGTGCTCCGCGTACTCCAGCATCGGGGCGAGCAGCAGACCCAGATATGCGGGATCGGTGTAGAGGAAGACCGGTATGGCCGGGTAGGTCACGTCGATGGAGGAGACGTTGCCGTCGCTGGAGATCTCCTTGAGGAACGCCCAGGGCTTGCCGTCGCGGCTGACCAGCTCGGTCGCCGCGTAAGCCTGACGCAGCGCGAGTGCGCACAGCGCCGCGTACTCGGCGCCTCCGGCGGCAGTGGCCTCGTGCTTCACCTTGCTGTCGAACGCGGCGGTACGGCGGGCCGCCGGGGCGGCGTCGGCGTGGAAGAAGGCGGCCATCTGCTGCCAGGTGGGCCAGTAGGAACGCCAGAGCGGTGGCAGTTCCGTACCGAGGTAGCTCATCGCCGGCTCGCGGACGTGCCCGACGGACAGCACGGCGGACCGGGCCGACCCGTGCACGCTGCCGAGGTCGAAGTGGAAAGCGAATACCGGCCATTGGTCGTTGATGGCCCGCGGCTGCCTGCTGTCGACGGTCCTGCCGAGCTTTCCGTCGGCCAGGACGGCTGGGCGTACCACCGTGTCGGCGCCGATCTGCCAGGTGAGGCCGGGCTGGTTCGTGGCGCTCCAGACGATGGAGCCCCAGGTAGCCATGTCACCGTTCTCACCGAGCGCCTTGGGGCTGTCGGCGCCGAACGACAGCGAGGTGAGCGTGCCGTTGCCGGCTCCCTTGACCTGCTCCTGGGACCAGTGGATCTTGGTTCCGGCGTCGCCGTGAGCCCATTCGCCCGAGATGTCGAAGTAGAGGCCGACGTCGTGCGCCTTGCCGTCGGTGCTGCGGACGCTCGCGGTGATGTACGACAGCGGCATCGACTGGCGGCGCAGGTCTCCGGGCTCGACCGGGGAGAGGAAAGTGAGGGTCAGCTCGATGCCGCCTCCCTGCAGGACGTACCGCGAGCGGGTGGCAGCGACCGTCAGGGATTTCTGCGCCATCCCCCGCAGTACGTGACCGGAGATGTTGGGTGCGCCGAGGAACAGGAAGGCCACGCCGTCGATCCGGGCGATGCCTGCCATGGCGGTGGTGCGGCCGGTCCAGAAGGTGGGCCAGGTCCCGGCGAGGTTGTCCGCGGGCATCCACGCGCTCAGATACGGGGAGCGCACCGCGAGCGGGACCGCCGGAGGGCGGATCGGATCGAAGGACGAGGACCTTACCGTCGAGGAAGCCGACCGGCCCTCGCGGGGCGCCGCCGCGGCGCTCCCCGCCATGCCGGGGAGCAGCGCGACGCCGGCGGCGCCGAGTCCGGCCGCTCCGGTCAGCCGAAGCACTCCACGGCGACTGACATCGTTGTCATCAGCCGACTGGTCGGCTGCGTCGGTTCGGACGTTCACGAATACCTCCAGGCCGCGGAGGGCGCGGCGTTGGTCAGGGGTTGCGATAGCCGACGGGCCGGCAGAACGAGGTGCTGCGGCCCGCTCGGCCCCGCCGGAGGACACACGACGAAGCGTTAACAACGTTGGAAAAAAAGAGGCAGGGGAATGACAGCACGACACTGCCGCGGTGTCCACCGTCCTGACAGAACTCCTGGGTTCGACAGCCCCCGACTCCCTGTCATCGCCGCCCTCACACCCGCTGCTCAGTGGCATTGACCTGCAAAGTCCCGTGCATGACGCGCTAATTGACGGGACATCGGCGCATCGAGTCCCGATGCCGGCAATCACGTGCGGAGCCTTGACAGCGTTGCGAGCGATACCCCACTGTCCTGTTCAACGTTGGAAACCCTGCGGAAACGTGCAGGGGCCGAGCCATGCGCCGGCCCCTGCCCACCCGCTTGCCAGTTCCCCCTCTGAGGATGTGATCGGCATGAACGCCACCCCACGTGCCAAGTCCCTGACCTTCGCGGTGATGACCGCCGGACTGTGCCTGGCCGCGAGCGCGTGCACCAGTTCCGGGTCGGACGCCGGCGGCTCCGACTCCAGTTCCTCTGCCGCCGACAACTCCGCCGCCTCACAGCAGGTCGCCTCCCCGACCGCGTCCGCAACCGGTCCGGCCTGCACCTACAAGTCCTACGGCGGCGGGGTGCCCAAGCTGGACCTCACCGACGGCAAGACGGTGGTCGGCTTCTCGCAGTCGGAGTCCACCAGCAACCCGTTCCGGGCGACCGAGACGAAGAGCATCGAGGCGCAGGCGAAGAAGCTCGGTGTCAAGCTCATCCAGCGCAACGCCAACGCGGACGTCAACGCGCAGAATTCGCAGATCGAGGACATGATCGCGCAGGGCGCGAAGGCCCTGATCGTGGCCCCGGAGAACTCCGACGGCCTCGGTCCGGCGCTGGCCAAGGCCGCGGAGAAGAAGATCCCGGTGCTCACCATCGACCGCACCGCGACCGGCAGCGCCTGCAAGGACTTCGTCTCCTTCGTCGGTTCCGACTTCTACGGGCAGGCCCAGATAGCCGCCGACGACCTGGCCGATGCCACCGGCGGCAGCGCACAGATCGCGGTCCTGACCGGCACTCCCGGCAACAACGTCTCCACCGACCGGACCAAGGGCTTCCAGGACCGGATCAAGGCCAAGCACCCGAAGCTGAAGGTGGTGGCGTCGCAGACCGCCAACTTCACCCAGACCGAGGGCCAGAAGGTCATGGAGCAGCTGCTCCAGGCGCACCCCGGTATCAACGCCGTCTACGCCGAGAACGACGAAATGGCACTCGGGGCGCTCCAGGCGATCAGGTCGGCGGGCAAGACCCCCGGCAAGGACGTCAAGGTGGTGTCCATCGACGGCACCCAGCAGGCGGTCAAGGACGTCGCGTCCGGCCAGCTGGCCGCCGACATCGAGACGAACCCGCGGTTCGGCCCGCTCGCTTTCCAGTCACTGCAGAACTTCTACGGCAGCGCCGGCGTGCAGGCCCAAATCATCATCAAGGACGGCCACTTCACCTCTGCCAACGCCCAGCAGGCGCTGGACCAGGGCCTGGTGTACTGACCGGCGGTCTCCGACCGGGACCGTGCCCGGCCGGGTGCCCCCGCAGCCGCCGGCCCCGCAGACCGGCCGCCGGCGTCTGTAGCGCATGAGGAGGAAACGTTGGTCCAGCACAAACCGGCCCCCTCGCCCGGCTCCGTCCTGGAGGTCACGGGGGTCGACAAGAGTTTCGCGGGTGTTCACGCCCTGCGGGCGGTCGACTTCGAGCTGCGCCCCGGCGAGGTGCACGCCCTCATCGGCGAGAACGGCGCCGGCAAGTCCACCCTGATCAAGGTCATGACGGGCGTCTACCGCCCGGACGCCGGGCACGTCCGATTCGCCGGCCAACAGCGGGACTTCCGCAATCCGCTGGAGGCACAGGGGGCCGGGCTTTCGACCATCTATCAGGAGGTCAATCTCGTCCCCCTGATGTCGGTCGCCCGGAATCTGTATCTGGGCCGTGAGCCCCGCCGCTTCGGGCTGGTGGACGTCGGCCGGATGAACCGTGAGGCAACGCGGGCGCTGGCCCGCTACGGCGTGCATGTCGACGTGACCCGCCCGCTGCGCACGCTGGGGCTGGGTGCTCAGCAGATGGTCGCGCTGGCCCGCGCCGTCCAGGTCGATGCGCGCGTCGTGATCATGGACGAACCCACCTCGTCACTGGAACCACGCGAAGTCGAGACGCTCTTCTCCGTCATCCGCGATCTCAGGCAGCAGTCCATCGCGGTGGTGTATGTCAGTCACCGCCTGGACGAGCTGTACGCCATCTGCGACCGGGTGACGGTCATGCGCGACGGGGCCGTGGTGCACACCGGGGACATCGAACGCCTGGAGCGACTCGAGCTGATCTCGCTGATGCTCGGCCGGGAGATGTCCACCGTCCGGGACAAGGGGAGCACCGCCTTCGACACCGAGCGGTCACTCCGGCGTGATGACCGGCCCGCCCTGCGGGCGTCGAACCTCACGGTCCGCCACCGGGTACATGACGTCTCGTTCGACATCCACCCCGGCGAAGTGGTCGGGCTCGGCGGCCTGTTGGGCGCCGGTCGCAGCGAGACCGCCAAGGCGGTGGTCGGCGCCCTGGCCACCGATTCGGGCTCCGTGGAGGTCGCCGGCAGCCCGATGCCGCACCGGAGCCCCGCGGCGGCCATCCGGGCCGGAGTGGTGCTGCTGCCGGAGGACCGCAAGGTCGAAGGGATCATCCCCAGCCTCTCGGTCCGGGAGAACATCTCGCTGGCCGCGCTGCCCCGGCTCTCGCGCGCCGGGGTGGTCAGCAAGGCCAAGCAGGACGAGATCGTCCGTTTCTTCATGGACCGGCTGAGGATCAAGGCGTCGGGCCCCGATCAGAAGGTCCGCGACCTCTCCGGCGGCAACCAGCAGAAGGTGCTGCTCGCTCGCTGGTTGTGCCTCAACCCGAAGGTGCTGCTGCTGGACGAGCCGACCCGCGGCATCGACGTCGGCGCCAAGGCCGAGGTGCAGGCCCTGATCGACGAGTTGGCCGGCGACGGTCTCGGCGTACTGCTGATCTCCTCCGACCTGGAGGAGCTCATCGAGGGTTCGAACCGGGTCGTCGTACTGAAGGACGGCCGGGTGGTCGGCGAACTGGAGGGTGCGGCAGTCACCGAGCAGGAGTTGCTGGACACCCTCGCCACGGCCCCCGGCCCCGAGACCACAGCCGAGGCGGCCACCACCGCCGCGGGCGAGGAGGAGCAGCGATGACCACCCTGACCTGGGCGGGCGTTGCCCGCGACCGGGACCGACGGCTGCAGCTGCTGCAGGAGTACGGCGTCTACGCCGCGCTCGCCGTCCTCTTCGTGGTGGCCGTGGGGCTGGACTCCTCGTTCCTCTCGGTCGGTAACGTACGCATCCAGCTCTTCCAGGTAGCCCCGACGCTGCTGGTCGCCCTCGGTATGGCGCTGGTCATCGGTACCGAGGGCATCGATCTGTCGGTGGGCGCCGTCATCGCCCTGTCGGCTGCCGTCGTCCCGCTCTACCTCGGTTACGGGCTGCCGACCGCGCTGCTGATCGCCCTGCTGCTGGGGGCGGTGTCGGGAGCGGTGAGCGGCGCGATGGTCGCCTTCGCCCGGATCCAGCCGATCGTGGCGACGCTGTCCTTGATGATCGGGGTCCGCGGACTCTCGGAGATCGTCAACGGCAACTCGGCGAAGCCCGTCGTCCAGTCCGGACTGCTCTCGCTCGGCTCGAACAGCTTTGCCGGGGTGCCGGTGATGGCGTGGATCGCCGCCGGTTGCGCGGTGCTGGCCGGCCTGGTCGTACGCCGTACCACCTTCGGCCGGCAACTGGTCGCCATCGGCGACAACCGGCAGGCCAGCCGGCTGTCCGGGCTGCCGGTACGCCGGGTGCTGGTGACGGTCTATGTGATCTCCGGGGCGCTCGCCGCGCTGGCCGGTGTCATGATCATCGGCCACGGCGCGGAAGCCGATCCGGCCCACCAGGGCCTGAACATGGAACTCAATGCGATCACCGCGGTCGTCGTGGGCGGCACTCCGCTGACCGGTGGCCGGGTGCGCGTGCTGGGCACCGTCGCCGGAGCGCTGTTCATGCAGCTGATCACGGCCGTGCTCACCCAGCACAACGTCCCCACGTCATACACCCAGATCGTCGAGGCGGCGATCATCTGCTTCGCCGTGTACGCCTCCCAGGAGCGTGGTAGCCGATGAGTCCCACCGCCATGCAGTCCACCACGCTGCCGCCGGGCCCCGCCGCCGGGACCGGCGCCCCACCGACCCCGTTGCGCGAGCGGCTCGCCTCGCAGGTGCAGCGGCACGGCGCCCTGGCCGTGCTGGTCCTGGTCGTCGCCATCGCCACCGCCGCCTCCTCCACCTTCCCGACGACGTCCAACATCACCAGCATCCTCGGCAACAACGCCTTCGTCTGGCTGCTGGCCCTGGGCATGACCTTCGTCATCATCACCGGGGGCATCGACCTGTCCGTCGGCTCGATGTACGCACTCGGCGGCGTCCTCGCTGCCTACGGGGCGCACACCAGTGGCACCTGGCTCGCCATCGCGCTGCCGGTCGTCGTCGGCGCCGCCTGGGGAACGCTGCAAGGTCTGCTCGTGGCACGGGCCGGGATGGCCCCGTTCATCGTCACCCTGGCCGGACTGCTCGGCGCTCGCGGACTGCTGCAGGCCGTCACCCACGACGGGTCCACCACCTACCTGGTACCGGCGGGTTCGGCTTTCCGCAGTCTCGGATCCGGCACCTGGGTACCGGTGATCATCGTCGGTCTGCTCTTCGTGCTGGCCGGCGTGGTGCTGGCCCGGACCCGCTTCGGGGCGACGCTGACGGCCATGGGCGGCAACGAGAACGCCGCGGTGCTGATGGGGCTCCCGGTGGCCCGGACGAAGGTACTGGTCTACGTCCTCTCCGGCGCCCTCGCCGCCACGGCCGGAGCGCTCGGCAGTGCCCGGCTGGGATCCGGTGTGACGACCATCGGGGTGGGTTACGAGCTCACCGCGATCGCCTCGGTCGTCATCGGTGGCACCCTGCTCACCGGCGGCAGCGGCTCGATCGGCGGTACACTCAGCGGCGTACTGCTGCTCGCGGTCATCCACAACCTGATCGACCACTACTTCTCGCAGTACGGCTCGGCATTCACCGACACCGTCAATGGGGCGTTCCTGGCGCTCGTGGTGCTGCTGCAGACCCTGCTGAGCCGGACTCAGCGACTTCCCTGATCTCCCGCCGGCAGCGTCGGCGCCGGTCAGCGGCGGGCCACGGCTCACGGGGGCCCGGTCCACGGGACGACCTACCCGCAGCATCCTCCGGTTCCTCCGCATGACGACCACGGAACCGGAACCGACACCGGGCCAGGGCTTGCGTCAAGCCCGCCCCAGCCCGGCCGAGCAGAGGAAACGAGCGCCGTGGGCGTCAGCCTGAAAGACGTCGCGCAGCGCGCAGGCGTCTCCACGAAGACCGTCTCGAACGTGGTGAACAACTATCCGCACATCAGCCCGGCCATGCGTGAGCGCGTCCAGCGAGCCATCGACGAGCTCGGCTACCGACCCAACCTGACGGCGCGTCACCTGCGGAAGGGGCGCACCGGGATCATCACCCTCGCCGTCCCCGAACTGGGCAACCCCTACTTCGCCGACCTGGCAGGCGCCATCATCGACGCCGCGGCGCAGCATGACCACACCGTTCTCCTCGATCACACCGCCGGGCTGCGGGACAAGGAGATCCTGGTCTCCCAGGGGTTCCGCTCGCACGTCATCGACGGACTGATTCTCAGCCCCATCCAGCTGGAGAACGAGGACTTGCTGGCGCGTTCCGAAGGGCCGCCGATGGTCCTGCTGGGTGAGCGCGAATACACCGCCCCCTACGACCAGATCGCCATCGACAACGTGGCCGCCGCCCGGACCGCGGTGCGGCACCTGCTCGATCTCGGCCGCCGCCGGATCGCCTTCCTGGGTGCCCGCAACGAGAGCGCCCGCCTCCCCGCTCATCTGCGATTGCGCGGCTGGCGCGAGGAGATCAAGGTCGCCGGCGGAACACCGCAGGAGTCCCTGGTCGTCGCGACGGAGGGCTACGACCGCCCGGACGGCGCAAAAGCCATGGCCGAGCTGCTGGCGCGGGGGGAACGGCCGGACGCCGTCTTCGCCTACAACGACGTCGTGGCGCTGGGCGCGATGCGGGTGCTCACCGAACGCGGGCTGCGCGTGCCCGAGGACATCGCGGTGGTCGGCTTCGATGACATCGAGGAAGGCCGTTACGGGGCGGTGTCCCTGTCAACGGTCGCCCCGGACAAGGCAGCCATCGCCCGGCTCGCCGTGGAATGCCTCATCGAACGCATCGCGAAGGGGGACTCAGGAGCCGCACCCGTGCCCCGGCGGATTCTGCCCGGCTACACGCTGATGATCCGGGAGTCCAGCGTGGGACGCACCGGCTCCGCAAGCCCCCCGCCGACCGGCGATCCCTCCGGGCCGGATCAGCCCCGCACCCCCCACTGAGGACCCGTATGCCACGCCCCACCTTGACCCGCTCCGCCTTCGATGTCACCGCCGACGGCACCCGCGTCGACCGCTGGACCCTGGATTCCGGCCACGGCGTTCGCGCCGAGGTGCTCGGTTACGGTGCCATTCTGCACAGCCTGACCGTGCCGGACGCCGACGGGCGACCCGAGTGCGTGGTGCTCAACCTGCCGACGGTGGCGGACTACGCGGAGCGCAGCCCGTTCTTCGGCGCGGTGATCGGCCGGTACGCCAACCGCATCGCACACGGCCGTTTCACCCTCGACGGACGCACGTACCAGCTGCCGGTGAACGACCGCGGGCATACGCTGCACGGCGGCCCCGAGGGCTTCCACCACCGCCTCTGGTCGGCCGGACCGGGCCCGGACGGCCACGGGGACGCCGCCGTCTCGGTGCGGCTTTCGCTGCACAGCCCGGACGGCGACATGGGCTTCCCCGGCGCGCTCGACGTCTCCGTCACCTACACGCTGGACCACCACGGCACCCTGCGCCTCGACTACACCGCCCGTACCGACCGGCCCACGCCCGTCAACCTCACCCACCACGCCTACTTCAACCTCGCCGGAGCGGGCCGCGGCGATGTCCTGGCCCACACCTTGGCGGTGGACTCCGACACCTACCTGCCAGTGACAGCCGAGGCGATCCCCTGCCCTGCGAGCGCCCCCACCGCCGGCACACCGTTCGACTTCGCCGAGCAACGACCCATCGGCGCACGGCTGAACGACGACAGCCGGCAGCTGCGGGACGCGGGCGGCTACGACCACTGCTGGGTCCTCACCCGGCCCGGAGTCCCGGACGAGATGCGCCGGGCCGCCCGGCTCGCCGAGCCCGGCAGCGGTCGGCGCATGGAGGTATGGACCACCGAACCGGGCCTCCAGGTCTACACGGGTAACGGCCTCGACGGCACGCTGAGCGGGCCGGCGGGCAAACCGTACGAGCGGCACGGTGCGGTCTGCCTGGAAACCCAGCACTTCCCGGACTCGCCGAACCGCCCCGAGTACCCGAGCAGCGTGTTGCGGCCCGGCGAAGTCTTCCGCAGCAGCACCGAGTTCCGCTTCCCGCACCTGCCGCGCGGTGCGGGTTGCTGACGTACGTGATCGGCGATCTGCGGGGCCCTTGATGCCTATGGTGACGAAGTTGCCACTTGAGGCGCGGCGACGACTGTCATCAAAGGGGAGCAATCATGGCGAACTCCGTAAGCGACACAGGCCACCAGGAGGAACGGCTGCGGCGGCCGGCGGGAATCCGCTCGCTGCTGCTGGGCGACACGAGGGTGTCCTTCGTGCCGGACGGGGATGTGCGACTACCGCCGCGCGGCTGGCTCCCGGACACCACCGACGAAGTGTGGGCTGCTCACCCGGAGTACCTGGACGCCTCCGGCCACCTCGTGGCGAGCATCGGCGCCCTGCTGGTGGAGCAGGACGACCGTGCGCTGCTGATCGACGCGGGCGTCGGGCCGGTGACGCTGCCGCCCGACCCGAGCGTCCCGCGCGGCGCCATCCACGGGGGTGCGCTGCTGGACAATCTGGCCGAACTCGGCCGCAGGCCCGAAGAGATCGAGGCGGTGGCGTTCACCCACCTGCACCCCGACCACATCGGCTGGACCCGGCATCCCGGCGCGCCTGACGACCGGCCCCCGTTCGCCCATGCCGACTACCTGGTGTCCGAGCCGGAATGGGCACAGCGCGACCTCCTGGCCGCGCACGGCCTGAACGACGTGATCACCGCCATGGCACCGCACGTCCGGACGGTGACGGACGGCCAGGAGATCTTCCCCGGCGTGCGAGTCCGGATCACCGCCGGTCACACGGCCGGCCATGCCGAGTACGTCATCACGGCGGATGGACAGCGGCTGGTCGCGTTCGGTGACGCCCTGCACTCGCCGATCCAGATCGCCCACCCCGAATGGTCCGCGTCCGTCGACGACGACCCCGTCCGGTCCGCCGACCACCGGCGCCGCCTCGTCGCCGAGCTGGCACAACCCCACACGATCGGCTTCGGCATCCACTTGGCCGACGTGGTCTTCGGGCGGGTCCAGCGGGACGGCGACGTGCCCGTCTGGCATCCCTGGGACGCCTGACCGGCCGGGGACTCGGCCGGCGCTCACCGACCCTCGCTCCGCCTCCGGCTTGCTCGTGGCAATGCTCGCGGGCCCCTTCCGGGGACGCACGGCCCCAGCCGCCCCGCCGTGTGCTCTTCGCGGGCAGTTCACGACCCGCCGCTCAGGCAGAGAGCGCCGTTTCCGCCCCCTCGGCATCCCCCGCGCACGCGGCAACCAGCTCGTCCAGGGACACCTCCAGCGCTCCGGCCAGGGCCGCCACGGTGAAGAAGGCCGGCGTCGGCGCCCGGCCGGTTTCGATTTTGCGCAGGGTCTCCGCTGATACCCCGGCCGCCGCGGCGACCTCCACCATGCTGCGGTCGCCGCGCGCCTGACGCAGCAGCGCGCCGAACCGCTCGCCGCGCTGCCGCTCCTCGGGAGTCAAAGCCGTTCTCACCATGCCCGTGATACTAATACCGGTATAAGAATTGGATTTCGGTGAGTGGCGCGAGGGAGTCGCAGGACATGGTGGAGATCAAAACGGACGAGGCACTGGACGCGATGCGGGAAGCCGGGCGCGTCGTGGCGCATGCGCTCGCCGCCGCCCGGGAGGCAGCGCGAATCGGAGTGTCCCTGCGGGACCTCGACGAAGCCGCCCGCGTCGTCCTGGCCAAGGCCGGCGCCCGTTCCCCCTTCCTGGGATACCAGCCCTCCTTCGCCCCCGTCCCCTTCCCCGCGGTGATCTGTACCTCGGTCAACGACGCGATCGTGCACGGCATCCCCACCGAATACCGTCTGCGCGACGGCGATCTGGTGAGTATCGACTGCGGAGCGGAACTCGACGGCTGGACCGGTGACGCCGCCATCAGTTTCACCGTCGGAACCCCACGCCCCGCCGACCTCGAACTGCTCAGCGCCACCCAGCGGGCGCTGGACGCCGGCATCGCCGCCGCCCTCCCCGGCAACCGCATCGGCGACATCTCCCACGCCATCGGCGCCGTCGCCCGAACCGCCCGCTGCGGCATGCCCGCCGACTTCGGCGGCCACGGCATCGGCCGCCGGATGCACGAAGACCCCCACCTCCCCAATCGGGGGCGCCCCGGCCGTGGCTTCCCGCTCCGCCACGGCCTGACCCTCGCCATCGAACCCATGCTCATGTCCGGCGGCCACGACGACTACTACACCGGTCCGGACGGCTGGACCATGCGCACCATCGACGGCAGCCGGGCAGCGCACATCGAGCACACCGTCGCCATCACCGAGGAAGGACCCCGCATCCTGACCCTGCCCTGAGCCCCGCGTACCCGGGTCGGGCGCTCAGTCGCGGTAGGCGGCGATCGCGATCCGGACGAACGAGCGGATCAGTGGATTCGTGTCGCCCTCGTTCCACGCCACCACCACGCGGCTCGTCGGCATGTCGATCAGCGTGCCCGGTCTGCAGGCCGGGATCCGCTGCGAAGATCAGCGGATAGGAGCCGCACCGACCCAGCGGTGGTAGGCGTCTGCGTCGACGTTGCTGCCGCACACGATGGTGACTACGTGTCGGCCGGCGAAGCGGTCACGGTCTTCCAGGATCGCCGCGATGCCGAGCGCGGCCGACGGTTCGACGACGAGGCCGGCGTGGTCGAGGAGCATCCGCATACCGGCGATGATCGACGCCTCCTGGACCAGGACGGCGTCGTCAGCGACCAGCAGGAGGTCGTCCAGGACGGCCGGGATCGGACGCCGGCCGGCGACGCCGTCAGCGATGGTGTCGGTCGCGTCGGTGGTGACGACGCGCCGCCTGCGCCACGAGTGTGTCATCGCCGGTGCGCCCAGCGGCTGGATGCAGATCACCTCGGTTTCGGGCGCCATGGCCTTCACCACATGCCCCATCCCGGTGGCCAGCGCCCCTCCGCCGAGAGCGATCAGGACGGCGTCGAACGACGGCACGGCATCCGCCAGTTCCAGGCCGATGGTCGCCGCACCCTCGCAGGTCTCGATGTCCAGGCTGTCCTCGAGCAGCCGGATGCCGTCGTGGCGCGCGATGGCCGCCCGCTCGCGAGCCATATCGTGGTCGCCGTCCACCAGTTCCAGCCTGGCGTCCAGTGCGCGGATGCGATCGAGCTTGGCCGCAGTCGCGAAGCGGGATGCCACGACGGTGACGTCGAGGCCCCGGCCGCGACCGGACCAGGCGAGGGCCTGGCCGAGGTTGTCCGCGCTGGCGCACACCACGGCTCGCGGGCCATGACCGGCGAGCAGGCTCGCGACTACCTCGGTGCCGCGGGCCTTGAAGCTGCGGACCGGGTTCGCCGTTTCGAGCTTGATGCTCACCGTGCACCCGAGGTGGGGTTCCAGCGCCTCGCAGCGGTACAGCGGCGTGTCGAGAAAAACCGGGTCGATCACCCGGCGGGCCGCCCGGAAGCGAGCGGTGTCGAGGCGCGTCTCCTGCATGACGATGCAGCGTAGCGCCGCCGGGCGCTGTTCCCTTGGGGTGAACGCCCGGCGACCGCCGCTCAGTATCAGGTGTTCAGGCGGACGTGCCCGTGACCGCGGTGCCGGACCTGGTCAGCGTGTACGTCACGACCGTCCCGCTCCAGAAGTGGAAGGTGAGGGTCACGGCGGAGCCGTCGGTGACGCCGTCGAAGAACGCGGTCGGCAAGGTGATCGTGCCTGCCGCGTAGTCCGGTGTGAAGGCCACATTGAACTGCTGGTACGTCGTCCAGGACTGCGGACCGGCGGCGGTGCCGTCGGCGTACACCGCTTCCATGGTCGCCAACTTGTCCCCGTTGAACGCGGTGGGGATCACCAGCGAGTTCGTGGTACCCGTCGCGCTCGTCAGCACCGGCTCGTCATAGGTGATGACGTTGACGGCCCACGGAGTTCCGTGCGTGAACCGGAGGGACAGGACCGCATTCGTGCCATGCTTCTGCGACGCGGTCAACCGGCCGAGCGTCGCCGCCGCGATCGTCAGCGTGCTGCCGCTGAGCGTGTAGTCCAAGCCCCGGACCAGGTGGCCGGTACCGACATCGATCTTCTTCAGCCTGGTGCCGTTGAGGTTCAGCGTGAGCGTGGCGTCCGTCGGGGTCTTGCCCCTGGGCACGAAGAGCTGATCGGTGGACGCGGTGCCGGAGCGCCCGGTCCAGCTCGAACGTATCTGGGCATAGAGGCTCGGGTCGTTCCATTGCCTGGTGAGGCGGTTGAAACGACCGCCGTTGTCCCACAGCATCGTGGTCAAGCCCCGGTACCGCGCGTAGGAGCCGAGATACTCGAAGTACTTGAGCAGCTCGCCCTCTTCGACCGTGCCGGGGCCGGAGTCCCAGCCGAGCAGCCCGTACTCACCGACGACGACCGGGATCCCGTTGGCCACGAAGGCCTTGTGCACCCGGTCGAACGTGTCGGTCAGATCCTGCTGGGTGGCCGCGTTGAAAGTCGTGTAACCGGCGAGGTTCACGCTGAACGGCCAGAAGCTGTAGTAGTGGACCGACGCCACCAGATGCGGGTCGTCGAGCGCGGTGAAGGTGGCGACCAGGCCGTCGATCTGGGTCTGCTCCGGGGTGTCCCCCAGGGTCGGCATCACGAGCAGCCGGTCGGCGTTGCCTCCGCCGGTCGCGCGCACGACGGAGTGGAAGGTCGTGTTGAGCTCGTTGATCAGAGTGGCGTTCTGTGCGTCGCCGGAACTGCCGTTGAAGAAGGGCTCGTTGATGCTCTCGAAAAGCAGCCGGCGCGGTTCGTCCCGGAAGGCGGCCGCGATCTGCTGCCAGGTGGCCTTGTACTGGGCCAGGACCGCGTCATGCCGGGTCGGCATGTCCAGCACCCACTGCCACGCGTCACCGTGCATGTTGATCAGAACATGGAACCCATCGGCCAGTGCCCAGTCGACCACCTGCTTGAGCCTGGCCAGGAACACCGGGTCGAGGGTATAGGTCGGAGCCGCGCCCTCGTGCTGGCCCCAGGTCACCGGAATCCGGATGCTCCTGAAGCCCTGCGCCTTCAGTCCGCGGAGAAACGCCCGGGTCACCCGCGGGTTGCCCCACGCCGTCTCGTCGGCGCCGATGGCCTCGAAACTGTTGCCCAGATTCCAGCCGGGCTGCATACGCGCGACTACGTCCAGCGCGGACGCCTTCGCGGCGGGGTCCGCGGACCGGCCGGCGGCCTGCGCGGCCGATGGGACGGACAACGCCGCGACGGCGAGGGCCGCGGAGGTCGTCATGACCTGGCGGCGGGTGAAACCGGCTGAGCTCGGCATAGCACTCTCCATTGAGTCGAAGGGCCTTCCCGCGATGTCGGAAGCGGTCAACGTCGAAGCGCTTCGACACATTTTTCGGGGAGCCTAGCGCAGCCTGGCGCTGGAGAGAACGGGTCGCGGCGGACGCTCGTCGGAAGAACAGGCTGAGGCACCTCGCCCCTCGGCGCCCTTCATGGCCAGACATTCGAACCAGACCGTCTTGCCACAGCCGTCGCGGCGCTCATCCACACCCCACCTGTCGGTGACGGCATCGACCAGCAGCAGCCCTCGCCCACCCTCACCGAGCTCATCACCCGCGCCCGCGCGAGGCAGGTGCGGACAGCCGTCCGCGACCTCGACGCGGACTCCCCCGGCCTGCAGCAGGAAGATGAAGGTCTGACAGCGACGGCCGGGGACATGCCGTACGACGTTCGCGATCAGCTCGGTGAGCGCCAACTCGGCCGCGTCCGCCCGTCGAGGAGCTCCCACCCGGTGAGGTACAGGCGCAGGATGCGGCGCAGGTGCCGCGCCGAGTGCTCGCCCAGCGCGAAGTCGGAACGGTAGGCCGACTCGGCGGGTCCGGTCGGCTGATCGATTGCGTGATTCATGTCACCAGCGTGCAATGCGGCGATTACGCTCGGCTACGTACGGAAACGAACGCCGCCAGGCGTTGAAAGCCGGAGGTACCTCGCCGTGGCCAACGTGCAATCACTCGACCCGAGCGCTTCCCCGTTGGACTACTACGGCTGGGAGTTGCGCCGCCAGCGAGAGGCGAGCGGTCTCCGGCAGGGCCGGCTCGGCGACATCATCTTCTGCACGGGCTCGCTGATCGGCCAGATCGAGACCACGAAGAAGGTCCCGACCCGCGACTTCTCCGAACGGGTGGACGCGGCGCTCGGTACCGTCTGCAAGCCACAGCTCTCTCTCCCGAGGACTCGGCGGAACTGATCACCTGCGTGATGGAGGATCGCTATGGAGGCCCGCCTCATACTGAGGAACGCTGAGTGGCGTAAGTCCACCTACAGCGGCACCAACGGTGGCGAGTGCGTTGAGTGCACCGTCACCGACGGCGCAGCCTGGCGCACCTCCTCGTACAGCGGTAACACCGGCGGCGACTGCGTCGAGGTCGCCGACGGATGCCCCGTCGGCTCCGTCCCGGTCCGCGACAGCAAGAACCCGTCCGCCCCCGCCCTGATCTTCCGCGCGGACACCTGGCACGCCTTCGTGGCCGGACTCCGCTAGACCGCGGCCGCGCAAACTTGTCAGTCGAGCGGCACCTCGGCGGGGGCCGTCGCCCACACGCCACGCACCAGTGTGTAAGCAGTTGATCTGGCCCCACTCGGCCTGCGTAAGTGCATTAACGTGCTCGGGGTGATGACAGCTGATGACGTGTTGTCTGTGCTTCTGCTGCTGCGACGGGCCGGGGTCGACGCCTGGATCGGTGGGGGGTGGGGCATTGATGCCCTGCTCGGCAAGCAAACCCGTGAGCACCGGGATCTGGATCTCATGCACCCGGAGGACCGGGAAGACGACGTTGTGAAAGCCTTGAACGGTGCCGGCTTCGTCGAGAGCCTGAACTGGCGGCCTGTACGGTTCGTGGTCGCAGCATCAGACGGACGCGAAATTGACCTCCACCCTCTCGCCTTTGCGGCGGACGGTTCGGCCGTGCAGGCATCCCTCGACGCGGAGAACCCGTTCGTCTACCCCGCGTCGTGCTTCGTGAGTGGCATGATCGGTGGCACGTCTGTCCCGTGTCTGTCAGCCGAGCAGCAGGTCTATTTCCACCAGGGCTACGAGCCGGCTGACCGCGACCGTCACGATATGGCCCAGCTGCGGCATGCTTTCGGGATCGCCACCCACTTCTGAGGTGGGCTGCGTTCGGTTAGCCGGCGAGCGTGCCGACATTTGTTCGTCTCCCCGACACAGCCGGGGCCTCCAGTGCCCGGCGCAGAGCGGTGGCGTCACGATAGCGGCCGGTCATGACATGGTCCCCAGCGCTCGCTCCAGGCCCAGCTCGGCACGCGGGCCCAGGACCTGGGCTGCATGCAGCAGCTTGCGGCGAGTGACCATGCCCCGCTCCAGCGCCTCGGCCACGGCCCCGTCGAGGACGTCCTGGTCGTCGCCCTCCGCCGCGCACTCCACGAGGGTCCGCAGCGGTGTCGTCACTCGATAACCCATCCGATCCTCCACATCCGAATCAGCGAGGTCCGCACGATGCAGGATCACTACATCCGACTTCTGTCGGAAGCCGCGGGGGACGGTGAGATGGATACGGGACGGGTTCGCCGTGCCGAGGTCGTGTGCGGTGAGGGCGGTGTCGTGCGAGACCACCGCTCTCCCTTTGCTCCAGAGCGACCAGCGCACCAGTTGTTCATCGCCCTCATCGGGCAGGTCGGAGAACTCCCTGAAGCGATAGAGGGCGCGGTCCACCACCAGCCAGTTGCCGTGCTGGGCGTGGTACCGCTGGGCCTGGTAGGAGTACCCGGCCTCCTGCGCCTGCGCGGCGGTGAAGTAGCCGCGCTGGCCGGCAGCGGTACGCCAGAGTGCCGCCCTGTTGTCCGTGGGTTCTCTGAGCACCACCGATTCATATCCGCATGGAACTCAAAGTTTCTTTTAGTTTGGCGACCGACCGGTTCCACGACCGGCCACGCCCGCGCCCCGCCGTCTCAGTCCCCCAGGTCCCACACCAGCACCTCCGCCGCCGAGATGCCCACCAGCTCCAGCCCCGACGCATCGGTGATCCGGGCCGAGTCACCGGGCCCCAAGTCCGAATCGCCGAGCCGAACTTCACCCTGTACGACATGGACGTACACCCGCCCCGCGTCCGGTACCGCCGTGCGCTCGCCGGGGATCAGGCGGCGCAGGTGCAGCAGGGCGCCAGCGGCGCGGATGTCGTACGGGGTGGCGTCCGCGATGCCGTGGACGATCTCGTACGAAGGCTCACCGCCCGGCTCCAGCGGGGTGAGCCAGGTCTGGACGAAGACCAGCGGGTCGGTGCCCTCGTTGCGCTCCTCGTGGCGGACGCCGCCAGCCGAGGAGAGGCGCTGGACGTCTCCGGGGCGGACCACCGTCGCGTGACCGGTGGAGTCGCGGTGGGTGAGTTCGCCCTGCACCACCCAGGTGATGATCTCGGTGTGGCTGTGCGGGTGCTCGTCGAAGCCCGCGCCGGGCGCGAGCCGCTCCTCGTTGCAGGCGAGGACCGGGCCGAAGCGGAGGTTGTCCGGGTCGTAGAAGGTGCCGAAGGAGAAGGCGTGCCGGGACTCGATACCGGCCTCGGGGTCACCGCCGCGGTAGCGCTCGCCGGAGCGCCGTACATCCATCACGCGGACCACCGTAGCCCCGGCACGAGGTGCCGCTCCGCCGATAAGGCAGTCTTGTCCATGTGCCCCAACCCGATTCCGCGCAGCCCTCACCCCATCCCGCACACCCGCATGCCGCCACGCTGAAGCGTCTCGAGCAGGCTTCCGGACGGTTGTCGGCGAACGCCATCGCCCGGATGGACGAGACGCTGCCGTGGTACCGGGCGATGCCTCCGGAGAACCGGTCCTGGATCGGTCTGGTCGCTCAGGCCGGTATCGCGGCGTTCACCGAGTGGTTCCGGCACCCGGAGGCCCCGCAGGCCATTTCGACCGATGTGTTCGGCACCGCGCCGCGGGAGCTGACCCGGGCGATCACTCTGCGGCAGACCGTGGAGATGGTGCGCACCACGATCGAGGTCATGGAGACCGCGATCGAGGAGGTCGCGGCCCCCGGCGACGAGGCCACCCTGCGTGAGGCGCTGCTCGTGTACGCACGGGAGATCGCGTTCGCCACCGCCCAGGTGTACGCGCAGGCCGCCGAGGCCCGCGGCGCCTGGGACGCCCGGCTCGAATCGCTGGTGGTCAACGCCGTGCTGTCCGGCGAGGCCGACGAGGGCGCGGTGTCCCGTGCCGCGGCTCTGGGATGGAACTCACCCGACCATGTCTGCGTGATCCTCGGCACCGCGCCCGACGGCGACAGCGAACTCACCGTCGAGGCGATCCGCCGCGCCGCGCGGCACGCCAAGGTGCAGGTGCTGACCGGGGTGCTCGGCAACCGGCTGGTGGTCATCGCGGGCGGCAACGACAATCCGCTGCAGGTGGCCAAGGCGCTGATCGGGCCGTATGCGGCAGGTCCGGTGGTCGCCGGACCGATCGTGCCCGATCTGCTGGCCGCGACCCGCTCCGCGCAGGCCGCGGCCGCCGGGCTCAAGGCGGGGTACGCCTGGCAGGACGCGCCACGCCCGGTGCTCGCCGACGATCTGCTGCCGGAGCGCGCCATCGCGTCCGATCCGGCGGCGCGCGAGCAATTGGTGGAGGAGATCTACAGACCGCTGGAGGAGGCGGGCTCGGCTCTCCTGGAGACGCTGAGTGTCTATCTGGAGCAGGCCAGCAGCCTCGAAGGGGCCGCCAGGATGCTTTTCGTGCACCCCAACACCGTGCGCTACCGGCTGCGACGTGTGACAGACGTCACCGGATGGTCACCCTCTGATGTCCGGTCGGCGTTTACTCTACGAATCGCGCTGATCCTCGGGCGTCTGGCTGACCGGGACACGCAGCTCTAAACTTTTGTCCAACACCAACAATTAGCCCGCCGGTTCTTCGTCCCTGTCCCCACGGGCGTTCGGAGCCGTCCACAAGAGAGAGTGTGAGGGTGCTCGTACTCGTCGCTCCCGGCCAAGGCGCTCAGACGCCCGGCTTCCTGACTCCCTGGCTCGAACTCCCCGGTGCCGCCGACCGCATCGCCGCGTGGTCGGACGCCATCGGACTCGACCTCGCCCACTACGGCACGAAGGCCGACGCGGAGGCGATCCGCGACACCGCGGTGGCGCAGCCGCTGCTGGTCGCGGCCGGCCTGCTCTCGGCCTCGGCGCTGGGTGACGCCGCCCCCGGCATCGTCGCCGGACACAGCGTCGGCGAGATCACCGCGGCCGCCTTCGCGGGGGTGCTGGACGAGGTCGCCGCGCTGCGTTTCGTACGGACCCGCGGGCTCGGCATGGCCGAGGCCGCCGCCGTCACGGAGACCGGCATGGCCGCGCTGCTCGGCGGCGAGCCGGAGGCGATCCTGCCCCATCTGGAGCGTCTCGGTCTGACCCCGGCGAATGTGAACGGCGCGGGGCAGATCGTGGCCGCCGGCACCGCGGAGCAGCTCGCCGCGCTGGCCGAGGACAAGCCGGAGGGCGTACGCCGGGTCGTCCCGCTGAAGGTCGCCGGAGCCTTCCACACGCACCACATGTCCCCGGCCGTCACCGAGCTCGGCAAGGCCGCGCAGGACCTGGTCGTCTCGGACCCGGTCGTGCCGTACGTCTCGAACGCCGACGGCCAGGTCGTCGGCACCGGCGCCGACATCGTGGCCCGTCTGGTCAATCAGGTCTCCAATCCGGTCCGTTGGGACCTGTGCATGGAGACCTTCAAGGAGCTGGGCGCCACCTCGCTCATCGAGGTCTGCCCCGGCGGGACCCTGGTGGGTCTCGCCAAGCGAGCCCTGCCGGGGGTCCGCACGCTGGCGCTGAAGACCCCCGACGACATCGAAGCGGCCCGCACGCTCATCGCCGAGACCCAATCACCTGCCGCTGACGCGGCGGGGGCCTAAGGAGCCCGAGAGAGCATGGCGAAGATCAAGCCCAGCCAGGGCTCCCCGTACGCACGCATCATGGGCGTGGGCGGTTACCGGCCGGTCCGGGTGGTGCCCAACGAGGTGATCCTGGAGACGATCGACTCGTCCGACGAGTGGATCCGCTCGCGTTCCGGCATCGCCACCCGCCACTGGGCCTCCGACGAGGAGACCGTGGCCGCGATGTCGATCGAGGCCTCCGGCAAGGCGATCGCCGATGCCGGGATCAGCCCCGGCCAGATCGGCGCGGTCGTCGTCTCGACCGTCTCGCACTTCAAGCAGACCCCGGCCATCGCCACCGAGATCGCCCACAAGGTCGGCGCGGGCAAGGCGGCCGCTTTCGACATCTCGGCGGGCTGCGCGGGCTTCGGTTACGGTCTGACGCTCGCCAGGGGCATGGTCGTCGACGGTTCGGCGGAGTACGTACTCGTCATCGGCGTCGAGCGGCTGAGTGACCTCACCGACCTGGAGGACCGCGCGACGGCCTTCCTGTTCGGTGACGGCGCGGGCGCCGTCGTGGTCGGTCCCTCCCGTGAGCCGCACATAGGGCCCACGGTGTGGGGGTCCGAGGGCGACAAAGCCGAAACGATCAAGCAGACCACCTCGTGGTCGGAGTACCGGGGCGGCAACGGCCCGGCCAAGTTCCCGGCGATCACCCAGGAAGGCCAAGCGGTGTTCCGCTGGGCCGTGTTCGAGATGGCGAAGGTCGCCCAGCAGGCGCTGGACGCGGCCGGGATCAGCGCGGACGACCTGGACGTCTTCATCCCGCACCAGGCCAACATGCGGATCATCGACTCGATGGTGAAGACCCTCAAACTGCCGGAGCACGTCACGGTCGCCCGCGACGTCGAGACCACCGGCAACACGTCCGCGGCCTCGATCCCGCTCGCGATGGAACGGCTCCTGGCGACCGGTCAGGCCAAGAGCGGGGACACCGCGCTCGTCATCGGCTTCGGGGCGGGTCTCGTCTACGCCGCGACGGTCGTTACCCTCCCCTAGGGCATACCGTCCTCCAGGGCATTCCGGAGCAATCCGGTTCGTTCGAACACCCCCAGATGTCACCGAGACACTCTGCTACACATCGAAGGAGCGCCATCATGGCCGCCACGCAGGAAGAGATCGTCACCGGTCTCGCCGAGATCGTCAACGAGATCGCCGGTATCCCGGTCGAGGACGTCCAGCTGGACAAGTCCTTCACCGACGACCTGGACGTCGACTCGCTGTCCATGGTCGAGGTCGTCGTCGCCGCCGAAGAGCGCTTCGACGTCAAGATCCCCGACGACGACGTCAAGAACCTCAAGACGGTCGGCGATGCTGCCGACTACATCTCGAAGCACCAGGCCTGACCCAGGCCGCGCGGCTGACACGCCACCCGGTGGTGGCGCCGTGATGCGGAGGGACCGGCTCGCCGGTCCCTCTCAGATCCCTCTACACGTGGAGAAGAAATTCCAGTGAGCCCGACCAATCGCACCGTGGTCGTCACCGGTATCGGCGCAACCACACCGCTGGGTGGCGACAGCGCATCGACCTGGGACGGACTGCTCGCAGGCCGTTCCGGCGTCAAGCCCCTCACCGAAGAGCGTTTTGCCGACCTGCCGGTCCGCATCGCCGCCCCGGTGGCCGTCGACCCGAGCGAGGTCCTGGCCCGTCCGCTCGCCCGCAAGCTGGACCGCTCGGCCCAGTTCGCAGTCATCGCGGCCCGTGAGGCCTGGACCGACGCGGGGTTCACCGCGAAGGCCGGCGAGGACACCAGCCCCGACGGCACTCCGGTGATCCGGCCCAACCGGCTGGGCACCGTCATCGCTTCCGGCATCGGCGGCATCACCACCCTGCTCGACCAGTACGACGTGCTCAAGGAGAAGGGCGTACGCCGCGTCTCCCCGCACACCGTCCCCATGCTGATGCCCAACGGTCCGTCGGCCAACGTCGGCCTCGAGCTCGGCGCCCAGGCCGGCGTACACGCGCTGGTCAGCGCCTGTGCGTCGGGGGCCGAGGCGGTCGGGTACGCGGTCGAGATGATCCGCTCCGGCCGTGCCGACATCGTCGTCGCCGGCGGCACCGAGGCGACCATCCACCCGCTGCCGATCGCCGCCTTCGCCAACATGATGGCGATGTCGAAGAACAACGACCACCCGGAGCAGGCCTCCCGCCCGTACGACACCGGCCGTGACGGCTTCGTGCTCGGTGAGGGCGCCGGGATCGTGGTCCTGGAGTCGGCCGAGCACGCCGCCGCGCGCGGTGCGAAGGTCTACTGCGAGGTGGTGGGGCAGGGTCTGTCGTCGGACGCCCACCACATCGCCCAGCCCGAGCCGACGGGGCGCGGTATCGCAGCGGCGCTGCGGCACCTGCTCGAGTCGACCGATCTCAAGCCGGCCGAGGTCGTGCACCTCAACGCGCACGCGACGTCCACGCCGCAGGGCGACGTCGCCGAGATCAAGGCGCTCCGTCAGGTGTTCGGTGACGCTCTCGACGGTGTCGCGGTCTCCGCGACGAAGTCGATGACCGGGCACCTGCTCGGTGGCGCCGGTGGTATCGAGACCGTCGCGACGGTGCTTGCGCTGCATCACCGTACGGCTCCGCCCACCATCAACGTCGATGAGCTCGACGGGGAGGTCGACGCGGACGTCGTGCGGGACAAGCCGCGGGCGTTGCCGGAGGGGCCGATCGCGGCCGTCAACAACTCGTTCGGGTTCGGTGGGCACAACGTGGTGCTTGCGTTCCGGTCTGTCTGACCTGGGGTGGGCACGGGGCTCTGCCCCGGCCCCCGCTCCCCAATCGCCGGAGGGGCTCGACTGTGGGACCCGGAGACGCGGATGGATCCGCTGACGCAGGCCGTCGCCTCGCTTCTGGCGGG